>NZ_JBZDPT010000029.1:0-25177 GCF_058270035.1 Mycobacterium shunyiense | reverse complement strand
CAGCGATCAGATCCCACTGAGCATCGGAAAGCAACTGAAAACGCGACACACCCCAAGTCTGGACCGCCACATCCAAAATGTTTGTCAGACACGCCCTAGTCGAAGGCGTGTCGCGGCAACGTATTCGGTATGTCGAGTGAGCTCAACAATCCTGCGGGTGCGTCGACGACGTAGGGAATCGCATTGACCACCCGCATCGCGGTGGCCGCCATTGCCGCCTGCCCGGCACCGTGTCCCTCGGCCTTCCCCAGGTTCATCACGCAGTGGATGTCGGGATCTCCCTCGATGTCCACCCGGTAGGTGGCGTCGAATTCTGATGCCGGCCAATCGGGTGCAACGTCGCGCGACATCCGGATGATGTGCTCGATCACGATGGCCTCCCGGCCGTTCACCATGCCGACAGCGCGTGTGCATACTGCACCACAGGTTCCCGCCGGGATAGTGCCGAAAGCGACCTCGATGTCACGCTCGGTGATCTGGCGATCCAGCGAGCCGCGAATCTCGGACACCTCCGCCCCGAACGCATCGGCCATCAGATAGATCGGCGCCTTCCAGGCCATCTCGATGAAGCCGGGGGTCTTCAGCATCGGTTCGAAATCCAGTG
Source organism: Mycobacterium shunyiense (assembly GCF_058270035.1). Lineage (NCBI taxonomy): Bacteria > Bacillati > Actinomycetota > Actinomycetes > Mycobacteriales > Mycobacteriaceae > Mycobacterium > Mycobacterium shunyiense. The sequence goes on along the minus strand of NZ_JBZDPT010000029.1, from coordinate 24,573 downwards.
GACGCCCGAAACCCATTCCGTCCATCATCACGTCGGCCACCGGATAGTGGTCGTTGAGGGACACCTCGGCCACCGTGACCCGGTCGATCTTCTTCGACTGGGTTGCCAGCATGAGTGCCAGTTCGTCCGAGGCGAACCCGGGAAATACGCCCGACGCATAGAACGACGAGTTCCCGGCCTTGGCCGCGGCTTCCAGCTGATCTCGCCATTCTGCGGAGTAGTACGCCGGCGGGTACACCAGTGCCGTCGAAGTCGTTGACACTACGTTGATTCCGGCGTTCAGCAGTCGCAGATAGTCCGGCACCGCGCCGGCGTCGCGGTCCGGGCCGCTCGCCGCGTACACCACGCAGTCGGGAGACAACGCGATCAGCGCATCGGCATCGCCGGTGGCGGTGACCCCGAGCGGCGCCCGTCCGGCCAGCTCACCCGCGTCCCGGCCGACCTTCGCCGCCGAGTGCACCCAGACGCCGACCAGTTCGAGATCCGGGCGCTGGGCGACTGCGTCGATCGCGATCGACCCGACACCGCCGGTTGCCCAGACGACGGTCCGCAAGGGTGTCGGCATTCTCGACTCCTTCGTAGTCGGGTCATGTGGATTGGGCGGCCGCGGCTGCCCGCTCGAGGTACGGCCAGGCGACATCCGGCGGCAGCCCGCCGCACAGCGGCAGCAGCGGCAGTGACCTGCCGTCCCGGAGGTAGCCAGCGGCCTCGTCGATGGTCAGGATTCGATACGGCCCGTCGGCTTGCCGCAGCGCCGCCACATCGTCGGCTCGGGAGATGCTGGCGACCGTATCGTCACCGTGTCGGTAGGACGCCGCGGTGCGTGCATCATGAAGAAGGTAGGGACCCAACTCATCCCACGCCCGGTCCGGGTCGTCGGCCACGAATATCGCGGTGGGCGTATTCGGTACCGGGAACTGGATCACGCCGGGTTCGTGGCCGTTGGCTCGACATTCGGCCTCGTAGAACTCCTTGAGCCCGGGGGTGGCCGTCTGCGAGATGAACCCGAGGCCGTGCCGTGCCGCGCGTCGCGCTGCGGCCCGGCTACCGCCCGCGATCAGAAGGTACGGTCCGGACGGACTTGCGCACATGGGCGTCACCGTGATGCATCGGCCGTCGTGATCGACGGTCTCCCCCGCCAGCAGTCGTAGCAGCAGCGCCAGCTTCTCGTCGGCCAGCTTGCCGCGAATGCTCATGTCCACGCCGAAATGCTCGTATTCCTCGGTACGGTGTCCGATCCCAAACGCACAAGAGACCCGACCCCGGCTGATGATGTCCAGCGCACAAATCTCCTCGGCGAGGCGCACCGGATCCCAGAACGGAATCGGTAAGGCGGCAAGCAGAATCGCCAGACTGCTGGTGCGGGCAGCGATCGCCGAGGCGAGGATATGCGGCGCCGCCAGATGCCCGTCGGCGGTGCCGTGATGCTCTGACAGCACCGCCATCACCGCGCCGCGGGTTTCGGCCCAGGCGCACATGTCGATCGCGGCGCCGTAGAGCTCGGTCGCCGGAGTATGTGGAGCACGCATATCGAAGCGCAGCGTGAACATCACGCCGACTGTAACCTAAGTTTTGTTCCGCGTCACTGGTGCGAATCGATCACCTCGCATTTGTCACGCTGGAGTGACTCCCGGGCTCGAAAGCCACTCCAGCGTGACAGCGCAGGTATGACGACGCGAATTTGCGCCATGCGCCTCAGCGGCGGGGCAACCCCAGCACCTGGGTGGCGATGATGTTGCGCTGAATCTCCGAAGTCCCACCGGCGATGGTGCCGCCGAAACTCCTTGCATAGCGCTCGAACCAGCTCGCGAAGTAGTGGTCGAGATTCATGTGCTCGTACGGGCCCGACGTGGTGGGGTGGATCAACCCGTCGGGGCCGGCCGCGGTCAGCGCGTTCTCGAACGCGTTGCGCTCGGCCTCGGAACCGAAGAGCTTGAGCACCGACACAGAGGCGGTGTCCGCTTCGCCACGTGAGGCCTTGGCCAGCGCCGCAGATCCCATGGCGCGCAAGGCCTGATAGTCCATGACCGTAGTGGCGTACTGGTCGCGCTCCAGCTCGGTCTTGGGCTGGAAGTCGGCCAGCATGTTGTCGATCCGGTCGGCGAAACCGAGCCACATCATGGTGCGCTCGTGACCGAGCGATCCGTTGGCCACTCCCCAGCCGCCGTTGAGCGGACCGACCAAGTTCTCGGCCGGCACCCGGGCGTCGGTGAAGAAGACCTCGTTGAAGTCGAGGTTCTCCTCGCCCGTCATGTCGGCGAACGGCCGGCACACCACCCCGGGGGTGTCCGTCGGGATGATCAGCACGCTGATTCCCTTGTGCTTCGGCGCATCCGGGTCGGTACGCACGAACGTCAGCAAGAAATCGGCGTCGTGCGCGCCCGAGGTCCAGACCTTCTGTCCGTTGACGACGAAATGGTCACCATCGAGGACAGCCCGGGTGCGCAACGACGCGAGGTCAGAACCCGCACTCGGCTCGCTCATCCCCAGCGAGGCAGTCTTCTCACCGCGCAGCACCGGTACCGCCCAGCGGTGCTTCTGCTCGTCGGAGCCAAATGTCAGCAGTGATGCCGCAATGATGTTGACGCCCTGCGGGTTGAAGCTGTGGTAGATCCGGCGACGGCACAGCTCGTCGAGGTGGACGAAGGTCTGCACCACCGAAGCGTTGCGTCCACCGAACTCAGGCGGCTGGGCCGGAAGCAAATAACCGTTGTCGAAGAGCAGCCGCTGCCAATCGCGGGCCCATTGCGGCATGTGCGAGACCGAACGAGGCCGCTCCAAGGTGTCGGCCTCCGACGGCAGGTTCGCATCGAGGAACGCGGAGAACTCGGCGCGGAACTCCTCGACGTCGGAATCGTATGTCAGCTGCATTTACAGTCCCCTGTAGGTCGTGCGGTACTCAGCGGCGATCACGCCTCGGTGCTCGGCAGCGCCGCCCAGCATCAGCTCGCCGGCCTTGGCCCGCTTGAGCGCAAACTGCACGTCGTTCTCCCATGTGAAACCCATCCCACCGAACAACTGCACACCGTGGCGGAACACCACGGTCTGGCACTCCCCGGCGGCCGCCTTGGCCATCCTCGCCGCCAGTCGACGGCGCGGGTCATCGGCGGCGATGGTCAGTGCGGCGAAATACGCCAGCGCGCGGGCCCGCTCAATCGCCACGTGCATGTCGACAGCCTTGTGCTGCACGGCCTGGAAAGACCCGATCGCCACCCCGAACTGCTGCCGCTGCTTCACATAGTCGAGCACGAGGTCGAGCGCCCGCTGACAGGCGCCGACCATCGTGATGGCCATCCCGGTCAGAGCCAGATGGTGTGCCTTCTCGGTGTCGACGTGCAGGCGGTCCGTGTCATCGACAAGAACGTTGTCGAATGACACCTCGGCCACGTGCAACACCGGATCGAACACCGCGCTGCGCTTGGCGGAAACCTGAGCCGCGTCGACCAGGAACACACCACCGTCGGTCACCACGGCGAGGTTCTGGGCGCGGTCGCCGTCGAGGACGTGATGGGCGGTTCCCGTCAGCACCCAGCCGGTGGCATCCCGGTTGGCCGCCACACCGCGGTAGACCGCAGTGCCGGCCCGAGCCGCGTCGAAGCGATCCCCCGCCAGAGGTGCGTATTGCGTCATGGTCGCCAGGTAGGGAGTCAGATCGGTGGCCCGACCGAGTTCTTCGAGCACGATCGCCAACTCGACGGCGTTCTCCGAGTCGGTGAGCTCGGTCCAGCCCTGGTCGATGTAGCTCTGCCACAGCGGTGTCGGATCGACACCCTGCTCGGCCACCTCACGGACCAGCGTGGCCGGGCACTGTTTGGTCACCGCATCGCGCACGGTTTCCTGCCATAGCCGCTGATCGGCATCGAATTCGAGTAGCACCCGTCGCCTCCTGCTGCACTGTCACGTCCGGACGAGAATATCATTCTCTTTCTATGTTGTGACATTCTCCTCTGGCAAGTGGCCGTTCTCGGAAACTCACCGCTAGGCGACCGACCAGCACCGCAGCTACCTGCACGTAAGCCCTGCCGTCATCCGAGAACTATGTTCTTGCAATAGAAGAATATGGATCTAGACTGGCGATACGGTCCGGCGTGAAAAGCACGTCGCCCATCGCGGTGTGCACAGCTCGTTTCCGGACGGAACATCGGAGGACAGTCTTGGCGATCAACAACCCTGCACAACCTGGCAGTGCGCGAACGCCGGTTATCGACGCGAGCGTGCATGTCTTCTTCGGTTCGAACAAAGACCTGCGGCAGAACTTCCTGAAAGAGCCGTTCGCCAGTCGCGGCTTCCCCGATTACGAGATGAACTGGTACGGCGCACCCGGTGGCGAGTACGCCAAGGGCACCAAGGGGCCCGATCGCCAGTACCCGGGCTCCGATCCCGACATCGCCGCGCAGCATCTGTTCATCGACCGCGGCGTCGACATCGCGGTTCTGCACCCGATGACCCGCGGCATCATGCCCGACCGTCACCTCGGAACCGCTCTGGCGGCCGCGCACAACGCGATGATGGTGACCCGCTGGCTTGAGCACCCCGAGCACGGTGAGCGGTTCCGCGGCACCATCCGGGTCAACCCGGACGACATCGTCGGCGCCTTGCGCGAGATCGACAAGTACAAGGACCACCCGCGCGTGGTGCAGATCGGCATCCCGATGCAGTCGCGCGAACTGTATGGCAAGCCGCAGTTCTGGCCGTTGTGGGACGCGGCCGCCGCCGCCGGTCTGCCGGTGGCGGTGCACATCGAGGGCGGGGCGGGTATCCAGTTCGCGCCCACCCCGTCGGGCAAGACCAGGACCTATGAGCAGTACCTGGGTTTCATGGCGCTCAACTACATCTATCACCTGATGAACATGATCGCCGAGGGCGTGTTCGAGCGGACGCCGACACTGAAGTTCGTCTGGGCCGACGGCGCCGCAGATCTGTTGACCCCGTTCATGTGGCGGATGGACTGCTTCGGCCGTCCCCACCTCGAGCAGACCCCGTGGGCGCCCAAGATGCCCAGCGACTATCTGCCCGGCCACGTCTACTTCGTTCAGGGCGCCCTCGACGGGCCCGGCGACACCGAGTTCGCCGGCGAGTGGTTGAGCTTCACCGGTAAGGAAGACATGGTGATGTACGGCTCCAGCTATCCACACTGGCAGCTCAACGAACCGGAGATCCCGAGTGCGTTCAGCCCCGAACAACGCGACAAGTTGTTGTGGCGCAACGCCGCAGAGCTTTACGGGCTAGAGGATGCGGTTGCATCCGGTTCGGCGTCCGCAGTTGCGGCGCAGTAGGTATTCGAGGGAGGCACAGCACAGATGACCGTCACAACCAACCCCCGGGTGCCTGCAGCCGAGCGGATTGCAGTCCGGTGCGTCGACTCCGACGTACACCCCATGCCGCGCCGCGGTGAGCTGATCGAGTACATCCCCGAGCCATGGCGCAGTAAGTATTTCCTGAGCCACAAGGTCGGCGAGCAGATCTACTACGACGCGCCGGATTACGCACACGCCTATGCCATGCGAGTGGACGCTTTCCCTCCCGACGGTGAATTCGCCTGCAGCGATCCGGATATGGCGCTGCGTCAGCTCATCATGGAGGCCGGCTCCGACATCGCCATCCTCGAACCAACACACTCCGAGCACCGACTGGGCGAGGCCACCGCGGCCTACTGCACCGCGGTCAACCTATGGCTGGCCAATCACTGGCTGGATGGTCACAACAACTGGCACGAGCGCTGGCGGGGGTCCATCTGTGTCGCCATCGAGGAGCCGCAGACGGCGGTGGCCGAGATCGAGCAGTGGGCCGAACACCCCTATATGGCCCAGGTTCTGATGAAGGCTGAGCCCCGCCCGTCGTGGGGTGACCCGAAGTACGACCCGATCTGGGCCGCAGCGACCAAGCACGACATCACGGTGAGCTGCCACCTGTCCCGCGGCGAGTACGAGACGCTGCCGACACCGCCGGTGGGGCTGCCCAGCTACAACCACGACTTCATGGTCAGCTACTCGCTGTTGGCGGCCAACCAGGTGATGAGCCTGATCTTCGACGGGGTTTTTGACCGGTTCCCGACGCTGCGCATCGTGTTCGTCGAGCATGCATTCACCTGGATCCTGCCGCTGATGTGGCGGATGGATGCCATCTACGCAGCCCGCAAGGGTTGGATGGACATCAAGCGCAAGCCCAGTGAATACGTCAAGGACCACATCAAGTTCACCACCCAGCCGCTGGATTACCCCGAGGACAAGACCGAACTGTCCCGGGCATTCGAGTGGATGGAGTGCGAGAAGATCCTGCTGTATTCCAGCGATTACCCGCACTGGACGTTCGACGACCCGCGCTGGCTGGTCAAGCATCTGCCCGAGCACGCCCGCGAGCCCATCATGTTCCGCAACGGCATCCAGACCTACAAGTTGCCCGAGACCGTTCCGGTCCTCGAGGGACAGGCCCGGGTGTTCTGATGATTCCGGAGGGCAGGAGCGAAGCGACCGGGGAATCTGTGCAGCAGCCCGAGAAGCGCCCCCGACTCGCGCAGGGACGCGAGCATGTCGTCGCCACCGTCGACGAAATCCCGCCGGGCACGCACAAACTCGTACCGATCGGCCGTCACGGCGTCGGCGTGTACAACGTCAACGGCACGTTCTATGCCATCGCCAACTACTGCCCCCACGAGGGTGGTCCGCTGTGCTCGGGGCGCGCCCGGGGCCGCACTGTGGTCGACGAGAAGGTGCCCGGCGACGCGGTGATGGTGCGCGACAAGGAGTACATCTACTGCCCCTGGCACCAATGGGGTTTCGAGTTGGCAACCGGCACCACCGCGGTGAAGCCGGAATGGAGTATCCGTACCTACCCGGTCCGTGTGGTTGGAGATGATGTGTTGGTGATGGCATGAGCGAGCTTGCGAGCGAATCAACGGATCTGGCGGTGACTCGTCCACTCAAGCCGGGCGAGAAGACCATGGAGGTCAACGGCGGCAACGTCGTCTACGAAATTCTCGGCGACAAGGGCGATTTCATCGCGCTGACTCCCGGCGGCCGGTTCAGCAAGGACATTCCGGGCCTGCGGCCGTTGGCCGAGGCCCTCGTCGAGGGCGGCTACCGGGTACTGCTGTGGGACCGGCCGAACTGCGGCAGGTCGGACGTGCAGTTCTACGGGCAGAGCGAATCGCACATGCGGGCCGAGACGCTGTACCACCTGATCACCGGCCTGGACATCGGGCCGTGCTTCATCCTCGGTGGCTCCGGTGGTGCGCGGGACTCGATGCTGACCACCATGCTTTATCCCGAGATCGTGCGAAAGCTGGTGGTGTGGAACATCGTCGGCGGGGTGTACGGGGCGTTCGTACTCGGCGGCCACTACGTGACTCCGAGCATCTTGGCAGTGCGCGGGCTCGGGATCGAGGGGCTGCTGAACGTGCCGGAATGGCGCGAGCGGATCGCCGAAAACCCGGCCAACAAACAACGCCTGCTCGACCTCGACGCCGACGAGTTCCTCAAGGTCATGCTGCGCTGGCTCAACGCGTTCGTGTCGAAACCCGGACAGACCATTCCAGGTGTTCCCGACGAGATGTTCGACAACATCACCGTGCCCACCCTGATCATTCGTGGTGGCGAGAACGACTGGGATCATCCCAAGCGCACCTCGCTTGAAGTGAGTTGTCTGATCAAGGGTTCCGAGCTGATCGATCCCCCCTGGCCCGAGGACGCCTGGGAACGTGCGGGAGAGAGGTTCGCCCAAAGCGGCGGTAAGGCGTTCTGCCTGTTCGATACCTGGGTGCAGGCTGCGCCGCAGATCATCGACTTCCTGAGGTCCTCGTGACGTCGGTGCCGCCGTACCGTCACACCGTCCGGATGTGCACCTCGCAGTTCAACGAAGCCTCGAGAGCGGTGTGGACGCGGCTTTCCGGGATACGGGCCAGATCGGCTTTGTCCAGGGTCACCGTCACGACATCCCAGCCTTCACCATCGACCGATCTGGCGATGTCGCCCGACAAGCCGAACCCGGCAAGCACACCCCGGACATCCTCATCGGTGCCGCGACTGACGAATGTGACCACCCCGGCCGCGGGACTGGTGCCAAAGGCCTTGGCGCACAGTTCCATCGCGATGGCCTGTAACTCTGGTGCGTCGTTGCCGGCGATCAGCACCTCGACCTCGCGGCGATGGGCGGGCAGTTCGGCGAGCTGGTTGTCCAGCACCTCGGCGCCCCGGTCTCCCAGCAACTCACGAAGCGTTGCCATGCCGTCGGACAGCTGTTCCGCGCCGAGCTCACCAGCCGGGTCGACTCCGACGCGCACCACCGCAGTTCTCATGCCGGTGAGCCTAACCGGGGACGGGATGTGACCATGACAGCCGAACTCAGCGTCGCGGTATGGCCGGGAATCACCCCGCGTCTGCTCCGCGACCGGCCGGAGAGCTTAGTGGAGTACCAGCAGTCCGGAGGCTATGGCGCCCTTGCCGATCCAGATCACCTACTGGCCGAGGTGCAGGCCAGCGGGCTGCTGGGCCGGGGCGGCGCGGCCTTTCCGTTGGCGGTGAAACTGCAGACGGTGCGCGCCAACGGGCGGGACGCGTCAGGCACGGTCGTGATCGCCAACGGCGAAGAGGGCGAGCCGGCCTCGATCAAAGATCGCTGGTTGCTGCGCAACCGCCCACATGTCGTGCTGGACGGTCTCCGGCTCGCTGCCGGGATTGTCGGCGCCGAGCGCGCTGTGGTGTACGTATCGGATTCGGCGGGGGCCGACAGTGTTGAGCTGGCGCTCGATGAAAGCCCGCGTGAACGGGACGGTGTGAGAATCGAATTACTCACCGTCACGGCGGGTTACGTCGCTGGCGAGGAGACCGCGGCGGTGCACGTGGTCAACGGCGGACCGGCCAAGCCGACCGACAAACCCCCACGCCCGTTCGAGGAAGGGGTGGACGGGAAGCCGACACTGATCAGCAATGTCGAGACGCTGGCACACCTGGCCTACCTCCACCAGCACGGCGCGAGGGCGTTCCGGGAGTTGGGCACCGAGGCTTCACCGGGAACCTTCCTGGCCACGATCACCGGTGCCGGACGAGCACCCGCACTGTACGAACTGCCGCACGGTATCGCGTTCGCGGATCTGCTGACGCTGCACGGGGTATCCCCCGACAACGTCCGCGGAGCCTTGATGGGTGGGTACTTCGCCGGGCTGGTCAACCGCGACATCGTGGGAGCCACACTGGATCACGAGTCAGTGCGGGCGTTGAACAGCGGGTTGGGCTGCGGCGCGATCGGCATCCTCACCGACGAGTGTCCGGTGGCGGTCGCCGCGTCGGTGCTGGCCTACTTCGACCGCGAGAACGCCGGCCAGTGCGGGTCGTGCTTCAACGGGACGGCCGCGATGGCTGCGGTTGCCGTCGGACTTCGCGACGGCAACGCCACCCAGGATGATCTCGATCGGCTCAAGCGGTGGTCGGTGGTGCTGCGGGGCCGCGGCGCCTGCGCGACGCTCGACGGCGCGGCCAATGTGGCAGCCAGCCTGCTGGCCCAGTTCCCCGATCTGGTGCAGCGCCACCTCGAAAATGGCTGTCAGACCTGCCGTTCCGGCGCTTTCACCGCTGCACGGCCGTACGAAGTGGAGTCCCTGGAGGCGGTGGTGGCGGTATGAAGGTCAAGCTCGATCGCACGCTGTGCGATGGCTTCGGATTGTGCGCCAAGCACGCACCGGAGTACTTCCCGCTCGACGACTGGGGCTACGCCTCACTTCAAGGCGACGGCAACATCCCCGAAGCCGACGAGGACGCGGTCCGACGTGCCCTGCTGGACTGCCCCGTGCACGCGATCATCGAATTGAAGGAAACGCGGACGGAGCGCGAGGCGGGTTGACCCGGCTCGGATACGTAGAGGCTGGATCACCGATCCCGGAAACTGGTAACGTGATTCTCCACACAGAATAATCCGCTTACCACCGGAGTCGAGTTGTCACAGATACCGGGACGTCCGCTCCCGACGGTCACCACGCTCAACGAGTACTTCTGGACCGCGGGCGCCGACGGGGTGCTGCGAATCCAGGAGTGCCAGGACTGCAGCGCCCTCATCCACCCGCCACAGCCGGTCTGCCGGTACTGCCGTAGCCGCAATATGGGCGTGCGTGACGTGTCCGGGCGCGGATCGCTCGCCGGGTTCACGGTCAACCACCGTTTCGGGTTCCCGGATCTGCCGCCGCCGTACGTGGTGGCCGAGGTGGCCATCGCCGAGGATCCCCGCGTCCGACTGACGACCAACATCGTCGACTGCGATTCCGAGGACCTCAAGCTCGGGATGCCCGTCGAGGTCGAATTCCAGCAGATCGAGGATGTCTGGCTGCCGGTGTTCAAGCCGTCGTCCGACACCACCTCCACCCCGCCGGTCGCCGAACCCGTCGCGCCCCAGGACGTCGCCAAGTACGTCCGGCCGATGCTGACCAAGGAGAAATTCGAGGATCACTCGGCCATCACCGGCATCGGGATGTCCAAGATCGGTCGTCGACAGATGGTGCCGCCCCTGGCGCTCACGATCGACGCCGCCGAAAAAGCGGTCGCCGATGCGGGTTTGACGTTCGACGACATCGACGGGCTTTCCACCTACCCGGGTCTGGCCATCGCCGGTATGGGCGAAGGCGGCGTGAGCGCCCTGGAGGGCGCACTCGGGCTCCGGCCGACCTGGATCAACGGCGGCATGGACACCTTCGGTCCGGGTGGCTCGGTGATCGCGGCCATGATGGCCGTGGCCACCGGCATGGCACGCCATGTGCTGTGCTTCCGCACACTGTGGGAGGCGACCTTCGGCCAGCTGGTCAAGGAGGGCAAGATGTCCCCTCCGATGGGTGGCCGCAGCGACAACTGGCAGCATCCGTTCGGGTCCACCTCGGCGGCACACACGTTGGCGCAGAACGCCGGCCGTCACTTCGACCGGTACGGCACCACGCGCGAGACACTCGGCTGGATCGCGCTCAATCAGCGCGCCAATGCCGCGCTGAACCCGACCGCCATCTACCGCGATCCGCTGACCATGGACGACTACCTGTCGGCCCGCATGATCACGACGCCGTTCGGCCTCTACGACTGTGACGTGCCGTGTGACGGTGCGGTGGCCGTCATCGTCTCGGCTGTGGACGCCGCGCGTGATCTGGCCAAGCCGCCGATCCTGTTCGAGGCCGTCGGCACCCAGATCATCGAACGACTCGACTGGGACCAGACCACGCTCACCCACGAGCCTCAGGTGCTGGGTCAGAGTGCACATATGTGGTCGCGAACCTCGTTGCGGCCCAGCGATGTCGACGTGGCCGAGCTCTACGACGGGTTCAGCTTCAACTGCCTGTCCTGGCTGGAGGGGCTGGGCTTCTGCGGCATCGGCGAGGCCAAGGACTTCCTCGACGGCGGTCAAAACATCGCCCGCGACGGCATCATCCCGCTCAACACCCACGGCGGTCAGCTCTCGCACGGCCGTACCCACGGCATGGGGCTGATCCACGAGGCCGTCACGCAGTTGCGCGGTGAGGCCGGCGAACGTCAGGTCAAGGATGTGCGCGTCGCCGTGGCCAGCAGCGGCGGCCTGACCCCCAGCGGTGTGCTGCTCATGCGCAGGGACGACTAGCCGTGACGTCGACGGCGAGCAAGGCCGATCCGCACCCCAGAGTGGTGATGGTCGACGGAGTCCCGATGTCAGCCCTGGTCGCCGAGTCCCCCGACCCGCGCGCCGTCGTCGTCGCATTGCACGGTGGCGCCACCACGTCGGCCTACTTCGACTGCCCCGGCCACCCGGGGCTGTCCCTGTTGCGGACCGCAGTCGGCCAGGGGTACACCGTGATCGCGCTGGACCGCCCCGGCTACGGTGCATCGGCGGCCTACCCGGACGCCATGGCACGACCCGAACAGCGGGTCGCGTTGGCGTTCGGGGCAATCCAGCGGATCACCGGTACGGCTGACCTGTTCGTCCTCGGCCATTCGATGGGCTGTGAGCTGGCCCTGCACCTGGCCGTCCAGCGGCCCGAAGTGCTCGGTGTATCCCTGGCCGGCACCGGCCGTCGGTATCACCCCGCCGCTCAGGAGTTGCTCAAGGACGCCTCACCGGTGAACCGGCCGCGTGGTCTGCGCGAGCTGCTGTGGGAACCGGCCCGGCTCTATCCGCCGGATGTGATCGGCGCCGGACTGTCGGCGGGCGGCACCGCCTACGAGGGCGATGTCGTCAAAACCTGGTCACGGCAGGAGTTTCCGGCACTGGCCGGGCAGACCACCGTTCCCGTGCAGTTCCTCGCCGGCGAGTACGAGAACGTCTGGGAGTCCGATGCCGAGGCACTGGCCGGGATCGCTGCGATGTTCACCGTCTCGCCGCGGGTAGAGACCGGCGAACTGGCCGATAGCGGACACAATCTCAGCGTGGGACTGACCGCCGATACCTATCACCGCAAGGTGCTGTCGTTCGCCGATGAGTGCGTGGCCAACCGTGGCCCCGAGCCGGCGAAAGGCACTGTGAATACCGAACTGGAAGTGGAGGCAGGTTGATGCGAGTCGGATTTATCGGGCTGGGCAGCCAGGGGGCGCCGATGGCGCGGCGGATCGTGGAAGGCGGGTTCGAGACCACCCTCTGGGCCCGGCGCCCGGCCTCGCTGGAACCCTTCGCCGACACCGGCGCCAAGACCGCGGGCTCTCCCGCCGAACTGGCTGCCGCCAGCGATCTGGTCTGCTTGTGCGTGGTGGGCGACGACGACGTCCGTCAGGTGCTCGACGGCGAGACGGGCGTGCTGGCCGGACTGGCCCCGGGCGGCGTCATCGCCATTCACTCGACCGTGCACCCCGACACCTGCCGCGATCTTGCGGAAAAGGCTGCCGCCCAGGGAATCACCGTCATCGACGCCCCGGTGAGCGGTGGCGAGCCCGCTGCCTCTGCCGGCACTCTGCTGGTGATGGTCGGCGGCGACGAGGAGGTCGTCGAGCGCGTGCGTCCAGTGTTCGCCACCTACGCCGACCCGATCGTGCACCTGGGCGGCGTCGGCGCCGGCCAGGTCGCCAAGATCCTCAACAACCTGCTGTTCAGCGCCAACCTGGGCGCGGCCATGAGCGCGCTGGAACTCGGTGAGGCACTGGGAGTTCCGCGTCAGGCACTGTGCGAGGTGATCTCGCGCGGTTCGGCCACCAGCAAGGCGCTCAACAGCATCGCGATGTTCGGCGGGACGCTGGACAACCTGGCACCGATCGCCGGCGCGCTGCTGCAGAAGGACTGCAGGCATGCCGCCAGCCTGGCCGACGATGCCTCAGCTCCCCAGGGGGCAGTGTTTGATGCCGCCGACAACGCCCTGGCCATCATGAACCATCCCCGCTGATGCGCGTCGGTTTCATCGGAGCAGGCCGGATGGGCGCACCGATGGTGCGCCGCCTGGCGGGTGCCGGACACCAGGTACGGGTCCTGGGCCGCGACGACGAAAAGCGCGCTGCGGTGGCCGAACTCGGCGCCGACCCGGTGAGCTCACCACTCGCGGCGGTCACGGGCGCCGACGTGACGATCGTCTGTGTGTTCACCGATGATCAGGTCCGGGACCTCTGCCCAAGCCTGATCGACGAGATGCCGGACGGGTCGGTGCTCGTGCTGCACACCACCGGCAGCCCTCGCACCGCCGAGGCCCTCGCCGAGCGCGGGGCCGCGCGGGGCATCGCCGTCGTCGACGCTCCGGTCAGCGGCGGACCGCATGACATCGCGGCCGGCACCGTCACGGTGTTCGCGGGTGGTGACGCCGACGCGATAGCCCGCGCCCGCGAGGTGCTGACGGCCTATGCCGATCCGGTACTGCACGTCGGCCCGGTCGGTGCCGGGCAGCGGGTGAAGCTGGTGAACAACGCGCTGTTCGCCGCGCAGATCGGCGCCGTGGCCGAGGGAGTGCGCCTGGGCGATCGGCTTGGCATCGACGAGGCGACACTGCTGACCGCCCTCACGCACGGCAGTGCGGCAAGCCGCGCCCTCGGTGGTATCGCCGCCACCGGCTCGGCCGACGCCTTCATCGAGCGGGTCGGCGAATTCATCGGCAAAGACGTCGCCGTGGTGCGCAGGACAGCCTCTGAACTGGACAGCGACCTCGGCCGGCTTGAGGGACTCCTCGACGCCGCCATCAGGTAACCCACACGGACATCACGACCTGATCAGCACCTATTTTGTGCTTTTCAAACACTCTCAACAGAGTTACTGTTAGCGTTACAGTTCAACAGTTTCCCGTAACGTGTCACGAAACTTCCGGCCCAGCCCGCCGCGAAGGAGGAGCCAGCCAAATGACCAAGGCCCAGGTGATCTTCGATCCGTTCTCCGAGGAGTTCTTCAACAACCCGTTCGACATGTACCGCCGGATGCGCGAGGACGCACCGCTGTACTACAACGAGGACTCTGACTTCTATGCCCTGACAAGGCATGAGGACGTGTCGGCAGCATTGAAGGACCACGAGGCGTTCTCCTCGTCGCGTGGCTGCGATCTGGCCATGGTGCAGAGCGACGAACCGCCGCAGAAGTCGATCATCTTCATGGACCCACCCGATCACCGGCACATGCGCAGCCTGCTCAACAAGGCGTTCACCCCGCGCATGATCCAGTCTCAGCGCGAGACTGTCGTCGAACAGATCGACCATCACCTCAGCCTGATCGACTCCGACGAATTCGACGTGGTCCAGGATTTCTCGGGTCCGTTCCCGGTCGAGGTCATCACCCGGATGGCCGGCGTCGACCCGGAATACCGCCAGCAGGTCCGGCACTGGATCGACACCAGCCTGTCGCGTGAGCCAGGGCAGATCGGCTACTCCGAGGCCGGCATGCAGGCCAACATCGACACCGGCATCTACTACTACGGGCTGGTGCAGAAGCGCCGGGAAAACCCGCAGGACGACATGATCAGCCGGCTCATCGCCGCGGAGATCCCCGGCGAAGACGGCCAGATGCGTCGTCTCGACGACATCGAGATCACCGGCTTCGCCACCCTTCTGGGCGGTGCGGGTGCGGAAACCGTCACCAAGCTCGTCGGCACCGCGATGGTGCTCTTCGCCCGTAACCCCGAGCAGTGGCAGAAACTGCTCGACGACCGCGAGAAGGTCGGGGCCGCTGTCGAGGAGTTGCTGCGCTACGAGGGCCCGGTGCAGTACAACGTCCGCTACACCCTCAAAGAAGCCCACGTGCCCAGCGGCACCATTCCGGCGGGCAAGGCAGTCTTCCTGATCAGCGCGGCGGCCAACCGCGATCCCGATGCGTTCACCGATGCCGACACCTTCGACATCGAGCGCGACCGCACCGAGGCCCAGAACCTGGGGTTGGGCTACGGCATCCACAGCTGTCTCGGTGCGGCGCTGGCCCGCATGGAGAGTGCGGTCGCGCTGGAGAAGCTGCTCGATTTCATGCCCCGCTATGAGGTGAAATGGGATGAGCTGCAACGGGTTCAAATGCAGAACGTGGCGGGTTATTCGCACGTGCCGGTAAGGGTGCTGAGGTGATGGCGAAAAAGGTTCACGTCGATTTCGAGATCTGCGAGAGCAACGCGGTCTGCATGGGGATCATCCCCGAGGTGTTCGATCTCGACGATCAGGATTACCTGCACATCCTTCAGGAGGACGTGACGCCGGAGAACGAGGCACAGATCCGCGAAGCGGTTCGGCAGTGCCCCCGCCAGGCCATCTCGATCGTGGACGAGTAGGCGTGCGGTTCGTCTTCGTACACGGCGGCTTTCACGCCGCCTGGTGCTGGGAGCGCACCATCGCCGAGTTGCAGAATCTGGGTCATGACGGCGTCGCGGTGGATCTGCCCGGGCACGGCGCCCGGGTGGCCGAAGAGTCCACGCTGGCCAATCGGCGCGCCGCGATCCTCGACGTGATGCAGGCCGGAGATGTGCTCGTCGGACACTCTGGCGGTGGGTTCGACGCCACCCTCGCCGCGGACGCCGCACCGGAACTGGTGAGCCACATCGTGTACCTGGCCGCGGCGCTGCCCAGGGAGGGCCGCACGTATCCCGAGGCCATGGCCATGCGTTCGGCCGATGACGAGTTGGGCGGCGAGTTCGACGGTGACGTCGGCGAGATGCTGGGCTATCTGCATTTCGACGACGAAGGTGCGATGCACTTCGCCGACTTCGATGGAGCGTGGCGCTACTTCTACCACGACTGCGACGAGGCAACGGCCCGCTGGGCTTTCGATCGTCTCGGGCCGGAGCGGTTCGGCGATACGACGGTCACGCCGGTGTCGGTGCCACAGTTCTGGGCCGCCGACCTCCCCCGCAGTTTCATCCGCTGCACCCAGGACCGCTCGATGCCGCAATGGCTCGCCGACACCGTGACCGAACGTCTCGGTGTCGAGCAACTCACGATCGACGCGTCGCACTCGCCGTTCCTGAGCCGACCACGTGAACTGGCCGAGTTGTTGGTGCACGCCACCACGACGACGCCGATCGCGGCCTTGACGTCTGCTTGAGACTGTCGACTCTGCGCTGAGGGCGCGAAAGTGCGAGTGCGCTGAGCCCTCACCGCAGAGTCAATGTCGCTAGGCGGCGATCACCGACTTGCCGAACTGCTCGGTGGCCTCCAGCGCATGGGCCAGGCTGTCGCCGGGCAGAGTGACGTGCAACCAGGTGACCCCGAGTGCGGCCAGCTTGTCCACACCGGCCAGGTAGGCGTCGGCGTCGAAATCGTCGCTGCCGGGGTTACCGCCTTCGAAGTTGTTGAACACGATGTCGATTCCGTCGGGATCGCGACCGGCGTCGGTAAGCCGGGCCCGCAGATCCTCGATGCCGGCCGCCAGGGCGTCCAACGAGTCCATCGCGGCCGTTCCCGCGGTCTTGGCCAGGCCCGCTGGTGCGGCGAACGGGCACCAACCGTCACCGTGCTTGGCGACCCGGGCCCGCGCCGCGGAAGTGTTGCCGCCGATCCAGATCGGTGGATGTGGCGTCGCCGCCGGCCGGGGGTGCGCGGTGATACCGCGTGCGCTGAAGTTCTTACCCTCGAAGGTGTAATCATCAGTGGTCCAGATGCCGCGGATCACCTCGAGGGCCTCGTCGAACAGTGCAGCGCGCTCGTCGAAGGAGACGCCGAGCGCGGCGAATTCCCGCTTGAGATAACCGACTCCGACGGCAAGCGTGAACCGGCCACCGGACAACAGGTCCAAACTCGCACCGGATTTCGCCACCACGAAGGGATTCCGATACGGCAGCACCACGATGTTCGGCACCAGACGCAGCGTCGTGGTGTGCGCCGCGGCGAAGGCCATGGCCACGAACGGGTCCAAGGCGTCGTGGCCGCCGGCATCGAGCCAGCGCTGGGACGGAGCGGGATGGTCGGTGAATCCGAAGCCGTGGAAACCCGCAGCCTCGGCCGCAGCGGCCATCGCGGCAACTCCGCTGCCACTCACCAGATCCGGATGGTACGGATGAGTGTGCATCGGGTACGTGATGCTGTAACGCACTGCGGCCGCCCGATCAGGAGGGGAAGCCGGAGAGGATCACGCCGTTGCACTCGGCGGCGCCTTGGCGGACCTTGGCGGCCGCCTGGTAGGCGTCGGAGTAGTACCACTCGCGGGCGGCGTCAACGGATTCGAACTCCAGCACCACGGTCTGAGTTCCGTGCCAGGCGCCCTCGATCACCTCGGGCTTCTGATCGACGGCCACGATGGTCGCGCCACCCATCGCCTTCGACGCCAATTTGGCGTACTCACCCATACCGGCCGGGTCTTTGATGTCCTCGGTGATGATGACGTAACCCTTGGCAGATGCCATTGCGAATCTCTTTCTCTAGTTGTCGATTTCGCTGATCGCCCGTTCCGGGCAGTTCTGTATCGCTTCGCGGGCGGCGTCTTCCAACCCGGACGGAACTTCCTCCGGGTCGGCCACTGCCCAACCGTCGTCTGACATCTCGAAGACCTCGGGGCACAGAGTCAGGCACATGCCGTGGCCTGCACAACGGTCCTCGTCGACCCTCACCTTCATCAGCTGTCGAACTCCAGATGCAGCTCGGTGAGCCCGCGCAGGATGAAGGTCGGGATGTAGTTGTAGCGCCGGTCGCCGTCCGAGCCGTGCTTGGCCTCGGAGATGCGGATGTCGGTGGTGCGGTCCAACAGACGCTCAAGGCCGACCCGGGTCTCGGCGCGTGCCAGCGGGGCGCCGGGGCAGCTGTGGATGCCACGGCCGAAGGCCAGGTGCTGGCGAGCGTTCTTGCGCGCCGGGTCGAAGGTGTCGGGATCCTCGAAGCGGCGAGGGTCGCGGTTGGCCGCACCGTTGAGCACCATCACCGTGGTGCCGGCGGTCAACTCGGTCTCGCCGATGGTCACCGGGCAGCGCGACAACCGGAAGTCACCCTTGACCGGGCTCTCGATCCGCAGCGCTTCCTCGATGAAGTTCGGGATCAGGCTGCGGTCGGCGCGCAGCCGCTGCTGGATTTCCGGTTGTTCAGCGAGGACCTTCAGCGCGGTGCTGAGCAGGCGCACCGTGGTCTCCTGCCCGGCCGAGAAGACGTTGGTCGCCACCCTCGCGACATCGCCGACGTCGGGGATGCTGCCGTCGGGGAAGGTGGCCTCGGCGAGACCGGTGAGCACGTCGTCGCGCGGGTTGGCTCGACGGTCCGAGATGTAGTCAGAGAACTGACCGTAGAGGAACTCCAGCGGGCTGTGGGACAACGACTCCTTGCTGGTGCTGCCGATGCCGCCGCCGGAATTCTGCTTGATGCCGTTGACGAACGCTTCGCGATCCTCGTCTGGGATACCGAGGAGATCGGCGATCACCAACAGGGTGAACGGACCCGCGAAACCCTTGATGAACTCGCCCTGGCCGGGCGCGAGGTAGCTGTCGAGTACTTCATCGGCCAACTGCCACATGGCGTCCTCGTTCTCCTTGAGGCGCTTGGGCGTGATGAGCCGCATCAGCAGCGAGCGGTGATCGGTGTGCGTCGGCGGATCCAGCGTCGGCAGCTGATCGCTGAACGGCAGTTCGTTGCGATGCTTGTCGATGAGCGCGGTGACCTCTTCGGCACTGCGCCCTTCCAGCGGGACCGGGAAACCCGGGAAAGGTCCGGTGACCGACAGGCATGACGAGAAGGTCTCCTCGTCGTTGTAGACCTGCACGGCTTCATCCCAGCCGGTCACCATGGTCACGTTGTAGTGGTCTTCAGGGCTGACCGGGCACTTGTTCCGAAGCGCCTCGAAGAACGGATACGGGTCGTCGACCAATCGTTCATCGCGGAAAAAATCGATACCCGTCGGGTCGATCGCCATCTGTTACTCCCGTTCCAGCCACGCGTATGAGAATGCGCCTCTCATCTATGAATAGTAGATTTCCATAGCCCCGGTTGCGCGTCAACGCCGGACCCCGACCGATCAGCGACAAACAGCAAGAATAGGATTCTCGCGCTATCCACCCAGCATCGTCAGGCCACCGTCGACAGCGATCAACTGACCGGTGATGAAGGCCGCCCCCTCTCCGGCCAGGAACACCAGAACCGGCCCCAGATCGCGGGCCGGGTCCCCGAGTGCGCCGCCCAACGGGATCGTCATCTTCATCTGCGCGTCGACGAGCTTTGCGACCTCGGGCCCGAGGAAGTCGCGTAGACGATCCGCCCCAGGGGTGTCGACCGCCGGCGCGAGCGCATTGACCGTGACCCGGTCAGCCGCCCAGGCCTTGGCCGCAGAACGCGTCCAGGCCTGGACCGCACGCCTGCGCCGCCGAGGTCACCATGGCGTCGACGGCGGCCGCATCGCGCAAGTCGCACTGCAGCCAACGAATCGTCGCGCCGTCCGGCGGTGGCGTCCGGTGATAGGTGGCCATGACATCGGCGCCCGCGGCGCTCAGCACATCCACGGCGGCCCACCCGATCCCGGACGCACCGCCGGTGACCAGAATCCGGCGGCCGTGCAGCGGTTGGTTCATATTGAGATAGTTAGACAAACGTCAACTATTTTCAATAGCAGAATCCGTTGTTAGAGTCAGAATATGCCCAAGGAAGCCACGACTGACACTGCTGACAGCAGTCAACGTCGCGCCTCGTTCCAACGGGCTCGCTCACACCAGACCAAACGCGACCTGGTCCAGGCCGCGATGGCGCTCTGGCGCACCAACGGATACGCCAAGACCACGGTGGCTGACATCTGCCGAGCCGCGGGGGTGTCCCGGGCGCTGTTCTACTTCTATTTCCCGGCCAAAGAAGACGTGCTGTTCGAGGTCGGCCTGACCTCGACCCGCCTGGCCCAGAAGCGCGTGAAGTCGCTCCTGACCGGCGATTACGACATGATGGCCGTCATCACGGAGGCACTCCGCAGCCTGGAACGGTCGATGGCGCGCAACCCACCCGAACTGATCGTCGAGACGATCCTGGAGGGTTACCGGCACGAGCACCGGATCCTGGCCGGCGACGTCGACCCCGATACAGAGGACGCCGACATGTTCGGCGAGTTGTTCACACGCGCCCAGGCCGACGGCAAGCTCGCCGCTCACGTCGACGTGGACCACCTGTCGCGGCTGGCGCAGATCCTGGTCAGTGAGGGCGTCCGGCACTGGGCCGGAGGCAGTTTCGGCAACCGTTCGTTCACCGACCGCGTCGCGTGCGACATCGGCGCGATGATCACCGGCTTCAACACCCTCAACAACTAGATCGGAGGACCCCCGATGGCGTGGGATTTCGAGACCGACCCGCAGTATCAGGAATTACTGGACTGGGCCGACGAATTCGTGACCGAGCAGGTCGAACCGCTCGACCTGGCGTGGCCGCACAAACAGTTCACCCCGTTGGAGGGCAGCCGTCGGGAGGCCATCGACCCGCTCAAGGCACAGGTGCGCGAAAAAGGTTTGTGGGCCACTCATCTCGGGCCAGAACTGGGCGGGCAGGGTCACGGGCAGCTCAAGCTCGCGCTGCTCAACGAGATCCTCGGCCGCTCGCAGTGGGCACCCATCGTGTTCGGCTGTCAGGCCCCCGATACGGGCAACGCCGAGATCATCGCGCATTACGGGACCGAGGAGCAGAAAAAGAAGTATTTGCATCCGCTGCTCGAGGGTGAGCTGTTCTCCTGCTACTCGATGACCGAACCCCACGCCGGTGCGGACCCGACGCTGTTCACCACCAGCGCGGTGCGCGACGGGGACGACTGGGTGATAAACGGGTGGAAGTTCTTCTCCTCCAACGCCGCAACCGCGTCGTTCCTGATCGTCATGGTGGTGACCAATCCCGAGGTCAGTGCCTACCAGGGCATGTCGATGTTCCTGGTGCCCACCGACACCCCCGGTGTCAAGATCGTCCGCAACGTGGGTTTGTACGGCGAGCCGGACAACGAGGGCAGCCACGCGTTGATCCACTACGACAACGTCCGGGTTCCCGCCGAGGCGCTGTTGGGCGGCGAGGGTCAGGCCTTCGTCATCGCCCAGACGCGGTTGGGCGGCGGCCGGATTCACCACGCGATGCGCACGATCGGTCTGGCTCAGAAGGCGCTCGACATGATGTGCGAACGTGCATTGAGCCGCGAGACGCAGGGCAGCCGGCTGTCCGACAAACAGTTCGTCCAGGGTTACATCGCCGACTCCTACGCCCAGTTGCTGCAATTCCGGTTGATGGTGCTCTACACCGCGTGGGAGATCGACAAGTACAACGACTACAAGAAGGTCCGCAAGGACATCGCCGCCGTCAAGGTCGCCATGCCCACCGTGCTGCACGACATCGCCTGGCGGGCGATGCAGATCCACGGCGCGCTGGGTGTCACCAACGAGATGCCCTTCCTCGGCATGGTCACGGGCGCCGCGGTGATGGGCCTGGCCGACGGCCCGACGGAGGTACACAAGACCACCGTCGCCCGGCAGGTGCTGCGCGACTACCAGCCGACCACCGACACCTGGCCGACCGAGTGGATCCCGCGCAAGCGCGACGCCGCGAAGGCCAAGTTCGCCGAATACCTGGAAGCTGAGGTGGGCAATCTGTGAGCACGATCGACACTGCACGCCTTGCCGATTGGATGGACAACGCCGGGCTGGCGGGCAAAGGTGAGCCGCTGGAGGCCCGCTTCCTGTCCGGCGGAACCCAGAATGTCATCTTCGAGATCCGCCGTGGCGAGCACACCTGCGTGTTGCGCATGCCGCCGGAGGGCGCCCCGCCGGACCGGGACAAGGGCATCCTGCGGGAGTGGCGCATCATCGAGGCACTCGACGGCACGGAGGTCCCGCACACGGCGGCAGTCGGCGTGTGCGCCGATCCCGACGTATTGGGCCGGCCGTTCTATCTGATGGGATTCGTCGACGGCTGGTCGCCGATGGATACCCACGGTCGCTGGCCTGAGCCGTTCAACTCCGACCCCAGCACCCGGCCCGGGCTGAGTTATCAGCTGGCCGAGGGTATTGCGCTGCTGTCGAAAGTGGACTGGCAGGCCAAGGGGCTGAGCGATCTCGGTAGGCCCGACGGCTTTCACGAACGCCAGGTCGACCGCTGGATCGGATTCCTCGACCGGATCAAGAACCGTGAGTTGCCCGGGCTCGAGGTGGCCACGGACTGGCTGCGCGCCCACAAGCCGCTCGATTTCATCCCGGGCCTGATGCACGGGGACTACCAGTTCGCCAATGTCATGTACCGCCACGGCGCACCGGCCACGATGGCCGCGATCGTGGACTGGGAGATGGGCACCGTCGGCGACCCGAAGCTGGACCTGGCCTGGATGGTGCAGAGTTGGCCAGCCGATACAGACAACCCGGAGCCGTCCGAGATGGGTTACGTCGACATGCGTGGGATGCCCTCGCGCGACGACGTCGTCGCGCACTACGCGAAGGTCTCCGGACGCCAGGTGGACGACCTCGACTACTACCTGGTGCTGGCGAAGTGGAAGCTGGCGATCGTCCTGGAGCAGGGTTTTCAGCGGGCGGGCGACGACGAGAAGCTGCTGGCGTTCGGGCCGGTGGTCACCGAGCTGATGCGGTCTGCCGCCGAACTCGCCGAATCCACCGACTACCGGTGAAGGCCGCCGTCTGCCCCGGGTACGGTCCTCCGGATGTCGTTCGCCTCGATGAGGTCCCCGCTCCCGCGCTGGAGTCCGGCCAGGTGCGGGTCCAGGTCGGCGCGGCCGCGGTGAACTTCCCCGATGTACTGCTGGTGGCCGACAAGTACCAGATTCACGTACCGGTGCCGTTCATCCCGGGGAGTGAGTTCGCCGGAGTGGTCACCGAGGTTGCCTCTGACACCAGCGGTTTCGCCGTCGGCGACCGGGTGACCGGAACCGGATTGTTCGGTGCGTTCGCCGAGCAGGTGTGCATTCCGGCATCGGGGTTGGCCCGAATTCCCGACAATGTGGACGACGGCACCGCGGCGGCCTTCGGGGTGGCTCACCGCACCGCGTATCACACGTTGCGCTCGGTGGCCCGGATCCAACCGGCCGACGACGTGATCGTGCTGGGCGCCGGCGGCGGCGTGGGTCTGGCGGCTGTGCAACTCGCAACCGCCCTCGGGGCGCGGGTCACGGCAGTCGCCTCATCTGACGAAAAGCTCTCCACTGCAGCTCAATACGGTGCAGTCTCGCTCGTGAACCACACGCGCGGCGACCTACGCGCCGCACTGCGGGACGCCCTGCCTGACGGCGCGCACGCCGTGCTCGACCCGGTCGGCGGCGACCTGTCCGAGCCGGCGCTACGGTCGTTGCGTCGCGGCGGCCGGTTCGTGACGATCGGCTACGCCTCCGGCGTCATCCCCCGAATCCCGCTGAACCTGGTTCTGGTCAAGGGAATTCACGTGCTCGGCTTTCAATTCCAGGACATCGCCCCAGACGAGTTCACTCGCAACGAAGCGGAACTGCGGGATCTGCTGGCCGCCGGAGTCGTTCGGCCACACATCGGTGCGGTCTATCCGCTGAGCGAAACCCCCGCGGCACTGCGCGAGGTGGCCTCCGGGAAGGCTGTCGGCAAGGTCGTGATCGACCTCAAGACTCCTTCGGCGGATAGAAGTACTCCCGCCACGCCGTGATCTTCTCGTCTCGCACCTCGTAGGCACCCATGACCGGCCAGCTCATCTGCCTGCCGTCCACGATCCAGTGATCGCGCCGTTCCATCAGGACCACGTTCCCGTCAACAGCGAGGTACCGGATCTCGAGGTCCACGCATTTCCCGCCGGCGAAGAACACCTTCATCATTTCGTGAATCGCGTCGCGCCCCGAGAGTTTCGGCCAGTCAGGCCCGATGTCGAAGGTGGCGTCGTCGGCGAAATGAACCATGACCTCGTCGACGTCGTTGCTCCCCCATGCGGCGATCTCGGCGCGCACGATCTCCTCAGCGGTCATCACTCCCCCGTCGGCCGTTGTGACAGAGATTTACACTAGCGCGCCCGAGTGTAATTCCGATAGACATCATTTCCGGATCAGCTCACCTTTCAATCCGCAACAGCCCGTATCGAATTCGAGCCGGGTCTGGGTGCCGGCGGGCCGATCCTTGACCGAGCCACCTCTGGCCTGCTAAGCAGGTGCACAGCCCATTCGATACGGTCAGGAGACCAGCCGTGCCCACGTCGACCGAAGCCGACCTGTACTACGACCCGTACAGCGTCGAGCTCAATATGGATCCCTATTCGGTGTTTGCCCGGATCAGGGAAGAGGCCCCGCTGTATTACAACGAGCAGCACGACTTCT
>NZ_JBZDPT010000028.1:0-3383 GCF_058270035.1 Mycobacterium shunyiense | reverse complement strand
GTGCCCCTTTCGGGGGGTGGCTCCCGGTTGCGGGTGTCGGCGTGTTGTTGCCTCACTTTGGTGGTGGGGTGTGGTGTTTGATTTGTGGATAGTGGTTGCGAGCATCTAGCACGCGAATACGTGAGGCTCTCACCGCCTGTATGGGTGGTGTGGGCCAGTGTTTGTGTGCGATTGATGTGCAATTTCTTTTGAAACTCATTTTTTGGTTTTTGTGTTGTAAGTGTTTAAGGGCGCATGGTGGATGCCTTGGCACTGGGAGCCGATGAAGGACGTTGGAGGCTGCGATATGCCTCGGGGAGCTGCCAACCGAGCGTTGATCCGAGGATGTCCGAATGGGGAAACCCAGCACGAGTGATGTCGTGTTACCCACTACTGAATACATAGGTAGTGGGGGGGAACGCGGGGAAGTGAAACATCTCAGTACCCGTAGGAAGAGAAAACAAAAGTGATTCCGTGAGTAGTGGCGAGCGAAAGCGGAGGATGGCTAAACCGTATGCATGTGATACCGGGTAGGGGTTGTGTGTGCGGGGTTGTGGGACCTGTTTTTCCAGTTCTACCTGGCTGGAGGGTAGTTAGAAAATGTCGTGGTTAACGGAAGTGGTTTGGGATGACCTGCCGTAGACGGTGAGAGCCCGGTACGTGAAAACCTGACATCTGCCTTGAACAGTGTTCCCGAGTAGCAGCGGGCCCGTGAAATCTGCTGTGAATCTGCCGGGACCACCCGGTAAGCCTGAATACTTCCCAGTGACCGATAGCGGATTAGTACCGTGAGGGAATGGTGAAAAGTACCCCGGGAGGGGAGTGAAATAGTACCTGAAACCGTGCGCTTACAATCCGTCAGAGCCTTCGACTTTGTCGTGGGGTGATGGCGTGCCTTTTGAAGAATGAGCCTGCGAGTCAGGGACATGTCGCGAGGTTAACCCGTGTGGGGTAGCCGCAGCGAAAGCGAGTCTGAATAGGGCGTATCCACACAACAGTGTGTGGTGTAGTGGTGTGTTCTGGACCCGAAGCGGAGTGATCTACCCATGGCCAGGGTGAAGCGCGGGTAAGACCGCGTGGAGGCCCGAACCCACTTAGGTTGAAGACTGAGGGGATGAGCTGTGGGTAGGGGTGAAAGGCCAATCAAACTCCGTGATAGCTGGTTCTCCCCGAAATGCATTTAGGTGCAGCGTCACATGTTTCTTGTTGGAGGTAGAGCTACTGGATGGCCGATGGGCCCCACAGGGTTACTGACGTCAGCCAAACTCCGAATGCCGACAAGTCCAAGAATGTGGCAGTGAGACGGCGGGGGATAAGCTCCGTGCGTCGAGAGGGAAACAGCCCAGATCGCCGGCTAAGGCCCCTAAGCGTGTACTAAGTGGAAAAGGATGTGCAGTCGCGAAGACAACCAGGAGGTTGGCTTAGAAGCAGCCACCCTTGAAAGAGTGCGTAATAGCTCACTGGTCAAGTGATTGTGCGCCGATAATGTAGCGGGGCTCAAGTACACCGCCGAAGCCGCGGCAACGTATTTATACGTTGGGTAGGGGAGCGTCCTGCATCCGGTGAAGCAGCAGAGTGATCTAGCTGTGGAGGGTGTGGGAGTGAGAATGCAGGCATGAGTAGCGAATAGGCAAGTGAGAACCTTGCCCGCCGAAAGACCAAGGGTTCCTGGGCCAGGCCAGTCCTCCCAGGGTGAGTCGGGACCTAAGGCGAGGCCGACAGGCGTAGTCGATGGACAACGGGTTGATATTCCCGTACCCGTGTATGTGCGTCCATGATGAATCCATTGTGCTAACCATCCAAAACCGTCGTGACCGATCCCTTCGGGGTGAGGCGTTGACGGGGCTGCGTGGGACCCCGGTGGGTAGTAGTCAAGCGATGGGGTGACGCAGGAAGGTAGCCGTACCAGTCAGTGGTTGTACTGGGGTAAGCCGGTAGGGAGAAACGTAGGCAAATCCGCGTTTCATATTCCTGAGAGGTGATGCATAGCCGTTTGAGGCGAATTCGGTGATCCTATGCTGCCAAGAAAAGCCTCTAGCGAGGACATACACGGCCCGTACCCCAAACCAACACAGGTGGTCAGGTAGAGAATACTAAGGCGTACGAGTGAACTATGGTTAAGGAACTCGGCAAAATGCCCCCGTAACTTCGGGAGAAGGGGGACCCCCATATCGTCAAGGCTTTTGCGGCCGGCAGCGGGAGGGGGTGGCACAAACCAGTGAGAAGCGACTGTTTACTAAAAACACAGGTCCGTGCGAAGTCGCAAGACGATGTATACGGACTGACGCCTGCCCGGTGCTGGAAGGTTAAGAGGACCTGTTAACCCTTCGGGGTGAAGCAGAGAATTTAAGCCCCAGTAAACGGCGGTGGTAACTATAACCATCCTAAGGTAGCGAAATTCCTTGTCGGGTAAGTTCCGACCTGCACGAATGGCGTAACGACTTCTCAACTGTCTCAACCATAGACTCGGCGAAATTGCACTACGAGTAAAGATGCTCGTTACGCGCGGCAGGACGAAAAGACCCCGGGACCTTCACTACAACTTGGTATTGGTGCTCGATACGGTTTGTGTAGGATAGGTGGGAGACTGTGAAATTCACACGCCAGTGTGGGTGGAGTCGTTGTTGAAATACCACTCTGATCGTATTGGGCCTCTAACCTCGGACCGTATATCCGGTTCAGGGACAGTGCCTGGTGGGTAGTTTAACTGGGGCGGTTGCCTCCCAAAATGTAACGGAGGCGCCCAAAGGTTCCCTCAACCTGGACGGCAATCAGGTGTTGAGTGTAAGTGCACAAGGGAGCTTGACTGCGAGACGTACATGTCGAGCAGGGACGAAAGTCGGGACTAGTGATCCGGCACCTCTGAGTGGAAGGGGTGTCGCTCAACGGATAAAAGGTACCCCGGGGATAACAGGCTGATCTTCCCCAAGAGTCCATATCGACGGGATGGTTTGGCACCTCGATGTCGGCTCGTCGCATCCTGGGGCTGGAGCAGGTCCCAAGGGTTGGGCTGTTCGCCCATTAAAGCGGCACGCGAGCTGGGTTTAGAACGTCGTGAGACAGTTCGGTCTCTATCCGCCGCGCGCGTCAGAAGCTTGAGGAAATCTGTCCCTAGTACGAGAGGACCGGGACGGACGAACCTCTGGTGTACCAGTTGTTCCACCAGGAGCACGGCTGGATAGCCACGTTCGGACAGGATAACCGCTGAAAGCATCTAAGCGGGAAACCCCCTCCAAGACCAGGCTTCTCACCCTTTTAGAGGGATAAGGCCCCCCGCAGACCACGGGATTGATAGGTCAGACCTGGAAGCCCAGTAATGGGTGAAGGGAACTGGCACTAACCGGCCGAAAACTTACAACAACCAACAAACACCAAATGTTTGATGGGTTTCAGTAAGACGCACA
>NZ_JBZDPT010000027.1:0-827 GCF_058270035.1 Mycobacterium shunyiense | reverse complement strand
AGTCGGTGTCGGCGTTGATGGTGGCGGCTGAGGCGTGTCCGGCCGATGTGGTGGATCGGTGGGCGCCGGGTCGGGTGTTGATCAATGGGTATGGTCCGACTGAGACGACGGTGTATGCCACGATCAGTGCGCCATTGCAGCCTGGGATGGGTACCGTCCCGATCGGTGTGCCGGTTCCGGGTGCTGGTTTGTTTGTTTTGGATCGGTGGTTGCGTCCGGTTCCCCCGGGTGTGGTGGGTGAGTTGTATGTGGCCGGCCGCGGGGTCAGTGCGGGGTATCTGGGCCGGGCTGGTTTGACGGCCTCGAGGTTTGTGCCGTGTCCGTTCGGTATGCCGGGTGCTCGGATGTATCGGACCGGGGATTTGGTGTCGTGGGGTGCCGATGGGCAGTTGCGGTATGCCGGGCGTGCTGATGAGCAGGTCAAGATCCGCGGCTATCGCATCGAGTTGGGTGAAATCCAAAGCGCGCTGGCTGATTTGGATGGTGTGGCGCAGGCGGTGGTGATCGTTCGCGAGGATCAGCCTGGTGACAAGCGGTTGGTCGGTTACCTGACCGGTACTGCAGATCCGGTGCAAGCTCGTGCGGCTCTGGCCGAGCGGTTGCCGGCTTACATGGTGCCCGCGGCCGTGGTGGCTCTTGATGCGTTGCCGTTGACGGTCAACGGCAAGCTGGACAAGCGGGCCCTGCCCGCGCCGGAATACACCGGCACCGATCACTATCGGGCTCCGAGCACGGCTACCGAGGAAATCCTGGCGGGTATCTACGCCCAGGTCCTCGGGTTGGAACGGGTCGGCATCGACGACTCCTTCTTCGACCTCGGCGGCGAC
>NZ_JBZDPT010000026.1:0-2582 GCF_058270035.1 Mycobacterium shunyiense | reverse complement strand
GAGCACGGCTACCGAGGAAATCCTGGCGGGTATCTACGCCCAGGTCCTCGGGTTGGAACGGGTCGGCATCGACGACTCCTTCTTCGACCTCGGCGGCGACAGCATTCTCGCGATGCGGGTGGTCGCCGCAGTCAATACCGATTTGGATGCCGGACTGGCGGTACGCACGTTGTTCGACGCGCCGACGGTCGCGCAGTTGGCACCGCATGTCGGCGAGGATTCGGACCGGCGTGCACCCTTGGCTGCGGCCGAGCGTCCTGCCCTGGTCCCGTTGTCCTTCGCACAGAACCGGATGTGGTTCCTCAATCGGTTCGAGGACGGCGCGTCGACTTACAACATGCCGATCGCGTTCCGGATCAACGGCGCGTTGGATGTCGACGCGCTCGATGCGGCGCTCGATGACGTGATCACCCGTCACGAGTCGCTGCGCACGGTGTTCCCCGCCATCGACGGTGTGCCCTCACAAAAGGTTCTGCCTGCCGAACCGGGGCTGTGGCGGCGCGGGGGCCCGGCGATGGTGCCGGTGACGGAAGACAATCTGATCGGCGAGCTGATCTCGCTGGCGGGCTACACCTTCGACCTGGCCGGTGAGATTCCGATCCGGGCCCAGATCTACTCCGTCGGCCCCGAACAGTACGTCCTGGGAATCGTCCTGCATCACATCGCCTTCGACGGATGGTCGATGGCACCCATGGCCCGGGATGTAGGCGAGGCCTATCGGTCGCGGAACCTCGGTCAGGAACCCGATTGGACACCACTGCCTGTCCAGTACGCCGACTACACCTTGTGGCAGCAGGACTGGCTGGGGTCGGAAACTGATCCCGACAGCGTGCTCGCCAACCAGCTGGGATATTGGCGGCGGGAACTCGCGGACCTGCCCGAGGTCGTTTCGCTTCCCGCAGATCGGCCGCGTCCTCCCGTGCCGAGCTACCGCGGCGACGCGGTCGACCTGCGTATCGACCCCGAGTCATGGGCCGGACTCAAGGCCGTGGCGGCCGCGCACAACGCGACCGTATCGATGGTGTTGCAGGCCGCGATGGCCGTGGCGCTGCACCGCGCCGGTGTCGGTGAGGACATCGCACTGGGCACCCCGATCGCCGGACGGATGGACCAGGCGCTAGATGAGCTGGTCGGCTTCTTCGTCAACACCTGGGTGCTCCGCGTCGGCGTTGACTCCGCGTCGCAGTTCAGCGACGTGCTCGACCAGGTGCGGCAGAAGGCGCTGGATGCCTACGCCAACCAGGATGTGCCGTTCGAGCTCCTGGTCGAGCGGCTCAACCCGACCCGGTCCACCTCGCACCATCCGCTGTTCCAGGTCGCCTTGGCCTTCCAGAACAATGTGCGCCCCGAGATCCAGCTCGACGAGCTCGACGTCGAACCGGTGTCCGCCGACATCCGTACCGCCCGTTTCGACCTCGAATTCGACCTGCGTGAACTGTCCAGCGGGGATGCGAGTGCACTGTTCGATCTGCACGCAGTGCCGCCCGAAGGCCGCGGTGCGCTGATGGCGGCAGGCACGGTCGCCTATGCCACCGATCTGTATGACCGATCCAGTGTCGAGCGCTTGGTGGGTTGGTTCGGTCGCGTCGTCGAGGCCGTGGTTGCCGACTCATCGGTGGTCGTCGGTGAGGTCGGCCTGCTGGATCTCGACGAGCAAGATCTGTTGCTGCACAAGTGGTCCGGCGCAGAGGTAAGCCGCCCGGTGGGATTGGCCCCGGAGTTGCTGGCTGCAGCGGTGGCTGCGAATCCAGAGGCCGTTGCGGTGGTAGATGGCGCCCGCGAGCTGTCTTATCGAGAGTTGGATGAAGCCTCCAACCGATTGGCCCGGGCGTTGATCGAGGCCGGGGTGGGTCCTGAGCGCGCCGTCGGTGTGGCGATGGGTCGCTGCGCGGACTTGGTGATCGCGTGGTGGGCGGTGCTCAAGGCCGGCGGAGTGTACGTACCGGTTGATCCGGGCCATCCGGCCGAACGGGTTTCCACGGTGCTGGACGCCGCCGAGGCCGTCTGCGTCCTCACCTGTGGCACCGGTGCGGTCGAGGGGACCGGTAGCCGCCTGGTGGTTCCGCTCGATGTCGTTGATCTGTCAGTACACAGCGGCGATCCTGTGACGGATTCGGATCGGCTGTCGCCCTTGAGCATTGACGATGCGGCATATGTGATCTTCACGTCGGGATCCACCGGGACTCCGAAGGGTGTGGCGATCAGCCATGCCGGTGTTCTGGGAGTGGCTGCAGCTCATCGTGAGTTGTTCGGTGTGACGCCGGGGGCTCGGGTGCTGATGGTGGCCGCGCCGACGTTCGATGCCTCGGTCTTCGAATGGTTATGGGCGGTGTCCTCGGGTGCGGCACTGGTGGTTGCCCCGCCGGATTCCTACGCCGGCGACGCATTGGCCGAGGTACTGGCGGGACAGCGCGTCGATGCGGCATTGATCACCCCGACGGTTCTGGCGACGCTGGACCCGGCCCAGATCGATGGGCTGGACACGCTGGTGACCGGTGGCGAGGCGTGCCCGGCTGAGTTGGTGGCCGCGTGGGCCCCCGGGCGGCGGATGTTCAATGCCTATGGGCCGACCGAGGTGACGA
>NZ_JBZDPT010000025.1:0-2417 GCF_058270035.1 Mycobacterium shunyiense | reverse complement strand
TGATTGCGCTCATTGAACGTCCCCAGGTGTGCTCGGCGAAATTCCTCACCTGTGAGCGTCGGTCAGTGTAGTGGTTGGCGGGTTCCGGTGGCGGCTCGTCGGAGGGTGTCGGCGGCGGCGTGGTGGTCGCGTAGCCGGTAGGACTCGCCGTCGAGGTTGATGACCACCGACCGGTGTAGGAGTCGGTCGAGCATCGCGGCGGCCACGGTGGTGTCGCCGAGGATTTCGCCCCAGGCGCCGACGCCACGGTTGGTAGTGATCACGATGCTGGTTTTCAGATAGCGTTGGGACACAACCTGGAACAACGCCGAGGCAGCCTCTGCCGGCAGCGGCAAATAGCCCAGTTCATCAATCACCAGCAGCGTTGGCCCGGCGTAGAACCGCATGGTCGTGGCCCAGCGTCCCTCGATGGCGGCGCGGTGGCATCGGGCCGCTAGATCGGCGGCGGTGGTGAAGTAGGTGCGGTACCCGGCATGGGCTGCCGCGCGTGCTAATCCGACTGACAGATGTGTCTTGCCTGTCCCCGGCGGGCCGATCAGTAGAACGTTGGTCGCCGATTCCAGATAGCGGCAGGTTCCCAACTCGTCGATCAGAGCGCGGTCGATACCGACGGCGGCATCGACATCGAAATCGGCCAGCGTCGCGGGGGTGGGCAGGCTGGCGAACCGCAGCCGGCCGGCCAGTCGGCGGGCGGTGCTGGCATCGACCTCGACGGCCAGCAGCCGTTCCAAGGCCATCGTCAGTGACAGGCCCTCGGCGGTGGCCTGATCTAGGACCGAGGGCAGCGCCTCGGCAGCGGCGGTGAGTTTGAGCTCGGTCAGATGCGAACGTAGTTGCTGGTAGCGGCTGGCCGCAGTCGTCGGCGTCTCGGCGTCGGTGGCGAGGGTGGTGGTTTTCGGGGAGCGGGTGGTGGGGGTCATTGCAGGGTCCTTTTCTGGGCGGCCCGCTCGTAGACGGACAAGTCGATGACAGTGGAATGGGTTGATACCGTGGATGTTTCGGTGACGGCGATATCCGCGTCGCGGAGCGCAAGGAGCTGTGCGGCAGCGGTTTTGGCGGCCGGGCCGGGTGGGATGCGTTCCTTGCGGCGATGCGGCTTCCCAGTGTTGGCGGTGGCCATCGCCACGCTGTCGAGGGCGATGACATGCCCGCTGTCGCGGACCATCACCCCCAACCCGTCAGCGGCCATGCGGTGACGGGCGATCACGATCCCGCTCGTGGTGGCGATATCGCAGAACTCACCGCCCACTGGATGGCTCACCGTGACCTGCGCGGCAGCCAGCTCCGGTGGCACGGAGTACCGGTTGCCGCGGTAGGACACCAACGCTTGGCGCGAAGCGGTCCGAGTTTCTGAAACGATCACCGGATACGGCATCGGCGGCACCGCACGCAGCGGCTCAACCTTGGCCATCACGGCCACCGAGGACCGACCATCGGCAGTGGCACGGATCCGGGCATCACCACGGACGTTGGCGAAGCGGTCCACGCTGGCTTGAGCCGCCTCCACGGTCAGATCGTCGGCCAGGGTGCGCCACCAGCGTTGTGCAGCAGTGTGATTGACCTTCTCCACCACGCCCTTGCGGTTACCGCGTCGCGGCGGGCAGATCGCCACTGATACCCCGTAGTGTTTGGCGACCCCGGCGAACGAGGCGGTGACCCGGCCTGAGCCGGGATCGCAGACTGTGGCCATCCGGTCGAACCGCCACACCCGGGTCAGCCCGCCCAGGCCACGCACGATGCGGTCGATAGCGGCGACCAGGTGCGGTTGGTCCATTGACGGTGAGAGCACCGCCCGCCACTTGCCCGAATGCGCGAGCGATCCGACCAGCAGGAAGGCCTTTTTGCCCCAACCCCAGGATTCGGGTGGATCGGGCAATTCCAGCCAGTCCCATTGGGTTTCCTCACCCGGTGGATGAGCGATGATGGCGTTGGGCCGGTCGGTGGCGGTGCGGCAGGCCTGGCAGTCCGGGCGCAAACTACGGGTGCGGATGTTGCGGGTCAGGCTCTGATACGACAGTCCGAATCCCAGGTCTTCGAGTTCGTCGTAGAGGGTGCGGGCCCACAGATGCGGGTCCTCGGCCAGTCGCGCGGACACGTAGTCGACGAACGGGTCGAACGGATCAGGGCCGGGTCGTGCCCGCACCCCAGGCTCGGCGTCGCCGGCCAGATACTTGCGGACCGTTTTGCGGTCGAAGCCGGTGTGACGGGCGATCGCAGAGATCGTCCAACCGCGATTTCGTAGGGCGTGTACTTCCATGTCGTCCTCCCATGTGAGCATGAGAAAGCGGGCCTCCTTCGACTGGAGCTACTGGCGTCAGACACCAGCAGCATCGAGGGAGGCCCGCCCTTCTCGGCGGAGCCACACGGGTGGGGATTTTCAATGAGCGTCAGTGGGGAATTTCAGTGAGCGCGGTCAC
>NZ_JBZDPT010000024.1:0-3276 GCF_058270035.1 Mycobacterium shunyiense | reverse complement strand
TCGTCACCTCGGTCGGCCCATAGGCATTGAACATCCGCCGCCCGGGGGCCCACGCGGCCACCAACTCAGCCGGGCACGCCTCGCCACCGGTCACCAGCGTCGTCAATCCGGACAGACGGCTCCGGTCCAGAGTGGCCACCACGGTCGGGGTGATCAATGCGGCCTCGACCTGCTGTTCCTCGATCACGGCCGCCAGCGCGTCGCCAGCGTAGGAATCCGGCGGAGCCACCACCAGCGCCGCCCTCGAGGCCACTGCCCACAGCCATTCGAAGACCGAGGCATCGAACGTCGGCGCGGCCACCATCAGCACTCGAGCCCCCGGCGTCACACCGAACAACTCACGATGAGCTGCAGCCACTCCCAGAACACCGGCGTGGCTGATCGCCACCCCCTTCGGCGTACCGGTGGATCCTGAGGTGAAGATCGCGTACGCGGCATCGTCAACACTCAACGGCGCCAAGCGGTCAGCGTCGGTGACCGGCTCTGCGGAGCTGCTCGAAAGATCCAGCGCGTCGATATCGATTACCGGCCGCGTCCCCGTTCCGGCCACAGGATCATCACCACGAGCCAGCACACACACGGCTTCGACGGTGTCCAGTACCGTGGCGATCCGCTCAGCAGGGTGGGTTCGATCGACCGGCACATACACTCCACCGGCCTTGAGGACCGCCCACCAGGCGATCACCAACTCGGCAGATCGGCCCAACGCCACGCCGACCGCGCGCTCGGGGCCAACGCCCGCCTCGATCAATACCCGTGCCAGCCGGTTGGAGATCTCGTCGAGTTGGCGATACGTGTACTCCCGCGGGTGGTCCACCACTGCCAGAGCGTCAGGATCCGCCGCGACGGCCGTCGCCAACAACTCCGGAGCCAGGCCCACCTGCGCGTCGACACTGGCACCAGACCACCGGTGCAGCACCAGATCACGCTCGGCGCCATCGAGCAAGCCCACCTCGCCGACCACGACCGACGAGTCAGCCGCCACGGCTGAAACCACCTTGCCGAACCAGCCCACCAGACGCTCGATGGTGGACCGGTCGAACAGGTCGGTCGCGTAGGTCAGCACACCTGCAGCCATCGGGGCACCCGAAAGCTCGTCGGGAACCTCCCTGATGTCCACGTCGAGGTCGAACTTGGCGGTGCGGGTGACCATCGACATCGGCTCGATGCCGGCGCCTTCCAAGGCCACCTCGGGACGCACGTTGTTCTGGAACACCAGGGCCACCTGGAACAGTGGGTGGTGCGATGTGGACCGGGTCGGGTTGAGTTGCTCGACCAGCAACTCGAAGGGCACGTCCTGATTGCTGTAACCGTCCAGCGCTTTCTGCCGCACCTGATCGAGAACATCGCTGAACCTCTGCTGCGAGTTCAGCCCGACCCGCAACACCCAGGTGTTGACGAAGAACCCGACCAGCTCCTGTAGGGCCTGATCGTTGCGTCCGGCGATCGGTGTCCCCAATGCGATGTCCTCACCGACACCGGCCCGGTGCAGTACGACGGACATGACGGCCTGCAAGACCATCGAGGTAGTGACGTTGTGTTCTGCGGCAACCGCTTTGATACCCGCCCAGGTATCGGGATCGATGCGCAGATCGACGCCGTCGCCGCGGTAGCTCGGCGCCGGAGGACGGGGCCGATCGGTGGGCAGCGATACCACCTCTGGCAGACCCGCCAGCTCTTTACGCCAATAGGACAACTGCTCTGCGATCCGGCTGCCCGGATCCTCCAGGTCGCCCAGATGCTCGCGCTGCCACAGCGAGTAATCGGCGTACTGCACCGGCAGCGGCGTCCAGGCCGGAACCTTTCCCGCGCAGCGGGCCGCGTACGCGGCACCGACATCCTTGACCATGGGAGCCATCGACCATCCGTCGAAGGCGATGTGGTGCAGGACGATTCCCAGGACGTACTGTTCGGGGCCGACGGAGTAGATCTGGGCCCGGATCGGGATCTCGGTTGCCAGATCGAACCGATACCCCGCCAAGGCGACCAACTCGCCCATGACGGCAGCTTCTTGGTCCGCAGCCACCTTCACCACTGCCGGTCCTCCGCGTCGCCACAACCCCGGTTGTGCGGGCAGAACCTTTTGTGAGGGCACACCGTCGATGTCGGGGAACACCGTGCGCAGCGACTCGTGGCGATCGATCACGTCGTCGAGAGCCGATTCGAGCGCCCCGAGATCCACCGCTCCGTTGATCCGGAACGCGATCGGCATGTTGTATGTCGCCACCCCGCCCTCGAACCGGTTGAGGAACCACAGGCGTTGTTGCGCATACGACAACGGGATGATGTCCGGGCGCTGTTGAGGCACGAGCGGCCGACGTCCGCTCGAGCCCGAAACGAGGCGCAGCGCGAGTTGGGCGACGGTCGGTGCGTCGAACAAGGTACGCACACCCATATCGACGTCAAGGTGACTGTTCACCGCGGCGAGTAACCGCATGGCAGACAGGGAGTCGCCGCCGAGGTCGAAGAAGGAGTCGTCGATGCCGACCCGTTCCAACCCGAGGACCTGGGCGTAGATACCGGCCAGGATTTCCTCGGTAGCCGTGCTCGGAGCCCGATAGTGATCGGTGCCGGTGTATTCCGGCGCGGGCAGGGCCCGCTTGTCCAGCTTGCCGTTGACCGTCAACGGCAACGCATCAAGAGCCACCACGGCCGCGGGCACCATGTAGGCCGGCAGCCGCTGCGACAGCTGTGCGCGGACCACCACGGGATCAGCTGAACCGGTGATGTAGCCGACCAACCGCTTGTCCCCGGGACGGTCCTCGCGGACGATCACCACGGCTTGCTGCACATCATCGAGACCGGCCAGCGCCGTTTGAATTTCGCCGAGTTCGATGCGGTAGCCGCGGATCTTGACCTGCTCATCGGCACGCCCGGAATACCGCAACTGCCCATCCGGACCCCACGAGACCAGGTCCCCGGTCCGATACATCCGAGCACCGGGTGCGCCGAACGGGCACGCCACGAACCTAGCGGCGGTCAGGCCCGCACGCCGTACATAGCCGATACCTACACCGCGACCGGCCACATAAAGTTCTCCCACCACGCCAGGAGCAACCGGACGAAGCGACCGGTCCAGAACGAACAAACCAGCGCCGGGCACCGGCACACCCACCGGGACGACCCCTGAACCGGGCTGCAACGGGGCACTGATCGTGGCATACACCGTCGTCTCGGTCGGACCATACCCATTGATCAACACCCGACCCGGCGCCCACCGATCCACCACATCGGCCGGACACGCCTCAGCCGCCACCATCAACGCCGACACCGACT
>NZ_JBZDPT010000023.1:0-1064 GCF_058270035.1 Mycobacterium shunyiense | reverse complement strand
GGGTGTGTCTCAAAATGTGTCGCCAACTCGGCCTCCAGGTCGGCGATCTGATGGTTGAGCTCGGCGATGATGGCGACCAGAGCGCGGGTGCTCGCCCCGAACGCGGCAGCGACGGCGGGTGGGGCGGCGAGCTGCTCGGTGCGCAGCGCGGTCTG
The DNA here is from genome assembly GCF_058270035.1 of Mycobacterium shunyiense. Classification (NCBI taxonomy): domain Bacteria; kingdom Bacillati; phylum Actinomycetota; class Actinomycetes; order Mycobacteriales; family Mycobacteriaceae; genus Mycobacterium; species Mycobacterium shunyiense. Next base: position 909 of record NZ_JBZDPT010000023.1, on the reverse strand, counting down.
AATTTCGAGTGCTCTGGTATCGAGGTTGCGTTGTCGCCCTGCGGCTTTGAGTGCTGATCGGATCTTGGAGACACTCAGTCGGGCTGCGTCGCTGGGGGTGGGGGCGCGGCCCAGGATGGCCAGGGCATCGCGGTCGGACAGCGAGTCGAAGGCCTCCAACGCGCCCGGGTAGTACTCCCGCAACGCGCTGCGCAGTGCGTTGGTGTTGCGGGTGCGCGCCCAGATCAGGTTCTGATGCGCCCGCGCGAGCACCTTGACTGCCTCACCATCTGCGGTGTCCCCGGCGAGCAGGCGGTGGTTGTGCCGGTCGGTGCGCACCAGATCGGCGAGCAGTTTGGCGTCGGCGGCGTCGGATTTGGCGCCCGACACCTGGTGGCGGTCGCGGTAACGGGCCACCGCGAGCGGGTTGACCGCGAACACCTCATAGCCGGCGGCGGCCAGCGCTTGCACCCACAGACCGCGGTCGGTTTCGATGCCGATGATCACCTGATCGGGCCCGTCGGCGTGGGCGGCCACCAGTTCGTGGAACCCGCCGATCCCGGCAAGTCCCTCAGGAAGCCGCCTCGACGCTAGTTTGGTCCCCTCGGCGTCCATCACATGAATGTCGTGGTGATCTTCGGCCCAATCGTCTCCAACGAAAATCGTCACCTTGCCTCCCTGCTCGATGTTGGGTGAAACCTGTTCGAGCCGAAGGACACCCGGCGGCAACCTAATGGATCAGTGCTCGAACGGCACGACACCCCATCAGCGCTATAGGTGACCTCACCAACCGGCCGGGGCACGATCTAGCGCTAGGAATCGACCAACACTCCAGGCGCACACAGTGCTCACCGACCAGCGGCTCGGCAATCAGCTTCACCCGATCAGACCACTACCGGTCGTAGGCTCGCTGATCAGTTCCCATTAGGC
>NZ_JBZDPT010000022.1:277036-400264 GCF_058270035.1 Mycobacterium shunyiense | reverse complement strand
ACCACTCCGCCAAAGCACTGACCTCAATGATCTACCTCTGCCTCGGCGGCCTGAACCCTCAACTACCCACAAGAACATGAGGAGTAGCACATGTGTTCGAGTATACCCAAATCCACTGACATTGTGAGTGTTATGGGACGTCGGTGACGCTTTCCTCGGTTGGCGGTGACGCTTCTGTCTGTCACGGCCCGGCACGCTCACCCGTCGGGCGGATCAGGTTGGCTGTCGCGCGCGGAGTACGCGTAGATCGTGCCGCGGAACTTGAGGTACGGGGTGCTCATGAAGGCCCGAAACACCATCACGCCGCCGAACACCAAAGAGAGCAAAAGCCCCAACTTCCAGTTGGGCGGGTACCCAACGAGAAAGGCGGATGTAGTCGTGATCAGAAACCCGACCCAGAAGATGCGGCGGCCCAGTCGACGATCGTTGCGAGGCGCCAAGTAGGGCAGCAACAGACCCGCGAACGTCAGCACAAAGAAAAGTAGCTGCATTACCGCTACTTTGCCGCCCAATGGTAGAGGCCTTTGCCCACCGGTGCCGTCATCCATTTCATGTAGCGCGAGCCATGTCCCGCAACACCCCGGCGAACTGCTCCAGATCCTCGACAGTCGTGTCGACATGCGGTGAGATCCGCAGCACCGGCTTGGTCATCTCGAACGGTGCCCGCGCGAGTTCGCATGCGGTGGTGACGATCCCGCGCTCGGCGATCAACCACGTCCGCACCGCGGCCGGATCGGCGCCGTCTGTGGGTTCGAGAGTGGTGATCGCGGTCGGTTCATCGACACCTTCCACGACGCGCCAGCCCGGCACCCCGGCCAACACCTGCCGGGCGGTGCGGCCCACCTCGGCAAGCCGGCCGCGGACGAGATCCGGTCCAGCAGCGAGGTGTTCACCGAGCGCAACCGAGTATCCGATGCGCGTGGCGGCATTGTGCTCACCGTGCTCGAAGCTCTCTAGCACCGTCACGGGCACATCCCACGACGCGGGCGGGAAGCGTCGCTGCAGCCGGGCGGCCAGTTCGGGTGCCACCGCCAGGAAGCCCACGCCTCGGGGCCCGGCGAGCCATTTGCGTGACGACGAGTAGATGGCGTCGGGGCTGACATTGCAGTCCAGGTGCCCGAACGCCTGCGCGGCGTCCACCACGATCGGGACCCCGGCCGCGCGGCACACCGCGACCATCTCCGCCAGCGGTTGGGCTACGCCACGGTGGCTGGCCAGCGCAGTGAAGTGCACCAAAGCCGGCGGATCAGAGGAGAACCGGCGGGCAACCTCGTCGGCCACGACCCGGCCGTCCCCGTCGACAGGCAACGCACGTACCTGAAAACCGTTGGCGGCCATGACAGCCAGGTTCGGTCCGAACTCGCCGGGCAGGCAGGCCAGCGTGCGCTCCCCGGCCCAGCTGCCGAGCAGGAGATCGAGGGAGTGGTTGGACCCCGTCGTGTACACCACATCGTCGGCGTTGAGGCCGGTCAGTGCCGCGACCGCGGCGCGTCCCGCCGCGAGCACCGGTGCGGCTGCCTCGGCCGCCACGTACCCGCCCACTTCGGCCTCATGACGCGCATGCGCGGCGACCGCGTCGATGACCGCAAGGCTCTGCCGCGAGCAGGCACCACTGTCGAAGTGCAGTCCGGCGACCTTGGGCCGGGCATCGGCCCACCGCTGCGCGAGGCTCATTTCACCGCCAACGACAAGCCGAAGTCACCAGCTTCATCGGTCCACCAATGTGTCTGCTGCAAACCGGCTTTCGCGAGCTCGTCGGCTACCCCGTCGGCCCGGAACTTGCAGGACACCTCGGTCAGCATCTCTTCACCGGCACCGAATGCGACGTCGAGATCCAGCGCCGCCACACGGACTTGCTGCGGCGCATCCGCGCGCAGCCACATCTCGATGCGCTCCTCGTCGGGATTCCATTTCGCCACATGCTCGAAGGCCTCGAGATCGAAGTCGGCATCGAGCTCGCGGTTCACCACCGACAGCACATTGCGGTTGAACGCCGCGGTCACACCGGCACTGTCGTCGTAGGCGCTGACGAGCCGGTCGGTGTCCTTGACCAGATCGGTGCCCAACAACACGCTGTCACCGGGCTGCAGGGTCTCGGCCAGCGACGCCAGGAAATCCGCCCGCGGACCTGGGGTGAGATTTCCGATCGTCGAGCCGAGGAACGCCACGAGGCGCCGTCCGACGGCCGGGATCTTGCCCAGATGTTCCTCGAAATCACCACATACCGCGTCGATTTCGATGCCCGGATACTCCTGGCCGATGGCATCTCCGGCAGAACGAAGCACACTGGCGTCGACGTCGAACGGGATGAATCGGCGCAACTGGCCACCGTCGCGCATCGCGTTGAGCAGCATCCTGGTCTTCTCCGAGGTGCCGCTGCCCAACTCGACGAGAGTGTCGGCCCCGGCGGCCTCAACGATCTCCGGCGAGCGGTGCGTGAGGATCTGCGCCTCGGTGCGGGTCGGGTAGTACTCCGGCAGCCGGGTGATCTGGTCGAACAGATCGCTGCCCACCGAATCGTAGAACCACTTCGGTGGCAGCATCTTCGGCGACTGGGACAGCCCCTCGCGCACATCGCGACGGAGCGCGGTGGCAGCGGAATCGGCCGCCAGATAGTTGGACAAGGTGAGCGTCATACCGAACCTTTCAGTGGGGTGAGCTCGACGTCAGAGCCGGCCACGGTGACGAGGTGCCGGTCCGGAATGTCGGACCAGCCGGGATCGTCGTCGTAGGGTTCACTGGCGAGCACCACGCCGTCCGGCAGCCGCAGCATCGACAAAGTGTCACCCCAGGTGGTGGCGATCATACGAGAACCGTTGGCAGCCAGAATGTTCAGCCGGGCGTTCGGATCCAGCGTGCCGACTTCGACAATGGTCTGTCCCAGCGTGTCGAGCCCGCGTTCGAAGATCAGTGCTGCCAGCACCGCGCTGTCCACGGTGGATTCGGCTTCCCCGGTCAACGGCAGGACCGAGCGGTCCACCACCCCGTTGTGCGACAGCAGCCACTGCCCGTCGGTGAACGGCGCCGAGGCCGAGGGCTCGATCGGCATGCCGATGGTCGCCGAACGCACGGCCGCGACCACGCATCCACTGGTCAACGCCGGCGCGACCGAGGCGAACGACACGTCGCCCCACAGCGGCTTGTCGCTGCGCCATCGACGGGGCACACCGGAGTCGAAAAACCCTGCGCCCCAACCATCGGCGTTCATCAACCCGTTCTTCTGGCGACGAGGCGCATACGACTGCACCAGCAGGCCCTGCGGTGGATCCAGCACCAGCGATGCCACCGTTCGCGGCGCGCCCAGCCACCCGATGTGCCGGCACATCAGGCGTCCCACGCCAGACGTACACCGGAGAAGATCTGGCGCCGGATCGGGTGGTCCCAGTTGCGGAAGCTCGGGCGCAGGATGTCGGCGGACACCGCCCACGAGCCGCCGCGCAGGACCCGGTAGTCACCGTCGAAGAAGGGTTCGGTGTAGCGGTCATAGACCATCGGGGTGAAGCCGGGCCATGGCCGCAGCGGGGAGGTGGTCCACTCCCAGACATCGCCCAACATCTGCTCGACGCCATAGGCCGACGCTCCGGCGGGATAGGCACCCACGGGCGCGGGCCGGCGCGCCTCACCGCCGAGGTTGGCCAGCGCTTCGGTGGGTTCCGAAGTACCCCAGGGGAATCGGCGCCGGACCCCGGCCTCCGGATCCCAGGCGCAGGCCTTTTCCCACTCGATCTCGGTGGGCAGCCGGGCCCCGGCCCACGCGGCATAGGCCTCGGCTTCGAAGAACGTCACGTGCTGGACCGGTTCGTCGGTGGGAATGGTCTCGACGTGGCCGAACCTGGTGCGGGCACCGTCGGGCCCCCAGAACGCGGGCGCCACCAAACCCGCTTCCTGACGGTGCGCCCAGCCACGTTCCGACCACCAGCGTGACTGCTGATAGCCGCCGTCGTCGATGAACTCGCGCCATTCGGCATTGGTGACCGGCACCCGGCCGATCCGGAAAGAGGCCACTTCGACAGAGTGCGGCGGACGCTCGTTGTCCAACGAATGCGGTTCGGTCAGTTCGTCGACGCCAAGGACGAATGAGCCGCCCGGGATCAGCACCGAGGTGCCGGCCACACCAGGTCGACCGGTGGGCAACGCGCTGCCGGTGTCGAGCAGCGGTAGCCCGGTCCGCATGTTCAGTGCCTGCAACATGGTCTCGTCGTGCTGGTTCTCGTGGCTGATGACCAGACCGAAGTTGAAGGCGGGGTCGTCGGCATCGAGGGAGTCGAGTGCATCGAGCGCCTTGGATCGCACCGTCGCGCAATAGGTTCGCGCATCCGCCGGCGGTAGCAACGGAAGGCCGACGCGACTGGCCCGCGAGTGCACGAAGGCGTCGTACAACCGGTCGACCTCGGGATCCAGGATGCCCGGACGGTCCGAGTTGCCGGCCCGCAGCAGCCACAACTCCTCCTGCTGACCGATGTGGGCGAGGTCCCAGACCAGGGGGCTCATCAGCGGGCTGTACTGGCGGTGCAGTTCAGCGTCGTCGAAGTCGACCAGGCGCAGGGTACGTTCCCGCGCCCGGGTGAGCTGCTGCGCCAGCGCCTCGCGTGTCGTCAAAGCTCGCCCTTCACCAGTTGGCTCATCGCAGAAGCGATTCCATGGCCCACGACCTGGTCGGCGAAATCGTCGGCCGGGCAGCGTCCCTCCTGGACCGAACGCGTCAACCGCCCCATCGATTCCGCGAGTTCCGCAGGCGCCCGATCGGCGGCGGCCGAAACGCAGGTGAGCGCCGCCGCGTGGAGATGACGGTCGGTGAGGCCGGCTTGGGCGGCCCGGTCCCATGCGGTGGCGACCGGGGCCGTCGCCTCCGTGGCGATCGCGGCGGCCTCGGGATCGTCCAGAAGCGTGGTCAGCATGAACACCACCGCGGGCCACAGGGCATCCGGCACGCTGTCGAGATAGCGGATCTCCAACCAGCGCCGCGGCCGCACCGGCGGAAACAGTGTCGTCAGGTGGTATTCGAGATCGGCTTCGGATGGGCGGCGGCCGCCGAGCACAGCCCGGCCGTCGGCCCAGTCGGCGAACGGGACCCAGTTGGTCACGGGGACGGCATCCGGGGTGTTGACCAGCATCACCGGAGCCCGCAGCGCGTAGCGCGCCCAGTCACTGGCAGGGTCGTCCCCGTCGGCGCCCAGCACCGGACCGCAGCGCGCGGAATCCAGCTGACCCCACACCCGCTGCCGCGACGACTTCCACCCGGTGAACCGCCCACCCAGCATCGGCGAGTTCGCGGTGATCGCGATCATCGTCGGACCGAGGGCATGCGCCAGCCGGACCCGCTGCGCCCAGCCGTCCCGCGGTCCGGCATCGAGGTTGACCTGAACCGACGCGGTCGACGTCATCATCGCCGCCCCCGGCTCCGCCGACCCGCTGGCCGCGAAGAACGTCTCCATGGCCTGATAGCGCGGACCCGGGTTGACCCGTTGAGTGGGCCTCACCGGGTCGGCGCCCAACAGCAGCAGCCCCAGACCACGGCGCTCGAACTCCGCCCGCAGCACGGCCCGATCGGCGAGCAGGGCGGCGGTCGCCGCCGACGGTCCGTCGGTCGGCGGGCCGGACAGCTCCACGGCGCCCCCGGGTTCGACGGTGATCCGGCTGTCGCCGGGCAACGTGGGCACCGACGCGATCACCTCTGAGATTTCATCCCAACCTGGGCGTCGCAGCGGATCGTCGAGGTCGAAACAGTGGGCCTCGATCTCCAGACCTACCTGCCCAACCGGCCCGTCATCCAGACAGCGGGCTTCGATGAACGCCGCGGCATCTTCGGCGCTGGTGAACTCGATGGGAGCTAGACGGGCCGCATCGGTCGTGACGGGTACTGCCAACGCAACCACCCCTCCCGGTCCTCACCGGATCAATCGGCTCGGTTCTGTTCCATCATCCAGATAGGACCGACATCTTCTACTGCCCCAGCGTGTTCTGCATGGCTCCGGCCAGCACGTTGACCGCGGGACCTGCGTTGCCGGACTGGCACACCTTGGCTTGTAGCAGCACGTTTTCCCGTTTGCGGGTGGTGTTGAAACAGCGGCGGTCGGTTCCGGCCTCCTGTTTCACCCAGTCCGCATCCGTGGCGCTCGCCGGGCCACCGGTGAAAGTCCACACCTGGGTGACGAAGTTGTCCAGGTGCATCGCGGTGGTCTGGCCCGAGCATCCGTTGGTGCGGTCGACCACGCGGTGGAAGGCACGGTCGGCGGCCTCCGGCGTCGCGAACACCCCGATGGCCTGCTTGACGAAATGGCTGTCGTCGCCGGCCGCCGTCTGGGTGGTGGCGCCGTTGAACGAAGCCAGGTCTGGGTCGTTGAACACCTCGGGCAACCCGACATCGGCCCAGTTGTTGCACACGGGGTTTTCCACCGAGAAGCCCTGGAACGGGACGGTGAACTCGGATTCCCACGTCATCGGGGCACCGATGATGTTGCCCACCGAACCTTTGGGCATGACGGCATAGGACACGACACCAGGATCCGAGGGGCGCGCACCAGCAGGTGCAGCCAATGCCAGCGCGAGACTGGCCAGCCCGAAACCGACAGTCAGGGCACGCATGGCCTCGATCATGCCAGTTAGTGAACCGTCCGCGTGCAATAGGTTCGCGCCGGTGACGGATAAGGCCAGGCGTAGTGCCCTGTTTCGGCTGGGCAGGCCGACCCGTCCCGGACGTCGAGGCGCTGCGTCACCTGAACCATCACACCCGAGCCGCGCTCGGTTCGTGCGGTGCAATCGGCCAGCTCCACCATGCCCGCGGGCATCCCGAGTTCGTAGCAGTGGTTGGCGACGAGATTGGGAACCAGGCACAGGCGTGCGGTCGACGGATCGGCGAGCTCGGCGGGCAGGTGCTGATACTCGGCGCTCGGGCAGGCCCCGGTGCCGTCGGCGATCGCCCCGACGGTGTAGCTGGGGTCGGTATCGCAGGACACCCTGCCGGCCCGGGTCACCTCCGGGGCCGCAGGTGTGGCGGCCGGGACGCTCACGCAATCGCCGATCGCGAAGACCATGGCCGCGCCGCGCTCAGGATCCGCGCCGCCGCCGCATCCGGCAGCCAGCGCCGGCACTGCGAGCAGTGCGGCCACCAGCAGCCGATTGCGGGTCATGGTTAGCGAGAATCTCACGATTCCGCGGACCCCACCCAACGCTTGGCTGAAAAGCCAGGCGCCCCGGCCACCAAGGGGTAGTGGCCGGGGCGTCCGTGGGCTGCAGAGTGGTCTTATGCGGTGACTGCGCCCTTCTGGCAGTCGGCGCAGATTCCCCAGAACACGACCTCGGCCTCGTCGACGGCGAAGCCGGCCAGGTCAGAGGGTTCCAGGCAGGGGGTCTCGCCCACTGCGCAATCAACGTCGGCGACCACACCGCACACCCGGCAGACCAGGTGATGGTGGTTGTCGCCGGCGCGCGTCTCGTAACGCGCCGAGGAACCGGCCGGTTCGATCCGACGGACGAGGCCCGCATTGACGCAGGCGCGGAGGACGTCGTAGACCGCTTGGGTCGACACCGAACCGAGGTTCTCGCGGGCCAGGCCGGCCACATCGTCTGCAGTCGAATGCGGGTGATCGGCCAGCGCCTGGAGAACCGCGACCCGCGGTGCGGTCACGCGCAGCCCGGCGGCCCGCAACAGGGCCTTGGGGTCGTGTTCATGCACCGTGGTCACGGCTCCAGTATGCGCGCTCTTTGGAGTCAGTCCAAAAGAGTGGGCTGTGATTATGGTCGCGCAGGCGGTGCCGGTGTCGGCGGGGTCTCAGGACGCTCTGAGTTGTTTCCCGGGCCGGGTCCCCAACCAGGGCCGCCGGGGCCGGACGAGCCGGGGCCACCAGGACCACCGGGACCCCACGGCGGCATCATGCCGTGCCGTGGGCCCATCTGCCCTGGGCCGCCACCGGGTCCGCCGTGGTGGAACATCATCATGCCGCCACGGTCATGGCCGCCGCGATGGTGATGGCCGCCGCCACCGGAATGCGCGCCGAGGAAGAAGCCGGTGCCGAAGACCACGGCGACGATGAAAACGCTGCCGGCGGCGATGCCGACCCACGCGAGCGCCTGCATGAGCCGGCTCGGCTTGTTCTCGGCGGGCGGGGGTGCCACTACTGCCGGCTGAGCCGCCGGTGCGACCACCGGCTCGGTCGCAGGTTCAGGATCGGGGGGTGTTTCAGTCATGACACGAGCATGCGAGCACTGCTGAGGTGCAGATCAAGAATTGGCTATGAATCAGCTGTGAAGACCCGGGATGCGGGCTGAGTCCGGAACTACTGCTCCCAGGGCTTGAACGGGTTCACCGCGTACTGGATGACCCGGTACGGGGTGCCACCGCGGGCCATGGTGTTCCACTGGCTGATGAAAACCCGGACCTGATCCAGCGTGGAACCGGGCGAGATGTACCCGCCGTAGGGCTGGGCCAGCTCGTTCACCTCCGGCGGCGGCAACGAGTCGACCGGGTCCGGCCAGGCACTGGCGAACACGACCGTGGTCACCGGTGCGCTACCCAAACCGGTGGGGTCGTAGGCGACCCGCATCTCCATGTTCCCGGTGGTGGCGTTGAAGTAGGACAGCACGGGCTTGCCATCGATCTGCCGAATACTCATCTCCCCCACCCGGTCGGAGAACAACGCAGTCGGGGGCTTGCCCCAGCCACCGGTGCTCGACCAGCCCTGCCAGGTGGCCCGGTCGGTGAAGGTCTTCGGGTTGGCCCGGTACAGGAACACCGGGCTGCTGCGGTCGAAATTGTTGGCCAGGATGTACACCCAGCCGCTAGGCGAATCCGGCGCCGGGACCGGGTCGTAATAGCCGGTGATCTGCGACTGGGCGCCGCCCTGATACTTGGCCTCCCGCACCGACCCCGGTACCGTGGGCCAATTCGGCTGGGCGGCATCGGCTTTCACCAACCGAGAACTGTACGGCTTGAGGTTGTAGGTGGTGGTCACCAGCATGTAGTTCTCGCGGTTGATGGAGATCACGCCGGCGGGCAACTGCGACGAACCCGGCGGGGCGGCGTCGGCCAGCAACGGCTTGTCCACCCCGGTGACCCCGCGGTAGCGCACGCCGCCGGCATCCTCGATCGAATCGGCATCCACATGCAGCGCCACCGGTGAGTGCCAGCCGCCGAAGCCGACGGCCTGCCCCGCGAAGCTGTCACCGCAGACCTGGAGCACCCGGCTGGGGAACTCCATGAACTCACACAGGTCGGTGGCACCGATGCCGTAATCGCGGGTAGGGGTACCGGTTCCGGCGCTCGGGCCGATGCGCAGCACCTGACCGGGGGCCAGCGGGGGCACCACCGGATCGCCGAAGAAGGGATTCGCACCGGCCGCCGGCATCGCCGAAATGGCATTCCAGCAGAGAAAAACCGAGAGAACGCCTGCTGGAATGCGGTTTCGACGCAAGGCGGTTTAGAGCTCGGCGGCCAGCAGTTCGGCGATTTGAATCGTGTTCAGCGCCGCACCTTTTCGCAGGTTGTCGCCGGACACGAACAGGGCGAGGCCACGCCCGTCGGGCACACCAGGATCCTGCCGGATCCGGCCGACCAGGGACTCGTCGGCGCCTGCGGCGGCCAGTGGGGTCGGCACGTCGACCAACTTCACGCCCGACGCGGCGGCAAGCAGCGACCTGGCCTTCTCGACCGAAAGCGGCTGGGCGAACTCGGCATTGATCGACAGCGAGTGCCCGGTGAACACGGGAACGCGCACGCACGTGCCGCTCACCAGAAGGTCTGGGATACCGAGGATCTTGCGGCTCTCGTTGCGCAGCTTCTGGTCTTCGTCGGTCTCGCCCGAGTCGTCGTCGACCAGTGAACCCGCCAGCGGGATCACGTTGAACGCAATAGGGGCAACGTATTTCACGGGCTCCGGATACGTCAGCGCCGAGCCGTCATGAACCAGCTGCTCCGCGCCGTCGATGACCGCGCGGGTCTGCGATGCGAGCTCCTCGACACCGGCCAGGCCACTGCCCGAAACCGCCTGGTAGCTCGACACGATCAACCGGGTCAACCCGGCTTCCTCGTGCAGCGGCTTGAGCACCGGCATGGCGGCCATGGTGGTGCAGTTCGGGTTGGCGATGATGCCTTTGGGACGTAGCCCGGCGTCGCGCTTGAAGTTCACCTCACTGACGACGAGAGGGACGTCAGGGTCCTTGCGCCAGGCCGACGAATTGTCGACGACGACCGCACCGGCCGCCGCGAACCGCGGAGCCTGCACGCGCGACATCGTCGCACCGGCGGAGAACAGCGCGATGTCCAGACCGGACGGGTCGGCGGTCTCGCTGTTCTCGACCTCGATCTCCTCGCCGCGGAATGTCAGCTTCTTGCCCTCGGAACGGGCCGAGGCGAAGAACCGGACCGAGCTGGCCGGGAAGTTGCGCTCTTCCAGCAGGGTGCGCATGACCTGGCCGACCTGGCCGGTGGCACCTACGACACCGATGTTGACCATGTCTAGCGCCCCGTCCCGCCGTAGACCACGGCCTCGTCTTCGCCGCCGAGGTCGAAGGCGTCATGCAGGGCGGAGACGGCGGTGTCGAGATCCGTGTCCTTCACCAGCACCGAGATGCGGATCTCCGACGTGGAGATCAGGTCGATGTTGACGCCGACTTCGGCCAGGGCCTCACAGAACTTGGCGGTGACGCCGGGGTGGCTGCGCATGCCCGCGCCGACCAGCGAGACCTTTCCGATGTGGTCGTCGTACAGCACCTGGCTGAAGCCGATCTCATCCTGCAGAGAGGTCAGCTTCTGCACCGCGCCGGGCCCGTTGTCCATCGGGCAGGTGAAGGTGATGTCGGTCTTGCCGTCTTCGACCTTGGAGATGTTCTGCAGCACCATGTCGATGTTCACGTCCGCGTCGGCGACCGCGCGGAACACCCGGGCGGCATAGCCGGGAACGTCCGGGACACCGACGACGGTGACCTTGGCCTCCCCGCGGTCGTGGGCTACTCCGGTCAGCAGGGCGTCTTCCATGGGGATGTCCTCGATCGATCCTTTGACGATGGTGCCGGGCTTGTCGGTGTACGACGAACGAACGTGAATCGGCACGTTGTAGCGGCGGGCGTACTCGACGCAGCGCAGCATCAGCACCTTGGCGCCGCACGCGGCCATCTCGAGCATCTCCTCGAAGGAGACGGTGTCGAGATGGCGGGCGTTGGGCACGATGCGCGGGTCGGCGGTGAAGATGCCGTCGACGTCGGTGTAGATCTCGCAGACGTCGGCCTTCAGCGCGGCGGCCAAGGCGACGGCGGTGGTGTCCGAGCCGCCGCGGCCCATGGTCGTGACGTCCTTGCTGTCCTGGCTGACGCCCTGGAATCCGGCGACCAGCACGATGACGCCCTCGTCCAGCGCATCGCGCAGGCGGCCGGGGGTGACGTCGATGATCTTCGCGTTGCCGTGGATGCCGGTGGTGACGATGCCGGCCTGCGACCCGGTGAACGAGCGTGCCTGCGCGCCGAGTGACTCGATGGCCATCGCGACCAAGGCGTTGGAGATGCGCTCACCGGCGGTCAGCAGCATGTCCATCTCGCGCGCCGGCGGGGCCGGGGAGACCTGGCGGGCCAGATCAAGGAGGTCGTCGGTGGTATCGCCCATGGCCGAGACCACGACGACGACGTCGTTGCCGGCCTTCTTCGTCTCGACGATGCGCTCGGCCACGCGACGGATCCGATCGGCATCCGATACCGAGGATCCGCCGTACTTCTGTACGACGAGCGCCACTATCTAACCCTTCGAGCTTCGGGAATGAGTCGAGACAAGGATAAGGGAGACGGGTAATCAATTTCCCCCGCCGGTAGCTTGGCTGACGTGCCTGCCACGCCGAACAGCCGCCTGGCCAGCACCAGCGTGCCGATCCACCCCGATCTCGCAGCCCGCTGGAGCCCCCGGGCCTTCGACCCCGACGCCGCCATCGCCGCTGACCAGCTCACCGCACTGCTGGAGGCCGCGCGCTGGGCCGCCAGCTGGGGCCACCGTCAACCGGTGCGATTCGTGGTCGGGATCAGAGGCGACGAGACATTCGCCACACTGGCCGGCCTGCTCAAACGCGGCAACAGCTATGCCCAGGCCGCCTCCGCGCTGATCCTGGTGTGCGCAGATGAAGGAGAAGACGAGAGGACCGCACGGTATGCCTGCGTCGACGCCGGAGCGGCGATCGCACAGCTCACCGTCGAGGCGGTGTCCCGCGGACTGATCGCCCATCCGATGGCCGGCTTCGACGTCGACGGCGCGCAGGCGGCGTTCGAGATTCCGGACGGGGTGCGGCCGATCGCGGTGGTGGCCGTCGGCACGCTCGGGGACTACTCCGAAATGGGTGAGGAAATTGCCGAGCGCGACGGTCGGCCCCGGGAACGGCTGCCTTTGAACCAGATCGCATTTGGTGGTCGCTGGGGAATTCCGCTCGGCTGAAGGCCTCACCGGCTAGTTTTGGTGGAGCACCGGGAGAGGAACACATGGCACGACAGGCCATCCGCAAAGCCGTCATCCCCGCCGCGGGAATAGGTTCGCGTCTCCTGCCGCTGACCAAGGCCATTCCCAAGGAGATGCTCCCAGTCGGCGACAAGCCGGTCATCGAGCACACGGTGCGCGAGCTGGTCAACTCCGGGATCACCGACATCACGATCGTCGTCTCCGGTGGAAAGAACTTGATAGAGGAGCATTTTCGGCCCAATACGACGCTGGTGGATCAGCTGCGTGCGGACGGCAAGGACGCCTACGCCGACGCCGTCGCGGAGGTCGGCGAGCTGTCCGCGCGGGGCCACATCACCTATCTCCATCAGCACGGTCCGTATGGCAACGGCACGCCGGTGTTCAATGCCTCACGCTCGTTCGGTGACGAGCCGGTCCTGGTGTTGTGGCCCGACGACGTATTCGTCGCCGAGGTGCCGCGCGCCCAACAACTGATCCGGGCCTACGAACAGACCTCAGCCCCGGTGCTGGCGTTGATGCCGATGGCTCCGGAGAATTCGCGTCGATACGGCGTGCCGATCATCGACGAGGAGTTGGACGGCGGGCTTCTGAGGATCAGTGGAATCGTCGAGAAGCCGCAGCCACATGAGGCCCGCTCCGACTACGCCGCGATCGGCGGCTACGTCGTCACACCCGGCATCATCGACGAGTTGCGTGAGCAGACCAACCGCTGGTACCAGCAGACCCAGCCCGGCGAGATCTACCTGACCGACGCGATCAACGCCCACGCCAAGGACCACGCTGTCTACGGCCAGGTGATACAGGGCCACTGGTATGACACCGGCAATCCCCCCGACTATCTGGTCGCCCAGTTCGCGTTCGCGCTGGCCCATCCCGAATACGGCCCCGTGCTGCGGCAATTGGCCGACGAGTTGGAGGGACCGCTGCTGCACAAGCTTTCGCAGGACATCGGAGAGGGCCGGTCCACATGAACCTGTCGCTGACCAATGGCCTGATCCCGATAACGCTGCAACTGCTCGCACTTGTCGCGATCGTGGTCGCGATCGGTCGCGGCCGGCCACGGGAGTGGATGAGGCGATGGCTGCTCGCGGCAGTGTTGGTCGGCGTCGGCCTGGCTGCCGCCGCACGGCTGTTCGTGCGGCACCAGGGCTGGTCCGCCGATGCCATCTCGTTCGGCACCATTTTCTGGACGGCGATGTTCGGATTCGCCGCGACGGTTCTCGTCACCGGTTGGCGGGGCAGTGCGTGGTGGCGCCGAATCGTATCGGTGCTGTCGGTGGTGTTGACGGTGGTGTGTGGTCTGGCCGCACTCAACACCGCGACCGGCTATTTCCCCACGGTCCGGGCGGCCTGGCTCCGGGTGACGCACACAGAGCCCGAACAGTGGATCGACGAATCCCAGCTCGCCGCGCTTCGAGAGTCCGGTGAGCTACCTACGCGCGGCACGGTGGTACGCGTGGACATCCCGTCCGACGCATCGGGTTTCGCGCACCGGACCGAGGTGGTCTACCTCCCGCCGGCCTGGTTCGCCACCAACCCGCCGCCGCAACTACCCGCGGTCATCATGATGGGCGGCGAATTCAACCATCCCAACGACTGGCTGCAATCGACCGGCGCCTTGCAGGCCCTCGACGACTTTGCCGCGCTGCACCACGGCAATGCTCCGGTCTTCGTATTCCCCGACATCGCAGGCAAGTTCAGCAACGACACCGAATGCGTCGACGGCACCCGTGGCAACGCCGCATCCCACCTGACCAAAGACCTCGTGCCCTACCTGATTTCACGTTTCGGCGTCAGCCCGAAGGCGCAGAACTGGGGACTGGCCGGGTGGTCTTCAGGCGCGACGTGCGCCCTGAACACCGCGGTGCGCAATCCCGAGATGTTCAGCGCCTTCGTCTGGCTGGACGGCACACTCGGCCCGAATGCGGGCACCAAGGACCAGACCATCGCACGGCTCTTCGGTGGCGACCGGGCGGCCTGGGAGGCATTCGACCCCAAGACCGTGGTCACCCGGCACGGCCCGTACGACGCCATGGCGGCATGGCTCGGTGTCGGCGAAAGCACGCCGACCGTCCACCGTGACGGCACCACCACGCCCCCGTCCGAAGAGGCGATAGCCGGCTGGGACACGTTCTCCGAAGAGCACGCCTCCAACGCCAACAAGCTGTGCGCCCTGCTGAGCGGTTACAACGTCGAATGCTCGGTGGTGGGCTACAAGGGTGGACACGATTTCCAGGCGGCCAGTGCGGCATTCGACGCAGCACTGCCCTGGTTGGCCTGGCGGCTGGGTACCCCGAATGTACGGGAAAGGACCCTGCCGGGAACAGGCGAGAAGTAGCCGGCCACTACTTCCAGAGCGCCTCCAGCGACGTCACCGACTGACCGAGGGCCCGGGCACTCAACGCCCGCAGCGCACGCCGCTCGACGACCTCGAAACTCGCACCCACGTGTTCGTGCAGCGCGATGCGGCCGGCGTCGAGCTCGTCGTCGAGCAGCAGGTCGACGATCTGCAGGTGCTCGGTGATGGTCGCGGTCACTCGCTCCTCGGTGACGAAGTCGTACATCCGGATCAGCCGGATCCGCCGGTTGACGTTGTCGAGCGCAGCCACCATCGCCGCGTTGCCCGACGCGGTGCACAACGCGATGTGGAACCCCTCGTCCAGCAGCACCATGTCCGCCTCCGGCGGGGGCGGGCTGGCTTTCAGTTCTGCCCATTCGGCACGTAGTGCGGCCAGCCGGTCTTTCTCGTACTGCAGTTCGTCGGTTTCCAGAATTCGTGCGATGCCGCGCAGTTCGATCGTGACGCGCAGCTCGTAGAGGTCCCGGACACCGGCGATGTCGAGGGCCACCGGGTAGTACCCGTCCGCGCGTCGCTCAAGCAGGCCGTCGGAGTGCAGCCGCACCAGCGCCTCTCTCAGCGGGGTCCGGCTGACGTCGAGCGCCTCGCACAATTGGGTCTCGACGAGCCGGGTGCGGTGATCGATCTCGCCGACCATGAGCTTCTTACCCAGGTCCACATAGACCCGGTCACGCAGCGATACCGGCTGCTCGACCCGGGTGCCGGTCATTGCAGCTCCTTGAGCGCGGCCACCACGTCGATGCTCGTGGCGTGCGCCCCGAACACCCCGCCCTGCATGGTGATCATGTCCAGCGCCGCAACGTGATTGGCGTAGTCGGTCGCCCCGGTGGCATCCGATACGACCAGGCACTCGTAGCCGCGGTCGTTGGCGTCACGCATGGTGGTGTGCACGCACACGTCGGTGGTGATGCCCGTCAAGATGAGGTGCGTGATGCCGCGGGTGCGTAGCACCAGGTCCAGATCGGTCGCGTAGAAGCTGCCCTTGCCAGGCTTGTCGATGACGGGTTCTCCTGGCAGAGCAGCCATCTCGGGTACCAACTGCCAACCCGGCTCGCCCCGGGTGAGGATCCGGCCGCACGGTCCGGTCGATCCGATCTCGGCGCCGATCTGCGCCGACCGCCACCGTTTGTTGGCGGGCAGGTCCGACAGGTCTGGGCGGTGGCCCTCGCGGGTGTGAATTATGAACAATCCGGCCGCCCGGGCCGCGGCGAGCACCCCCTGCGCAGGACCGAGCGGGGTACGGACCAGGGACAGGTCATAGCCCATGCTGTCGACATAGCCGCCCTCACCGCAGAAGTCGACCTGCCAGTCGATGTTGATCAACGCGGTGCGGCCGGCGGGAATGTCACCGTCATACGGCCAGACGTAGGGGTTGGCCTCGATCGTGATCATGCGGTTTCTCCCACGAGGGCCGGTTGCACAGCGCGGACCGGCAGGTACGCCAACGCGGTGAAGGCCAGTCCACCGACCACCATCGCCACCACCGCGTCGGACAGTTGCGGGGCGTAGAAGTGCGTCAGCAGCGCGCCTCCGGCTCCGATTCCCCACGCCGCGAACGGTTTCCAGGCAATCGCCGCCGTGGCCCGACGGCGGGCGAACACCAGCTGCTCGAGGATCAACACGATGCCTATCGGGGGCACCAGCACCGCGAGGATGTTCAGCCACGTCGCGAAGTATGACCAGATGCCTGCGACGGCGGCGACAGTTCCCACCACACCCAGCACGATCGTCAACTGACGCATGGTCTTTCCGGTGATGTTGCCGAACCCGACCGCACCGTTGTAGAGGCAGTGCGCACACACGCTGCCGAGGTTGACGAAGACGAAGACGATCGCCAACGGCACCAGGACTCCCCCGGCGCCGACCAGGACATGCAGGAAGTCACCGCCCGCCGTACCGGGTGCGGCAGCGGCGCCCAGTGCGACCACGAGCGCGCCGGCCAGCTGAGCGATGAGATAGGCGACCGGAAACGCGGAGAATGCCGCCAACGCGCCTTCTCTGCCGTTGCGGGCCCACCGGGTGAAGTCAGCGGTCATGGTCCCCGAGTCGGCGAAGCAGGCGAACACCATGGTCACCGCGACGCCGAAGCCGAAGGCGCTCACGCCGGCGCCGCCGCCGTAGGACAACGCGGAGCCGATACCGTGATCGGCCGCCGCCAACACCACGGCCACCACTCCGAGCGGGATGAACAGGACCGACGCCACCACCCCGATCCAGGAGATCGCCCGGATCCCGACGAAGGTCAGCGCGACGAACAGCACCCCGGCCAACAGGGTGATCCACGGCGCGCTCCATCCCATCGAGAGGTTGAGCGTGGATCCGACCATGCCGGTCTGGAAGGCGAACCAGCCGATCACCAATGCCGACAGGAAGGCCGAGACAATGCGGAAACCCTTGGCCCCGAAGGTGTCCGCTGCGGTGAGCGCGAAATTCTTGCCGGATCGGCCGGCCAGGTAGCTCAACGTGCCGACATAGCCCATCAGGATCAGGTCACCGACCACGATGGCGCCCATGCCCATGACGAAGCCGAGGTTGTAGACGACGATGCCCGCGAAGACGGCCGAGGTCATGATCATCGGGAAGCCGACCCACACCGCGGACACCGCGAACAGTGACTTGCGGGCGGTCAGTGGGACGGGCTGGTTCTCGTACTCCTCACCAAGCGCCGAATGCTGTTCGGCGAGCGCTGTATCCATGGCTGTATACCGTCGGGTATACGGGTTTCCCTGGCATTTCTGTCGATGAACGTTCCGTAACGAGGTCCTCACGGCCGTCCGGTACTCAGCTTTACGTCGTCGCAACACAACAAGTCGGTCCACGTAACAGAAACGTCGTCAACTCCCAGTGATCGGCCCGACCGGGCCGCCACCCCCCAGGAGATGTTGATGGATACAGGAACCACGGCGTTCATGCTGTGTTGCATCATCGGCCTCACGCTGATGATCCCCGGCCTTGCCCTGTTCTACGGCGGCATGGTCTCGGTGAAGAGCTCGACCAACATGATGATGATGACGTTCGGCGCGGTGGCCCTCGTGGGCGTGCTGTGGGTGCTGTTCGGATTCTCGATGGTCTTCGGCACGTCCTACGGCGGATTCGTCGGCAGCTTCACCGAATTCGCCGGCATGAAGGACCTCATGGAGCCGATGACGACGGTCGCGGGGCTCCCGGTCAGCTTGTTCTCCATCTTCCAGGCCCTGTTCGCGGCCATCACCGTGGCGCTGATCTCGGGTGCGGTCGCCGATCGGATGAAGTTCGGCGCCTGGATGATCTTCGCCGCCGCCTGGGCGGTGCTGGTGTACTTCCCGGTCGCACACTGGGTTTTCGCCTTCGACGGTGTCGTCACCGAGAACTCGGTCGGCGGCTGGATCGCCAACAAGCTGCATGCCATCGACTTCGCCGGCGGCACCGCCGTGCACATCAACGCCGGCGCGGCCGCCCTGGCCGTGGCCATTGTGCTCGGCAAGTCAGCCATGTTCGGCCAGCTGCGCAAGCCGCACAACGTTCCGCTGACCCTGCTCGGCGCGGGCATGCTGTGGGCCGGCTGGTATGCCTTCAATGGCGGATCCGCCCTGGCCGCAGGCAATTCCGCGGCAATCGTCATGGTGACCACTTTCGTCGCCACCTGCGCGGCCGTGTTGGCCTGGATCGGCGTCGAGAAACTCAAGGACGGCCACGTCACCGGCGTGGGCGCCGCCTCGGGCGCGATTACCGGCCTGGTGGCCATCACCCCGGCCTGCGGTGCGGTCACCCCGATCGGTGCGATCTTCGTCGGCGGCATCGCCGGGGCGATCTGCGTCTACGCCGTCGGCTTCAAGGAGAAGCTGGGCTACGACGACTCGCTCGACGTGGTCGGCGTGCACCTGGTCGGTGGCGTGGTCGGCACTCTGCTGATCGGCTTCTTCGCCAGCGAGGGCATGCCCAATGCCACCAACGGCCTGTTCTACGGCGGCGGATTCGACCAGCTCTGGAAGCAGGCGGTTGCAGCCGGTGCGGTGATGGCCTACTCGTTCGCGGTTGCCTTCGCCATCGCGTTCGTCCTGAAGAAGACCATCGGAATCCGCATCTCGTCCGAGGAAGAGGAGAAGGGTATCGACACCACATTCCACCGGGATTCGGCCTACGAGCTCGAATTCGCCTGACAGAGAAGATGATCCCCGGCCCGGCTGCCGAGGACCCGCATCCGCGGCAGCCGGTGACCGGGGTTTCCTCGACTTGCCGAAGTTTCCTACCGTGATACTTTGATTCTCAACAAGAGACGAAAGTGCTGGTGCTATGCCCTCCGATCTCGCCACCCTCGCCGAACAGTCCGGCACCAAGTTCATCCTCGCGCTGTTCGTAGACCTTCGCGGAAAGCCCTGCGCCAAACTGGTTCCCGTCGAATCGGTCGAACTTCTGGCCACCGACGGCGTCGGCTTCGCCGGCTATGCCGTCGGCGCGATGGGCCAGGAACCCAAGGACCCGGACCTCGTGGCCATCCCCGACCCAGCCTCCTTCACCCCGATCCCGTTCATCAAGGAGGGCCTGGCTCTCGTGCACTGCGACCCTCACGTTGGGGGTGCACCGTGGCCGTATGCACCGCGGGTGATCCTGAAGGGCCTGATCCAGCGTGCCGCCGACGCCGGGTTCGAACCCTGGGTGGGCGCCGAGGTCGAGTACTTCCTGTTGCGGCGCAATGCCGATGGCGTCCTGGCCACCGCTGACGCCGCCGACACCGCCGCCCAGCCCTGTTACGACGCGCGTGGCGTCACCCGCATGTACGAGCACCTCACTTCCATCTCGACGGCGATGAACACCCTCGGCTGGTCCAACTACGCCAACGACCACGAGGACGGCAACGGGCAGTTCGAGCAGAACTTCGAGTTCTCCGACGCGCTGACCACCGCCGACCGGGTGATCACGCTGCGCTACCTGCTGTCGATGATCGCCGCCGAACGCGACATGGTGGCCACCTTCATGCCCAAGCCGTTCAGCGACCGCACCGGCAGCGGCCTGCATCTGCACCTGTCGCTGACCAGCGGCGGTACCCCGGCCTTCCCTGCCGACGCCGACGAGCGGGGCCTGGGTCTGTCCGAGACGGCGTACGCATTCATCGGCGGCATCCTCGACCACGCCTGCGCGCTGCAGTCCGTCGTCGCCCCAACGGTCAACTCCTACAAGCGGACCGGCGCGACCTCGACCGCGTCGGGTGCCTCGTGGGCCCCGCGCAAACCCAGCTACGGCGGCAACGACCGCACCCACTACATCCGGGTACCCGACAGTCAGCGCATCGAGTTGCGCGGTGGCGACGGCTCGGCCAATCCGTACCTCGCGATCGCCGCGGCACTGGGCGCCGGGCTCGACGGCGTCAAACGCAGCCTCGATCCAGGAGCCGTGGGCGCCCAGGGACCGGCCGCACTGCCGCCCACGCTGCTGCACGCGGTCGAATCACTTGAGACCGATCCGATCGTCACCGGGGTGCTCGACGTCGCGGGCGACGGCGTTGCTTCCTACTTCGCCGACGTCAAACGCGAGGAGTTCTTCGCCTACCACGGCACCGTCACACCGTGGGAGATCGACCAATACCTGACGGCCTTCTAGAAAGGGAGACAACACATGTGCGGGATCGTGGGGCTACACCTACGCACACCGGAGCTGTATCCGAGGCTGGGTGAGCTGCTCGCCGCCATGCTCGGCGAGATGTCGGACCGCGGTGCCGACTCGGCGGGGATCGCGGTCTACGGGGACCCGGAGTGGTCACCGTACGGGCAGGGCTGCGTGTCGGTGACCGATGTCGTGGAGCGGCCCGATCTGGGTCCGGATGTCGATGTGGTGCAGGTGGATTCGACGTACCTGCTGTCGGCCGACATGGATTCCGAAGAGCTGCTGGACCTGGTGCGGACGGCCTACCCGACTGCACTGATCTCGGGGTTCGGCGCCGATCTGGCGGTCCTCAAAGGGGTCGGCCATCCCCGCGCGCTCACCGATGCCTGGGGCTTGGCCAAGGCCCAGGGTTGGCAGGGCGTCGGGCACACGCGGATGGCCACCGAGTCGGCGGTGACACCGTCGGGCTGCCATCCCTACACGGTCGGCCCCGGCCAGTGCCTGGTGCACAACGGATCTTTCGCCAATCACGCCACCATCCGCCGCGAGCTGCGCCGGGCGGGGGTGATGTTCGACAGCGAGAACGACACCGAGGTGGGCGCCCGGTTCGTGGCCGAACAGCTGGCCGCGGGCCGCGACGTGGCCACCGCGCTCAAGGAGCTCTGCGCCACATTTGATGGCTTCTACACCCTGCTTGTCTCCGATCACGACTCGTTCGCGGTGGTGCGCGACGCCATCGCCTGCAAGCCCGCGGTGATCGCCGAGACAGCCGACTGGGTGGCCATGGCCAGTGAGTACCGGGCGCTGGCCGGGCTGCCCGGCGTCGAGCAGGCACGTATTTGGGAACCGGAACCGGAGGTGGTCTACGCATGGAGACGCTAGTTGGATATGACCTGCGCACAACGCCGTTGCGTGAGGTGAATGCCGCACTGCATCAGCCAGATGTCGAAGGTGACCACGTCATCGCGCATCCCGACGGTGCCCACAACGTCGCCGTCGGCCTCAACGCGCCGGTGCGGGTGACCGTCGAAGGCCACGTCGGCTACTACGCCGCCGGGATGAACCAACTCGCCGAGGTCACCATCAACGGCAACGCGGGGACCGGCGTCGCCGAGAACATGATGAGCGGCACCGTGCGGGTCACCGGAAACGCCTCACAGTCCGCGGGTGCCACGGCACACGGCGGCCTGCTGGTCATCGAGGGAGACGCAGCCGCACGGTGCGGCATCTCGATGAAGGGCGTCGACATCGTGGTGGGCGGCAGCATCGGGCACATGAGCGCGTTCATGGCCCAGGCCGGACGCCTGGTCGTACGCGGCGACGCCGGGGAGGCGCTGGGCGACTCCATCTACGAGGCCCGCATCTACGTCCGCGGCGAAGTGGCCTCGCTGGGCGCGGACTGCGTGGCCAAACCGATGCGGCCCGAGCACCACGCCGAGCTCGCAGAGTTGTTGGCCGCCAGTGGCTTCAGCAATGACGACACCGCGACCTACACCCGCTACGGCTCCGCCCGAAACCTCTACCACTTCCACGTCGACAATTCGAGTGAGTACTGATGCGCGAATCCGCCACCTTCGATCGATCCACCATCGCCGACATCCAGCGAGCCGCCGAAACCGGGATCTACGACATCCGCGGCTGGGGCGCCAAACGCCGCCTGCCCCACTTCGACGACCTGCTGTTCCTGGGCGCATCCATGTCGCGCTACCCGCTGGAGGGCTACCGGGAACGCTGCGGCACCGACGTGGTGCTCGGTGACCGGCACGCCAAACACCCACTGCACCTGGATATCCCGGTCACCATCGCAGGCATGAGCTTCGGCGCACTGTCTGGCCCGGCCAAGGAGGCCCTGGGCCGCGGGGCCAGTGAGGCCGGCACCTCGACCACCACCGGCGACGGCGGCATGACACCCGAGGAGCGCGGGCAGAGCAAGCACCTGGTGTACCAGTACCTGCCCTCGCGCTACGGGATGAACCCCGACGACCTGCGCAAGGCCGATGCCATCGAGGTCGTGCTCGGCCAGGGCGCCAAGCCCGGCGGCGGCGGAATGCTGTTGGGGCAGAAGATCTCCCCGCGGGTGGCCCAGATGCGCACCCTGCCCGAGGGCATCGACCAGCGCAGCGCCTGCCGGCACCCGGACTGGACCGGACCGGACGACCTGACCATCAAGATCAACGAGCTGCGGGAGATCACCGACTGGGAAAAGCCGATCTACGTCAAGGTCGGGGCCACCCGCACCTACTACGACGTGAAGCTCGCCGTGCACGCCGGGGCCGACGTGGTGGTGGTCGACGGGATGCAGGGCGGCACGGCCGCCACCCAGGAGGTGTTCATCGAGCACGTGGGTATCCCGACTTTGGCCGCAGTGCCGCAAGCCGTTCAGGCACTGCAGGAGCTCGGCGTCCACAGGCAAGTGCAACTGATCGTGAGTGGCGGCATCCGCTCGGGCGCCGACGTGGCCAAAGCCCTCGCGCTGGGTGCCGATGCCGTCGCAATCGGCACCGCCGCGTTGATCGCACTCGGCGACAATCACCCCCGCTACGCCGCCGAGTACGAGAAGCTCGGCAGCGCAGCCGGTTACTACGACGACTTTCAGGACGGACGCGATCCGGCCGGCATCACGACTCAGGACCCGGAACTGGCGGCCCGGTTCGACCCGGTCGAGGGCGGCCGCCGGCTGGCCAAATACCTGCGCGTGCTGACCATGGAGGCCCAGACCATCGCTCGAGCCTGCGGCAAGGCCCACGTGTGTCATCTGGAACCAGAAGACCTGGTCGCGGTGACCATCGAGGCGGCGGCCATGGCCAGGGTGCCGCTGGCCGGCACGAACTGGATCCCGGGCCAGTGAACACCGCGGATGTCGTCATCGTCGGCGGCGGACTGGAAGGGGCCGCGGCCGCGTGGGCCCTGAGTCAGCGCGGCGTCACCGATGTGACTGTGCTGGAGCGCAATACCGTCGGCTCCGGGATGACCGGTAAATCCAGCGGGATCGTGCGCTGCCACTACGGGGTCAGCTCGCTGGCCGCGATGGCGACCGTCGGTCTCGAGGTGTTCGAGAACGCCGAGCAGATCTTCGGCACCGACATCGGGTTCCGGCAGACCGGCTATGTCGTCGGTGTCGGTGAACCCAACGTCGACAACCTGCGCAAGAGTCTGGCCGCCCAACGTGAGGTCGGGGTGCAGACCGAGGAGATCGACGCCGCCGAGGTGGCCAAGCTGTGGCCGTGGGCCGATCTGGAACCGTTCGCGGCCTTCGGCTGGGAGGCTCGCGGCGGGTACGGCGACGCCTACCAGACCGCGCAGGCGTTTGCGGTGTCAGCCAGGGCCGCCGGGGTGCGAATCATGCAGGGCGCCAACGTGACCGCGCTGGTGATCGACGGTGGGAGGATCACCGGCGTCGAACTGGCCGACGGAACCCGGGTTACGGCGGGCACCGTCGTCGTCGCCACCGGCGTGTGGACCGGGCCGTTCCTGGCGCCCTATGGCGTCGACGTGCCGATCCGCGTGCACCGCGAACAGATCGTGATGATCAAACCCGGGGTGGACACCGGCCCCGTGCCCGTCTTCTCCGACCTGGTCTCGCTGCAATACATCCGGCCCGAGCCCAACGGCGAGTTGCTGTTCGGAAACTCCGATCTGGCCGAACTGGAACCCGCCGACCCGGACGGTTACCTGAACCGGGCCACTGACGATTTCGTCGACCTGACCGTCGACAAGGTCGGCACCCGGTTCCCGGGCTTCGGAGACGCGGCGATCAGCGGTAGCTACGCCGGCTGCTACGACGTCACCCCGGACTGGAACCCGGTCATCTCCCCGACCGGAATCGACGGCCTGCTGGTGGCGGCCGGATTCAGCGGGCACGGCTTCAAGATCGCACCGGCGGTCGGCAAGCTGGTCGCCGATCTGGTGACCGAGGGGCACAGCTGCGACCCGCGGATACCCGAGTCGGATTTCCGGCTCACCCGGTTCGCAGAGGACAATTTGCTCAAGAGCCGGTATCCGTACGTCGGTGCCGGGGAGATGCGTTAGACGGGAGTGCAGTGAGCGACCTGCTCCGTAACGCCGGCACGGCCCGCGAACGCGATCCCCACGCCTCGGTCGAAGAGCTCGAGTTCGAGGCGGCGATCGGGCGCAACGTGCGGCAACTCCGGCAGCAACACGGGCTCACCGTCGCCGACATGGCCGCGCGAGTGGGTATCTCCAAAGCGATGCTGTCCAAGATCGAGAACGCCCAGACCTCCTGCAGCCTGTCCACCCTGGCGCTGTTGGCCAAGGGCCTCGACGTTCCGGTGACCAGCCTGTTCCGCGGGGCCGACGTCGAACGCCCGGCGGCCTTCGTCAAAGCGGGCACGGGGCCGGAGATCGTACGCAACGGCACCAAACAGGGTCACGAATATCAACTGCTCAGCTCGCTACGCGGGGAGCACAAGCGGCTGGAATGCCTGCACGTCACGCTGACCGAGAAGAGCCAGACCTACCCACTGTTCCAGCATCCCGGCACCGAGTTCATCTACATGCTCGAAGGCGTCATGGACTACAGCCACAGCCGCTCGGTCTACCGGCTGCAGCCGGGTGACTCCCTGCAGATCGACGGGGAAGGCGCTCACGGACCGGTTGACCTGATCGAACTGCCGATCCGGTTCCTGTCGGTGATCGCCTTCCCCGATTCGCAGGTGTGAGTCATCCCCCCGCTCACTCGTAGATGCTGGTGATCCGCTGCGGGCCGTGGTGGTTGTGCCAGCCGGGCTTCATGCCGGGGGCCGGGGTGGCGTAGGTGTCCGGGCTGTACAGGTTGCCCGAGCCCTGCGGCGTCTGCGCAGCGGCAGTACCGGCCAGACCGAGCGCGACGGCGCCGAAGACGCCAGCGGACAGGATGGGCAGTGCCAGAGCCTTGGTGAACTTCGTCATGATCGTGAATCCTTCTGTCTCAGTGAGTATTTCGGTTTCTTCTGCGGCCTGTTCGGCCTCTGAGACAAGAATGCGATCCGGACGGCCCCTGGTCTGTCCGGCAATCAGGCGATCAACCTGGTGAAGATGCGTTCCCCCGATCGGGGGACGTGTCGGAGTTGGCAGGCAGCCACGCGGGTGTCACTGTGGTTCCATGCGCCACCGTGCCCGTCAAGCGGTCCGCGACGCATCCACCGGCCTCGCCGTGATCGTTCGGATGGCGTTGACCAGCGCGATCGCCGTCGCGCCCAGCCTGGTCGGCCTGATACAGGAGAACCGGGTACGGCCGGTGGCCGCGGTCCTACCGTTGCCCGACCTCGCCGGCCAACCCTGGGCGGCGCTGCCGTCTGCGCGTCCGACTCCCGCGGCGCCGGCCACGACGGGGTCACCGCCACCCCCGGAGGTTCGGGCACCGGGCGGGGTGCACATCCCCGCGATCGCACTGGCGGCCTACCAGAACGCAGACGCCATGATGGCGCAAAGCCAACCCGACTGCGGTGTGACCTGGAACCTGCTCGCCGGGATCGGGTACGTCGAGTCCACGCATGCGTTCGGCGGCGCCGCCGACGAACGCGGTGACCCCGTCAGTCCCATCTATGGCCCCGCCCTCGACGGCTCACTGCCGGGCAACGAGATCATCGTCGCCGGCAGCTTTGGCGGCGGCACGCGCTACGCCCGCGCGCTGGGGCCCATGCAGTTCCTGCCGAGCACGTGGCTGCTGCACGGGGCCGACGGCGACGGCGACGGCCGGGCCGATCCGCACAACCTCTTCGATGCCACCCTGGCCGCGGCCCGCTACCTCTGCAGCGACGGTGCGGACCTGCGCAACCAGACGCAGCTGACAAGCGCGGTGCTGCGCTACAACCACTCGATGCCCTACGTCGCCAACGTGCTGGGCTGGGCGGCGGCCTACGCCGCCGGCGTGGCTCCGGTGAGCCTCCCGCCGCTCACCGCGCCGCGTTCGCCGAGCGTCGCCGTTCGCGCGGTCGACGGCACCGCTGCATCGGCTGGCGGCTCGACTGAAACCGCCACCGCCACACCGGACAAGACCGCGCGTCGAGACGATGGCCGCGACACCGGTTCATCGACACCCCGGTCGGGCTCATCGGTGCCGAGCAAGGGCTCCGCCAACACGAGCGCGACGAGCGGGTCCCGGCGCAGCGCCGGCACCGCCAAACCCACGGTGAAGATCGGCAACGGCCGTTCCGGCAGTGCGCGCTGACGCCACGGACCGGCATCTAGCGACATTTTGGCCAACCAGGCCCCCGGGCGTACAGTGAACGACGTGCAGCGGGTGCTCCTTCTCGGACGCCGCGACGGGGTCTGACCAGACCGGCTTCCCGTCGCGGGTTTTTTGCGATGCGCCGGTCGAGTCCCCCTGATCTCCCGGAGCAAACATCATGACCAGCCCAGACGCCTACACGTCCGCCCGCACCATCACCACACCGTCCGGCCCCGGCAACCCCGATCAGCCCGTCTGGAACACCCAGCGCGGCTCCGCCATGCCGGTCAGCCGCTATCGCAGCTTCGCCGACGAGGTGCCGGGCGGCAGCCCGGCGTTCGGCCAAGGCGTTCCGTTCGACCGCACCTGGCCGGACCGCGTCATCGACACCGCGCCTCAGTGGTGCGCAGTGGACCTGCGCGACGGTAACCAGGCCCTGATCGACCCCATGAGCCCCGCGCGCAAGCGCCGCATGTTCGACCTGCTGGTACGGATGGGCTACAAGGAGATCGAGGTCGGCTTCCCCTCTGCCAGCCAGACCGACTACGACTTCGTCCGCGAGATCATCGAGGACGGCGCCATCCCGGACGACGTCACCATCCAGGTGCTGACCCAGTGCCGGCCCGAGCTGATCGAGCGGACGTTCGAGGCCTGCGCGGGAGCTCCCCAGGCGATCGTGCACTTCTACAACTCGACGTCCATCCTGCAGCGCCGCGTGGTGTTCCGGGCCGACCGCGAGGCCGTGAAGAAGATCGCCACCGACGGCGCGCAGATGTGCGTCGAGGAAGCCAAGAAGTACCCGCAGACCCGGTGGCGCTTCGAGTACTCCCCCGAGTCCTACACCGGCACCGAGCTGGAGTACGCCGTCGAGGTATGCAACGCCGTCGCAGACATCGTCAAGCCCACCCCCGAGTGGCCGCTGATCGTCAACCTGCCCGCCACCGTCGAGATGGCCACCCCGAACGTCTACGCCGACTCGATCGAGTGGATGAGCAGGCACCTGACCCCGCGCGACTCGATCATCCTGAGCCTGCACCCGCACAACGATCGCGGAACCGGTGTTGCCGCAGCCGAATTGGGCTACCAGGCCGGTGCCGACCGGATCGAGGGCTGCCTGTTCGGCAACGGTGAGCGCACCGGCAATGTCTGCCTGGTGACGCTGGGGCTGAACATGTTCAGCCGCGGGGTCGACCCGCAGATCGACTTCTCCAACATCGATGAGATCCGGCGCACGGTCGAGTACTGCAACCAGCTGCCGGTGCACGAGCGGCATCCCTACGGCGGTGACCTGGTCTACACCGCCTTCTCCGGCAGCCACCAGGACGCCATCAACAAGGGCCTGGACCAGATGAAGTTCGATGCCGACAAGGCTGACGTCGATGTTGATGATCTCCTGTGGCAGGTCCCCTACCTGCCGATCGACCCCAAGGACGTCGGCCGCACCTACGAGGCCGTGATCCGGGTGAACTCACAGTCCGGCAAGGGCGGCGTGGCCTACATCATGAAGGCCGACCACGGCCTGGCCCTGCCGCGGCGGCTGCAGATGGAGTTCTCGAAGGCCATCCAGCAGATCACCGACGGTGAGGGTGGCGAGGTCTCGCCCAAGGCGATCTGGGACGCGTTCTCCGAGGAGTACCTGGCCCCGATTACCCCGTTGGAGCGCATCCGCCAGAAGGTGGTGGCCTCCGAGGTGGACGGTGGTACCGACACCATCACCGCGATCGTCAAGATCGACGGCGTCGAGCGCGAAATCGTCGGTGCCGGCAACGGCCCGCTGGCGGCTTTCGTCGACGCCCTCGGCGCCATCGGCTACGACATCAACGTGCTGGACTACTCCGAGCACGCCATGTCGTCCGGCGAAGAGGCCCAGGCCGCGGCCTATGTCGAGGCGTCGATCGGCGGTAGGACCGTCTGGGGCGTCGGCATCGCGACTTCGATCACAACTGCATCACTTCGAGCAGTTGTGTCTGCTGTCAACCGCGCCGCGCGTGCTTAGCTGACGTCGGCGTAGATCACTACGCCTGACGTCGAAGGCAAGGAGCGCTCCATGGACTGGGGCTCAACGTGGGATTTCCTGTGGCATTTCCTGATCATCTTCGCCTGGATCGCGTACCTGCTGGTCCTGTTCCAGATCCTCACGGACCTGTTCTGGCGTGATCACAAGACCTCCGGCTGGGTGAAGGCCGTGTGGGTGGTCTTCCTGATCGTGTTCCCGTGGCTCACGGCGCTGATCTACCTGATCGCCCGCGGCAAGGGCATGTCGGAACGCGCCCAGGCGGCCGCGCTGGCGGCCAAGCAGGAGACCGACGCCTACATCAAGCAGGCGGCAGGCCGGTCACCGGCGCAAGAGATCGCCGACGCCAAGGCTCTGCTGGATTCCGGCACGATCACCCAGGCAGAGTTCGACGGACTGAAGGCCAAGGCACTGAGCTGAAATCCGAGCTGAGTCAGAACAGCGTGTACTGATCGCTCTCTGCGGGGGTGTCGCAGAACTCCTCGATATCGGCGCCACCGACGACATGGGTCAGCAGTCCCATGAACGACTCGTCGTCGAGTAGCGGCACCCCCAGCTCGACAGCCTGGTACCCCTTGCCCTGGCTGGGTGCGGTCTCGTTGCAGATCACCAGTGAGGTCTGCTGATCCACCAGATCGGTGTAGGACAGCCCGGCGTGCAGGATGCGCTCGACGAGCTCCTCGTGGGTGCGCACCACTTCCGTCGACAGCGCCACCCGCATGCCCTGCACCAGCGGCCGCCCCGGCACGAAGACACCTGGGTTGGCGTACTCGCACGGCAGCCGCGAGGCCAGCATCTTCAACGGCCGCAGTTCTTCGTGGGTGACGTGGCCGTTGGGCCAGCGGCGTCGACTCACCTCCCGCAGCGGCAGCCAGACCTTGCGGTCGCGCGCCCGCGCGAGCGTCGGTTTGAGGATCTGTGCCAGCACCAACGCGTCGTCCAGCGCGTCATGCGGCCGCATCTGGCTCACGCCCCAGTGTGCCGCCAACGTCTCCAACCGCAGATTCTCGGTACCCAACGCCAGCCGACGCGCCAGCTCGACCGTGCACATCACGCTGTCGACCGGTAGCTCAGCCCCGACCAGCTCGGCCTCGGCCGTCAGGAAGCTGTAGTCGAAGCCCACGTTGTGCGCCACCAGCGTGCGTCCCCGCAGGACATCACTGAGTTCGTCGACGACGTCACCGAAGGTGGGTTGGCCCTCCAGCATCTCGGAGGTCAGCCCGTGCACATGGGTGGGCCCGGGATCCACCCCGGGATTCAGCAGGGACGCGACACTGCGCTCGACATTTCCGTCGTCCCCGACCGCCAGTGCGGCGACGCTGACGATGCGCGCCTGCCCGGGCCGGAACCCGGTGGTCTCCACGTCGACGACCGCCCAGCCCGCTCCCGGCTCCTCCGCCGGCCTGCCCCACGCGCTGCTCATATTCGCCAGGATGGCACGCAGGCCCGACAGAGTCGGGCGGCGCGGCAGCGTGTCGTGCCCCTAAAATCGCCGGAATGCTGACCATCCGTGGGCGCGCCGCTCTGGCCGCCGGAGCAACCGCACGCTGGGCGTCGCGGGTCACCGGCCGCGGTGCAGGCGCGATGATCGGCGGACTGGTCGCCATGACACTGGACCGTTCGATCCTGAGCCAGCTCGGCCAGGGCCGCCGCAGCGTCGTCGTGACCGGCACGAACGGCAAATCGACCACCACCCGGATGACCGCGGCCGCCCTGGCGACGCTCGGACCCGTGGCCAGTAACTCCGAGGGCGCCAACATGGATGCCGGCCTGGTGGCGGCGCTGGCCTCGGCACGCGACGCCGAGCTGGCCGCCCTGGAAGTCGACGAGATGCACGTCCCGCACGTGTCCGATGCCGTGGACCCCTCGGTGATCGTTCTGCTGAATCTGTCCCGGGACCAGCTCGACCGGGTCGGTGAGATCAACCACATCGAACGCACCCTGCGCGGCGGCCTGGCGCGGCACCGCGACGCGGTGATCGTGGCCAACTGCGACGACGTGCTGATGACCTCCGCGGCCTACGACAGCCCCAACGTGGTGTGGGTGGCCGCCGGCGGCAGTTGGTCCGGTGACTCGGTGAGCTGCCCGCGGTCCGGCGAGATCATCGTGCGTGACGGGCGGGACTGGCGCTCGACCGGGAGCGACTTCAAACGCCCCAGCCCGCAGTGGTGGTTCGACGACACCCACATCTACGGGCCCGACGGTCTCGTCCTCCCGATGACGCTGGCCCTTCCCGGCGCCGTCAACCGCGGTAACGCCACCCAGGCCGTCGCGGCTGCCGTGGCCCTCGGTGCGGACCCGACAGCCGCGGTGGCCGCGGTCTCGGGCGTCGACGAGGTCGCCGGGCGGTACCGCACCGTGCAGGTCGGCTCGCACACCGCCCGGATCCTGCTGGCCAAGAACCCGGCCGGGTGGCAGGAGGCGCTGTCGATGGTGGACAAGCAGGCGGCCGGCGTCGTCATCTCCGTCAACGGACAGGTGCCCGACGGGGAGGACCTCTCTTGGCTGTGGGACGTTCGGTTCGAACACTTTGAGGACACTGTCGTGGTGGCCGCCGGTGAGCGCGGCACCGACCTGGCCGTGCGGCTCGGGTACGCAGGCGTCGAACACTCACTGGTGCACGACACCGTCGCCGCGATCGACTCCTGCCCGCCCGGGCATGTCGAGGTGATCGCCAACTACACCGCGTTCCTGCAACTGAATCGGCGGATCTCATGAGTGGCGCGCACGCGAGGAGCAGTAAGGCCCCAGTGCAGATCGGGCTCGTGCTGCCCGACGTGATGGGCACCTACGGCGACAGCGGCAATGCGGTGGTGCTGCGGCAACGGTTGCGGCTGCGTGGCATCGACGCCGAGATCGTGGAGATCACGCTGGACGATCCAGTGCCCGACTCCCTGGATCTGTACACCCTCGGCGGAGCCGAGGACTACGCCCAGCGGCTGGCCACCAAGCACCTGATCCGGTATCCCGGCCTGCAGCAGGCGGTTTCGCGCGGGGCACCGGTCCTGGCGATCTGCGCGGCGATCCAGGTGTTGGGTCATTGGTATGAAACCTCGGCGGGTGAGCGGGTGGAGGGCGTCGGGCTGCTCGATGTCACCACGTCGCCGCAGGAAGCCCGCACCATCGGCGAGGTGGCCTCGCGCCCACTGTTGGATGGGCTGTCGCAGCCGTTGACGGGCTTCGAAAACCACCGTGGCGGAACGGTTCTGGGACCCGACGCCAGGCCGCTGGCCGCGGTCACCAAAGGTGCGGGCAACCGCCTGGGCGACGGCTACGACGGTGCCGTGCAAGGCAGCGTCGTCGCCACCTATCTGCACGGGCCGTGCCTGGCGCGCAATCCCCAACTGGCCGACCATCTGCTCTCACAGGTGGTCGGTGAGCTGCCGCCCCTGGAGCTGCCGGAGGTCGACCTGCTGCGCCGCGAACGGTTGGCTGCGCCTCGGCGGGTGTAGGGGTGCCCCCTTTCGCCGAAACGGCATTCCAGCAGGCTTCTACTCGCACTTCCTCTGCCGGAATGCGATTTCGGCAGGGTCAGGCCGCGAAAACGTCGACCGCCGAGGCAATTCGGGCCGCGGCGTCCTCAAGAATCGGCTCGCCGTGGCCGAACCCGGCACGCTGTGCGCCCGTGGCAGCAAGCTTGGCCACGGAGTCGGCGAGGGAAGCACGGTCGGTGTTGAAGACACCCAAGATCACCTGACCGTTGAACTCGGCAACCACATCTCCGGTGAGCAGCGCATCAGCCTCCGGCAGATAGAGCGCGATGCCGCCCGGGGTGTGGCCGGGCACGCCGATCACGCGCGCCCCGCCGGCGAAGTCCAATACATCACCGTCGCCCACCACCAGGTCCACCCGGCACGCCGGTCCGTGCGGTGCGGCGTCGAAATCCGGGCGGAGCTTCCGCTCCGAGTCGGTCAGTGCCGGCAGCGGTCCGGGTTCGTCGCCCCGGACGAAGTCGGCGTCACCTTTGCCTGCGATGACCTCCACATCGGACCAGCCGGCAATCTCGGCGGCCGCACCGCAATGGTCCTCGTGAAAATGGGTGAGCACGATGCGCTTGACGTGGATCCGTCGCCGCCCCAGCTCGGTGAGCGCGTCGGCGATCAGTTCGGCACTGTCCGACCACCCGGTGTCGATCAACGTCACGCCGTCAGGTTCGGTCCACAGGTAGCTGTTGAGCAGGTGGGCCTGGCCGCCGGGAATCCGCAGCCGGTACAGCGATTCCGCCATCTGGAGTAGGTCGGGCATGGCTCCGACGCTACCGTCGTCCGCCGAAACCGCATTCCAGCAGGCTGCTACCCGCACTTCTTCTGCTGGAATGCGGTTTCGCGGGGTGTGGAGCGAAGGGTGCCGTCCCAACCACGCGCCTTCAAAGCGGAGTAGGCACGCTGGACGACCTCGTGTTCCCGGTCCTCTTTGATCACCTGCATGACGTCCCAACCAAGTCGGCGAAGCTTCGGCAACGCCTTCAGATCCTTGACGTATTGAGCACGGTCGGTCTGGTGCTGGCCACCGTCGTATTCCGAGGCAACCTGGAAGTCCTCCCAGCCCATATCCACGGTGCGGATCACCCGCCCCCACTGGTCGGCGATGGCAATCTGCGTTGTCGGCCGCGGCAGCCCGGCATCGATGTAAAGGAGCCGCAGCCGAGTCTCCGGAGGTGACGCCGCGCCGCCGTCGACCAACGGGAGCACTGCCTTGAGCTTCGCCACCCCACGTGCACCTCGGTATCGCTTGGTCAGCATGAGGACGTCCTCGGCGGAGAAGGGGCATACATGCATGAGCGCGTCCAACCGCTCGAGTGCCTTCTTACGCGGCAGGAAGCGCCCGAGGTCGAATGCCGTACGCGCGGGTGTCGTCACCGGCATGCCTGCGACACAGGTGATCTCGTCGTCCGCGATGCGCTCGTGCCGGATGACGATGCCACGCGGCGACCGGATGTAGTCCCAGATGAGTTCAACGGCGACATCGTCGTCCACCCACTCCGCGCCGTGCAACGCCGAGGCCGCGACTCCAGTCACAATGCCGTTCCGCTGTGTCCACATCCAGGCCGCGGTGATGTGGTCCCGCAGCGACAACGCTTGTCCCTTCGGCACATGCACGTTCCGAAAGATCGGCCGATACCAGCGCTGCAATTCATGTCGTGTGACGACACCACTGGCAATCGCCTCGGTGCCGATCAATATCTCCCCCATGGGCAGATGCTTGCCCTCGGGTCCGACAAGCCCGCCGAAATGGCATTCCGGCAGGAGAAGTGCGAGTAAGGCCCTGCTGGAATGCCGTTTCGGCGGAGGAGTGGTCCGTGATCAAGCCATCGCGCGACGGCCGGCGAGCGCGCGGCCCAGCGTGAGCTCGTCGGCGAACTCCAGGTCACCACCCATCGGCAGGCCCGAGGCGATGCGGGTGACGGTCAGACCGGGGATGTCGCGCAGCATCCGGACCAGATAGGTCGCAGTGGCCTCACCCTCGGTGTTGGGGTCGGTGGCGATGATCACCTCGGCCACGTCGACGCCGTCGACGCGTTCACCGATCCGGTTCAGCAACTCCCGGATCCGCAACTGATCGGGCCCGACGCCCGACAACGGATCCAGCGCTCCGCCCAGCACGTGGTAGCGGCCGCGGAATTCGCGGGTGCGCTCGACAGCCTGGACGTCCTTGGGCTCCTCGACGACACACACCAGCGAGGCGTCGCGGCGCGGGTCCTTGCAGATGCGGCAGCGTTCCTCGTCGGAGACGTTGCCGCACACGGCACAGAACGTGACACCGTCCCGGATGCGGCCCAGCACCGCGGTCAGCCGATCGATGTCCGGCGGCTCGACGCTCAGCAGGTGAAACGCGATCCGCTGCGCGCTCTTGGGCCCGATGCCGGGCAGTTTGCCCAGCTCGTCGATCAGATCCTGTACTGGGCCTTCGAACACTTACAGCCCCGGAAGTCCGAACCCGCCCAGACCGCCGGCCAGCGGACCCAACCGGCTCTGGGCGAGGGTGTTCACCTGGTTGGAGGCATCGGCGAGGGCGCCGACGATGAGGTCCTGCAGGGTCTCGGGGTCGGCGGGATCGATCACCTTGGGGTCGATGGCCACCGCGACCACCTCACCGCTGCCCTTGACCGTGACCTGCACCAAGCCGCCGCCGGCCTGGCCGTGCACCTCGGAATTGGCCAGCGCCTCCTGCGCCTCCATGAGCTGCTGCTGTACCTGCTGCGCCTGCGCAAGCAGGGCCGACATGTCGGGTGTGCCTCCGGGTTGCATGACTGGGTCCCCTTGCCGTGTTGATTGCGTCTTGGTCTCGACTTGGTTGC
The DNA here is from genome assembly GCF_058270035.1 of Mycobacterium shunyiense. NCBI lineage: Bacteria > Bacillati > Actinomycetota > Actinomycetes > Mycobacteriales > Mycobacteriaceae > Mycobacterium > Mycobacterium shunyiense. The sequence continues at coordinate 365,417 of NZ_JBZDPT010000022.1, read as the reverse complement.
TCTCGCCTGTCGGCGGCGATTCGGACTTTCAGCCTAGTCGGCGGGCGGGCTAGCGTGGCGCCCGTGCGAGTCCCAGCCTGCGTGCGTGTCGGCACCGCCATGGTCAGCAGCGTCATCATCGCTGCGACCGCATCGGCGGTCGTCGACGCTCCCCACGCCTCCGCAGCCCCCTCGAACATCGCCGGCATGATCGTCTTCCTCGATCCCGGCCACAATGGCGCCAACGACGCGTCGATCAGCCGCCAGGTGCCGACCGGCCGCGGCGGCACCAAGGACTGCCAGGCCAGCGGTACGTCCACCGCAGACGGTTTCCCCGAGCACACCTTCACCTGGGACACCACCCTGCGGCTCCGCGCCATCCTCACCCAGATGGGGGTGCGCACCGCGATGTCGCGCGGCAACGACAATGCGCTGGGCCCGTGCGTCGACGAACGCGCATCGATGGCCAACGCGCTGCGCCCCAACGCCATCGTCTCCATCCACGCCGACGGCGGCCCGGCCAACGGTCGCGGCTTCCACGTGCTCTACTCGTCGCCGCCGCTGAACAACGTGCAGGCCGGACCGTCGGTGCAGTTCGCCAAGACCATGCGCGACCAGTTGTCCGCGTCGGGCATTCCGCCCGCCACCTACATCGGTTCGGGTGGCCTGGACGCCCGCTCGGATATCGCCGGGCTCAACCTGGCGCAGTTCCCGTCGATCCTCGTCGAGTGCGGCAACATGAAGAACCCGGTCGACTCCGCCCTGATGAAGACCCCTGACGGTCAGCAGAAGTACGCCGAGGCCATCGCCCGGGGCGTCGCGGCCTATCTGGGCACCCAGGCGGCCTCTGCCCCGGCCCCGGCCCGCTAGCTCTCGACTTCCTTCTTCAGGTTGGCCAGCACCTCGTCCTGGATCTTGCGCAGGCCGAGCGGTGCGAACGTCTTCTCGAAGAAGCCCTTGATCCCGCCGGCACCGGTCCAACTGGTCTTCAGATTGACCGACGATCCGGTGCCCGCAGGGGCGACGGTCCAGTTGGTCACCAGGCTGGAGTTGGCGTCCTTCTCGATCACCGTGTGGCCGGCGACGTCGACCGAGGCCTTGATGTCACGCACCCGCGACTCAGTGGCCTGCAGCTTCCAGCTGGCCACGGTTCCTGCGCCCTGACCGCCCTCAAGCACCTGGTAATCGCGGTAATGCGAGGAAAGGATCTTGGGGCGCACGGTCTGGTAGTCCGCGATCGCGGCGAACACAGCGGCCGGCTCGGCGTTGATCAGAACCGTGCTGACCGCACTGACCTGTCCCATGACTGAAACTCCTTCAACTCGTGTCTGCGGTCGCATCGTCGGCAACCTCCGACTAGCGTATATGTGTGTCTGTTGTTACGACTGACGCACAAGCTGTCCATGCCATGGGCGTGCAGCGCCTATTGGACAGTTACCGCGCCATACCGCCCAATTCGACCGTGCGGCTTGCCAAGCCCACGTCGAACCTGTTTCGTGCGCGAGATCGCAGCGACGCCAAAGGTTTGGACGTCTCGGGTCTGACCAATGTGATTGCGGTCGACGCCGAAGCCCGCACCGCCGACGTCGCAGGCATGTGCACCTATGAAGATCTGGTCGCCGCGACGCTGCCGCACGGCCTGGCTCCACTGGTGGTGCCCCAACTCAAGACCATCACCCTGGGCGGCGCGGTCACCGGTCTCGGTATCGAGTCGACGTCGTTCCGCAACGGCCTGCCACACGAATCGGTCCTGGAGATGGACATCCTCACCGGGGCAGGCGAAATCGTCACCGCATCACCGGACCAGCATTCCGACCTGTTTCGAACCTTCCCCAATTCGTATGGCACGCTGGGTTATTCGACGCGGCTGAAGATCGAACTCGAGCCCGTCACACCGTTCGTCGCGCTGCGCCACCTGCGCTTCCACTCACTTACTGACCTTGTGGCGGCGATGGATCGGATCATCGAGACCGGCGGCCTCGATGGCGAACCAGTCGATTACCTCGACGGCGTCGTGTTCAGCGCCGACGAGAGCTACCTGTGCGTCGGATTCAAGACGACGACACCGGGGCCCGTCAGCGACTACACCGGCCAGGACATCTACTACCGCTCGATCCAGCACGCCCAGGGTGAAAAGCACGATCGGCTGACCATCCACGACTATCTGTGGCGATGGGACACCGACTGGTTCTGGTGTTCACGCGCTTTCGGTGCGCAGAACCCGACGATCCGGCGGTTCTGGCCACGCAAGCTGCGCCGCAGCAGTTTCTATTGGAAGCTCGTCGGCTACGACCAGCGGTTCAACATCGCCGATCGGATCGAAAAGCGCCACGGCCGCCCACCCCGGGAGCGGGTGGTCCAGGACGTCGAGGTGCCGATAGAGCGCTGCGCAGAATTCCTCGACTGGTTTCTGCAGAACGTCCCGATCGAGCCGATCTGGCTGTGCCCGCTGCGGTTGAGGGAGAATCGGCACAAGGACCCGGGCTGGTCCGGAGGCTGGCCCCTGTACCCGCTGCGCGCTCACCACACCTACGTCAATGTCGGGTTCTGGTCCTCGGTTCCGGCCGGCCCGGTAGAAGGCCATACCAACAAGCTGATCGAGACCAAGGTCAGCGAGCTCGACGGACACAAGTCCCTGTATTCGGATTCCTACTATCAGCGTGAGGATTTCGACGAGCTCTACGGCGGCGAGACCTACAAGACCGTCAAGAAGTCCTACGACCCCGAAACGCGCTTGTTTGACCTGTATTCGAAAGCCGTCTTGCGCCGATGAACGGAGAACAGCGATGACCACCTTCAAGGATCACTCGACGCACAGTACCGACCACAAGCTCACCCTGGCCGAGATCCTGGAGATCTTCGCCTCGGGCTCGCTGCCGCTGAAATTCACTGCCTACGACGGCAGTTCCGCAGGACCGGAGAGCGCAACGCTCGGCCTGGATCTCAAGACCCCGCGCGGCACCACCTATCTGGCCACCGCCCCTGGCGATCTCGGCCTGGCCCGCGCCTATGTGTCCGGCGACCTGGAGCCGCACGGCGTGCATCCCGGCGATCCGTACCCACTGCTGTGCGCGCTAGCGGAGAAGATGGCGTTCAAGCGCCCACCGGCCCGGGTGCTGGCCAACATCGTCCGGTCCATCGGCATCGAACACCTCAAGCCCATCGCGCCGCCGCCACAGGAGGCCCTGCCTCGGTGGCGCCGCATGATGGAGGGCTTGCGGCACAGCAAATCCCGCGATGCCGACGCGATCCACCATCACTACGACGTGTCGAACACCTTCTACGAATGGGTGCTCGGCCCGTCGATGACCTACACGTGCGCGTGCTACCCGGATGCCGATGCGAGCCTGGAAACCGCACAGGACAACAAGTATCGGCTGGTTTTCGAGAAGCTGCGGCTGCAGCCCGGCGACCGGCTGCTCGACGTCGGCTGCGGCTGGGGCGGCATGGTGCGTTACGCCGCGCGCCACGGCGTCAACGCGCTCGGCGTGACGCTGTCGAAAGAACAGGCCCACTGGGCCCAGGCTGCCATCGACAGGGAGGGCCTCGCGGACCTGGCCGAGGTACGCCACGGCGACTACCGCGACATCACCGAGACCGGATTCGACGCCGTGTCCTCGATCGGACTGACCGAGCACATCGGCGTGCACAACTACCCGTCGTACTTCGCTTTCCTGAAGTCGAAGATGCGTCCCGGCGCACTACTGCTGAACCACTGCATCACCCGTCACGACAACAGATCGACGGCGGGTGCTGGGGGCTTTATAGACCGCTACGTGTTCCCGGACGGAGAGCTGACCGGTTCCGGGCGGATCATCGCCGAGGTGCAGGACGTCGGCCTTGAGGTCACGCATGAGGAGAACCTGCGCAACCACTACGCGATGACGCTGCGCGATTGGTGCGCCAACCTCGTCGAGCACTGGGATGAGGCGGTCGCCGAGGTCGGACTCCCCACCGCGAAGGTGTGGGGTCTATACATGGCCGGGTCCCGGCTCGGTTTCGAGACGAATGTGGTTCAGCTGCACCAGGTTCTGGCCGTCAAGCTCGACGAGCAGGGCAAGGACGGCGGCCTGCCACTGCGGCCGTGGTGGACGGCCTAGCGTCGCGACTCCTACCTAGCTCTCGATCTTTCGCGCACCGAGTTCGTTCTGAAGGAGTTCCAGCGCAACCTCTTCGGGATCACGACGGGGCCCGGCCTCGCTCTGCGAAGCCTCGGCGAGCATCTCTGCCTCTTCTTGCTCCGGGGAGGACGGCGGTTCCGGCGCGGGCTCCGGCTCAGGTTCGGGAATGACGCGGCCCGGCCTGGTGGGGACCCGTGGCGGGGGCTTACTGGCCTTCGGCGCGGGCGGCGGGGCCGCCTCTGCCGTGCCGACCTCACAGCGGATCTGCCAGTCCACACCGAGCGCGTCCTTCAACGCATCCCGGATCACGTCGGCATTTCGCGACTCGGTCAGCCGCTTGGCCAACGGCGGTGAGTCATGGGACAGCACAAGGGTTTTGTCCTCGACGGCCCGCACGATGGCACCCGAGAGCATGACCTCGGTGGTCCGACTGCGCTCGCGTACCTTCTCCCGCACCGTCGTCCACATCGAGCGCACCGCGGCGGCGTTGGGTTCACCCCCGGGAGTCACCGATGCCTGCAGCGGTTCCGGCTCGGGTTCGGGCTCCGGAGCGGGCTCAGGCTCGAAGTCCGGCTCCGGCGGCAGCGGTGGCTCTGGCTCGGACTGGGGCGCGGGTTCTGCAACAGGGGGCGGCGGTGGCGGCGCGGAAACAGGTTCGGGCGCGGACACCGGTTCGGGTGCACGCTCGGGCTCGGGAGCAGGAGCAGGCGGTGCCGCAGCAGGGGCGGGGTCGGGTGCCGGTGACGGGGCCGGAGCGGGGTCAGGTGCCGGAGCCGCTTGGCTGCGGCGGGTGAATGTCTTGGTGGGTTCGGCGGCGGGCACGGACGGCTCGGCGACCGCGGCGGGCCGGGCCGGTGCTGCGGGCCGAGCGGTCGACGACGCCTCGCCGGCCGGGAGCGACATGTCCAGCCGCGTCTCGATACGTTCGATGCGCTGAAGGAGGGCCGATTCGGTGTCGTGCGCCGAGGGCAGCAGCAGCCGGGCGCACACCACTTCCAGCAGCAGCCGCGGCGCGGTGGCACCGCGCATCTCACCGAGGCCGGCGTGGACCACCTCGGCATACCGGGCCAACGTCGCCGCGCCCACCCGGTCGGCCTGCTCCCGCATGCGTTCCAGCACGTCGGCCGGGGCATCCACGACACCCCGGGTGACGGCGTCGGGCACGGCCTGCAGCACGATCAGATCGCGGAAGCGCTCCAGCAGATCGGTGGCGAACCGCCGCGGATCGTGACCGGCGTCGATCACGGCCTCGACGGCTCCGAACAGCGCCGCCGCGTCGCCGGCGGCCAGCGCCTCGACCGCTTCGTCGATGAGTGCCATATCGGTGGCGCCCAGCAGGGCCAGCGCCCGTTGATAGGTGATGTGGTTGCCGTTGGCACCCTGCTGGGAGCCGGCCAGCAGCTGATCGAGCACCGAGAGCGTGTCGCGAGGTGAACCGCCGCCGGCCCGGATCACCAATGGGTACACCGCGTCGTCGACGTGGACGTTCTCCTCGGCGCAGATGCGCTCCAGCAGCGGACGCATGGTGCGCGGGGCCAGCAGCCGGAACGGGTAATGGTGCGTACGCGACCGGATGGTCGGCAGCACCTTCTCCGGTTCGGTGGTGGCGAACACGAAGATCAGGTGCTCGGGCGGCTCCTCGACGATCTTGAGCAGGGCGTTGAAGCCGGCCGTCGTGACCATGTGGGCCTCGTCGACGATGAAGATGCGGTACCGCGACTGGGCCGGTGCGTAGAACGCGCGGTCCCGCAGCTCGCGGGTGTCGTCCACACCGCCGTGGCTGGCCGCGTCGAGCTCGACGACGTCGACGTTGCCCGGTCCGTTCGGTGCCAGCGCGACGCACGAATCGCACACCCCGCACGGTGTCGGTGTCGGCCCCTGCTCACAGTTGAGCGAGCGGGCGAGGATGCGCGCCGAGGACGTCTTGCCGCATCCGCGCGGCCCGGAGAACAGATATGCGTGGTTGATCCGGTTCGCGGTCAGCGCGGTCGATAGCGGCTCGGTGACATGTTCCTGGCCAACGACTTCCGCGAAGCTTGCCGGCCGGTATTTGCGGTAGAGAGCCACGGGAGAAGGCTACCGACTGCGTCCGACTACTCGCCGAGCAGTGACTCGGTGGCCGCCAACAGCGCGCAGGTGGCCAGGCCGTCGATCGCCTCACGCACATCGGACAGCGACGGGAACGTCGGGGCGATGCGGATGTTCTTGTCCTCGGGGTCCCTGCGGTACGGGAAGGCCGAACCGGCCTCGGTCACCGCGATGCCGGCGTCCTTGGCCAAGGCGACGGTGCGCTTGGCGGTGCCGGGCCACACGTCGAGGCTGACGAAGTAGCCGCCCTTGGGATCGGTCCACGATGCGATCTTCGACTCACCCAGCCGGTCCTCGAGGATCTCGGCGACGAGGGCGAACTTGGGCGCGATCAGCTCACGGTGACGCTGCATCTGCAACTTCACGCCGTCGGCGTCGCCGAAGAAGACCCGGTGACGCAACTGGTTGATCTTGTCCGGCCCGATCGACTTCTTGCCGGCGTGCTGCAGGTACCAGGCGATGTTGCCCAGCGAGCCACCCAGGAAGCTCACCCCGGCACCGGCGAAAGTGATCTTGGAGGTCGAGGCGAACACCAGCGGACGGTTCGGGTTGCCGGCCGCCTCGGCCAGCCCCAGCACGTCGACCTGACGGATGAACTCGTCGGTGAGGGTGTGGACCGCGTAGGCGTTGTCCCACATCAACCGGAAATCGTTTGCCGCCGTGCGCATCTGGACGAGGCGCCGGACAACTTCCCAGGAGTACGTGACCCCGGTCGGGTTGCCGTACACCGGAACGCACCACATACCCTTGATCGCCGGGTCGGCCGCGACGAGTTCCTCGATCAGGTCGACGTCGGGGCCGTCTTCCCGCATCGGCACCTGGATCATCTCGATCCCGAACGACTCGGTGATCGCGAAGTGGCGGTCATAACCGGGCGAGGGGCACAGGAACTTCACGACGGGCTCTTGGATCCAGGGCCGGACCGAATCCACCCCGCCGTGCAGCAGCGAGAACACGATGACGTCGTGCATCATCTCCAGGCTCGCGTTGTTGCCCGCGATCAGGTTCTGCACCGGGATTCCGAGCAGCTCACCGAAGATCTCGCGCAGTTCGGGCAGCCCGTGCAGTCCGCCGTAGTTGCGGGTGTCGGTGCCCGTGCGGTCGCGGAAGGAATCTTTCTCCGGGCCGGGCAGCGACAGCAGCGCGTTGGACAGGTCCAACTGCTCGGGGGCCGGCTTACCGCGCGTCAGGTCCAGGCTCAGCTTCTTCGCCTGTAGCTCTGCGTAGTTTCGCTGTTGGACTTCATGCTGCGCGAGCAGATCGTCGCGGCCAAGAGACTGGAACGACACCGCGCGCCTTTCACAGAAGCGGAATGAGCTGGACATAAGGGGACCCCGCGCACCCGCCAGAGCCCGTTGACCCTTGCTGCCTTCCGGCCCTGGGGGAGTTCACAGGATGGACGCCGCGCGGGGTCCAAGGCGAGTGTAATACCCGTCCCTTTCCCCGGCGTTTCGGGACTGGTTCTCCCGTCCGCTACGATTGCCGACGGAGGATTCGCCTAGTGGCCTATGGCGCTCGCCTGGAACGCGGGTTGGGTTAACAGCCCTCAGGGGTTCAAATCCCCTATCCTCCGCGCTCGGGTCCGGGGTGCGACCTGCTGAATCAACCCTGATCAGCAGCTCGCACCCCGGCCCAATTTCAGTACCCGAGGAGGAGTATGGGCCGCACCGTCGCGGTGATCTGGCACGTGTCGTTTTCGATCGTGGCCGCCGGCCTCTACTTCTTTTTCGTTCTCCCCAGATGGCATGAGCTCGTCGGCGATACCTCGCCCACGCTCGGACTGATCCTGCGCATCGTCACCGGAGTGCTGATCGGTCTGGCCGCCCTGCCGGTGGTGTTCACGCTGCAGCGGACCAAGCGTCCCGAGCTGTCCACCCCCGAGTTGGCGCTGCGGCTCCGGGCCGCCTCGATCGCGCTGCACGTGCTGGCCGCGGTGCTGATCATCGGCGCCGCAGTCTCCGAGATCTGGCTGTCCCTGGACAGCGCCGGGCCGTGGCTGTTCGGGATCTACGGCGCCGCCGCCGCGATCGCACTGCTCGGCATCTTCGCCTTCTACCTGGCCTTCGTTGCCGAACTGCCGCCACCGCCGCCGAAGCCGGTCAAGACCCGGGAGAAGTCCGAGCGCCGCGGTCGCAAGAAGGCCGCAGCCGAGACCGAGGATGCTGCCGAGTCGGACGAGGCCGAAGAAACCGAAGAGGCCGAAGAGTCCACTGAAGCCCAGTCCGAGGACGACGCCGCAGAGGCGGAAGAGACCGAGGACCAGGTCGAAGAGTCCGGCGCCGAGGAGCCTCAGTCGACGGCAGAGGAAGCCGAGCCGATCGAAGGCAACTCCCTGCGTAACCGGCGGCCGTCCAGCAAGAGCGGTAGCAAGCGGCGGGGCTGGCGCTCGCGCGGCGAAGTCGCCACCGAGGACTGACGCACACCAATCGCGTCGACATCGGCTACTTATCCAGCCAAGATGGGTATATGAGCAAAGTGAGCTCACATCCGTTCAGAACGATCGTCGCGGTGGCAGTGACCGCCGCGACGGCCGTTATCGCCCCGATTGCACCTGCCGCCGCCGCACCCGGTGACCCCGAGACGGTGGCCTCCCAGATCGAACCGTCGGTGGCCCGCATCGACACCGTCGTGGATTACCAACAGGCCTACGGCATCGGCACCGGCATCGTGTTGTCGCCGAACGGTGAGGTCCTGACCAACTACCACGTGGTCCAGGGAGCCAACTCGATCAGCGCCACGGTCGGCGGCCAGCGGTACCCGGCCGACCTGGTCGGCTACGACCGGCAGAACGACATCGCAGTGCTGCAACTGCACGGTGCGGCAGGCCTGCCGCCGGCGCCGATCGGCGATTCGGCCGCTCTGGCACCCGGGCGTCCCGTCGTCGCACTCGGCAATGCCGGGGGCAGCGGCGCGCCCCTGACCCGCGAGGTCGGCACCATCAGCGCGTTCAATCGGACCGTCAACGCAGAAGACGAGCTGACGGGCACGAGCGATGAGATCAACGGTCTGTTCGAGTTCGCCGCGCCGGTGCGTGCCGGTGACTCCGGCGGTCCCGTGGTCAACGATGCCGGGCAGGTCGTGGGTATGACGACCGCCGCGTCGGTGAACTTCCGCATGGGTCCCGGCGGCAAGGGGTTCGCGATCCCGATCAACGACGCGATGGCGATTGCCGGGCAGATCCGCTCCCGTACCCCGTCGGGCTCGGTGCACATCGGGCCACCGACCCTGCTCGGCGTCGGTGTCCGCACCGCGCAGCGCCAGAGCGGCGGCGTGATCGTCCAGGACGTCATCGCCGGCGGCCCGGCCGACGCGGCCGGCCTGATCCCGGGCGACGTGCTCACCGCCATCGACAACACCCCGCTGGATTCGGCCCGCGCCCTGACGCTGGTCCTCGATCGGCACTACCCGGGCGACGTGGTCGGCCTGACCTGGCTGGACCAGGGCGGCCAGCAGCACACCGGCAAGGCCACACTGGCCGCCGGGCCGTAATCCGTGGTCACGCTGGACCGCCTGATCAACGTCCTGGGCGGCTACGGGGTGCGGCTGCGCGCCCCGACACACGGATCCTCTCCGGCGCCCCGCTCGACCGAGCTGCGCAGTGTGGTGATGCACGAGCCCGGACCGGTCATCGGCGATGTCCTGCTGGCCGTCGGAGCCGGTTCTGTGACCGAGGCGGTTCAGTGGGCGAAGGCCGCGCGCGCCGTGGTGGTCCTGGTCCGCGGTCCGCACGACCCGGCCGACGACGTAACGGCCGACGAGCGCATCGCGGTGATGACGGTCGATCCGGAGGTCTCCTGGAGTGAGCTCGCGGCCGTGGTCTACGGCGTCGTACTTGAAGGCCGGGAGACCGAATCCGGGCGCGGCCCAACCGATTTGTTCGCCCTGGCCGACAGCCTCGCCGATGCCGTGGGTGGCGCGGTCACCATCGAGGACCGGCGCAGTGCGGTGTTGGCGTACTCGCGACTGCAGCAGCATGCCGACCCGGCGCGCGCCGAGACGATCCTGAGCCGCGGGGCACCCGAACGGCTGCGCACCCTCTTCGAGGCCCGCGGGGTGTTCCGGCACCTGGTCGAATCCGACGACCCGATGTTCGTCGACGGCGATGACGAGCTCGGCCTGACCGGGCGGATGGTGGTGGCGGCCCGGGCCGGCCGCGAACTGCTCGGTTCGATCTGGGTGACGTGTGCCGCTCCCCTGCCCGACGCGCGCCGCGCCGCACTGGCCGACGGCGCCCGCATGGTCGCCCTGCATCTGTTGCGCTCCCGCGCCAGCGCCGATCTGGAACGCCAGGTGGAGTCGGAGCTGGTGATCCGTCTGCTCGAAAGTGCCGCCGATGCCACCACGGCGGCCAGCCGGCTCGGGCTGCCGCAGACGCCGCTGCGGGTGATCGCATTGCGTGCCCGCACCGGAAACGAGCGGCATGCCGCGTTGCTCCTGGCGTTCGAGCGGGCGACCGCGGGCTTCGGCTGGTCGCGTCCCGGGCGCAGCGCCCTGGCCGGCAACACCGTCTACACCGTGTTGCCCGGGGCCGAGGCAGAAGCTGCGAGCCGGTGGGTGGCGGGGCTGCGTGCCGCATTGCCCGAGCCGGTGACCGTGCTGGCCGGGATCAGCGGTCCGGCCACCGCCGCCGAGCTGGCCCTGGCCCGCAGTGAGGCCGACGAGTGCCTGGCCCTGCACGAAGTCCGTCACGAGGTCCGGCACGAGGTGCACAGGGACGACGACGTCGGCCTCGACGACAGAGTGCCGGTCTACGACGAGGCCTGGGACGAGATCCTGCTGCAGCGACTACGGATCGCCGCGCGCGCCGGCCGTGCCCCGCAGCGCGGACCTGTCGCCGAGCTACGGGCCCACGACCAGGCCAGTGGCACGCAGTACGCCGCCACGCTGCGAGCCTGGCTGGAAGCCCAGGGCGATCTGGCCGGGGCCGGGCGGGCGCTCGGTGTGCACGAGAACACCGTGCGCTACCGGCTGCGCAAGATGATCGAACTGACCCAGCTGGACCTCGACGATGCCCGCAAGCGACTGGCGATGATGATCGAGCTGGCGGCAACCGAAGAGTTGTCGTAACTCGACAATCACTCCGCTTCTGTTTGTCGAGATGGTGCAAACACCGAGCGCGTGAGCGGCCTCACCATGGGAGCATGTATGGGGTCGAGCGCATTGACGGTGCACCGCGGTCAGCGGTTGTCGTGGGTGCAGGCATTGTCGGCCTGTCCACCGCATGGTTTCTCCAGGAGCACGGAGTCAAGGTCACCGTGGTCGACCGCACCGGGGTCGCCGCGGGTGCGTCGTGGGGCAACGCCGGCTGGGTTTCGCCGACGCTGACCATCCCGCTCAATGATCCGGCGGTGCTGCGTTACGGCGTGCGGTCGCTTTTCGACCCGGCCGCACCGCTGCACATCCCGCTGACCTCGGGCCCTCGCCTGCTGGCGTTCCTGGCCCGATTCGCCATGAGCTGCCGTCTGTCGACCTGGACCAGGGTGGCCAAGGCCAACGTGCCGCTCAACGAGGAGTGCCTCGAGGCCTACGACGTGCTGACCGCCAACGGCGTGGCGGTACCCACCACCGACGGGCCGATCACCGCGCTGTTCGAAACCGCCCGTCAGGCCGAACATCTGATGACCGAACTGCGCCGGATGGCTGCCGTCGGGCAGACCGTCACGGTCACCGGCCTGTCCGGTGACACGCTGCGCGACCATGTCCCGCTGGCGTCGCCGGCGATCACCGCGGGCATCAGCGTGGAAGGCCAGCGCTTCGTGGACCCGGGCCGGTTCGTCCAGGCGCTCGGCGATGCCGTCATCGCCAGGGGCGCGGAACTGGTCATCGGCGAGGTCACCGATGTGCGCGCCATGGGTGCCGGAGTGAACGTGGACCTGGCCGACCGATCACTGAGCGCGGAGACCGCCGTGATCGCCACCGGGGCGTGGCTTTCGAAGCTGGCGAAACCCCGGGTCCGTACGCCCGTGCAGGCCGGTCGCGGTTACTCGTTCACCGTGCCGGTCGACCGCCCGATTCTCGGACCCATCTACCTGCCCGACGCCCGCGTCGCCTGCACGCCGTACCAGGGCAAGCTGCGGGTGGCCGGAACCATGGAGTTCCGCTCCCCCGACGACCCGGTGCAACCGCCGCGGGTCGACGCCATCATCGCGTCGGCGGCCCCGCTGCTCGACGGTGTGGACTGGGAGGCCCGCACCGATGTGTGGGTGGGCCCACGCCCGGTCAGCTCAGACGGTCGCCCCCTGATAGGCGAAGTCGCACAAGGCATCTACGTGGCCGGCGGTCACGGCATGTGGGGACTGGCTCACGGTCCGGTCACCGGCCGACTGCTCGCCGAGTACATGACCACCGGAAAGCAACCCGAGGCACTGCGGGAATTCGATCCCCTGCGCTGACGAACCACGACTTTGCCCTGACGGGCCGACAAGCCGTCAGGGGCGGCGAACATCCCGCCCCTGGCGGCAACTCCGCATCATCGGAAGGAAATCACAATGACTGTCAGCCAACGTGTTTGGTTATCTCCACAGGCGTATGAGCGCCTCCAGGTCGAGCTGTCGACACTGCGCGATCTGATCGCAGGCGAAGCCGCGTCCGATTCCGACGAGAACGAGGTGGCGATCCAGCGGGCACGTCAGACCCGCATCCAGCAGATCCACGACCTGCTGCTCAACGCCGTCGTCGGTGAGGATCCGCCGGACGACGGGGTGGCCGAGCCGGGCATGGTGTTGACCGTGCGCTACGACCAGACGGGCGAGATCGAGACCTTCCTGCTGGGCGTCCGCGGCGCGGAATACGGCGACCTGGAGGTCTATTCGGTGAACTCACCGTTGGGCGAGGCGATCGTCGGCGCGCGTCCAGGCGAGCAGCGCCACTACCCGGTCCCCAGCGGCGAGGCCCTGCCGGTCACCCTGATCAGTGCAGTGCCGTTCGGGATGCACCTGCCGGCCGTGGGATAAGGCGTGTGCGTCCTAGTCTGTTCGGATGGCCGAACGCAAGGGCACGCCGGGCAGCCTGACCGCCGATGACTGGGTGCAGGCCGGGTACGCCCTGCTGGCCTCCGACGGGATGCGGGCGCTGAAGATCGAGCGACTCTGCGAGCAGATCGGCGCGACCCGGGGCAGCTTCTACTGGCACTTCACCGACATGAAGGGCTACCGGGCCGCCCTGGTCGCGTCGTGGAATGCGTTCCTGGAGCAGGACCGCCGCTCATTGGCCGAACTCGAACACCTGCCGCCTCGCGAGCGGCTGTCGGGAATGATGAAACAGCTGCTCAGCCCGCAGCACTGGACGCTGGAACGCGCGATGCGGGAGTGGGCGCGCTCCGACGACGTCGCCGCGGCCAACGTACGGGCGGCCGACCACCGCGTGCTGGTCGCCGTCACCAAGGCCTATCTCGACTACGGGTTCAGCCCCGAGGACGCGGCGCTGCGCGGACAGGCCACCTTCGCCACAGGGATCGGCGTGCTGCACCTGATGGACTCAGCCGACGCCCTGACCACCGCCGACCGCTACGAGAGATTCCTGGATCTCATGCTGGCTCGATGATCGCGGAGAACACGCGCTCGAACAGGTCGGTCAGCCGGCCGGCGTCGGCATCGGTCAGGCCCGGGCTCCTGATCACCCGCCGCATCAGCAGGACCCCGCTCATCACCGACAGCATGGCGTCGGCGCGGAGCTCACGGTCAGACCCGGGGAGCTGGCGGGCCAACCGTTGGCCGACGTGGCGTGCGATCGCGTCGCGCACGATGTTCACCGCAACCGGGTTCGAGACCGAACGGAGCATGATCAGGAACGGCTCCAGCGGGTCGGCATCCGAGTCGGAGCGTTCGGTCAGCGCGGTCGCAGCATCGCGCGCCAGCGCGTCCGGCTCCTCCGCGACGATCGTCGGTGGCGCGAAAGAGGTTTCGACCGCCTCGGCGAACAGCTGCTCCTTGGACCCGAAGTAGCGGTTCACCAGCATCGCGGTGACCCCGGCGTCTCGCGCGATCTCACGAACGCCGACCCCGTCGTACCCGGACAGCGCAAAGTGCCGGATCGCCGATTGCAGGATCGCCTCGCGGGTGGCGGCCGCATTGCGTGGTCGGGATGAAGCCATGCCCAGAACGCTAGGGAATAACCGGCGCCAAGTCTACGTATGTATACCTGTCAGATGTATACAGTCGTAGACATAGGAGAGTCATGGACATCGAGTTATCGGCAAAGCCATCTGTGTTCCTGGTATCCGGCGCATCCCGCGGGCTGGGCCGCTCGATCGTCGAGGCCGCGTTGGGCGCGGGGCACCGCGTCGTCGCCGGCGTCCGCTCCACCACGGCCCTGTCCGATCTGGCCGCTCAGGAGCCGGACCATCTCGCCGTCGTCCAACTCGATGTGTCCGACGACGAACAAGTGCGCGCCGCCGTAGCCACCGCCGTCGAGCGGTTCGGCCGACTCGACGTGTTGGTCAACAACGCCGGCTACGCGAACATGGCCGCGATCGAAGACTTCGACTTCGACGACTTCCGTGCCCAGATCGACGCCAACTTCTTCGGCGTCGTACGGCTCACGCAAGCCGCACTACCCGTCATGCGTGCCCAGCGCGCCGGCCACATCGTGCAGATCTCTTCGGTCGGCGGGCGACTCGTGCGGGCCGGCTTGGGCGCCTACCAGTCGGCCAAGTGGGCAGTCACCGGCTTCTCCGGTGTGCTCGCACGGGAAGTCGCACCCCTCGGAATCACGGTCACCGTCCTGGAACCCGGTGGCATGCGCACCGATTGGGCCGGGTCGTCGATGCGGGTCTCCGAGGTCCGCGCCGAATACGCCGACACCGTCGGTACGTCGATCGCCCAGAGCACTCCGGAGAACCTCGGCGCCAGCGACCCGGCCAAGGTGGCCGAACTGGTGCTCACCATCGCCGAGATGTCTGATCCTCCAGAGCGGTTGCTCGTCGGACCCGACGCCTACCGCTACGCCACCGCTGCCGGACGCAACCTACTCGCCGACGACGAGAAGTGGGAGGCCCTCAGCCTGTCCACCGCAGCCGATGACGTCACCACCGCTCAGGTCGACCCGCTGGGAGCAGTCAAATGACGACAACAAATCACAGCTCGGCATACGGGGCGGCGACCGTCACCCTCGGGCACTCCGATTTGACGGTGCACGCAGTCGGCTTGGGCTGCATGGGAATGTCACAGTTCTACGGGCCTGCCGACGACAACGAGTCAATGGCCACCATTCGCGCTGCACTCGAACTCGGGGTCGACTTCCTCGACACCTCCGACGTCTATGGCGCTTCCGACATCACCTTCGGTGTGCCGATCCGCGGCTTCGGCCACAACGAACAACTGATCGGCGAAGCGATCGCCGGGCACCGCGACGAGATCGTGCTGGCGACCAAGTTCGCGGCGAAGATCAACGACGACGAGAACGGGATCGCCATCGACGGCCGGCCCGAGTATGTGCGGCAAGCTTGTGAAGCAAGCCTGCGGCGTTTGGGTACCGACGTCATCGACCTGTACTACTACCACCGCCTCGATCCGAACGTGCCGATCGAGGAAACCGTCGGAGCGATGGCCGAACTCGTGACGGCGGGCAAGGTCCGCGCCATCGGACTCAGTGAGGTCGGTCCGGATCAGATCCGCTGTGCCCACGCCACTCACCCGGTCTCCGCACTGCAGTCCGAGTACTCGCTGTGGGAGCGACGTGTCGAGGGCGGCATCACTTCGACGTGCCGGGAGTTGGGCATCACCCTGGTTCCCTACAGCCCGCTGGGCCGCTCGGCGCTCACCGGTTCCCTGAAATCCGGCAGCACCTTCGCCGCGGACGACTTCCGCGCCACCAATCCGAGGTTCTCTGCCGAGAATCTCGCGGTAAACCTCGAGCCGGTGCAACGCCTTCAGTCGCTCGCAGCAGAGAAGGGTTGCAGCCCAGGACAGCTCGCGTTGGCATGGTTGCTGGCGCAGCCGCTCGATGTGGTGCCGATCCCCGGCACCAAACGGATCCCTTTCGTCCGGGAGAACATCGCCGCCACCGACGTTGCGATCAGTGCAGACGAGGTGGCACTGCTGGCCGAAATCTTCGCACCGGGGCGCATCACCGGCGAGCGCTACGCCCCGGTTCACGCCCGGACAGTCCGGTGAGGCCGCTGGGACGTTGAACGGTTCCGAGCCGCTCGTGCGCAGATTGCGAAAACTGTCTACTGCGGCCTGCGCGTGTCATAAATTGACGCTCGAGAATCGACGCTTCTCGGGTCAGGAGACATTGTGGCGCGACTGTCAGTGTGGCTCGGCGCAGGCGCTGTCACGGCCGGGGTTTCTGCTGCATTGGTAGCAGGAGCCGATGTGGCGAATGCCGACACCACATCTGGTTCGGACGGTCCGAAGACATCCGAGTCCACTTCAAGCGCAAGTCCGTCGAGCAAGGGTGACCGGGCCGGTCCACGTCGCAGCTTCAACCGAACACGCCATTCAGCCCAGTCAACTGACGCTGCTCACGCCGTCATACGCAAGAAGGCGACCAAGCCCGCCAAGACAGCCGTGTCCCGGCCCGCGCAACGGAAGAGTGCACTAGCGAACTTCCTCTCGAAGGCAGACCCGAGCTCTGCACCCGACACACTGGCGGCATCTGTGGAAACCGCCGAGCCCGTCAGGTCCGTGACGACCGCAGTCAAAGCCGTCGAAACTGGAGAGCAGCAAGCCGCCCCGCCGATGCTGCGAGACGTCTTCAAGCGTGCCGCGGCCCCGTACGCAGCATCTGTTCCGCAGGCGGTCGCGCCCATCTCGCCGGTGTCGGCAACCGCTGCGCCGTCGCTGTCGCTGCCGGAGCAGATCCAGTCATTCGTCTTCGACTTCGTCGGCGTCGCCGTCACCACCATCGCGGGTCCCCCCAGGATTCCCGCCGGGAGCAACGTCACGGTGCGAAGCTCCTCGTTGGAGATCACCGAGGGCCGCAACGTACCGGCCGACTGGTACTACCCGGAGGGCGACGAGGCGCCGGAGCGGATCATCCTGCTGCAGCACGGGTTCCTCGGCGTGAGTGCGATGTACAGCTACACCGCGGCAAATCTTGCCGAGCGCACCAACAGCGTCGTGGTGGTGCCGACCTACTCGTCGAATCGTTTTGTCCGGGACGGGTTCTGGCTGGGAGACGACCAGGTCTATCGCGCAACAGCCGAGCTGTTCCTCGGTGACCGCGAGGCGCTGACCGCCAGTGCGAACGCAGCCGGATACGCCGCCAGGTACGGTGACGACGTTCCCCTGCCGGAAACGTTCGTCCTGATCGGGCACTCTCTGGGCGCGGGTGTGGTGGCCGGCGCCGCGGGCTACTACGCGGATGCGATCAAATCGACTGGCGCAGAGAACCATCTGGCCGGCGTGGTACTGCTCGACGGGGCACCGCCAGAGGACGTGCTGCCAGATGCACTGGACAAACTGGACGGTCTGGGTGCTTACGTCCCGGTACTGGAACTTGGTGCGCCCAAGGAAGTCCGCAGGGTCGATGCGGCCCTGATCGAGCATCGACCGGACATGTTCAACGGCGTGGTGCTGGCCGACGGCCAACACCTGGATGCCATGCAGGGCGGTAGCCCACTCATCCAGTTGCTGTCGTACCTGTTCTACGGCTTTTCGACGGCGCCGAACAAGGCGGCCTCACAAACTCTCATCTCCGGCTGGGTGGATGACATGTTCGCGGGCCGGATCGATGCGTCCACCGGTGCTTGTGAAGGCGATGACTGCTCGGGCATCTACGGCGAGCCAGGCCAGACCCTCAACCTCCCGACACCGGCCGGACCGACCCGCGCCGTCGTGATCGGCGGTGCCGCCCTGGCACAGATCACCACCGCATTCCAGCCGATGCTTGCGACGGCGCCGGTGGCTCCCCGGCCACCGTCAGACTTCGCTTTGATCCCGCTGCTCTGACGGCGCCTAGTCCTGACGGCGATTGCCGTCCTCGTCCCAGTTCTCGGCGACTTTCTTGCTGGGCTGCACCCGCGGCGGCTCACCCGGCATCTTGGGATAGCTCGGCGGGTACGGCAGGTCACCGAGGCCGCGCTCCTCGTCGGCGGCCACCAGGTCCAACAGTGGTTGTAGCGACTGTTTCTTCTTGTCGATATCCGCCCAGGGATCCTCGCGTCCGGCAAGGAAATCCGGCACGGTGGCGATCGTGTAGTCGTCGGGGTTGGCGGTGCGAAGTTCGTCCCAGGACAGCGGGGTCGAGACGGTCGCGATCGGGGTCTTGCGGGCCGAATAGGGCGAGGCGAAGGTGCGGTCACGGGCATTCTGGTTGTAGTCGATGAACAGCCGCTCACCCCGCTCTTCCTTCCACCACGACGTGGTCACCGCATCGGGTGCACGCCGTTCCACCTCACGGGCCAGGGCGATTCCGGCGCGGCGCACCTCGATGAAATCCCAGTCGGTCTTGATCCGCAGGAAGATGTGCACGCCGCGACCGCCCGAGGTTTTCGGATAGCCGATCAGGTCCAGCTCGTCGAGGAGCGGCTTGAGCACATCGCAGGCCACCGCGGCGGCCTCGGCGAAACCGGTGCCCGGTTGCGGGTCGAGGTCGATGCGCAGCTCGTCGGGATGTTCGGTGTCCGGACAGCGAACCTGCCAGGGATGCAACGTAATCGTGCCCATCTGCGCGGCCCACGCGATCGATGCCGGGTGTGTCACCTTGAGCGCGTCAGCGGTGCGCCCCGACGGGAACGTCACCGTGCAGGTCTCCAGGTAATCGGGATGCTTCTGCGGCACCCGCTTCTGGTAGATCTCCTCCCCCTCTATGCCGTCGGGGAACCGCTGCAGATGCGTGGGCCGGTCTTTCAACAGCGTGACCATACGGTCGGCGACGGACAGGTAGTACTCCATCAGCTTGCCCTTGGTGCCGCCCTTGCCCAGCTTCGGGTAGTACACCTTGTCCGGGTTGGTGAACCGGACCTTGATTCCGTCGACATCGAGTTCGGTTGCTCCTCCAGCTTTTTCAGCCATTTCAACCTTCCTTCGTCAGGACGTCGTACAGGTCGTAGTTCAACGGCACGTCGAGCTGGTCGAACGTACAGCTCGACGGTTCGCGGTCCGGGCGCCAGCGCAGGAACTTCACCGCGTGCCGGAAGCGTCGACCGTTCTCGGTGTTGCCCTCCATCTGGTCATACGCCACCTCGCACACGCGATCCGGGCGCACCGGGATCCAGCGCTTGTCGGCGGCCGAGTTCCAGCGGCTGGGATCACCCTCGCGGACTTCGTCGCCCTCCCGCAGCGGCTCCAGGTCGGCCAGCAGCTTGATCCGGTCCTTGACGCTGAACGAGGCTGCGCCACCGACCATCTGCAGCTCGCCGTCGGACCGGTAAAGGCCGAGCAGGATCGAGCCGACACCCTCCCCGCTCTTGTGGATGCGGTAGCCGATCGCCACGCAGTCGGCGTCGCGGTGATGCTTGACCTTCACCATCTCCCGCTTGCCCGGCAGATACGGGCCGTCGAGCTTCTTGGCGATCACCCCGTCGAGGCCGGCCCCCTCGAAGGTCTGCAGCCACTGCGAACCGAGCTCGGGATCCGTGGTGGTCCGCGTGACATGGCACCACGTCGTGGCATTGACGGCCTCGATCAGCGCCTCGCGGCGCACCCGGAACGGCTCAGTGAGCAACGACCGGTCGCCGGTGGCCAGGGCGTCGAAGCCGATGAAGTGCGCCGGCGTCTGTTCGGCGAGCATCCGCACCCGCGACTCGGCAGGGTGGATGCGTTGCGACAACGACTCCCAGTCCAGGCGCATGCGGCCGTCGATCTCGCGGGGCACCACCACCTCACCATCGAGGACACAACGGTCGGCGAGTTCGTCACGCAGCGCGTCGAGCAGTTCGGGGAAGTAGCGCCCGAGTTCCTTTCCGCTGCGAGACTGCAACACCACCTCGTCGCCGTCCCGGAAGACGAGAGCGCGGAAGCCGTCCCATTTCGGCTCGTAGGACCACACCCCGGCCTCGTCGGGCACTTTCACCTGGGCTTTGGCGAGCATCGGTTCGATCGGCGGCACTACGGGTAGGTCCACGGGCTCCATCCTGGTTCATGGGGGCGTCACGGATCTAGACCGCCGCGCCGCGGCGAACTCATCGCGCGGACACCGGCGGCGGGTGGGACCAGCCGTGCTCTGCTTGACGCATACCCGATGAGGCCGCCTGAAACCCAGTACTCCCGCTCTTGTCTCGCGGCTCGGCCGGACTGTGTCGCGCATACTGAGTAGCCACAAACCACGTAGCCACAAACCACCCAATCCACACCAGGTCCGGACCCATGCTGCTACCCGTGATGCCGCCCGTCTCACCGATGCTGGCCAAGCCGGCAACAGTGATTCCACCGGATGCGTCCTACGAACCGAAGTGGGACGGCTTCCGGGCGTTGGTGTTCCGCGACGGCGACGAAGTCGAGTTGGGCAGCCGTAACGAGCGGCCGATGACCCGGTATTTCCCCGAACTGGTCGAGGCTGCGAAAGCCGAGCTCCCACCGCGGTGCGTCATCGACGGCGAGATCGTCCTGCCGACCGAGCAAGGCCTGGACTTCGAAGCGCTCCAACTGCGTCTGCACCCCGCGGCTTCCCGGGTGCGCCTGTTGGCCGGACAGACCCCGGCCAGCTTCATCGCCTTCGACCTGCTCGCCCTCGGAGACGACGACCTCACCGGCCGACCGTTCGGTGAACGCCGCGCCGCTCTGGTCGGCGCGCTGGGTCCCGGCCCCGCCTTTCACGTCACCCCGGCCACCACCGATATGGCGACTGCGCGGCGCTGGTTCGACGAATTCGAGGGAGCCGGGCTCGACGGACTGATCGCCAAACCGCTGACGCTCACCTATCAGCCCGACAAACGGGTCATGGTGAAGATCAAGCACCAGCGGACCGCCGACTGCGTGGTCGCCGGCTATCGGCTCCACAAGTCGGGGCCGGATGCGATCGGCTCGCTGCTGCTGGGGCTCTACACCGATGACGGCGAGCTGGCATCCGTCGGCGTCATCGGTGCCTTCCCGATGGCGCGACGCCAAGCCCTGTTCACCGAATTGCAGTCTCTGGTAACCAGTTTCGAGAACCATCCGTGGAACTGGGCCGCCCAGGTGGCCGCCGACCCGGACCTCGCGCGTAGGTACGGCGGCGGCTCACGTTGGAACGCAGGCAAGGACCTGTCTTTCGTGCCGTTGCGACCCGAACGCGTTGTCGAGGTCCGCTACGACCACATGGAGGGTAGGCGCTTCCGACACACTGCCCAGTTCAACCGCTGGCGGCCCGACCGGGACCCGCGCTCGTGCACCTACGAGCAGCTGGAACAGCCGGTCACCTTCGGGCTCAACGACATCGTCCCGGGCCTGCTCCCCAGCTAGTAGCGTCCCACGGGCTGCAGCCAGGTGGCGAGATTGCGGACATAGTCCTTGAACACGCCCAGACGGGACGGATCCGCTCCGATCTGCCAGCCGGGTCGATCGGTGACGAACGACGGCGCCCCATGCGCCAGGTCCCAGTTGTAGTCGGCGAAGTGGTGGAAGGTCGACTCGGCAACGGCCCGCCCCATCGGCCTGCCCTCCGGCGTGCTCTCACCATCGAGTGCCACCGCGAGATTGAACTGTCTGCCGGTCGCGGTGCTGCGCCCCTGAGCCACCACCGTCGCGAACGGCCCCCGGGCCGAGACCGCACCCTCATGCGGGTGCGCCGGAAACCACTCGATGCGGCCGGTGGCGGTCCGGGAGGTGCGCAGCAGCTGGTGCACCGGCTCATCGGCCAGCACCGGCTGGTAGTCGCCGTTGGCGCCCGAGTGATAGTTGGGCCACGAGATGTCGGGATTGTCCTGGTCGTCGCACCGCGACTGCGGGTCCAAGCTGGCGTCGTGAAAATCGTTGACCTGCCCCAACGAACCCAGTCCCTTCAGACAGCTGCCCAGGTCCTGATGATCACGAGCGGTGAGCACCCCACCGCCGAGTCCGCGGAAGCGGCCGATCGCCGCGCATTCGTCGGGCGTCAGACCGTTGCCGACGTCGACGGCCATCAGCCACAGCTGGTCGAACCCGAGCTCGTCGAGATGGCTGAGCACCGGATCCTGCCCGCCATGATCGGTCCGGTTACGGGCCAGTACCTCGTGGCCGTCCGCGCGCAGCTCGCCCGCCAGCATCGAGAATCGTCCGACATCCCAGTCGTCGGGATTCTCCGTGATCGTCGTCTGCAACAAAATTGTCGCCATGTGACGAGTCTCGTTACCGCCAGGACCCTCGGGACCCTTGAAAACCCGTGGTCTTGGAGCGAGCGCGGTTCAGCTACTCCACGACACGGAGCGCAGCTGTCGGCGTGACCGGACACCGAGCTTGACGAAGACCTTGCGCAGGTGCCATTCGACGGTGTGGGTGCTGATGAACAACTGTGCGCCGATCTCCTGATTGGTCAGTCCGTCACGGGCCAACTGGGCGATCTGCGCCTCCTGGGCGGTCAACACGTCGCCCGAGGCCATCGGCTGTTTGCGCACCTTCTCACCGGTGGCAGTCAGCTCACGCCGGGCCCGCTCGGCGAATCCTGCGGCGCCCATCCTGGTGAACATCTCGTAGGCGGTGTTGAGATGCTCTCGGGCACTGGTGCGTTGCTTCTGGCGACGTAACCATTCCCCGTAACGAAGATGGGTCCGCGCCAGCTGCACCCCGATCCGAGTGCGGCCGAGCCGCTCGACGGACTCTTTGAACAGCACGTCGGCCTCGGCGTCGTCGGCGACGACAGCCCGGACCGCGGCCAATACTCCCAGCCCCCAATCGGTTTCGCTGGACTCCGTACATCTCTCCAACCGTCGCACCGCGTCCTCGGCGACATCTCGCTCGCCGACCCGCATGGCGGCCTCGACCAGTTCGATCAAAGTCCAGCAGTAGAACCCGATGTCGTGGAACTCGCACGTGCGTTTGGCAGCTGTCAGGGCCTCCTCGTAGCGGCCCAAGCCGTTGTAGAGCACTGCGGCGGCATAGCCGGCCGCCCCGAGCAGTCGGCCCTCACCCTTGGCGGTCCCCTCTGCCATCCCCGCCTCGATGAGGTCGCCGGCCTCGGTGAGATCGCCGCGCCAGGCGGCCAATTCCACCTTGTGGTACTTCATCGGACGGTGGCCGATCGCCTCCGAGATAGAGTCGGCCTCCTCCATAAGCCTTGCAGCTGTGACGAATTCGCCTTTGTGCGTCTGGACACCGGCCTGGTAGGCGATCGCCGGCGGCAGGATGGCCAGCGCGCCGATGGCGCGGGCGTAGCCGATCATGTCGGCGGCCAGCCGGTCGACCAGGTCGTCGTCCCAGATCTCATGGGCAGCAGATTCGTGCACGATCGGGAAGGCCAATGCCAACCAGCGCAACGCCCGGCCGTCGTGGCGACGGGTGTGCTCACTCCACAGCTCCAGCGCGGTGCGCAGGGGCTCGACCGCCGCGGGCAGTCCATCGGTGATCAGGTTCGCCATGCCGACGAGGAGTAGATCGATGGGCCCAGTCGGCGTCTCGACCCTTTCGACTGCGGCGCGCGCCGCCTCGGCGGCCACCACGAGGGCTTCCGGTTGACTGCGCGAAGCAAACATCGCAGCGGCCAGCGCCTCCATGTAGGTCTCGCGGGCCAACTCGTCGTCGAGATTCTCCAACCGCTTGGCGGCGTCGAGCAGCAATCCGGCCGCATGCCGGACCGGTGGCGCACCTGGTAGTCCGCCCCGGCTGCGGGTGAATTCCATCTGCGCCCGCAGCCGGCCCACCTGTGCCCACTGCAGCTCGGTCAACGGATTCAATTCAGCCAGGGAGAGCAGCTCATAGGCGGCTTCGGGGGCAGCAGCCTCACGTTTGGCCTCGGCGGCCGCGATCGCCCGGGAACTGCGCAGGGCCGGATCGGCGGACAGGATCGCCGCCCGTTCCAGGAAAGTCGCCGCGGCGGCGATCCCGCCTCGGCTCTGGGCTCGCCAAGCCGAGGCTTCCAGTTCGGCGGCCACCGCGTCGTCGGGACCGGCCGCGGCATTGGCCGCATGCCAGGCCCGGCGATCCGGATCGAGCTCGGGGTCGGTGGCAACTGCCAAGGCGCGGTGTACTTCCCGGCGGTCGGCTGCATCGGCGGCCCGGTAGGCGGCCGACCGGACCAGCGGGTGGTGAAAGCGCATGCGTGACCCGAACTCGATGACACCGGCGGCCTCGGCCGGCGCCAACGCATCCACGCTGATCCCCAAATGCCCTGTGGCACGCGAGAACAAGATCGGGTCGCCGAGCGGATCGGCTGCGGCGAGAAGCAACAACCGCCGAGTGTCGTCCGGCAGCGACTGGATGCGGCGGACGAACCCTTCTTCGACGTGGCCTACCGATAAGCGCGCCGAGCCGAGCCAGAAACCGCCGGCAAGCTCGGCGGCCGGCACGTTACGCGGAATCTCCAGCAGTGCCAACGGGTTACCGCGAGTTTCCGCGATGACCCGGTCTCGGACCCGCTCGTCGAGCCGGCCGAGGAAGACCGAGTCCAACAGCTCTTTGGCGTCGGTGTCCGACAACCCCTCGACCCGCAGTTCGGGCAGGCCCGGCAGCACGTCGGGGGCGCCGGCGTGAGTGTCTCGGACGGCGAACACCATGACGACCGGCTCCGCAAGCAATCGGCGCGCGACGAAACCCAGGGTCTGCACCGACACCTGATCTAGCCACTGCGCATCGTCGATCAAACACAGCATCGGCTTCCGGTCAGCCGCGGCAGCCAACAGGCTGAGCACCGCCAGACCGACCAGAAAACGGTCAGGCACCGGGCCGACACCGCGACCGAAAGCCACCGAGAGCGCGTCGCGCTGCGGCTCGGGGAGCTTGTCGAGATGATCCAGCAGCGGTGCACACAGGTGGTGCAATCCGGCGAAGGCAAGTTCCATGTCGGATTCGACCCCGGCCACCTGGGTCACCCGGAACCCCGGCGCATGTTCGACGACGTAGTCCAGCAGGGCGGTCTTCCCGACGCCCGCCTCGCCCCGCACCACCAGCACTGCGCTGCCGCCCGAGCGGCCACCCGAGACCAGGGTTCGAAGGGCCGCGCATTCGCTGACGCGTCCACGTAGAGACGGGACTGCGCCCATAATCGCCATCACACCACCGAGTCCGAATTTTGCCGAAACTTTATCAAGGCAGACCAGGTCGGGCCTCCCCGGCAGAGGTGCCTCTCGGGCCGGCTACTGAACTAGCCGAACCGCAATGTCGGGGCGGGCAGCGATTCGACTCCGTGGTGCGCGAATTGCGTCCAGCGAGTGCGCATCTCGGCGGACAGCTGGTTGTCGATCGCACGCTGCGGGCCGAGCATGGGGGCGTCCGCCCAGGTCTGCGGTGAGCCGAACAGGAACGGCAACTCCATGCAGTGGCAGGCACCCAGCGGCGCGCTGACCGGTGTCCAGTCGAAACGATAAGTACCGACCCGGCCGCCGTGGGATCGCCAGGCCTGCGCCAGACGCTCGGCGGGGCCGGAGAACGCCTGTTTGGTGATCGTCGCCAACCCGGCCCGGACGGCGAGCCGGCCGAGGGCAGGCACCCGGTTGAGCCTGACCACCCGCGGATCCATCGTGACGAACGGCGCCGCGTCGTCCTTGGTGTAGCCGATCAGCAGCTCGATGCGGCCCGCGGCGGTAGCGATGACCGCTGGGACGTCTGCGGGTGCCGGCAGCGGCCCCCGGCCGAGCCGGGGCGCGAACGCCAGACCGCCCAGCAGGCCGAAGCCCTGCGCCGCGGCAACGGCGGCAGCTTCGGCGGCAAGCAGCTTGTCCACGCTGGTCTCGGCCGGGTCGGCCCCGGCGAGCGAGCCGGCCATCGCCGCGCCCATGGCATGCGCCATGTCGTCGCGCCCCTCGTCCAACTCCAGCGGGGCGCTCTGCAGGATCGCGCGGTGGAACAGCCCGGCCGCCTCCTCGCACAGCATGAGCGACATGACCGAATGTGCACCCGCGGACTGACCGAACGCGGTGACGTTGGCCGCGTCCCCGCCGAACGCCGCGATGTTGTCCTGGACCCAGCGCAGCGCCAGGATCTGGTCGCGCAGTCCGAGGTTGTCCGCGCCGACCCCGGGCGGCGCGAGATAGCCGAAGATGCCGAGCCGGTAGCTCACGTTGACCACCACCACGTTGCCCGCACGGACCAGGGCACCGGGGTCGTACTTCGCAGACTCACCGCTGCCCGCGACGTACGCGCCGCCGTGAAACCACACCATGACGGGTAACCGGTGCGCATCGGCCGGAGCCGTGACGGTCAGCACGAGACAGTTCTCGTTGGTCGACAAGCCCGCAAGTGCGTCGCCGGTCACCCAGCCCAGGCGCGACGGCCGCTGCGGGCAGGCCGGACCCCGTTCGGTCGCGTCACGAACGCCCGACCAGGCCGCGGGCGGTTCGGACACGGCGAACCGCTTCGCGGTGCCGTAGCGCACGCCTCTCGCGCGCACCAATCCGTCCTCGCGTTCAACCTGGATAGTGCCGCCGGTGATTCTCCGCTCTGCCATTTCCTGAACGTTAGCGGGCACAACTTCGAACAACGGATTGACCACGTCGACAATTGGGTATCGATAGCAAGTGGGTCGAACTTCGCCCCTTGCGCAGGAATCCTTAGACGTCGATGCGCGTCTGACGGAGATCGAGCGCGAACTCAACCTCCTGCTCTACGTCACTCCGGCCAATGGAGCCGAGGCGTGGCGGGATTTCGCGCGCTCGGGGTTCGAGTCATCACCCGTCCTGGAGTCGAGACCGCTGAACTTCGACCCGGATCTGGTCAAGCGCGACCTGTACGACGTCGAGATCGAGCGAGTGGAGAACCCTGCGCTCAACTCTCTCTTCCGCGGAAAACGCGACGAGATCGCCCGGCAGATCACGTTGCTCGAGGACCGAGGCACATCGCGGTTCAGGTATGGCGCGCTGCAACTCTATGGAGATCCGGGCCACTCGCTGTGCGCAACGGCCCGCTCACTGCTCGATCTCATCGACCCGCAACCGATCAGCCCGACCAGCGTCACCGCCATGGAATTCGCGGAGGCGGCACGCGCGGAGCTGGAGTCGGCCTACCCGGATTTTCCCGTAGCGGTCGAGGTGCGCGACGACGTCGCCGATCTGATGGTGTCGTTCGGCAGGCTCTACATCCCTGCCACCGCCGTCTTCCGCAAGGATCGAGTGCAGCCACTGATCCAGCACGAGGTCGGGACCCACGTGCTGACCTATCGCAACGGCGAGGCGCAGCCGTTGAGCCTGCTGGCCGTCGGGCTGCCGTCTTACGAGGAGACGCAGGAAGGTCTGGCGGTGCTGGCCGAGTACGTCGTTGGGGGGCTCGATCCCCGGCGCATACGCGTGCTCGCCGCGCGGGTCGTTGCCGCATCGATGATGTTGGCCCACGCGGAGTTCGTCGAGATCTTCAATCACCTGACCGACGCCCATGGCTTCGCGCCGCGCACCGCGTGGTCGGTGACGAGCCGCGCAACATTCGGCGGAGGTTCGACCAAGGACATCATCTATCTGCGCGGTATCGAACGAGTCCTCGGGTACTTCGCCGAAGGACGCAGCATCGAACCCCTTCTCGCCGGCAAGCTCGCCCTCGACCATGCGCCGCTCGTGGAGGAGTTGATCCAGCAAGGGGTTCTCGAACCGCCGCGAGCGCGCCCACGCTGGCTGTCCGCGCCCGGGGCGCAAGTGCGGATCGACCGTATGCGCGGCGGCATGGGCCCCGCAGACCTACTTGAAATGGATGTGGCCGCATGAGGATTGCATTTCTGGTCAATCGCGCGGAGACCGAGGTCGACGAGTACGCGACCACCCGCCTCGCGAAGGCGGCTGCCCTGATGGGCCACGAGGTCTGGTACGTCGGGCTGAGCGACGTCAGTATCGGCGAGCCCGACGGTCAGATCGGGGCGCACGCACGTCCCGGCATCGCCCGGGGTGAGGACACGCTGACCTCGTTCGTCGATCGCATGAAGGAGAGTTCGCCCGAGCGCATACGCATGGACGAGCTCGACGCCGTGTTTCTGAGGAACGACTCGGTCGAGGATCGGCAGGATCGGCCGTGGGCCAGCAGCTTGGGTTCCATGTTCGGTCAGCTGCTCGTGGCGCACGGCGTCACCGTGGTCAACGACCCCGCGGTGCTCATGCGTGCGGCGTTGAAGGTATACCTCGACGAGTTTCCGGCGCAGATCCGCCAGCGATCCCTGGTGACGCAAAACGTGAACGACGTCCGGAGCTTCATCTCGTCCGTGGGACGCTCCATCATCAAACCGCTGTGCGGCGCGCAGGGCCGCAACGTGTTCATGATCGTCAGCGATGACGAGCCCAACTTGAATCAGATGATGGAGTCTGTGCTGGAAGACGGCTACATCTACGCCCAGGGATACGTCGAGGGCGCCGAGGACGGCGACATGCGGATCTTCCTGCTCGACGGAGAGCTCATCGAGGTCGACGGGCATCCCGCCGCTTTCCGGCGGGTGCCAGAGGGGAACGACCCGCGAGCCAACATCTGCAAGGGCGGCACAGTTCAACCCGAAGAGGTCACCGACAAGCAGCGCGCGGTGATCGAGACGATGAAGGACAAACTCGCGCAAGATGGGATGTTCTTCGTCGGCATCGACATGATCGGCGACAAAGTCATCGAGATCAACGCCGAGAGTCCGGGCGGCCTGCAGGCGATGGAGCATCTGTACGGAGTCGACATCTGCCCGGCCGTGATCGAAGCACTGGAGCGCCGGAGTAGGGCGTGAGTGGCGGGTTTACCGGGCGCCCGGTTCGGGCACGCCAACAGCATGTCTGTAACCGCATTTCAGGATCTGCCACTGGCTGACCGGGACCGGGAGTGGGACGGCGATGCTGCCGACAAACGGGTCCGCAAGTGGGCCGGTGCGGAGGACGAACCCAACGAGAAGTACCGCGACGCGCACGTCTGGTACGACAAGGACGCGAAGGACAACTTCACCGGCTACAAGCTGCTGATCGCCGACGTGGTCGGCGGCAAACTGGAGGTAGTACCTCGCGGGGTGATGGCTGCCGGCGGGATCATGGACGGCGCGCGCGGCGGCGTCGACCTCCCGAAGGACGACATCGACCGGGTGAAAAGCCACCTCGCGAAGTACTACGAGAAGATGGGCGAGACAGCGCCCTGGGACCGCGATTAGCTAGATTGCGGGCGTGAGCCCAACCCCCGCCGGGCGGTTCGCGCCGAGCCCGTCGGCCGACCTGCACATCGGCAACCTACGCACCGCGGTGCTGGCCTGGTTGTTCGCCCGGTCCACCGGGCGCCGGTTCCTGCTGCGCGTCGAGGATCTCGACGACCGCACTTTTCCCGAGATCGGACACCGTCAGGTGGCTGACCTGGCCGCGATCGGGCTGACCTGGGACGAGCCGGTGCAATGGCAGACGGGCCACCAGGAACGCTACGACGCGGTGGTCGGCGACCTGTTCGAGCGTGGGCTGCTGTACGAATGCTATTGCAGCCGAAGGGATATCGCCCAAGCCCCGCGAGCCCCGCACGCCCCTGAAGGCGCCTATCCGGGCACCTGCCGAGACCTGACCGACGCCGAACGCGCGCAGCGCCGCGCCGAGACCGGACGCCCACCTGCGCTGCGGCTGCGCACGGACACCTTCGTCGGCACCGTCACCGACCTGCTGCACGGCAGCTACACCGGCATCATCGACGATTTCGTGGTGCGACGCGGCGACGGAGTCCCCGCCTACAACCTGGCCGTCGTGGTCGACGACGCCGCCGGAGGCATCGACCAGGTGGTGCGCGGCGACGACCTGCTGAGTTCGTCTCCGCGGCAGGCCTACCTGGCGCGGCTACTGGGGTGCCCGGAGCCGGTCTACGCCCATGTCCCGCTGGTGCTCAACGAGGACGGCGCCCGGCTGGCCAAACGCGACGGAGCGGTCACCCTGGCCGAGATCGGCGTCGAGCGGGCGCTGGAGCAGATCAGCGCGTCGCTGGGGTGGCCTGCGCTCGACGTGGTCGGCATGCTGGACCGGTTCGACCCGGCCGCTCTGCCGCGGCATCCGTGGATATATCGGCCGGGCTGAGCAGAAGCCTGCCGAACAGGGCGTGCCCCTGTTAGCGTCCGGCCGTGCGCTCCCGACGAATTCCGCTACTGGGCCTCCTGCTGATCGTCACGGCGATGCTGGCGGCATGCGGGGGGACTACCGGCAATACGGATGAACCGCTGAAATCGGCCGGTGTGCTGCGCGTGGGCACCGAAGGTGTGTACTCCCCGTTCAGCTACCACGACACCGCCACGAACCAACTCGTCGGCTACGACGTCGACGTCGCCCGCGCGGTCGGCGACAAACTCGGCGTCAGAGTCGAATTCGTCGAAACACCATGGGATTCGATCTTCGCCGCGCTCGAGGCCAACCGGTTCGACGTGGTGGCCAACGAGGTCACGATCACGCCGGAACGCCAGGCCAAATACGACCTGTCCCAGTCGTACTCGATCGGCGAGGGCGTCATCGTCACCCGCGCCGACGACAACTCCATCAAGAGCCTCACGGACCTGAAGGGCAAGGTCGCTGCCGAGAACGCCACCAGCAACTGGTCGGAGATCGCCCGTAAGGCCGGGGCCCGGGTGGAAGCGGTCGAAGGGTTCACCCAGGCCATCAAGCTGCTCAACCAGGGTCGGGTCGATGTCGTGGTCAACGACAGCATCGCGGTCTACGCGTATCTGGCCGAGACGAACGACAAGTCGGTGAAGATCGCGGGCAATGTCGGGGAGAAGAGCGAACAGGGCTTCGCGGCCCGCAAGGACAGCGGTTTGCTGCCCGAACTCAACACCGCACTCGACGAGTTACGGGCCGACGGCACGCTGGCCGCCATCTCGCAGAAATACCTCAAGGCCAACGCATCCGGGGCGCCTGCGGAAGGTGCCCCGGCTCCACGTTCCACCT
Source organism: Mycobacterium shunyiense (assembly GCF_058270035.1). Taxonomy (NCBI): domain Bacteria; kingdom Bacillati; phylum Actinomycetota; class Actinomycetes; order Mycobacteriales; family Mycobacteriaceae; genus Mycobacterium; species Mycobacterium shunyiense. Next base: position 334,394 of record NZ_JBZDPT010000022.1, on the reverse strand, counting down.
GGCAGCTGATCGCCGACAACTTGTGGCCGCTGGCGAAAGCGGCTCTGACGATGACCATTCCGTTGACGATCATCAGCTTCATCATCGGTCTGGTGATCGCGTTGGCGGTGGCGCTGGCCCGGCTGTCGCCGAATGTGGTGCTGAGCAACATCGCCCGGTTCTACATCTCGATCATCCGCGGCACCCCGCTGCTGGTGCAGCTGTTCATCGTGTTCTTCGCGCTGCCCGAGTTCGGGGTGAAGATCGATCCGTTCCCCGCCGCGGTGATCGCCTTCAGCCTCAACGTCGGCGGCTATGCGGCCGAGATCATCCGCTCCGCGATCCAGAGCATCCCTAAGGGGCAATGGGAGGCCGCCGAGACGATCGGGCTGAACTACACCGGCACGCTGCGACGCATCATCCTGCCCCAGGCCGCCCGGGTGGCGGTCCCGCCGTTGTCCAACACCTTGATCTCGCTGGTCAAGGACACCTCATTGGCGTCGACGATTCTGGTCACCGAACTGCTGCGGCAGGCCCAGATCATCGCGGCGCCCACGTTCGAGTTCTTCGCCCTGTACGGCACAGCCGCGATCTACTACTGGGTGATCTGCCTGGTGCTGTCGTTCGGCCAGAGTCGTCTGGAACGCCGACTGGAAAGGCACGTTGCGCGATGACCACAGAACGCGAAGACCGGATCGTCGCGACCGATGTGCACAAGGCGTTCGGCGACTTCCAGGTACTCAAGGGTGTGTCGTTCACCGTGCCGCGCGGCACTGCGACCACCGTCATCGGTCCGTCGGGTTCCGGTAAGACCACGCTGTTGCGCACGCTGAACGCCCTCGATGTCGCGGACTCCGGGGTGATCCGGGTCGGCGACACCGAACTCGACTTCTCCGAGCCGGTACCCAAGGACCAGCTGCGCCGCTACCGGGCGCAGAGCGGCTTTGTGTTCCAGTCCCACAACCTGTTTCCGCACAAGAGCGTCCTCCAGAACGTCACCGAGGGCCCGTTGATCGTGCAGAAACGCCCGCGTGAGGAGGTGCTGGCCGAGGCCACCGAACTGCTGGGCCAGGTGGGGCTGGCCGACCAGCGCGACAAGTACCCGTATCAGCTCTCGGGTGGCCAGCAGCAGCGCGTCGGCATAGCCCGGGCGCTGGCTTTGAAACCGAAGGTGGTCTTGTTCGACGAGCCGACCTCGGCACTGGACCCGGAACTGGTCGGTGAGGTGCTCGCGGTGATCCGCGACCTGGCCGTCGAAGGTTGGACGCTGGTGATCGTCACCCACGAAATCCAGTTCGCCCGGCAGGTTTCCGATCAGGTGCTGTTCACCGACCGCGGCGTGATCCTGGAGCAGGGCCCGCCCGCCGCGGTGATCGGCGATCCCAAGGAAGAACGCACCCGCCAGTTCCTGCAGCGGATCCTCAACCCGCTGTAGTTGTCCCAGCACCTGCGATTCCCCTCGCGAGCAGACGCGGAGGTACCCATTTTCGCCCGGTCAGGGGTGCGTTCGCGTCTGCTCGGCAGAGATGGTGACGGCCCACCCGACCAGCGAACGGAGGTGGGTCAGAACTTCCTCGTCGGGATGTTCGCGCGGGTCCTCCAGATGCAGTCGCGCGAGTTCCTCCACGGCGGACAACAGGATTCGTACGGTTGTGCCGTCCGGATCGATGCCCACGCCCGCGGCGACCGACAGTGGGCGGGCCGCGACCTTCCTGGCGTACCGGCGGCCCAGCTCGATGCGCTCGCGCACCTGCGGCGGTGCACCGTCCGGGGGCCGCAAGATGATGCGCCAGCTCGTCGGCGCCGCATGCAGGTAGGCCAGGATGCCTTTGCCGAGTTGCTCGGGATCGAGGTCGGGCCGGTCCACGGTGCTGATTCCCGCGAACGCGATCGCCGACTCGCGGTCCAGCAGAGCGGTGATCAGACCTGCAAGATCGGTGAACTGTTGGTAGACAACGGTTCTGGTTACACCCGACCGGCCGGCAACCTGCTCGATGGTCAATGCGGGGTAACCGCCCTCGGCCACGAGGTCACGCGCGACGTCGAGCAGCTGCACCCTGCGCTCGGCACCGCTGAGCCGCCGCCGGGTCATTGTCGGAGTTCCAGTAGCAGGTCGACGGCCTTGGCGGCGCTCTGCACGGCGCTCTCCATGGTCGCCGACCAGTCCGTCGCAGTCCAGTCACCCGCCAGCACCAGTGAGGGCACCGAGGTCTTCTGCGGCGGCCGCAGCGCATCCGTGCCCACCACCTGGGAGAACGTGGCCTTGGGCATCTTTACCACCTGCGCCTGAACCACTTTCGCGCCGCACGCCGCCGGGTAGTAACGACGCAGCAGCGCCATCTGCTCGTCGACGATCTCGTCGTTGCTCTTGTGGATCTGCTCGTAGGCACCGCTGGTGGTCAGGCAGTACAGCCAGGCGCGGTCGGTGCTGCGGCCGTGCATGATCTGGCGGTCGAAGACCTCGTCGATCACCCCGGTGCCGCCGATGAGCCCCTCGAATGCGGACTCGGTGCCCAACGGCCGGTCCAGGTAGAGGTTGGTACTGACGATCGGCGTGTAGCCCAGTTTGTCGGCAGCGGCATAGATTTCGGGATGTTCGGGCAGATCGTCGAGCAGCCCGCCGATGTTCGAGTTCGGTACCGCGCAGACCACAGCGTCGGCGGGGATCCGGGTGCCGTCGGCGAGCAGCACCGCGGTGACGGCGCTGTTCTCGATCACGATCTTTCGGGCCACGGCGCGGTACCGCACATCGACACCACGCTCCTCGAACACTTTCAGCGCCCCGGAGATGTAGAGCGTGTCGAGATCCACTGTGGGGTAACCGATGGTGACGGGGGTGCGGTGTTTGACGCCAAGCCGGAAGCCGGTCGCCATCACGTTGGCGAACACCTTGGCCGATTCACGCGCCACCGGCTCGGCCGCGATCCCGAGGGCCAGCCAGTCCCACAAGGCTTCTCGCGCCGGGGCCGGCATGCCGACCCGCTCGAACCACTGCTCGGTACTCAGATCCGCCAGGTCGGCCGGTTGATGCAGGGCCTGCCAACCCAACCGCAGCGTCGCGCGGGCTGCCCGCAGGCGGTCGGCCCAGCTCGCGTCGGGGTGAACCCCGAACAGGGTCCGGATCGCGCCTGCGCCCGTGGTCTGCATGGTGACCTTGCGCCCGTCGGGCCAACGCAGCGTGGACGATTTCGGGAAGGCGATGTGCTGCCGGGTGCCCACGCTCGTCAGATAGCGGTAGAGATGCTGATAGCCGCTGGCGATCACGTGCTGGCCGTTGTCCGGGATGTCGTCGACCGTCTCGGCCCGCATCGCATGGGTGCGCCCACCGAGTTGGCCTCGACGCTCCAGCAGGGTGACGTTCTTGCCCGCTTCGCTCAGCCACACCGCGGCGGCCAGCCCGGCCAGCCCGCCGCCGATCACCACGTAGCGTTCGCCCATGTCGCAGCCCCTTCGTCGACTAACTTGCAAATTGTAAGTTAGCTGCCAGGCCTCGTGGGTGCTATTGGACGGGCGAGCGTCCTTGCGCGGCACGATGCGCAGCGGCCAGCAGCGCGTCGCGGAACTGCGGGTGGGCGATCGCGGCCAACGCCTCGCCGCGCTCACGGACCGTCCGGCCCTCCAACTCGGCTGCGCCGTACTCGGTGACGATTACATCCACCTGATGCCGGGGCGTCGTGATCACGGCACCGGGGCCGAACCACGGCACGATCCGCGACTGCAGCACTCCGTCCTTCTCGAACGTCGAGGGCAGACAGATCAACGAGCGGTCCGACAGCTCAAGCCCGACTCCGGCCACGAAATCCTCGGCGCCGCCGATCCCGCTGAACTGATCGCCCGCGATGGTGTCAGCGACCACCTGGCCGTGGATGTCGACCCCGAGCGCGCCGTTGATCGTGATCATGTCGTTGTTCGCCCCGATCACCTCGGGCGCGTTGACGATCTCGACGGGGAGGAACGCGACATCGGAATTGCCGTCGAGCCAGGCGTAGAGCTCGGACGAGCCGAACGCGAACGTCGTCACGCTGACACCGTCATAGAGTCCCTTGCCTGCGTTGGTGACCTTGCCGGCCCGGTGCAACTGCATGCAGCCGTCGGTGAACATCTCGCTGTGCAGCCCGTAGTCTCCCCCGTCTCCCTCGGCGAGCAGCGCGGCGATCTGGCTGGGAATGGAGCCGATGCCGGTCTGCAGGGTCGCGCCGGACGGGATGTAGGCGACCGCGTGCCTCGCGATCGCCCTGTCGACGTCGGAGGGCGACGCCGGGGGAAGCGCGAGCGGTGTGTCGGTCGAGTGCACGAGGACGTCGATCTCGTCGACGTGCAGCGCATGTCGATATCCGTCGAGCCCGAATGTCCGCGGATAGGCGTCGGACGCCTCGACGACGAGCAACCGTTGCGGATCGGCACCGGCGCGGCGTAATTCACCCACCGTGGCACCGGCATGCAGCGACAGGGAGCACCAGCCATGCTCGTCGGGCGCTGCCGCCACGGTCGTCATCACGCGCGGTGCCTGACGCTCGAGCAGCGGAGCGAACCGACGGAAATCCGCGGGGGCGAATTCCACGTCGGCGCCCATGTCCCGCAACATCCGCTCGAAGGGACCGAAGAAGCCGGACAGGTAACGGACACCGGAGCGGTTGAACAGTTCGGTCCCGACTCCGAGCAGTGCGCCGTAGACACGCAGGTCGGTCCAATCCGTGCGCTCTCCGAGTGCACGGAGGAACGCGGGCGGCTGGCCGGGCCCCAGCGGGATCCCGAGCGTGTCGGCGGTCGCCAGACGCGTGGCGGCCTGTTCGGCGGTGAGCTCTTCCGGCATGGCGCCACTCTCCCACACCGCATGGTCCGATTTCCGCCAGCACGCTGACCTGGGCGCCCATAGCGTCAGCGGCATGACATCGCAGCCCCAGATGACCCGAATCACCGTGTGGTTCATGGCGATTGCCGCCGCACTCGGTACTGCCGCGATCTATCCGCTCCAGCCGGCGGTGTCCGATGTGGCCGACAGTCTTGACATCTCGGTTGCCCACGTCGGTGTCGCGCTGGCGTGCGGCCCGGTCGGCTATCTGTTGGGGCTCGCCCTGCTGGTACCGCTCGTCGACCGGTTTCCACCGAAGTACGTCCTCGCCGCACAGTTCGGCGCCTTGGCCGCAGCCTTGGCCGCCAACGCCGCCTGCGGCACGATGTGGTTGCTGGCGCTCACCATCATGCTGATCGGTGCCTGTTCCACGGTCGGTGCGCAGTTGAGTTCGATCACCGCGCGGTTCGTCCCGGAGGGGCGCCGGGCCACCGCGCTGGGCATTGTCACGGCGGGCATTTCGGCCGGGATCATCGGGGGCCGCATCGCCGGCGGCTGGCTGACCGACGTATCGGGATGGCGCGGCGCTCTGCTCGTGTTCGCCCTCGTATCGGCCGTCACCGCAGTTGTCGCCGCACGGACCTTGCCTGCCACCGCCGGTTCCACCGCGAGCGGCATCATGGAGACGCTTCGCGGCCTGCCCGGTCTCTACCTGCGATTCCCGACGTTGCGCATGGCCGCGGTACGCGGCGCGCTCTGGTTCTTCGCGTTCTGCGCGGTGTGGGCCGGGCTCGCTGTTGCGCTGGCACAACCGCCGTATTCGTACACAGCCGAACGGATCGGCCTGTACGCGCTCGCCGGCCTCCTGGGCATCCTCGCAACGCGCATCGCCGGCACGTGGACCGATCGCGTGGGCCCGCGTCGAGTGATGTTGGTCGGCCTGGGCGTCGCGGCCCTCGGCGCGATCACCCTCGCTGTGTGCCTGTCGAACACGGCGGCCACGCTCATCGGTCTGGCCGTGTTCGACGCCGGGCTCTTCGCGGCTCAAGTTGCCAATCAGAGCAGGGTTTTGGCGATCGACGCCGCCGCACCCGCGCGCTTCAACAGCGCCTACATGGTGGTGTACTTCGTGGGCGGCAGCCTGGGCACCGCCTTCGGCGCGGCCGCGGTCGGGTGGATGGGATGGCCTGCGACCGCAGCCGTAACTGCCGGGGCAATCGTTGTCGCGCTATTGCTCGGCGCCACCGACCGTCACGCCAGAGTGGCTGCCGTCGCCGAATGCCACGCCAGCGTGACAAAGTGCGGGCGGGTCAGTTGACAGGCACCCCGTAGTACCGCCCCAACACATGCGACCGGAGCTCATCGAATTCGCCGGCCAGGATCGATGCCCGGATCTGATCGACCAGCCGGATCACGAACCGCTCGTTGTGGATCGTGCACAGCGTCGCCGACAACATCTCCTTGGCCTTGAACAGGTGCCGGATGTAGGCGCGGGAGTAATTGGCGCAGGTATAGCAATCGCATTCGGCATCGATCGGGGTGAAATCCCCCTTGTACCGCGCCCCGGTGATGTTGAAGCGGCCGGTCGCCGAGTACACCGCCGCATTGCGCGCCACCCGTGACGGCGACACACAGTCGAAGGTGTCCGCTCCGGCGGCCACGGCGTCGAACAGGTCATCGGGCTCACTGATGCCAAGCAGGTGCCGGGGCTTGTCCGCGGGCAGTTCACTGCTGACCCAGCCGACGATGGTGGCCAGATTCTGCTTCTCGAGCGCGCCGCCGATGCCGTAGCCGTCGAAGCTCAGTCCCTCGGCGGGCCCGGCCTCCTGCCCGATCGAGGCCAGCCCGCTCGCGGCCTGCCGGCGCAGATCCTCGTACTGCGCGCCCTGCACCACCCCGAACAACGCCTGCCGCGGCCGCTCCGGTGCCAACGCCTGCAGCCGATGATGCTCGGCCAGGCACCGCACCGCCCACTCATGGGTGCGCTGCACCGAGCTTTCCTGGTAGGCGCGGGTGTTGACGAGCGTGGTGAGCTCGTCGAACGCGAAGATGATGTCGGCGCCGAGCTTGTTCTGGATGCCGATCGAGATTTCCGGGGTGAACCGGTGCTTCGAACCGTCCAGATGCGAGCGGAACGTGACCCCGTCGTCGTCGACGTGAGCCAACCGTTCTTTGCCCTTGGCGATGATGTCGTCAGCCTGCAGCCGCTCGGTATCCATCGCCAGGACCTTCTTGAACCCCACACCCAGCGACATCACCTGGAACCCGCCGCTGTCGGTGAAGGTCGGTCCGGGCCAGTTCATGAACGCCCCGAGCCCGCCGGCCTCGGCCACGACATCCGGGCCCGGTTGCAGGTAGAGGTGGTAGGCGTTGGCCAGGATCGCTTGGGCACCAAGCTGTTTCATGGTCTCGGGCAGCACCGATTTGACGGTGGCCGCGGTGCCGACCGCGATGAACGCCGGAGTCTGGATATCGCCGTGCGGCGTGTGGATGGTCCCGACCCGACCGAGTCGGCCGGGCAACTCGGCCTCCACGGTGAAATACGGCTGGTCCACACCTGGTATTCAACCGGATGCGCGTCCGATTTCCGTCACGGGGGCGCACGCGGCCATACTGCGGACGTGAATTTGGTCATGCGCCGCCCCATTGTCATTGCCACCGGATTTGCTGTGTGTCTGGCTGCAGTCGCCGGATGCTCGTCGCAGGAATCGGGTTCATCAGGAAAGTCCGGCCAGGGGCGGGTGACCTTCGGTCCCAACGACGCCGGCCCCGTGACCAGCGTCAGCTGCGAGACCAAGGACGGGCTGACCACGATCGGCGTCAAGGGCAAGATGCCGGCCTCCGTGGCGCTGACCGACGGAGAGGCCCCCGTGGTGCAGTCGGTGAACATCGGCGACGTCAACGGCGAGGGGGCTTCGCTGACCTACCTGTCCGGCCTGTCGGGCGCACCGGTCGTGGCCGCACGCGACGGCAAGGCCTACACGATCACCGGCACCGGCATGGGCATCGACCCCAACCAGCCGGGCGAACCGGTGGACATGCCGTTCGACATCGCGATCACCTGCCCCTGAGGAAGGTCACGATCGCCCCGGCAAGTTCCTCGCCGGCATCCTCCTGCAGGAAATGACCCGCGTTCGCGATCGTCGGATGATCGACGCCCTGTGCGCCCCGCATGTCCCGTTGGAAGATGGGCGCCATGGCTCCGGTGATCGGGTCGCCGTCGCTGAACGCCACCAGCATCGGGGTTTCGCTGGCCGTCAACGCTTTCCAAGCTGACCGGTTGGCGGCCGCGGCCGGGTCGTCGGGTGCGGTGGGAACAAGACCGGGCATAGCGCGCGGACCCGCGCAAAAGGTGTCGTCGGGGAACGGCGCGTCGTACGCCGCCCGGACCTCGTCGCTGACCGGGCGACGGCATCCGGCCTCCACGAATCTGCCGACATCGATGGTCGGCAGATTCTGGATGGCCTTGCGGAACTGCCACCAGATTTCCGGCATGGGAATGTCGCCGCTGGGCAGCCCGGTGTTGGCAACGACGATGTTGGCGAACCGGTCGGGATTCTCAGCCGCCAGTCGCAGCCCGATCAGGCCACCCCAGTCCTGACCGACCAGGGTCACCCGCCGCAGGTCCAAGACATCGCAGACCAGCGTCCGCATCCACTCGACGTGCCGGGCATAGGTGTGATCCTCGATGCGCGTGGGTTTGTCCGATCTGCCGAAGCCGACCAGATCAGGACAGACGACGCGATGGCCCGCCGCGGCCAGGATCGGGATCATGCGCCGGTAGAGAAACGACCAGGATGGTTCCCCGTGCAACAACAACACCGGGTCGGCTTCCGGTGGGCCGGCCTGCACCCACGCCACCCGCAATCGGCCACCCTCGCCGTCGTCGATCTCGGAATAGACTGGTAGATAAGCAAACTCGGGAAGATTAGCGAACCGGTCATCTGGAGTACGCAACGTCTGCATGACGCTGAACTTACGACCGCCTCGCGTCCGCGGGGAACGATTCTTCCAATCCCATGCCCATGACCTGCATCAACCCCAATACTTCTGCCTGACAGTCCGCCACTGACGACGGGCTGCACAACCGTGAGGAGAGCAGTGGTGAAGCGTGAGTTCCTGGTTGCCGTCGGCGGCGCCGCGATCGTCATCGCCGGCCTGTCCGGCTGTTCGTCGAGCGACAAGAAAGACACCTCAAGCGAGACGAAGGCCACCGCAACGGCGTCGGCAACGGCTTCGGTCGAGGCAGGCGACGCCAAGGCGACCACGGGTGCAGGCACCGCCCGGGTCAGCATCGACGGCAAGGACCACAAGGTCGAGGGCACGGTTGTGTGTGCCACGGTCGCAGGCAATGTCACCTTGACCGTCGGGCAGGGCATGTCCGCGGTCAGCGCCACCCTCGGCGAAGGCGACCAGCCGTCGGTGACCGCAGTGGCACTCGGCAACATCGACGGCGTCAGCCTCGGCTACACGCCCGGCGTACCCGGCGGCAGTGCGGAAGCCACCAAGGATGGCAACAAGTACACGATCAAGGGTGAGGCCACCGGTGTGGATGGAATGAACCCGGTGACCAAGCCTTTCGAGCTGGAAGTCTCCTGCCCGTAGCAATCCACTCACTTTTAGCAAACATCTGGCATAGTGTGGGCCCGGACTGATCCCGGGCCCACGCTCTGTTCTCAGTCGTTTTCAGTTCGGACGACCTGAGGAGCACCGTGGCCGACCAACGTAAGCGCGCACGATCATCGACTGCCGTGGTGGCCGGTGCTACCGCAGGCCTGGCCGCGGTGCTCACCTTCGGACATGTCGCCGACGCGCTGGCGGCCACCCTGCCGGGCGGCAATGCGGTGGTCGGTGTCGGCGGGGCGAAGAACCCGAACAGCGACCGGATCCCGAACAAGTTCCAGGGCAACTACGTGCCGTACGGCGGCGAGTTCGTCGGTACCGACCCAGGCCAGTTCTACGGCGTCAACTACCCGGCCACATTGCCGATCGATGACAGCGTCGCCGAGGGCCGCCAGCCGCTGATCGACACAGTCGCCCAAGCGCGCACCGCGGCCGGCCCCGGCGGGACCGTCTACATCGTCAGTTACTCCGAGGGGACCATCGTCGCCGAGAAGTACAAGCGCGAACTCGATGCCCAAAACAGCCCTGACACCGGCGCGTTGAAGTTCGTGTACATCGCGGCGCCCACGGTTCCCAACGGCGGAATCTATGCCCGCTTCCCGAATATGGGACCGCTCGGGCTCCTCGGATTCACCAGCACCGGCGCAGCCGAACAGTCGCCCTATGACGAAACCTTCATCACCATCGAGTACGACCCGGTCGGCGACTTCCCGGCCTACGCCAATCCACTGGCACTAGCCAATGCCGCGGCCGGGTTCGTCTATCTGCACGGCGACCCGACGCCGGATGCCACCGACCTCAACAATCCCGACGCCGTCATCGTGAAGACCGTCACCACGCCGGGTGGCGGGACAGACACCTACATCCTGGTCAAGACCGAGCACCTGCCCTTGCTGCAGCCCATCCGCGACGTGTCGACGGCGCTGCACACCACGGCATTCACCGAGCCGGTGCTCGGCGCGATCGAGCCCACCCTCAAGCTCGCCGTCGACATGGGCTACACCGATCGCGACTACTCCGATCCCGCCACGCCGACCCGGTTCTCGTTGATCACGCCCCCCAAGCGGATTGCCGAGACCCTGAACCAGGTCCCCGGTGCCTTGCAGCAGGGAGCGGACAACTTCAAGGATGGATTGCCCTCGACGACACCACCTTCGACGGCTCCGGCACCCACCGTCCGTATCGCGGCAAAGGAAGCCCCCAAGGCAGTCGAGACGAATGCCGACGCCGAGACCCCGAAGAGGCCCATCAAGCGCGCACCCGTGCAGCGGCGCGACGAGATGCGAAACACTATGTCGGATGTGGCGAAGAACGTCAGGGACTCTTTCAAGCCCAAGCCCAAGTCCGAGCCCAAGCACCGGGCCAAGCCGCAACAGGCGTCAGACACGGACAAGGCTGCCTAGAGCCCGGGATGTCATGCTGGGGGCATGACTCGACGGCACCGCCCCGCCATCGTCTGGTTCCTGCTACTCGGCCTGTTTCTTCCCGTCGTGGGATGCTCGTCGTCCCCGGACCCGGCTGACCGATTCACCGCATTCGCCGAAGCCCTGCAACGCAAGGACGCTCACGGCGCGGCCGTGCAGACCGATGACCCCGCAGCTGCCGAGCCGGCAATCACCTCGATGTTCAACGGCATGGGCGACGCCGCCTCGGTCAAGGTCAGCGCCGAACCCGATGACCAGACCGGCGCGACCCTGAAGTATCAGTGGTCCTGGGGTGAGGGCCACGACTTCGGCTACGACACCACCGGCACCGCTGCCAAGACCGGCGACGACTGGCTGATCACCTGGACCCCGACGCTGTTGCACCGAGATCTGCGGGACGGCTTGCGCTTTCAGTACAGCACCGACAGTGACCTGCAGACCCCGGTGCTCGACCGGACCGGCCAGCCATTGATGACCTGGCAGACCGTTGGCGTCGTGTCGCTGGACCGCGCCCACGTCGGTTCCGCCGCGCCGCTTGCCGCGCTGTTGAACCGCTTCGATGCCACTACGACCGCGGAATCCATCGGCGCGCAGTTCACGTCGAACACCGACGACCGCGTGACGGTGATGAAACTGCGCGAAGACGACCTCGCCCAGGTGCGCGACCAGCTGGCCCAGATTCCGGGGGTCACCGTGGCCGAGCAGGGTGACTTGCTGACTGCCGACCGCCAGCTGTCTTCGCCGGCCATCGGCGGGCTCACCGAGCTGTGGCACGACCGGATCACCAAAGCCGCCGGATGGTCGGTCTATCTGGTCGACGCCGAGGGCGCGGCCGCGCAGCGGCTCACCGCGCAACCGCCCGCACCGACCGACCCGATGCGCACCACGATGGACCTGCGGCTGCAACTGCTCGCCCAACAGGCCGTCGACCAGGAGACGCGTCCCGCGGTGCTGGTCGCGTTGTCGGGCAAGACGGGCGGGATTCTGGCTGCCGCACAGAACACGGCGGCGGATCCCCAAGGCGCCATTGCCTTTTCCGGGCTCTACCCGCCGGGGTCGACGTTCAAGACCATCACCACCGCAGCCGCGCTGGAAGCGAACCTGGCCACCCCGGACAGCCCGGTGGCATGCCCCGGTCGGTTGACGATCGAGAACCGCACCATTCCCAACGACGATGACTTCGACCTGGGAACCGTGCCTTTGGCGTCGGCGTTCTCCCACTCGTGCAACACCAGCATGGCGGCACTGTCGGAGAAGTTGCCCGCCGATGCGCTCACCAAGACGGCGCGCGCGTTCGGTATCGGGGTGGACTTCACCATTCCGGGGCTCACCACTGTTACGGGCCGCGTTCCCAACGCCGACACGGCCGCCCAGCGGGTGGAGAACGGTATCGGCCAGGGCACGGTGACCGTCAGCCCGTTCGGTCTCGCCGTCGCCGAGGCGAGCTTGGCGCACGGCTCGACAGTCCTGCCCAGCCTGGTCGACGGTGAGAAGGTGACCGCCGATACGCCCTCCGAAACGCTGCCGGCCGGGGTCACCGCAGCGCTGCGGGACATGATGCGCAAGACCGTCACCGAGGGCACCGCCAGCCAGTTGAGCGATATCCCGGATCTCGGTGGCAAGACCGGTACGGCGGAATTCGGCGACAACACGCACTCGCACGGGTGGTTCGCCGGGATCGCCGGTGACATCGCGTTCGCGACGCTGGTGGTGGGCGGGGACTCCTCGACGCCCGCGGTCAAGATCTCGGGAGATTTCCTGCGGTCCGCGGGCTGATCGACGCGGAGGATGTGAGCATGGCGTCAGGCGCCCGACGCCACCTCCAGCGCCTTGAGCGAGTCCTCCAGATGGCTGAGCATCCGCTGCAGGTGCGGCACACTGCGCCGGCATCCGACCAGCCCGAAATCCAGGTTGTCGGCATTGTTGGCCAAGGTGATGTTCATCGCCTGCCCGTCCAGCGCGATCGACAGTGGATAGTTGCCGTCAAGCCGAGCGCCCTTCCAGTACAAGGGATGTCGCGGCCCGGGCACGTTGGAGATGACCAGGTTGAACGGCGGTGCCGTGGCCTTGACGAATCCGGGAACCGCAGCCAGGCCCAGCGGGGCGATCATCAGCGCCGACAGCGCCAGGGCCTGGACTCTCGGCAGTTCGGAGAACACCTTCTTGTTGCCCCGCATCGACTCCCCGACGACATTCAGCCGCTCGGCGGGGTCATCCACATCGGTACCCAGATTGCACAGGACCGTGCCGACCATGTTGCCGCCGGCGTCGGCCTCGTGTTCGGCGCGCAGACTCACCGGCACCATCGCGATCAACGATTGGTCCGGCAGCGCGTCCTGTTCCACCAGATAGGCACGTAGCGCTCCGGCGCACACCGTGAGCACCACATCGTTGACTGTGAACCCGGCGGCCCGCGAGATCCGCTGGAACCGCTCCAGCGGCCAGGACTGGGCCGCGACCCGGCGGGCTCCGCCGATCTTGACGTTGAACATGGTCTTGGGAGCCGCGAACGGCAGGGTGAGTTGCTGTTCGAGCAGCGCCGAACGGGCCAGCTTGACCGTCGACGGCGCCAGGCCCGCGGCCGAGCCGACGGTATCGGCGACCGTTCGCAGCACCGACGAACTCTGCTTCTCCCGCTTGCGGCGCGGCAGCGACCACGGCACCCGCACCTCGGTGTCATCCGGATCCTGCGACAGGGTGCGCATCAACAGCTTCAGCGCCGACACCCCGTCGATCAACGAATGGTGCATCTTGGTGTAGACCGCGAACCTGCCGTCGGCGAGTCCCTCGATCAGGTGCGCCTCCCACAGCGGACGGTGCCGGTCGAGCAGGCCGCCGTGCAGACGGGAGGTCAACTCCAGCAGATCCCGAACGCGGCCCGGGGTCGGCAGCGCCGACCGGCGCAGGTGGTAGTCCATGTCGACGTCGTTGTCGTAGGTCCAGCCGACGTTGGCGATGCCGCCGAGGATGGTCGCCGGGTGTTTGCGGAACACCGGCTGAATGTCGGTCTGGGCCACCATCTCCTCGTGCAATTCGCGCACGAAGTCACTGCCCGCGCCGGCCGGAGGTTCGTAGAGCGCGAGGCCACCGACATGGAACGGGTGCTCCCGCGTCTCAGCGATCAGGAACATCGAATCGGTCGGCGACATCAGATCCATGGACACATTCAACGCCGTTGCGACGAGCTCTGACGAAGACCGGGCGAATCAGGCGAAACAAGTAGCCGACTACTCATGCACCGGCCGCGGCGAACGCCCAAGATCTAGACATGCTGAGCCCGACAGCAGCACGGACCGCGCTGGCGGTGATCCGGATCCTCAATGGCGCGACCGCCCTTGCGGCGCCCGAAAGACTTCTCACCCGCCTCGGCGTCGACACCGCACGCGATCGTTCGGCCGGCTATCCGTTCCGGATGTTCGGCATCAGGACCGTGCTGATCGGGCTGGATCTGCTCGTCCTGCGGGGCAGCGAACTTCGTCGGGCCGAGAACCTCGCCGTCCTGATCCACGCCACCGACACCCTGTCGGCCGCCGTCACCACAGCGCGCGGCGATCTGCCGCGCCGCCACGGCGTGACGGCCACAGTCATCTCCGCCATCAACACCGCTCTCGCCGTCATCGCCTGGAAAGGATCCCGTCATGCCATCGCTTCTCACGAGGTTGTTTCTCAAAACCACTGAGCTGGTCGACCGGCGGATCGGCTGGGACAAGCTGCCCCCGATCGTCGGCATCTCGGTGCTGGTCGGGATCCGCGATGCCCTGCGCGAGCACAACCTGTACGACACCTACCAGGGCAAGCCACCGGAGGCGCCGCCGCTGGCCCCGACCGAATACCTGACCAACCGGACGGCCAACGGCGCCTACAACGACCTCTCGGCGCCGTCGATGGGCATGGCCAACACCCGGTTCGGGCGCAACGTGCCCCTGGCCGAGGGCCGGGCCGAGACGCTGCCGCAGCTGATGGATCCCAATCCCCGACTGATCAGCACCAAACTGTTGCAGCGCCGCGAATTCAAGCCGGCCACCACACTCAACGTGCTCGCCGGGGCGTGGTTGCAGTTCGAGACCCGGGACTGGTTCAGCCACGGTACCGACGCCAATCGGATGCTCGAGATCCCCCGCCCCAACGGGGACGACGAATGGCCCGAGGACACCATCAAGGTCCCCGCCACGGCCGTCGACCCCACGGCCGCGCCGGGCGGTTCGACCTTTGTCAACACCGAAACCCACTGGTGGGATGCCTCGCAGATCTACGGCAGCAACCAGGATTTCCAGAAGGCCATCCGTAGCGGCAAGGGCGGCAAGGTGCGCATCGACGCCGACGGGTTCATCGACATCGACCCGGCCCTCATCGGCGCTTCCGGTGGCGCGGACGGCTGGTGGCTGGGCATGGAGCTGATGGGCACGATATTCATGCGTGAGCACAACGCCATCTGTGACCGGCTCAAGGCGGCATATCCGAACTGGGACGACGACCAACTGTTCAACAAGGCACGACTCATCAACGCCGCGCTGATCGCCAAGATCCACACCATCGAATGGACCCCGGCGATCCTGGGGCATCCGACCCTGCAGATCGGGATGCGGGCCAACTGGTTCGGCCTAGCCGGTGAGCGGGTCAAGGAGTTGTTCGGCCGGATCGGGTCCAGCGATGTGGTCAGCGGTATCCCGGGCTCGACCACCGACCACCACACCGCCCCGTATTCGATTACCGAGGACTTCGTCACCGTCTACCGGATGCACCCCCTGGTGCCCGATGACTATGAATTCCTCAGCCTGACAACCGGAGTCGAGCCACGCCAACTCACCTTCGGCGAGATCCACGGCGGGGCGAACTCCCGCGGTGTCCTCAAGAGCATGGGTGTGGCCGAGTGCCTGTACTCCCTGGGCGTCGCCCATCCCGGCGCGGTCACCCTGCACAACAGCCCGAATTTCATGCGGAACTTCCAGCGCACCGACGAACACACACTCGACATGATCGCCACCGACATCCTGCGCTCCCGGGAACGAGGAGTCCCGCGCTACAACGACTTCCGCCGTGCATTGCGACTGAACCCGGTGACCAGCTTCGACCAGATCAGCGGCGGCGACGCTTCCACCGCCGCTGTGATGGCCGAGATCTACGGCGGCGACATCGAGAAGGTGGACACCACCGTCGGCATGTTCGGCGAGAAACTGCCAGAGGGATTCGGGTTCAGCGACACCGCATTCCGGATCTTCGTGCTGATGGCCACCCGTCGCCTCAAGAGCGACCGGTTCTACACCGTGGACTTCACGCCGCGCGTCTACACCCCCGAGGGCATGGACTGGATCGACCACAACGACATGACCTCGGTGTTGCTGCGGCACTATCCCGAGCTCGAGCCGTCACTGCGCGGGCAGCGCAACGCCTTCGCGCCGTGGGCGCGGATCTAGTTGGGACATCGGGCCGCTAGAAGGTGCGCTCGTAAATGTCCGCGGCGATCGCGATGGCCGTGTCGTTGCACTGCTCATCGGTGAGCGGCAGGTCACCCATCATTGCCACGCTCCAGGAGATGGTCAGCAGGGCCTGGCGGGCGTGATACACCGCGACGGGATCGTGGGCGGGGGCAGTCATGGCGTCGGAAACGGTGCGGAACTGGTAGCGCAGGTCGGCGCCGACCCCGAGCCGATTGAACGCCGCATAATTCTCGTGCATGAACCGCGTCATGGCCCGGCCGGTGCCGTGCAGAACCGTGCCGTACCGTCGCAGGACCTCGAGTCCGGTTTCCCTGCCCGCAGGTTGATCGGCAGCCCAGCTCAGGATCTCGTCCACACCCGTACGCAAATCGTCGGCAAGGCTCACCACGATGTCCTCTTTTGCCGGGAAGTGGTAGTAGACAGCGGCCTTCGTGATCCCGAGACTTTCGGCAATCTGACGGATCGAGGTGTGGTCGTAGCCGTGGGCCGAGAACAGCTCAAGGGCCACGGCGCGGATCTTGTCGCGGGTGTCGGTCCGTCGACCTGCCATCCAGCCCCTCCCATTACTTGACGCCCGGTAAGGGATGAGCTTAGCGTGGCCGGATCCATTACTTACCTGCCGTCAAGTAATGAATGTGACGCATCGAGGGGGAATCCATGCACGGTTCAGAGCTGCCCACAACACTGACCGGCCCACCACTCACCGCCGTCGGGGTCGCGGAGATCCGAGCCCGGGAATCCGAACGGGATGACCGCCTCTATGCCGATCCTTACGCCGCCCGCTTCGTCGCGGCAGCACAGCAGGCATATCTCGCCCCGGACGCGCCCGAGGGTGCCGCCGAAACCTGGGCGACCGTGTTGCGATTGGCCGCGGTGATGTACGAATCCCGCACAGTCGGTGTCCGCCTGGTCGACGACGCCTTGACCCAAGCGGCCGATGCCGGGCGCACCCAGATCGTGTTGATCGGCGCCGGGCTGGACACCCACGCGTTCCGGCTGACCTGGCCCGGGTCCGTGCACCTGTTCGAGGTCGATCTACCCCAGCTCTTCGCCTTCAAGGAACCGACCCTGCGCGACGCCGTCGCGACCTGCGAGCGCCACGTCATCGAGGCCGACCTGTCCGACGGCGACTGGGCAGAATCCCTGGTGACCAACGGGTTTGATCCCGCCATCCCGACGCATTGGGTCGACCATGCCCTGATGACACTGCCGAGGGCCTCGGCTCGCGCCGGGGTCGAGGCGATCACGCGACTGTCCACGCCCGGCAGCCGGTACGAATTCCCGACCATGGGTAGCCAGAGCTTCAACACCACACTGAAGTCGGTGGACGGCGCCGCAGACCTGTATCGCGGCACGTCCAATGTCGATCGGGGCCTCGGTGACGACGCCCGGCACTGGATCGAAAGCCTGGGGTGGTCAACGTCTTTCACCAGCTTCGCCGAACTGGCCGCACGCTATCCCCGCAAGGTCGGTTCAGACGCCGGCAGCGGAACCGTCACCGCCACCCGGTTGGAAACCCTGTGACGAACGTGCAGGTTGTTGTCGCAATTTCGCCATCAGCGACAGAAAGGCTGCACGCTCGACACAGCGCCCAGGCGAGTGATCTGCGTCGCGCGTTGATCGCAAAAAATCCCGCTACCTGCGAGAACAGGTGCGGGATTTATGGCGGTGGCGGAGGGATTTGAACCCTCGGACGGGGGTTACCCGTCACACGCTTTCGAGGCGTGCTCCTTAGGCCGCTCGGACACGCCACCGTGTGGCAGCTTACCGGGCGAGCGCGCCAAGCCCTAATCGCTTACCGCTGGGCCGCGAAGAACTCCTCCAGCAGGGCCGCACACTCGTCGGCCAGGACCCCGCCGACCACCTCGGGACGGTGGTTGAGCCGGCGATCACGGACCACATCCCACAGCGAGCCGACCGCCCCGGTCTTGGGTTCCCAGGCGCCGAACACCACCCGCGCCACCCGGGCAAGCACCAACGCGCCCGCGCACATCGTGCACGGCTCGACTGTCACGGCCAGCGTCGCACCTTCCAGCCGCCACCCGTCGCCGAGCACCCGGGCGGCCTCGCGCATCGCCACGATCTCGGCGTGTCCGGCCGGGTCGCCGGTGGCCTCACGGACGTTCGCAGCGCGCGCCAACTCGGTCCCGTCGGCGGCGAACACCACCGCACCGATCGGCACGTCGCGCGGACCGGCTGTCCGGGCAGCCCCGAGCGCCGCGCGGATCAGGGATTCGTCTGAGGCACTCACCGACCGAGCCGGTCGAGCACCGCCGACAGCTCGTCGGCGAAGCCCATCTCGCGGGCGATCCGCCCGATCTGCTCGTCGGCGTACAGGTCGGTCTCCGACAAGATCACCCCGAGCACGTCCTCGTGCAGACCGATGTCGGACAGCACCGCGAGGTCGCCTTCTTCGAAGGGATCCGAGTCTTCGAGATCCTCTTCTTCCAGGTCAGCGTCCAAATTCTCCAGCGCCTCTGCGGCGATGTCGTAGTCCAGTGCCGCGGTGGCGTCCGACAGCAGCAACCGGGTACCCGCCGGTGCGGGCCGCACGATCACGAAAAATTCGTCGTCCACATCGAGCAGTCCGAACACCGCCCCGGCGCTGCGCAGCTCGCGAAGCTCGGTTTCGGCGGCGGTCAAACTCTTCAACGATGACGACCGCATCGGGGCACACCGCCACCTGCCGTCCTCCCGGACAACGGCCACCCCGAAACCATCGGGCAGGTCTGCCGGTGCACGCTGCGCCTCCATGCCCGCCTACGGTAGTCGCCGACCAGCAATTTTGACAGGGATCACCCTCGGCCCCGGCCGGGTCGGTATGCCAACCTTGATGCGTGACGAACACACCCGTGTGCGTGTTGGGCCTCGGTCTGATCGGTGGCTCGCTGATGCGCGCCGCTGCCGGGGCGGGCCGTGAGGTCTTCGGCTACAACCGGTCGCTGGAGTCCGTCGCGGCCGCCAAGTTCGACGGGTTCGACGCCACGGCGGACCTCGACGAGGCGCTGCGCCGGGCGGCCGACTGCAACGCGCTGATCGTGGTGGCGGTGCCGATGCCGGCCCTGCCGCAGATGCTCGACCGCATCCGCAGCACTGCACCCCAGTGCCCGTTGACCGACGTGACCAGTGTCAAGGGCGCGGTGCTCGCCGAGGTGGAACAAGCCGGCCTCCTGCAGAACTTCGTCGGCGGGCATCCGATGGCCGGTACCGCGCACTCCGGCTGGTCGGCCGGTGATGCCACGCTGTTCACCGGCGCCGCGTGGGTGGTCAGCGTGGACGACCACGTCGACGCCGGCGTCTGGTCCCAGGTGGCCCAGCTGGCCCTGGACTGCCACGCCGTCGTGGTGCCGGCCCGCTCCGACGAGCACGATGCCGCCGCGGCCACGATTTCGCACCTGCCGCACCTGTTCGCCGAGACCCTGGCCGTGATCGCCGGAGAAGTTCCGCTGGCCTTTGCCCTGGCCGCCGGATCATTCCGCGACGGCACCCGGGTGGCGGCCACCGCACCAGACCTGGTGCGGGCCATGTGCGAGGCCAACGCCGACCAGCTGCTGCCCGCGCTGGAACACGGCATCGAACTGCTGACGCGAGCCAAGGAGACACTGGCGGACACGGGTTCGGTGGCCGATCTGGTCGAGACCGGGCATGCCGCGCGGATGCGCTACGACAGCTTCAGCCGCCCCGAGATCATCACCACGGTGGTCGGCACCGACAACTGGCGGGCCGAGCTGGCCGCCGCCGGACGAGCCGGCGGGGTGATCAGATCCGCTCTGCCAGTCCTGGGTAATCAAGGATGAAGCCGTCGGGATCAACCGTGATGGTGGTGTCGGCGACGGGCGAGCGCAGTTTCACCGCGGCTCCGGGCCCCGGGCTGCTGTAGCTGATGTTCGCGGTCTCCACCGACAGGTCCGGCAACCGCACGTAGACCACCGGCAGCGTCACCGACTCCGCGCGTTGGTGCAGGCCCGTCCGCCGGATCGGCAGCGCGTTGAAGAACGGGCTGAACACGAGATCCACATCGAGCGCACCGCCGAAGTCCGAGCGCTTGGTCTGGGTGTGATCCTGCACCAGCCACATGTTCTCCTCATCGCGGGCGATGGAGAGCTGGCGTTCCCGCTCGGCCAGCGTGACAGTCAGAGACAACCGCTTGGTGGCGCCGGTCTCGTCGGTGACCAGGTCATAGGAGGCCGAGAAGGCCGGGTGGGAATCGGTGGAAGCCGCCACGATCCGGCCATAGGCCTTGATCCTGTTGCCCGACAGCTGAACCCGAGCGGATTCCATCCGGGGTTCGTCGTGCGCCCGCCAGGTCAACACTGCTGGCCAGGCACGATCCTTCTCGTCGCTCACCCGTCTACCGTATGCGACGACGCGCGGCCTTCGTAGCCGAGTCCGGAACTCCCCGCCGGACGCGACTCGAGCGCCACCTCGTCGCCGAGCAACGGCTGCGGAATCCGTCGTCGACCTCCCAAGCGGCCACTACCGGGTACCGAGAGCCACACCGCGAACGCCAGCGCGGCATCGAGAATCAAGGCCAGCGCCGTCACCATCAGCGCACCCACCAGCGCGATGTGGAACTGCCGCACCTTGATGCCGTCGATCAGATACCGGCCCAACCCGCCGAGACTCGCGTAGGCCGCCACCGTCGCGGTCGCCACGATCTGCAGCGTCGCGGTTCGCAGACCGCCGACGATCAACGGCAGCGCGTTGGGCACCTCGACCCCGAACAGCACCCGCCGCTCCGTCATGCCCATCGATCTGGCTGCGTCCACCACGGCGGGATCGACGTTCGCGATCCCGGCGTAGGTGCCGGCCAGCAACGGAGGAATGCCCAGCAGCATCAGGGCCACCGTCGGCGGCACCAAGCCGAGCCCCCACAACAACACCCCGAGCAGCAGCACGCCGAGCGTGGGCAGGGCGCGCAACGCGTTGACCCCGGTGACGACCAGGAAGGTGCCGCGCCCGGTGTGCCCGATGAGCAGGCCGACCGGGATCGCGATCACCGCCGAAGCCGCCACCGCGACGACGGTGTACTGCAGGTGTTCGACGATGCGGGCAGTCAACCCTGCGGGCCCGGCCCAGTTGGCGGCGGTGAAGATGAAGTCGAGTGCCTGTTGCAGGAAGTTCATGCTGCCGCCTTGGCGCGCGTGGCCCGCGGCGTTCGAGGCGTGCGATTCCACGGCGTGATGGCCTTGCCGGCCAACATGATCAGGGTGTCGATGACGACGGCCAGCACGAAAATCGCGATGATCCCCGCGATGATCTGGTCACTCTTGTTGGACTGATAGCCCTCGGTGAACCAGGTGCCGAGGCCGCCGATGCCGATCACCGAGCCCACCGACACCATCGAGATGTTGGTGACGGCCACCACCCGCAGCCCGGCGATCAGCACCGGGATGGCGAGCGGAAGTTCCACCTTGAGCATCCGCACCCACGGCCGGTAGCCGATCGCCGTTGCCGCGTCACGCACCTGATCGTCCACCGCGTCGAGCGCCTCCGGCACCGCCCGCACCAACAGCGCCGTGGTGTAAAGCGTCAGCGCCACAATGACATTGGCCTCGTCCAGGATGCGGGTCGGGATGACCAGCGGCAGCACCACGAACAACGCCAGCGACGGGATGGTGAAGATGATGCTCGCGGTCAGGGTGGTCAGCCGCCGCAGCGCCGTGGTGCGTTGAACCGCCGCGCCCAACGGCACCGCGATCAGCAGCCCGAGGACGATCGGCACCAGTGACAACCGCAGGTGCACTATGGTCAACACCCACAGGTCGTCGAGATGGTTCAGTAGATACCGCACGGCTACCCCAGCTCCGGGACGCGGCGCTGCTCCTTGAGTGCCTCGAGCACGTCGTCGGCGCGCACACCTCCGACGAGCCTGCCTTCCTCGTCGACCGCGACACCGAGACCGCTCGGTGACGACAGCGCCGAGTCCAGCGCCTGCCGCAGCGTGCCGTCGGGTGGAAAGAAAGACCCGCCGCCGATGGTGCTGTCGTAGAGCGCGTTGCCCTTGCGATGCACCTCGACGCCCTCGGCGTTGATCCACGCGAACGGCGCGCCTGATTTGATGACAAGCCGCCACTGGCCCGGACTCAGGTCGAGCGCGTCGATATCGTCCTCGTCGACGTGTTCGATCTCGTGCAATGGCAGTCCGCTCGCGTGAAAGAACTGCAGTCCGCGGTAACCACGGTCGGCACCGACGAACGCCGATACGAGTTCGTTGGCCGGATTCGACAGCACAAAGGCAGGATCGGCGTATTGCAGTAGCGCCCCGCCGCGGCCGAACACCGCGACCTTGTCCCCGAGCTTGACCGCCTCGTCGATGTCGTGCGTGACGAACACGATCGTCTTGCGCAATTCGCTTTGCAATCGCAGGATTTCGGCCTGCAGGTCCTCGCGGACCACCGGGTCGACCGCACTGAACGGCTCGTCCATCAACAGGATCGGCGGGTCGGCGGCCAACGCGCGGGCCACCCCGACCCGCTGCTGCTGCCCGCCGGACAGTTGTGCCGGATACCGGTCGGCAAGTTTCGGGTCGAGCCCCACCCGTTCCATCACGCCGATCGCGGCCTTGCGGGCCTTGCGCCGGGATTCGCCCCGCAGCACGGGCACGGTCGCGACGTTGTCGACCACCCGCAGATGCGGCATCAGGCCGGCGCTCTGGATGACGTAGCCGATGCCGAGACGCAGCTTGACCGGATCGACCGTGCTGATGTCGTCCCCGTTGACGGTGATGGTGCCCGAGGTGGGGTCGATCATCCGATTGATCATCCGCATCGAGGTGGTCTTACCGCAGCCCGACGGACCGACGAACACCGTCAGCGTGCCTTGTGGCACTTCCAGATTGAGATTGTCGACGGCGACCGTGCCGTCCGGGTACTGCTTGGTGACGTTCTCGAAGGTGATCACTCGGGCCCTCTGTTCTTCGCGCCAGCGCTCATCACTTGGTCACCGGTTTGTCGAATCCGTTGTCCCTGATCCACTTTTCCGCCGCCTCGTCCGGGTCGACGCCGGCATTGCCCTCGACCGCGGTGTTCAACTCGATCAGGGCCTCGGTGGTGAGCTTGGCCGACACCGCGTCGAGCACGGTCTTGAGTTCATTCGACATCTTCTGCGAGGCCACCAGTGGAACGACATTGGCGGCCAGGAAGACGTTCTCGGGATCCCCCAGAGGCACCAGGTGGTACTGCTCGATCGCCGGTGAGGTGCTGAAGATGTTGGCGGCCGTGACGGCCCCGCTGTTGAGAGCTTGAACGGTGGCCGGACCGCCACCGTCACTGATCGCGACGAAATTGACGGGCGCGATGTCCAGCCCATACCGGGACTTCAGGCCGACCAGTCCGGTCTGACGGGTTTGAAACTCCGATGGTGCACCGACTTTCACCTCAGGCGAATGCGCAGCCAGATCGGCGACGGTCTTCAGGTTCCAACGCTGGGCGGTCTCGGCGGTGACCGCGAGGGTGTCCTTGTCTTCAGCCGGTGACGGATACAGGATCGACAGGTCGCCCGGCAAGGCCTTGAACAGCGCGATCAGCACCTGGTCCGGAGTGGTGGCAGTGGCCTGGGCATCGAAGTACTGCAGGAGATTCCCGGTGTACTCGGGGATCAGATCGATCGAGTGGTCCTGCACCGCAGGCACATACGTCTCGCGGCTACCGATACCGAACTGCCGGCGGATCTGAAAGTCATTGGCCTCCAGAGCCTGGGCATAGATCTCGGCGATGATCTTGGACTCTGGGAAGTCGGCCGACCCGACGGTGATCGACTTCAGGTCACCCGAGATCGGCCCGCCGCCCAACGGATTGGCACTGCCACAACCGGACAAAAAGAAGGCAACCAGTATTGCCAGAGTCGCCAGGGTTTTGCGGTGCATCCGCGTCCTTTCGGCGGTTCAGCCTTTCTCCAGACCCTAACGGCACACCCGACATGCCGCCGCGCTTTACCTCAGGGTGTTTGCTTTGACGCCGCGACGGGCAAAGATGTCAGTATGACCAGCGATCCGTCTGCATCGCCCGATCTGCCTGAGCCGACGCCGAATGTTCCGGTGACGCCGACTCCTGACCCAGGCAAAGTCCCCGATGCCGGCAAGCCCCCCGCCAAGTCAGGTAAGGCCGCCGAGCCCAAACTGACCCGCGCCGGGGCCCTGTGGTCAGCATTGATCCTGGGTTTCCTGGTGCTCATCGTGCTGCTGATCTTCATCGCGCAGAACACCGAGCCGGTCCCGATGACGTTCCTGGCCTGGCACTGGTCGCTGCCGACAGGCGTGGCCATCCTGGGCGCTGCGGTGGCCGGCGGATTGCTGACCGTCGCCGCCGGATCGGCGCGAATCTTCCAGTTGCGCCGCACGGCCAAGAAGAACTTCAAGGCCGCGCAGCGCGACTGACTCGTCAGCCAATGGCGCGTAGGCCCGAGGCGATCGCCGGGGCCACCGCCTCGCCGACACTCGAACCGCCGGGCGCCTCAGAGCCTTGGCGTGCACGGAAGTCGATACCCGCGGCGATGATCGCTGCCTTGAAGTACGCCAGCGCCATGTAGAAGTCCCAGTGCGCCAGGTCCTGGCCGGACTGCACCGAGTAGCGGTTGGCCAACTCGTCGGCCGACGGCATCTGCGGTGAACTCCACGCCGCTTCCATGCTCAGGATCAGGTTGAACATCGGGTCGCGGTACACGCACATCAGCGCGGCGTCGCTCAGCGGGTCGCCCAGCGTGGAGAGCTCCCAGTCGAGCACCGCGAGGACCTTCGTCGGATCCTGCGCGTCCAGGATCGTGTTGTCGATGCGGTAGTCACCGTGCACGATCGAGTTGCGGCTCTGGGCCGGAACCGAATCCGCCAGGGCCTGATGCAGGCGCTTGACGTCGTCGTCGCGGGGGTCGTCGGGCAGCCGGACCAGGTCCCACTGCGAACCCCAGCGACGTACCTGCCGTTCCAGGTAGCCGGCGGGCTTGCCGAAATCGCCGAGACCGACGGCCTCGGGATCCACCGCGTGCAGGTCGGCCAACACGCGGATCAGGGCGTCGACGCTGTCGCTGATCACGGTCTCGTCACCCAGCTCGGCAAGCTCAGATGCGCTGCGGACCACCCTGCCGTCCACGTTCTCGACCATCTGGAACGGAGCACCCAACACGGAGTCGTCGTTGCTCATCGTCACTGCCCGGGCGACTGGTACCGCGGTGCCGGCCAGCCCCGCCACCACCTTGTACTCGCGGGCCATGTCATGTGCGGACGGGGTCAGACCGTGCAGCGGCGGACGGCGCAGCACCCAGGCGGACTCGTCGTCGCACACCCGGAACGTCAGGTTGGAACGGCCACCGGCGATCAGCTCGGCGCGGAGTTCACCGCTGCGGGCGATGCCCTCCGAGCGCAGATGCCGGTCCAGGGCGCTGAGGTCGAGACCCTCCAGATTTGTCACCGTCACTGTTTACCACCGGACATTTCGAGGCAGCAGGTCCCATACGTGTTCGGTCCCGTTGACCGAGGCGACGGCCAGCTTGCCGGAGCGCGACGACAGCAGCCGGGTGACCGAGGCGTAGTCGACGTGGAACGACAGCAGCCGCTGGGTCTGCAGGATCTGGTGCAGCAGCACGTTGATCACCCCACCGTGGCTGAACACCGCGACGGTGCCGTCATGGTCACCGGCCTCCACCAGGTCCTCGACCGCGGCGCCGATCCTGGCCATGAACGCGTTCTCGTCCACGCTGCTGGGCAGGTGACCGTTCACCAACCGCGCCAGCTCCTCGGGGTTCTCCTTGGCGATCTCCTCGATCGGCACATAGTGCGACATGTCGCGGTCGTACTCGGCGAGCCGCTCGTCGACCTCGACCTGCAGGCCCAGCTCCTTGGCGACCGGTCCCGCGGTCTGGATCGCACGCCGCTGCGGGCTGCTGACGAGCCGGCTGACGGGAAAGCGAGCCAGGGCGGCGGGCAGCCGCTGCGCCTGGGCGATGCCTTCTTCGGACAGGTCGGGATCGGACCCTTGACCGGGCTCGCTGCGCAGCGGTAAAGCATGTCGGACCAGAAGCAGTTGCACCGTGTCACCATAGGGCCGCGGTGTAAGCCGGCCGGAGAGGGTCATCACATGGGATATGCCGACGAGTTGTTCGACCTCACCGACCGGGTGGTCCTGGTCACCGGCGGCAGCCGCGGGCTGGGCCGCGAGATCGCGATGGGAGCCGCGCGGTGCGGCGCCGACGTGGTGATCGCCAGCCGCAACCTGGACTCATGTGTGACCACCGCGGAGGAGATCAGCGCGGCCACCGGTCGCGCTGCCCTGCCCTATCAGGTGCACGTGGGCCGGTGGGACCAGCTCGACGGTCTGGTGGACGCGGTGTATGAGCGGTTCGGCAAGGTCGACGTGTTGGTCAACAACGCCGGCATGTCACCGCTGTACGAGTCGCTGGGCTCGGTCAGCGAGAAACTCTTTGACTCGGTGTTCAACCTGAATCTCAAAGGGCCGTTCCGGCTTTCGGCCCTGCTCGGTGAACGCATGGTTGCCGACGGCGGCGGCACGATCATCAACGTCAGCTCATCCGGCTCGCTACGGCCCGACCAGTACATGCTCCCCTACGCCGCGGCCAAGGCCGGGCTCAACGCCATGACCGAAGGGCTGGCCAAGGCGTTCGGTCCGACCGTGCGGGTCAACACCCTGATGGCCGGGCCGTTCCTCACCGATGTCAGCAAGGCCTGGGACATGGCCGGCGAGCCGTTCGCCCACCTCGCCCTGCAGCGGGCCGGCAACCCTCCCGAGATCGTCGGGGCTGCACTGTTTCTGATGTCTGATGCGTCCAGCTTCACCACGGGATCGATCCTGCGGGTAGACGGCGGCCTGCCCTGAGCAGGGCGCGGTAATGTAGCGCGGGTAGCAAACTTGTCATGACACCCTGACCGGAAGGTGATGCGGATGGCGGGGCCCGTTTCGCGCCACGAGCACGTCGCCTCCGAACTGCGTCAGCGCATCAGACGCCGCGACTACGCCATCGGAGCGCCCCTACCCACCGAGAGCGCGCTGTGCGCCGAGTTCGACGTGTCGCGCGGTCCGGTGCGCCAGGCTCTCGCGACGCTGAAGAACGAGGGCCTGATCCGGGTCTCGCGGGGCAAGCCGGCGGTGGTCCGCAGTCATGACGCCACCCAGACCCTGGACACGTTCACGCCGTTCACCCAGTGGGCCGAGCGTGCCGGGCGCGTCGCGGGCAACCGCACGATCGAGGTGGCGCGCCGCCGTGCCTCCGAAACCGCCATCGAGGCATTGGGTTTGACGGCCGACGACTTCGTGGTCGAGGTGTTGCGTGTCCGCCTGCTCGACGGCGAACCGGCGATGATCGAGCGCAGCACCTTCATCGAATCCGTGGGTTCCCTGCTGTTCGAGTTCGATACCGACTCCGGGTCGATGACCGACTATCTGGCCAGCCGTGGCGTGTACTTCGACTCGATGGAACACGTGCTCGACGCGGTCGCCGCCGGACCGGACGACGCCGCGAATCTCGGGATCGCGCCGGGCAGTCCGTTGTTGCGGGAGCGACGAGTCTCGCGGGACCAGCACGGCGTCGTCTTCGAGTGCGCCGACGACCGCTACCGGCCCGACGTCGTCACATTCAGCATCGTCAACGCCCGCACCAAGTTTTCCTCCGCCGAACAGACGTGAACGCACCCCAAACCGGGTGATTTGGGGTGCGTTCACGTCTGCTCGCGGGAATCAGTCCGCGGCGGGCATCCGATTCCAGTGCGGGATGAGCAGCAACGCGGACAGCAGTGCGGCGCCGGCGAATCCGTAGAACAGCGTCGAGGTGCTCAGGTAACCGGGCAGCAGCCCACCGAGGATCGCGCCGACCGAACCGCAACAGTTGATAAACCCGGCCGCGGTGCCGGCGTGCTTGGAAGTGCCGAAGTCGACCGCGGCGACACAGGAGATCATCGCGTCGGCGCCGTACACGCTCAGGCCGATCAGCCCGAGCACCACCACCATGACCCAGGCACTGCCGGTCGCGGTCAGCGGACCGAACAACGCGAGCACCGCCACCAGGATCCCGAGACTGATCACACAGGCGGGCACGCGTCGCGCACTGAACACGCGGTCGGAAATCCGGCCGAGCAGGATCGGGGCGATCACGCCCGCCACACCGAACGCCACCGGGATGGTCACGGCCTGGAATTTGTCACCGTCGGCCAGTCGCTCCGCGACGATCACCGGCCCCCACAACAGGATCGCGTAGCGGGCGGGCTTGAGCAGGAAGTACGACGCGCCAAGGGTTCTCACCATACTGTCACTCAGCACCACCTTCAGCGACTCCCGCCACGACGGGGTCGGTTCGGCGACCGCCTCGGCCTCGGGCGACTCGTCGAGTTCGACGCCCTCCCGGGCATCCTGGGCAGCGCGGTACTCCTCGATCGGCGGCAACCCGACATCCTGCGGCCGGTTGCGCTGGAACAGCAGCACGAGCACGAACACCCCGACCACGATGGCCGCCCCGGTGAAGAACGCCGCCCGCCAGGTGCCGAACACGTCGTAGGCGGCCCAACCCAGAATCGGTGCGGCCACCAGGCCGCCGAATGCGTAATTGGTGCTCCACAATCCGAGAACCCGACCCCGTTCTCCGATCGAGAAGAACTGGGCCATGTTGCTCAGCGTCGGGGACCAGCCGGTGGACTGGGCCAGGCCCTGCACGATCATCAGCGGCAGCAGGAACACCAGCGCGGGCAACAGCCCCATGAAGACGGTGGCGATCGCCGATATCGCGAGACCGCCGAGAATGACCACCCGCGGGCCGAAGCGGTCGGAAACCTGCCCCCAGACGAACTGCCCGGCCGCATACGCCGCGAGGTAGGCGGCATCGAGGTTGGCCAGGGTGCTCTTGGTCAGGTGCGTGCTCAGGATCGGGTCTTCGAGGATGCCGAGCTTGGCGACAGAAAAGGCCTGCCGGGTGAAATAGAAACCGGCGTAGGCGATCCAGGTGACGGCGAAGATCTGGAACCGCCAGCGCTTGTAGCGCGGAACGATCGTGGTAGGAGCGGGAATCGCGGTTTGGGTCATGAGATTGCACCTCTGGTGGGCGTGCTGCAGGCAGGCGGTGTGCTGACGGGCCGGGGCAGATTGCCGAGCGAGTGTGGCCGAACGTCAAAGGCAGGTTTCTCTTGCGAGAACGGTGCAGAGGGGGCGCGGCGGTCGGGAGGCGCGGCCTGCGACCGACCGCCGCGGGGGCGGTGGAGGGTGGCGGACTACCGGAGGGCTGCCACCAGAGCGGGGAGATCGGCGACGCTGTCGAGGATGTGGGTGGCGCCGGCCTCGGACAGCTGAGCCCGGTTGTGGGCTCCGGTCAGCACGCCGATCGAGGCTCGCGCGCCGGCACGCAGCCCACTGATGACGTCCGAGGAGGAGTCGCCCAG
Organism: Mycobacterium shunyiense; assembly: GCF_058270035.1. Lineage (NCBI taxonomy): Bacteria > Bacillati > Actinomycetota > Actinomycetes > Mycobacteriales > Mycobacteriaceae > Mycobacterium > Mycobacterium shunyiense. The sequence goes on along the minus strand of NZ_JBZDPT010000022.1, from coordinate 304,766 downwards.
CACGATCATCGAACGCACCGAATCGGTTTCGGTCTGCATCAGCGCGGTCAGCGGCATGTCCGGGTACGGCCGGCCGCGGACGCCCGGGGACGGACACAGCACCACGTCGGCCAAGTTGTGCCAGCCCAGGGCATTGATGATGGCCGACTGGGTCTCATGGGCGAACCCGGTGGTCAGCGCGGTCTTGATACCACTGGACCGCAAAGATGTAATGACATCTTCAGCGCCGGGGATCGGGCTGCAGTTACCCTCGGAGACCAGCTGGGCATAGCAGCGTTCGAACTCCTTGTTGGCGGCCTGCGCCTGTTCCTCGTTGCCCTTGGCCAGGTGCCGGAAGACCACGATCTTGGACTGGCCCATGGTGTCGGAGACGTAGCGCAGCATCTCCTCACGGTCGGCGTCGGTCTTCGACAGACCCGCATGACTGTCGGCGGCCAGGAACGACTGCTGAACCAGCCCGCTGTCCTCGACGGTGGTGCCGGCCATGTCGAAGACGACGAGGCTGATCGGATCAGTTGCTTTGGTACCCATTGGTTTATCCCTTCGGTTTGGATCGTTCAGACGGTGGCGGCGAGTCGGTCCAGCGCGTTGCCGACGCCGGCGTGGGCCAGGCCCATGCTGGTGGTCATGCCGATACCGGTGGTGACGGTGACGACGTGGGTGCCCTCGATGGGCTGCTCGACCAGGAACTCCTGCCCGGGCGCCGAGGTGTAGACGCCCTGCCAGCGCTCGGTCACCTCGATGTCATTGACGCCGAACAGTTTCCGGGCCTCGTCGAGAAGGACGGCAAATCCCTCTTCGGACTGGAACGGAGGTGCGGAGATGTCGCGATAGTGGGTGTCGCCGATCAGCAGTGAGCCGTCGGGCTGCGGGGTGTACATCTGATGCAGGTCGATCGCGAGGTAGTCGGGGTGCTCGGCGCGCAACCGATCGGCGACGGCCGGCGTGCTCGGGAGCCCCTCGAATCCGGAGTACCTCAGCAGCGACCAGCCGGTGAACAGTGGTGCGGGCAGCGCGAAGGCCAGCGGCAGCCGAGCCCGCAGCATGTGGAGCCGGCAGCGCAGCAGGCCGTCACGTTCGGCCAGCTCGGGGAACAACCGGTCGACGTCGTAGTTGACGGTGACGAACGTCGTGCCCGCATGCAGCGGCCCGCGCGAGGTGTGCACCACGCCGGGTTCGAACCCCGAAGCCGCGGTACGCCAATGGAAGTCGACGCCCTCGGATTCGAGCCACCGAGCGATCGACGGGGCGGCGGTACGCGGATCGACCTGTAGGTCATTCGGCAGGTACATGCCGCCGGTGACATCGGTCGGCACCACCGGGATCTTCTCGAGGAGCAGCTCGCGGCTCAGTAGGCGCACCTCGCCGTCCTCGCGGGTGGTGGCGAACTCATCCATCACCGCGAGCTCGTCGTCGTGGCGGGCGACGCAGAACGTACCCGACTCGGCCGACCAGAACCCCGCCTTGCGGGACAGGTCGAGCCAGTGTTGCCGGCCGTTGCGGGCGTAATCCCGCGCGACGCCGGACTGCGCGGTGATGCAGGCGTGGCCGAAGTTCTGGACCGACGCGCCGACGACACCGTCGGCGTGATCGACCACGGCGACGCTCAGTCCCCGCTGATGCGCGTGATAGGCGTGCGCCAGGCCGACGATGCCTGCACCCACGACCACGACGTCGTAGCTGTGTTTTCCCATGCGGACACTGTGGTCCACATCACCGCAACTTGTCAATACAAGTTACGAGTTTTTACCTCGTGTCTATATATGTAAAGTTCTGTTCACCTCACGGCGTGACGATGTTGAAGTCCGGGTCGGGTCGGTCCAGAGCGGCCAACAGCGACGGCAGGGCGTCGGTGTCACCGGTGACCTCGAGGCCCGGTGACGTGGCGTCGCCGGTGGCGAAGGCCAGCAGTCGCAGCTTGTTCGCCAGCTTCACGGTGGTCAGCGCACTCGCCGCGTCGGCGTCGGCCTTGCGGTAGACCAGCACCCCGTTGCGGACCGTCACGCGGTAGTTCGTCGCTGTGTCGAGGAACGTCACGTCGACGGCCAGGTCGAGATCCCAGGCCCGCGGCCCGTTGAGGCTAATGGCGAGGACGTCGAACATCTGCTCGGGACTCAACTGGGCCAGCATCGTCGGCGCGGTGACCTGCCCGACCGTACCGAACTTGCCCTCACGCAACTCAAGAGCGCCGGAGAGGAAGTAGTTGCGCCACGTGGCGTTCTCCGAACCGTAGGCGAGCTGTTCCAGCGTGTCCGCATAGAGCGCGCGGGCCGCGGCGTGCTCGGCATCGGTGAACATCACATGATCCAGAAGTGTTGCCGCCCAGCGGTAATCACCTTCATCGAAGGCCTTGCCGGCCAGCTCGACAACCCGGTCAGGGCCGCCAATCGCGTCGACGTAGCGCGGTGACAGCGCTTCGGGCGGGTGTGGCCACAGGCGGGCCGGGTTGCCGTCGAACCAACCCATGTAGCGCTGGTAGATCGCCTTGACGTTGTGATTGACCGAGCCGTAGTAACCGCGGGCATGCCAGGCCCTCTCCAGCGCGGGCGGCAACTGGAACTGCTCGGCGATCTCGATGCCGGTGTAGCCCTGGTTGAGCTGGCGCAACGTCTGATCGTGCAGGTACGCGTACAGATCCCGTTGCAGCGAAAGGAATTCCACGATCCGTTCCCGGCCCCATGTGGGCCAGTGGTGCGAGGCGAACACGACGTCGGTCCGGTCGGCGAAGGTGTCGATGGCCTCGGTGAGATACCCGGCCCAGCCGTGCGGATCACGTACCAGAGCACCGCGCAGGGTCAGCAGATTGTGGAGATTGTGGGTGGCGTTCTCGGCCATGCACAACGCGCGGAACTTCGGGAAGTAGAAGTGCATCTCGGCGGGCGCCTCGGTCCCGGGCGCCATCTGGAACTCGATCTCGACGCCATCGATGGTGTGGGTCTCACCGGTGCGGCAGATGTCGATGGTGGGGACGATCATCGCGACCTCGCCAGTGGACGTGCTCTGGCCGAGCCCGCACCCGACCTGGCCTTGCGGCCCGCGGTCCAGCCGCCCGCCGTATTGGTAGGTGGCGCGACGGGTCATCGCGGTGCCGGCGTAGACGTTCTCCTGCACCGCGTGTTCGACGAATCCCTCGGGCGCCAGCACCGCGACCTTGCCCGCATCGACGTCGGCCTGGTTGGTGACGCCGAGGACTCCGCCGAAGTGGTCGCCGTGGCTGTGGGTGTAGATGACCGCGACCACGGTCCGGTCCCCGCGATGCTCGCGGTACAGCTTGAACGCGGCCGCGGCCACCTCGGTGGAGATCAACGGATCGATGACGATGACGCCGGTATCGCCCTCGATGAAGCTGATGTTCGAGATGTCCAACCCGCGCACCTGATAGATGCCCTCGACCACCTCATAGAGGCCCTGCTTGGCGCACAGTTGCGACTGGCGCCAGAGGCTCGGATGCACCGACGGCGGCGCCTCACCTTCGAGGAAGGCATAGACGTCGTTGTCCCACACCACAGTTCCGTCCGCCGCTCGCACCACACACGGGTCGAGCGCGGCAATGAAACCGCGGTCGGTGTCGTCGAAGTCGCGCGTGTCATCGAAAGGCAGGCTCGCCAGGTGCTCGCGGTGGGCGGCGTCGATGACGGCGGCCGGTGGCTTCTGCTCCATACCGACGAGCCTGCCACTTCAGAGTGACGGCACGGTCACGCTTGCCGGAATGATCCGGCTGATCTCGTCTCCCCCGTGCCCCGCGTCGACCGCCGCGTCCACGTAACCGCGGAAGGCTTCCAGCGCGCCTGCGTCCAGACCCGCCGCCTGCGACGCAGCGATCAGGTGCCGCACCGAGGCGGCCACCGAGGACACCGAGGCGCCGGCGTCGCCGTGACGGTCGTCCTCGACGCGTTCGGCGATCTCGCCGAAGATCGGCGGCAGGATCGCGGCGATGTTGTTCGCGTGCGGCAGCAACTCGGTGGGTGGGATGCCATGCGCACCCGCCATCGCGAGGGCATGCACGAACCCGCTGACCGAGGTCCAGAACACATCGAGCAGGGCCATGTCGAAGGCCGCGGCCCGACCCACATCTGCGCCGACCCAGCTGACCGTCGCCAACGCCTCGAGCACTTCCCGGTGGGCGTCGAACACGTCGCGCGGCCCGGCGAGAAGAATGCTCGCGCTGCGGGTTCCGATGGTGTCGGTCGGCGTCATGATGGCCCCGTCCAGATAACGTCCGCCGCGTGCGATCACCAGGTCCTCGGTGCGCTGCGCCGTATCGGGGATATCTGAGGACAATCCGATGACCGCCCGGCCCGCGAGTGCGTCGCCTGCCGCAGTCAGCACCGCGTCTGCGGCCGACTGATCGACGACGTTGACCAGGACGAGGTCGCCGGCCGCGGCCGCCAGCGCGGGTGTGTCGGCCCACAGCGCGCCGCGGGCACGGAGCGCGTCGGCCTTGGCCGCTGTCCGATTCCACACGGTAGTGCGGTGTTTCGCAGCCACCAGCGCGCTCGCGAGCGCCTGGCCCATCGGTCCGAGACCGAGCACGGTGACGGTGGTGGTCATGCGGCCGCCCTGTTCTTGATGCTCTCGATGATGCGGGCGAAGCCGTCGTTGCCGTGGCCGGCCTCGATCTGCCGGTGGATCAGCCGTTGCACCATGTCGACGACTTCGGTACTGATCCCCTGGTCCCGGCTGGCGTCGACGATGTCACTGAGATCGGAGAAGTGCAGACTCTGCTGGCCGGGTACCGAGTAGTCGCCACCGTCGATGACGGTCGCGTACCCGGCGATCGCGGGCATCAGGGCCGGCAGCCACGCGGCCGTGCGGGCGGCGAACTCCTTCGCAGGCACTCCGGCCGCTCCCACCATGGCGGCTCCGTGTGCGAATCCCGCGAACATCACGTACATGGCCGACAGCAGCGCCAGGTCATACAGCGACGCCAGGCCCGCATCGTCCCCGAAGTACTCAGTGCTGCCCCACAGTTCGAAGAGCTCGCGATGGTCTTCGAACAAGGCGGCCGAGCCGCTGTAGAGGATCGCCGACTGCGGCGTCGCGATCATCTCCGGCGTCGCCATGATGCCGCCGTCCAGATAGTCGGCACCGTGGGAAGCAACCCAGCGAGCCAATTCGCGCGCACCATTTGGGGATGTGGTGGTCAGGTTCACCACACGGCGGCCGGCCAGCAGGTCCACGACGGGTTCGAGAACCTCACGCACCGAAGCCTGGTCGAACAGGCAGACCACGATCACGTCCGCGTCGAGCGCCGCAGCCGGATCTGCCGCAGCGGTGGCTCCTGCCTCGACGAGTGCGGCGGTCCGTGCAGCGGTCCGGTTCCAGACGACGGTGGGGTGGCCCGCCTTCACGGCGGTGTCTGCCAGGGCTGAACCCATCTCACCGAGACCGAGAAAACTGATCGTATGGCGTGTGGTTGTCATGCCACCATCGTTGGAGAGACACTGACCACCCGACAAGTACCCACTTAAAAGTGGGATACTTACTTTTTCGAAACTATTGGCCCTGAGCAGGGAGAATCTTCGATGGCCCAACTGGGCAAGTACACCTGCGGACTCGATGCGGCATTCGCCGTGGTGGATGGCAAATGGAAACCGCTGATCCTCTGGGAGCTGCAGGAAGGCCCGAAACGATTCAACGCACTGCACCGAAGCCTGCCCGGGGTGTCCCAGAAGATGCTGACCCAGCACCTCAAGGAACTCCAGCGGCACGGCGTCGTACATCGGGAGAGCTATCACGAGGTTCCGCCGCGGGTGGAGTACTCCATGACGCCCGCGGGCCGGGAGCTACTCGAATCCCTTGAACCACTCGGAGATTGGGCCACCAAACACATAGAGCTGATCTGCACGGGAGAGGCGAGCTAGCCGCATCACGGCCGATCCAGCGTGTGCAGGCTGACGTCCGACAACACGCCCGAGGCGATACGTGCCGTCATGTACGTGCAGTACGGCTGGCGACGCCGGTCCGTCGGCGATCCCGGATTCAACAGGCGCAGACCGGTTTTCGCGGTGGTATCCCAGGGGATGTGACTGTGGCCGAACACCAGGACGTCGGTACCGGGATAGTCGCGGGCCATCCGGGCCTCCCGACCTGTGGCCGCACCGGTCTCGTGCACGACGGTGAATCGCAGCCCGTCGAGCGTCACGTCGGCACGCTCGGGTAGTCGCCTGCGCAACTCGGCCCCGTCGTTGTTGCCCCAGCAGCCGATCAGGTGCGCCGCGCGTGAACTGAGCGCGTCGAGCAGTGCGGGGTCGACCCAATCACCGGCGTGGACAACGACATCCGCCTGGTCCACCTCCTCCCACACCTGAGCCGGCAGATCCTTGGCGCGCTTGGGGACATGGGTATCGGCGATCAGCAGCAGCCGCATGCCAGCCGAGCCTACGTGACCGATACCGGTGAGCCCGGGATCTCGTACCGCTTACACTCCGACCATGGATCTACTACGCAACGTAGTTGTTTATGCGCATCTCATCGGTTTCGCAGTCATGGTCGGCGCCTGGATCACCGAGGCCGCAGCCCGACGCTTCCTGATCACCCCGGTGATGACCTACGGCATGGTGCTGTCGCTCGTCACCGGCATGGCACTGGCCGCGCCCTGGCCCGCCGGCATCGTGCTGAACTACCCCAAGATCGGCACCAAGCTGGTCATCCTGGTGGCGCTCGGTGCGGTGTTGGGCATCGGCACGGCACGGCAGCGTCGAGCGGGCGGCCAACCGGTCATGGCACTCTTCATCGCCGCGGGCGTGTTACCCCTGCTCGCGTCGGCGATCGCGGTGCTCTGGAACTGAGACCCCGGGCCCGAACCTGAGCTGAACCTGAGACGTTCCCGTAAAGTTAACTGGCAAACAACTTTTGTCGGCAGGTACGGGAACGATGGGTCACAGACACGCCATGGCAACCGCCAAGGTCATGCGCACGGCGGCATTCACCGGATGCGCTTCACCACACGGTGACATCCGGGTGCGCGCGCGCACGCGTCCCGCAGAATCGGCGCGTCAGACCCACCACGGCGCGTTCGAGCAGCCGCGGAAGCGCCGCTACATCGGGCAGCTGAAGAGCTCGACATCCACGGTGGCCGGCCGGTCACCGTGGATGAACGATCGCGTCACCGTGCTGCGCGGGTTCCTCGCAGAGTTGCACGGGCTGCATCTGCCGCCCGAACTCGCCCGGGTCCAGGTGGCCGGCCACATCGAACTACTGGTCTCCGTGCTGCGGCTGGACCGCCAGAGCGCGCGTCAGTTCGTCACCGACGACGTTCTGCGCGAGATGGCGGTCGACATCGCCACCGCCGTCGCTTCCGACTGAGGCTTCGCCCCTGTAGTCGCCGAGATCGACGCCAGGGTCGCTGTCTCGCAAGAAGCACAGCCCTGGTGTGGATCTCGACGAAAAAAAGCGAGGCGCGGTCCGCAGACCACGCCTCGCTTTTTCAGAGTGCGCCCGAAGGGATTCGAACCCCTAACCTTCTGATCCGTAGTCAGATGCTCTATCCGTTGAGCTACGGGCGCCTAGCGTTATTCAGTTGTGCGGTTGACAAGTCAACCGTGGCGGAGGCGAGAGGATTTGAACCTCCGGTCCCCTGTAAGGGGGACAACTCATTAGCAGTGAGTCCCATTCGGCCGCTCTGGCACGCCTCCTTCGAACTTCTGTGAGGGTACCGGACTCCGTCCTGTCGCCCGAAACCGCCGAGGGCACACAGTACACAGCCTCCCCTATTCTGGCCAAGTGAGTATCCGTTTGCGCCCCGAAATGGCCGACCTCCCGGCGTACGCACCAGGCAAAACAGTTCCAGGCGCAATCAAGATCGCGAGCAACGAAACCGTGCATCCGCCGCTTCCCAGCGTGCGCGAGGCGATCGTGCGAGCCACCGAGAACATCAACCGCTACCCCGACAACGGGTACCTTGACCTGCGCGAACATCTGGCCAAGCACGTGGGTTTCGCGCCAGAGAACATCGCCGTCGGCTGCGGTTCGGTGAGCCTGTGCCAGCAGTTGATACAAATCACATCCGCTCCCGGCGACGAAGTCGTGTACGGATGGCGCAGTTTCGAGATCTATCCGCTGCAGATCCGCACCGCCGGCGCGACGGGCGTGCCGGTGCCGTTGCGTGACGAGACTCACGATCTCGACGCCATGCTCGCGGCGGTCACCGACCGCACTCGGCTGATCTTCGTCTGCAATCCGAACAACCCGACTTCCACCGTCGTCGAACCCGAGGCGCTGGCCCGGTTCGTGGCGGCGGTGCCCGACGACATCCTGATCGTGCTCGACGAGGCCTACGTGGAGTACATCCGCGACGGGCTGCTGCCCGACAGCCTCGGTCTGGTCCGCTCGCATCGCAATGTCGTTGTTCTGCGCACCTTCTCGAAGGCCTACGGGCTGGCCGGTCTGCGGGTCGGGTACGCCGTCGCCGATCCGGAGATCGTGACCGCCCTGGGCAAGGTCTACGTGCCCTTCAGCGCCACGAGCGTGTCCCAGGCCGCGGCCATCGCCTCGCTGGAGGCCGCCGACGAACTCCTGGCCCGCACCGACGCTGTCGTCGCCGAGCGCATCCGCGTCAGCGCGGCCCTGCGTGAAGCCGGATTCACGCTCCCACCGTCGCAGGCCAACTTCGTCTGGTTACCTTTGGCCGAACGCACGCTGGACTTCGTGGCCAGGGCCGCCGACAACCTCCTCATCGTGCGCCCGTACGGTGAGGACGGCGTGCGGGTCACCATCGGAGCCCCGCACGAGAACGACGCCTTCCTGGAATTCGCCACGCGTTGGATCGCGGGTGACGCCGGGACTCGGACAGGAGAGACGAAGTGAACGGTGTACGCGGCACGTTCGACGGATTCGTCAGCCGCGAGGGTCAGATCCCCGACGCCGAACTCGACGCGTTCTGGGCGCTGCTGCGGCCCGCGAGCATCGACTTCATGCTCGGCGAGTGGAAGGGCGGCGAATTCCAGACCGGCCACAAGGCGAACGGATTCATGAACCGGCTCAACTGGTTCGGCAAGACGTTCCGGTCGGCCGCCGAGGCCCAGCCGCTCGTGTGCCTGGACGCCGAGGGCAATAAGTTCTCCAACACGGAGGCCATGAACGGCGAGGCCAGCCTGTGGCTGGAGGAGTTCCGCGGCGAGGTGACCGCGACCATGGTCTACGACGGCCGTCCCGTGCACGACCACTTCAAGGTGGTCGACGACAACACCGTCGTCGGCATCATGAACGGCAAGGGCGCGGTCGACACCACCTCGGGGGCGGCTCGCTACCTGTACTTCTACCTGCAGCGCGTCTAACCCTGCGGCCGGCGGCCGGTGAAGGCCAGCAGCTGGTCCAACACCGGCGCCCCATCGCCGATCTCGACCGGATCGTCGAACCCGGCGCGCACCCGCCCGTCGGGCGTGATGATTCCGCGCGCCCACTCCAGGACACGCTGCGGTTGATCATCCGACACGTCGACCGTCTGTCCGGTGGCCGCGGCGTAATCCCAGGCGTGCACCAGGAATTCGAGTGACAGGATCCGGGCCATCATCCGCGCCGGGGCCTCCCCCGGACCGAACGGAACGGTGCCGTCCACTCCGCGTCGGCGCCAAGCCGCCACGGCCGGGCGCGCCGCGCTGAGCACCTGCTCCTCCACCGAGGTGTCTGGGTTGCGTTCGGGGAGCTGCGCATCGGCCGCAGAGCCGATCAGGGTGATGGAGTTCAGCAGGTGGTCCGTCAGCCCCGCCACGTCGAACTCGCGACACGGTGTCGGACGGGACAGATCGTCCGCAGTGATGCCGCTCAGCACGCGTTGCAGCACGTCGAGGGTGGCCTCGGCGCTATCGAGTTCATCCATACTCGGTAGTGTCCACTCCATGTCTGACACGTACGAGTCCGTTTCCGTCGAGATCAAGGACTACGTCGCCCAGGTGACGCTGTTGGGTCCCGGCAAGGGCAACGCGATGGGTCCGGCGTTCTGGGCGGAGATGCCCGACGTGTTCGGTGCTCTCGACGCCGACCCGGACGTACGCGCGATCGTGCTGACCGGCTCGGGCAAGAACTTCAGCTATGGCCTGGACCTGCCTGCCATGGGCGCGACGATGCCGGGACTGGACGCCGGCGCGAAGGCCCGGGCCGATTTCCACACCACCCTGCGCAGGATGCAGGGCGCCATCACCGCTGTCGCCGACTGCCGCACCCCCACCATCGCGTCGATCCACGGCTGGTGCATCGGCGGCGGCGTCGACCTGATCAGCGCGGTGGACATCCGCTACGCCAGCACCGACGCCAAATTCTCGGTGCGCGAGACCAAGCTGGCCATCGTCGCCGACGTGGGCAGCCTGGCCCGCCTGCCGCTGATCCTGTCGGACGGGCACCTGCGCGAGCTGGTTCTGACCGGTAAAGACGTGGACGCATCGCATGCCGCGCGCATCGGTCTGGTCAACGACGTGTACGACGACGCCGATGCCTCATTGGCGGCGGCGCACGCCACTGCCAACGAGATCGCCGCCAACCCGCCGCTGACCGTCGCCGGCGTCAAGGACGTGCTGGACCAGCAGCGCACCGCCAGGGTGGCCGAGAGCCTGCGGTACGTGGCCGCGTGGAACTCGGCGTTCCTGCCGTCCAAGGATCTGGCCGAGGCGGTCACCGCGATGTTCCAGAAGCGCCCGCCGCAGTTCACCGGGGAATAGGCGTCCAGCCGAGTTCGGCCTTGGCTTTCGCGTTCGACAGCGGAAGCCACGCCTGCCCGAACGCGGTCGCCGGGTACGAGGCGACCAGTCCTACCAGCCGGTGCGAGATCGGCACCGGTGGCGGCCTGTGTAGCTTGCGGCTGAGCTCCCTGGCGTAGTCGCCGAAGGACTGCGGGCGGTCGTCGACGATGTTGTAGATCTGCCCGCCCCGGCCCCTGTCGAGGGCGTCGGCGGTGGCCCGGGCGACGTCGTCGATGTGTACCCAGGACAGGACTCCCGGACCGGTCAGTGCCGGCAGGGCCCACCACTTCGCGAGCCGGTGGAACAGTTCGTCGTGGATCACCCCAGGCCCGTAGAAGACGCCGTAGCGCAACACGATTCCCTCGGTGCCGCTGTGTTCACCCGAGCTCAACACCGTGCGTTCCATGCCACGAAGCGCCTCCAGGAACTCGGCGCCGTGCGGCGGTGGCGGCCCCGGGTAGGGATCGCTCTCGTCGATCCGGGGCGGCCCGTCTGCGCCATAGCCGTAGGCGAAGATGACCGATTCCGCGACCACGCGGCGCACGCCCGCACGTTGGGCCGCTGCCACCAGGTTCGGCGCCCCACGACTCCACAGTTCGGTGGCGGGGCCGAAGTCCTTGGGGCGCTTCGGACCCCACTTCGGCAGTGTGGTCAGCAGGCTCACCACCGCCTCCGGTGCGAATTCGGCCAGCACCGCGTCGATCTGGCCCGTATCGAGGACGTCGGCCACCACCGGTTTGGCACCCTCGGCGGAGATCTGGGCGGTCTTGCCCGACGAGCGGGTCACCCCGATCACCTCGTGACCGCGTGCGGTGAGCTCCCGCAGCAACGGGATTCCCGGGACACTGGTTGCACCCGCCACCAGGACACGCATCTATGGTTCTCCTGCCTCTACGTTGAATTTCTGGTCGGACATGCTGATACGTAAGGCAATTGCCAGTAGCACCGTGGTCAGCACCAGACCCGCAGCTTCCAACCAACCCACCCAGTTGCCTGCGGCGTGGTTGGTGTCGATCAGGTGACTCAACGAATGCAGGACCCAGTGCGCGGTGGCGAAGGCCAGCGTGGGCACGCGCCAACGCGGCCACTTCAGCGCCGCCAGCATCATCAGCCCGAGCGGTAACTCGAACGAGGCGTTGTCGAGGATGTAGTGATCGTTGCGTGTGCCGAACGCGCCAAGGGTGTCGAAGAATGTGCCCGGCGCGAACAACATGAACAGACCGAGGATCACCGAGTAGGCGCCGAACACGGCGAGGACCACTTCGGGGTAGCGCCGGGTCTGCGGCACCGGCGGCGCGGCATTGGCCATGTCATCACGCTAACGCTGCAGTGGTCTCCGAGTAGGCTCCAATTCCATGGCAGATTCGGGTACCAGTTCGGGTCCGGAGCTGTTGGTCGAACTCGACCGGGGCAGCAAGGCGCCGCTGCATCGTCAACTCGCCGACGGACTGCGCGATGCCATCCGTTCCGGTCGGCTGGCTCCGGCGTCCCGGATGCCGTCCACCCGTGTCCTGTCCGCCGACCTCGGAGTGTCGAGACGGCTCGTGGTCGAGGCCTACGGGCAACTGACGGCAGAGGGATTCCTGCACAGCAGCCAGGGCGGCAGCACCCGGGTCGCGGCCGTCGACGCCGCCCCCTCCGGCAGCTTCGGTCCTGACCGCGTTCGCCCCCGCTTCGACATCGACTTCGCGCCAGGCTCACCGGATCTCGCCAGCTTCCCGCGTCAGGCCTGGCTACGGGCCATGCGCCAGGGCCTGGCCGAGATCGAATCCAGCGCATTCGGCTACGTGGCGCCCCACGGGCTGCCGGCCGCCCGGAGCGCGGTGGCCGACTACCTGCGCCGTACCCGCGGCGTGGTCGCCGATCCACGCCGCATCGTGTTGTGCTCGGGCGCAACCCAAGCCGTCGCGCTGCTGGCCCGATGCCTCGACGGGCCGATCGCGGCAGAGAATCCCGGATTCTGGTTGCACCGGATGATCCTGCGCCACAACGGTGTCGAGCCGGTCCCGATCCCGGTGGACGACAACGGTATCGACGTCGCCGCACTGGCCGCCGGCAATGCCACGGCGGTGCTGACCACTCCGGCCCACCAATCGCCGACAGGGGTGGTGCTCTCGGCCGTCCGGCGCACCGCACTTCTCGAATGGGCCCAGCCCGGGCGGTTGATCATCGAAGACGACTACGACGCCGAGTACCGCTACGACCGGGCGCCGGTGGGCGCTCTGCAGGGAGTCGCGCCGGACCGGGTGGTGTACCTCGGCTCGACCAGTAAGACCTTGGCCCCGGGGCTGCGCATCGGCTGGATGGTGTTGCCCGCCCACCTGATCGAGCGGGTCAGAACCGCCAAAAGCCTTGCCGACACCGGGAGCTCGGTGATGGATCAGATCGCGTTCGCCCAGTTCCTGACCTCCGGTGGCTACGACCGTCACCTACGGCAGATGCGCCGACGCTATCCGGCCCGCCGCGCCGCGCTGCTGACAGCGTTGTCGCGGCACCTACCCCAGGCCGAGGTTCTCGGCGCGGCCGCAGGCGTGCACCTGACCGTGCGATTTCCGGAAGGATTCCCGCTCGAGGAGCTGACCCGACGCGCCGCCGAGTCACGTATCCGACTGGAGCCGTTGGGGCCCTGTTACGCCGATCCGGCGACCGCGCCCCCCGGGCTGATCCTCGGGTATGCCAACCTGACCGAGGACCAGATCGCGACCGGTGTGGAAATGCTGGGTCAGGCCGCACGCCAATCGGGCGCGGCCTGACCGTGACGCCGTGTCAGCCTGCTTCTTTGGCCGACTTCCGCTCTGCCATCTTGTACTTCACGAGAGCGACCAGCGCATTGGGATTGCGCGCGAACGCGCCTGCGGCCTGAAGATACAGCTTGGCCTTCTGGCCCGCCGTCAACTGTGGCTCTTGATCCGTCACTGACTCTCCCCTATCCGAGAACGTGCCCGAACAGTAGCGTGTGTCAGCTTCGGAGCTCCTACCGCCCGGCAGCCTGGTCGACACTGCGGTCGGCAGGCTTGACACCCAGCTTGCCGGCCACATAGTCGGCAGCCTGGTCCGTCAAGCCGTTCGCCGCGTACAGGTTGTGCGCATTGCTGTCACCACCGGTCGGCGAGCACACCGGGTCCTCCGGGATACACAGATCATCGGTCTTCCCGGCGTACCGGGGGCCAACCGTGATCGGCGGTGCGCCGGTGTAGATCATCTGGAGGAAGCCGCTCGACGGCTTGCCGAACAACGCCACCGCGGCGACATGATCGGCCACCTCCGCGGGCAACGGGCCACTGATGCTCGGCGGCAACACGAACCCCTGCGGCACCGCATCCTCGGTGAGGTAAGCGGCCACCGCAGCACCCTGGGAGAAACCGCCCAGCACGATCTTGGTGTCGGGGCAGGCCGCCACCGTTGCCCTGACCTTGTTGCTCGCGTCGGCGACACCGTCGGCTGCAGTCGCAAAGTCAAGTGAGGCAGGGTAATTCACCGCGTAGACGTCGACGGACTTCCCGCCGGTCCTGGCCTGCAGCGCGTTGACGAACGCGTCCCCGACACCACCCACGCCCGGCGGCTCGAACGTGCCCCGCGCGAATACCACCTGCACGTCCGCACACGAATCCGCAGAAGCCTGCCCGGCAGCGGCGATGCACCCACCCGCCACGAACGCCGACGATGCCACTGCCGCCAACCAACGACCAATCCGGTTCATTTCTCGACCCCACTCGTTCCGACCCGCGACAACTTTTCGCACCAACTACTCCTCGATACCCAAGATCAAGGCGGAGTGAATCTCCCCGAAGGTGTGATGTGCGACACGTTTAGTGCGGCGCGGTGGCGGCCTTCAGGTTGCTAGGAAGCCGCGCCAACGCGCTGGCGCTCGCGTTTCTCCTCGTAGAACCGGGCGCGCTCGTCGACCGCATCGAGGAACTGGGCTAGCTCCTCGCGGGCCTTCTCACCTTCCGGCCCGAAATCGGTTCGGTCGAAAATCCGCCAGAAGCGCAACACCGGCTGCACCACGTCGTCGTGATGGACGCGCAGATCGTAGATGCCGGCCTTGGCGATGGTGATCGCATTCTGCGCGAAGTCGGCCATCCCCAGACCCGGCATCGCGAAGTTCACCACCTCGTCACGGATGGCGATCATCGAGGCGTCAGGCGCGATGTCCAGCGCCGCCGCCATGAGATTGCGGTAGAAGACCATGTGCAGGTTCTCGTCGGCGGCTATCCGGGCGAGCAACTGATCGGCAATGAGGCAACCGGATGCCCGCCCGGTGTTGCGGTGCGACACCCGCGTCGCCAGCTCCTGGAACGACACATAGGCCATCGCCGCAAGCGGCGTCTTGTCGCCAGAGTCGTACCCTGCCACCGTATGGGCCATGCGAAGACGTTCCAGGGCAACGGGATCCACACCGCGCGTGACGACGAGGTAGTCGCGCAGGGCGATGCTGTGGCGCCCCTCTTCGGCGGTCCACTGCCCGACCCAGGTGCCCCACGCGCCGTCGCGGGAGAAGCGCGTGGCGATCTCACGGTGGTAGGACGGCAGGTTGTCCTCGGTCAGCAGATTCACCGTCATGGCCACTTTGGCGACGTGATCCAGCGGCGAATCCTCGGGTTGCCAGTCTTCCCCGTCCAGAAAGGCGAAGTCGCGCCCCCGACTCCACGGGACGTAGTCGTGCGGGAACCATTCCCGCGCCATCGAGAGATGGCGGTCGAGATTGCTCGCGACAACCGGTTCCAGTTCGTGGAGCACTCCGCTCTGGGCGTCCATTCCAGTCCTCCCAAGGTGTTGGCGACACAGCGGCGTCAACGCGCCATTCCGTAACCTACGGTAGCGTAGGTTACGGGACCGTAGGTTATTTTTGGATGAACGGTTCAGAGGTGGCTCACTTCGCCCCGGCCGCACCTTCCTCCAGCTCGCGGAGCATCGCCAGCGACAAGAAGGTCATGGCACCTTTGTCCTCGAATTTGTGGGCCACGTTGCCGGCGATGCCGCCTTGCACGGCGAGCTCACCGATCAGGTCGAGTTTGAGCTGCGGACCGCCCTCCGAGAAGTCGAGATCCGCCAGATCCACCCACACGATGTTCGGACGGGTGGTGGACTCGTAGACGTACCGCTTGTTGGTGAGATCCAGGACCACCTGCCAGATGGTCTGCGAGGCATCGGGCTTGCCCGGATCCGGGATGCGGAACGGCTGCGCGGCGTTACGGATCACCGAGAACATGCCGGCGATGGCCTCCACCTGGCCGGCCGGTTTGGGCAGTCGGCCGGCGTAGTAACTGGCCCGGGCGAAGCGGTCGCTGGCCAGGGTGGAGCCCGGGATCGGCTGATCGCCACCCAGACCGGTGAAGGACTTCACCAGTTCCAGCTGCTGATCGAACGTCGGCGAATTGGTCATCACCTTGTAGTCCTTCGAGTGGTACACCCGGGCCTTGCCGTCGACGTACTCGATGATCGCCGAATCCCCGGTCGCATCGTCGAGCGCCAAGTGCAATCCGGGGCGGACCCCGCCGGTCGGATCGTCCATCTGTACGACCTGGACATCGGTCTCCGCGATCCACGCGGTCGCCTCCGCCACCGTCGCGAAGTTGTCCAGGAAATACTGCAGCCAGATGCCCTGGCCGAGTTGGGTGCGCGAATCGTCAGGCTCACCGTAGGTCGACTCCGCCAGCCACAGGATGTGTCCGGCCAGGCCCGCCTCGTTCATGCCGTCGACAGAGGTGATGTCGAAGGCCGTGGCGACCACGCTGCCGTACTTCGAGGTCCAGGTGAGCTTGCCCGAAACCCCGTCATCCCGTTTGACGCCGCGGGGTTGCTTCCACAGATTGGTCATCAGGTCCTTGTGGAAGTCCATGTTCCTGCCGACCAGAACCGCATCGCCTGCTTCGGGCCACATGACTCTTGTGCACATGCGAGCGAGCCTAGTGTCGGCACACGTAGGTGTACGGCGAACCCGCGGAACACATCTCATCGCGCAGTTAACCGCTATCGTTTCAAGGCATGGCGTCGACGACGTTGTTCAAGTTGCCTTCTTCGCTCCCGGCAACTCTGTGTACGGTCCTCGCGGCAACGGTGCTCGCCGCCGCGACCGCGCTGTCGGGCGCCGTGAGCGCCATGGCCGATCCGATGACCGTGTGCCCGCCGAACCAACCGTCCTACTGGAATGGGCAGCCGTGCTTTCCGCAGCCGTGCGTGCCGCCGTACGCGCCGGGCATCCCGCCGTGCTTCATGCCGCCGCCACAGATCGGCCCGAACGGATTGCCGGTATTCGGTTGAGCCCCAAGAAGTTGATCGCGTAGTTCTACTGATCCGGTCGTCCACTCCGTGACCCACGATGGCGTCATGAATCACGAACCGAGTCGCCGCGGGCCGCTGTCGTTCATCGGCATCGCTGCGATGGTTGTCGCGGATCTACTGGTGTTCGCGGTGCTCTCCGACACGGACATGGCATCCAGATTCGAGAATGGCGTCGCGCCACCAGGGACCGACGTGTTGGGTAACCGCATCGCCGCAGTGAGTGGCGTCGTGGCCGGAGGGTGCGCATGGGTGGCAGTTGTCGCGGGTCGCATGGTCGTCCCAATAGTGTTGGTACTCATGGCCTCTGCGCCGCTGGCGCTTCTGTCGCTCGTCACGCTGCAACTTGCGTTCTGATCGACCTTCGTCGGCCGTGCAGACCTACCCAGCACCTCGTGTTCGTTCGCTGCTCGCGCGCTGCGATCAGGGCCGGCACCTTCATCGGGAGACACCCGCTGCAATGCGCCGCGACTGGCCGCAGCCGACCGATAGGATTCACCTTCATGTTGCCGGCAAGACTGGTCACGGCTGCCGCAGTAGCCGCTGTCACCCTCACAGGTTGCGGGCCGACCACCGCACCGTCGCCACCAGCCGTCCCGACAAGTGCGACAACCTCTGCGGCACCGGCCAGTACGACGCCATCGAGCACGAAGCACGAACCGTCCGCCGCAACCTCGGCCCCACCACTGGCCACCGATGCGCACGGTTACACGGTCACGTCGATCACGGAGCCAGGCTCGCAACCGGACAAGTCGGTGACCATCCCTCAGCTGTCCGGCGGCGACCCGGCCGTCACTGCGCGCTTCAACGCTGCCATGCAGGCCTCGCGGGCCGGGATGCCCGCACAGTCCGCCGACATGAGCGTGGACGACGGGGAGCTGCCCGGCGGGTTCGGCAGCGGCGTGACCAGGATCGGGTCCGGCGTCGTCGCCGGGCGCATCGTCCTGCTCTGGTACGGCAAAGGCGCCGCGCACCCCAACCAGAGTCTGGGCACCGTCGTGATCGCGACCCACACCGCGACGCCGGTCACCGTCGATGACCTTTACCAGGATCGCCCCGCCGCGCAGGCCCGGCTGCGGACGCTCCTGCCGCAGCTGGACACCAGCGGGCGGCTCAACGAGAGCTCGGTCTCGGGCGAGGACATCGACGCCAACTGGTTGCCCACGTCGAGCGGGCTCGAGGTCTACGTGTCAGTGGCCCACGTGATGGGTGACTACGTAGTCGTGACCGTGCCTTGGGACCAGATCGCAGATCAGCTGCGGCCGGGGATGCTCGATGTGCTGCGGGCGGACTGAGGGCAGCCCCACTCAACGTCTCCGGCATCGAACTTGACTACACCCCAAGCTCATTGAAGCCCGTGGATGCCATCCTCGAGCCGTACCCTTGTTCCCATGCCGACATTTCCGGCGGAACTGACCTATGCCGGTGCAAGCCTCACCGAACCCGGCCGCGATGTCTGGACGGCCAATCCACCGACCTTCCGCCGCTTCGAGCACACGATCGTCGTCGGCCACGGGAATGCTGTGTGGATCTTCGCGGCGGCCGAGGTGATGCAGTGGGGCATCAAGCGGCGCAGCGGCTTCGATGTCGCACCGAACAGTGTTGCCGTTGAAGGTTCCGACTTCTGCATCACGGCAAGGTGGGGACCTGTCGTCGTACGGGAGCCGGTACGGGTCGTCGCTGTCGTCGACGACGACGATCGTTGCGGTTTCGCGTACGGCACGCGACTCGGACACCCGGTCTGTGGCGAAGAGGCATTCATCGTGCACCGAAATGCCGTCGGCACAGTATTTCTGACACTGCGCTCCCTGACGCGGCCTGCACCCGAGTGGCCCTGGCGGCCGCTGTTTCCCGCGTTGCTGATCGCGCAACGCTTCTTTCGCCGCCGCTATCTGCGGGCACTTGCTGTCTGAGCGATCGACTCATCGCCTGACGGCCGGCGGGCTCACACGCCTTATGGCGGTGGCGGAGGGATTTGAACCCCCGGACGGTGTTAGCCGTCTCTCGCTTTCAAGGCGAGTGCATTAGGCCGCTCTGCCACGCCACCGCCGACAAGAGTACGGGCTTCACACCCGGCCGATGTGCGCGGGCGGCGATCCGTTCTTCAGCGCGACGCTGATGCGGCGACAGTTCTCCCCCATTGCCGCGATCTGTGGACGCGAAAGCCTGCCGAGGAAGTGCGAGCGGACGCCCTGCCCGTAGGTCACCATCGCCTCGCGGACGGCGACCCTGCCTTCTTCGGTGATCGTGGCGACCACGCCGCGCCCGTCGTCCGGACTGGCACACCTGGTCACCAGGTTCTGAACTTCCAGCCGTCGGATCTGCCGGGTTACCCGGCTGGGCAGAGACATCAGCCGCTCGGCCAAGTCACCCATCCGCGCCGACCCGGTCGACGACTTGTCCAAGATATCGAGCAGGCGCACATCATTCAGCGTCAGATGATGCGCATCTACCAACGACCGGTTCAAGGTCGCATACATTCGCAACGCCGAGTCGAGGTAGTTCTGCCATGACCTCTGCTCGGCGATGTCCAGGCCCGGCATGTCACCCGCCGTGCGCCCCGCAATCATCCCCGCCATGGGCGCAATCGTAAGGGACGTCAGTATTGCTGCGCTTGGGAAACAGAAGGCTTGTAGCGTGGAAAAAATGCATGCAATTGTCGCTTCCGTCGATGGCCATCTGACCTGGGAAAACGTCGCTGATATCACACCAGCAAACGACGAGATTCTGATCCGGGTTCACGCCGCGGGCGTCAATCGGGCCGACTTGCTGCAAGCGGCGGGCAAGTATCCGCCCCCGCCAGGCGCCAGCGAGGTCATCGGACTGGAGGTGTCGGGCACCGTCGCAGAGCTCGGCGCGAATGTTACCGACTGGTCAGTTGGGCAACCCGTATGTGCATTGCTCGCCGGCGGCGGCTACGCGGAATTTGTCGTCGTACCCGCCGCCCAGGTGCTGCCATTGCCTGATGGCGTTGCCCTGAGCGAGGCCGCAGGCCTACCCGAAGTGGCCTCCACAGTGTGGTCGAACGTCGTGATGACGGCAGGTCTGCAGGCCGGCCAGCTCGTCCTGTTCCACGGCGGCGCCAGCGGCATCGGCACCCACGGCACCCAGGTGGCCCACGCACTCGGCGCGCGGGTCGCCGTAACTGCAGGGTCGGCGGACAAGCTCGCCCTGTGCCGCGAGCTCGGCGCCGACATCACCATCAACTACCGGGACGAGGACTTCGTCGAAAGGGTGCGGGCCGAGACCGGGGGCTCCGGGGCAGACGTGATCCTCGACATCATGGGCGCCGCCTACCTCGACCGCAACGTCGACGCACTGGCCACCGGCGGCCGGCTGGTGATCATCGGCATGCAGGGCGGCATCAAGGCCGAGCTGAACATCGCCAAGCTGCTCGGTAAGCGCGCTGGCGTCATCGCCACCTCGCTGCGTCCCCGGCCCGTCGACGGACCCGGCGGCAAGAGCGAGATCGTGCGGGCGGTCCTCGACAACGTGTGGCCGATGATCGCCGACGGGCGGGTGCGGCCGATCATCGGTGCCGAACTGCCCATCCAGCAGGCTCAGCAGGCCCACGAACTGCTCGCCTCCGGCGAGGTGTCGGGAAAGATCGTCCTGACCGTCTAGCGCGATCAGCCCAGCGAGGCCAGTGCCCGCACGAGCTGATCGACCTCGGCGCCCGTCGAGTAGTGCGACAACCCCACGGTCACCGCGCCACCGATGTCGTTCACCCCGATCACGTCCAGCACGCGGGAGCTGGCATTCGAGATCGCCAGGATGCCGTTGTCTGCCAGCCGTTGCACCACCCGCTCGGCCGGCACGTCCCGCACCACGAAGCTGAGCACCGGAATCTGCGACTCCGGCCTGCCGATCACCATCACCAACGGCAAGGAGCGCAGCGAGGCCACCAGGTACTCGAACAGGCGGTCCAGATACGCCCCCGCCGACTGCATCGACACGGCCAGCCGTTCGCGCCGCGAGCCGCTGGCCGTGTCATCGAGGTTCGACAGGTACTCGATGCTGGCCACCACGCCACCGAGGAAGCCGTACTGGTGCATGCCCACCTCGAGCCGGGCCGGGCCGGTCGCCTGGGGGTTCAACGACACCGAGGCCAGCGAGTCGATCACCGACGGGTCGCGGAACACCAGGGCACCGATCGGAGGGCCACCCCACGGCACAGCGTTGAGGGCGACGACGTCGGCGTCGATCTCGTTGATGTCGATCAGCCGGTACGGAGCCGCGGCCGAGTGGTCGACGACCACCATTCCGCCGACCTCATGCGTGAGCTTTGTCACCTCGCTCAGATCGGTGACGGTTCCCAGCGTCGACGACGCCGAAGCGATGGCCACCAGACGGGTCGGCTTGTCGATCAGCCCTTCCCACTGCCAGGACGGCAGCTCTCCCGTCTCGATGTCGACCTCGGCCCACTTGACCTTGGCGCCATAGCGATTCGCCGCCCGTAACCAGGGCGCGATGTTCGCCTCGTCGTCCAGGCGGGTGACCACCACCTCGTAGCCGAGGCCGACCCGACTGGAGGAGGCCTCGGCCAGCGAGGTCAGCAGTTGGGCCCGGTCTGCGCCCAGCACCACGCCCCGCGGATCGGCGTTGACCAGGTCGGCGACAGCCTGACGGGCAGCGGTGAGGACGGCCGCGCTGCGGCGTGCCGATGGGTGCGGTCCCACTGCCGTGGGCATCGAGCCTCGGAACGCAGTGGACACCGTCGTCGCGACGGAATCGGGCACCAGCATGCCGTTCTGGGCATCGAAGTGGACCCACCCATCGCCCAATGACGGGTGCAAGCCACGCACCCGGGCGACGTCGTATGCCATGCCAGCCACCTTAGAGCGTCCGCAAATATCACAAACCGACACGATTTGGTGAGCGCCCGACCGCACGTTTGCACTTGAAGAGACCGTGCTCGGACCGGGTCGCCCTGGGCAGCCATACTAGTCCAGTGGGCTTCGGGTTCGGAGTGCTAATCGCACTGTTGTTGCTGGTAATACCCGGGGCGCTGATAGCCAGGGCGGGTGGACTCACCGTGTCGACGGCGGTCGCAGTGGGTCCAGCCTTGACCTACGGCACTGTCGCGTTGACGATCGTTCCACTCGGGGCCGTCGGCGTCCCGTGGAATGCATGGTCAGCATTGTTTGCTGTAGCCATCGTTGCCGCCCTGGCGGCCGGGTTGCGGAGGCTGCTTGTCCGCTACCGGGACCGCGACGCCGAGGCGTCGGGCATCGCCATCAAGCCGGCATTGGTGGTTGCGGCGGGGGTGGTGCTGGGCGCCGTCCTGATCGCCGCCGCCGCTTTCGCCGGGCTCCCGCACTGGCAATCCATTCCCAGCACCTGGGACTCGGTGTGGCACGCCAACACCATCCGGTGGATCCTCGACACCGGCCAGGCTTCTCCGACCCACATGGGTGAACTGCGCAACGTCGAGACCCACGAGGCGCTCTACTACCCGTCGGCCTTCCATGCTCTTGCGGCCGTCTACTGCCAGCTCACCGGTGCCGCCGCGACCACCGCGTACACCGTGAGTTCGGTCGTCGCGGCAGTATGGCTGTTCCCGGTGAGCGCGGCAGTCCTGGCGTGGAAGATGGTTCGCCCGCACACCTGTCAGATGCGCACCGCCGTGGTTGCGGGCACCGCGGCAGCACTCGCCGCATCGTTCACCGCCGTGCCCTACGTCGAGTTCGATGTGGCGGCAATGCCCAACCTGGTGGCCTACGGCCTCGCGGTACCGGTGTTCGCCCTCATCGCCTCGACCCCGGCCCATCGCGACCGCATCGGGCTGGCCGCACTCGCCACGGTCGGCGTCTTCTCCGTGCACCTCACGGGTGGCGTGGTGACGGCGCTGCTGGTGGGCGTCTGGTGGCTGGGGCATGCACTGTGGCAGCCGGTGCGCGGCCGGCTCTCCGACTTCCTGACGCTGGCCGCCGTCGCGGTACCGGCCCTGGTGATCCTGCTGCCCCAATTTCTCGCGGTCCTTCAGCAAGCCGACATCATCGTCGGCCACGCCTTCGTCAACCACCTCGGCAAGAAGCACTCGCTGTTCGCGGCCGTCGTCCAGCACACCCGCCACCTCAACGACTTCCCGATCCAGAACGCCCTCATCGCTCTGGCCGCCATCGGCGGAGTGGTCATGCTGGTCAAGAAGATCTGGTGGCCGCTGGCGGTGTGGCTGATCCTCATCGCGTCGATCGTGCATTCCGGCGCACCGTTCGGCGGGCCGGTGGGCGCCATCACCGGAAAGTTCAGCGACCTGTTCTACAGCGATCCGCGCCGGTTGTCGGCAGTGGTCACCCTTCTGTACGCGCCGATGGCGGCGATCGGTCTGGGCGCACTGGTCCTGCTGGGCGCCGCTGCGCTGCGCCGGGCCGGCGCCCGACCGACCTGGATCCACGCGGCGGCCGCCGTCGCACTGGTCGCCACCACAGTGGGCCTGGCCTGGCACTACTTCCCCCGGCACAAGTACCTGTTCGGACAGAAGTACGACTCGGTGATGATCGGCGCCAAGGACCTCGAGGCCTTCGCCTACCTGGCTGAACTGCCGGATGCCCGCACCACGTTGATCGGCGACGCCAACACCGACGGCACCGCCTGGATGTACGCGGTTTCGGGGCTACACCCGCTGTGGACGCACTACGACTATCCGATGCAGCAAGGCCCGGGGTATCACCGGTTTATTTTCTGGGCATACGCAGATGATGCCGACACCGATCCCCGCGTTGCCGAGGCCGTCGAGGCGCTCAACATCCGCTACGTGCTCACCAGCACACCGGTGGTCCGCGGGTTCGTGATGCCCGACGGACTAGTGTCGCTAGACAGCTCACGGTCGTGGGAGAAGATCTACGACAACGGTGAGGACCGCATCTACCGCTGGCACGGAGAGAACGCGGCGAAGAAGACGAACTGACACGACCGATCCAAGGGAAGGCCATGACCATCAACCCCGACGATGACAACATCGAGATCCTCGCCAGCACGGCCGATGAGACCGATGCCGAAGCTGACGGCAAGTCGCTGACAGACCTCGTCGAGCAGCCGGCCAAGGTCATGCGTATCGGCACCATGATCAAGCAGCTCCTCGAAGAGGTGCGCGCCGCTCCGCTCGACGACGCCAGCCGCAACCGGCTGCGCGACATCCACCGCACCAGCATCCGCGAGCTCGAGGACGGTCTGGCCCCCGAACTGCGGGAAGAACTCGAGCGGCTGACGCTGCCCTTCACCGAGGACAGCATTCCGTCCGACGCCGAACTCCGCATCGCGCAGGCACAGCTGGTCGGCTGGCTGGAAGGCCTGTTCCACGGCATCCAGACGGCGTTGTTCGCCCAGCAGATGGCGGCCCGCGCGCAGCTCGAGCAGATGCGCCAGGGCGCCCTTCCGCCAGGACTGCAGGTCCCGGGCGGGCAGCGCGGCGGCCCGTCGCACCCCGGCACCGGTCAGTACCTGTAGGTCGCGTTGTCTGATCCGTTTATCTCGACGCGCGAAGCATGGGTGGAGTTCCCCATCTTCGATGCCAAGACCCGCTCGCTGAAGAAGGCGTTCCTCGGCAAGGCCGGCGGCGCCATCGGACGCAACGAGTCCAACGTCGTCGTCATCGAAGCACTGCGCGACATCACGATGTCGCTGAAAATGGGCGACCGGGTCGGTCTGGTCGGCCACAACGGTGCGGGCAAATCCACACTCCTGCGGCTACTTTCGGGTATCTACGAGCCGACGCGAGGCTCGGCCACGGTGAGTGGGCGGGTGGCTCCGGTCTTCGACCTCGGTGTCGGGATGGACCCTGAGATCTCGGGTTTCGAGAACATCATCATCCGTGGACTGTTTCTCGGACAGACCCGCAAGCAGATGCTTGCCAAGGTCGACGAGATCGCCGAGTTCACCGAACTGGGCGAGTACCTGTCGATGCCGTTGCGGACCTACTCGACCGGTATGCGGGTGCGCCTCGCGATGGGCGTGGTCACCAGCATCGACCCCGAGATCCTGCTGCTCGACGAAGGCATCGGCGCGGTCGACGCGGAGTTCCTGAAGAAGGCGCAGTCACGTCTGCAGAGCCTGGTGGAACGGTCCGGGATCCTGGTGTTCGCAAGCCATTCCAACGAGTTTCTGGCCCGCCTGTGCAAGACCGCGATGTGGATCGACCACGGCACCATCCGGATGACCGGCGGCATCGAAGAGGTTGTCGGTGCCTACGAGGGTCCGGATGCGGCCCGGCATGTGCGTGAGGTGTTGGAGGAAACGGCCCGTGGAGCCTGAATCCGTCGTCGCGGTGATCGTGACGCACCGGCGTCGGGAACTGCTCACCAAATCCCTTGCCGCGGTGGTCACCCAGGACCGCAAACCCGATCACCTGATCGTGGTCGACAATGACAACGACGAGGATGTACGCGAGCTGGTCCTGAGCCAGCCGGTACCCGCGACGTATCTCGGTTCCCGCCGAAACCTCGGCGGCGCAGGAGGTTTCGCGCTGGGCATGCTGCATGCTCTGGCCCAGGGAGCGGACTGGATCTGGCTGGCCGACGACGACGGCCGCCCTGCCGACAACACGGTGCTTTCCACCCTGCTGGCCTGTGCCGAGCAGTACAGCCTGGCCGAGGTCTCGCCCATGGTGTGCAACCTCGACGATCCGGAGCGCCTGGCGTTCCCGCTGCGCCGCGGACTGGTGTGGCGTCGACTGGTCAGCGAGTTGCGCACCGAGGGTGAGGGTGCCCTGCTGCCCGGTATCGCCTCGCTGTTCAACGGTGCCCTGTTCCGGGCCGCCACAGTGGAGTCCGTCGGCGTCCCCGATCTGCGCCTGTTCGTCCGCGGCGACGAGGTCGAGCTGCACCGGCGACTGGTCCGCTCCGGTCTGCCGTTCGGAACCTGTTTGACCGCAAGCTATCTGCACCCATGCGGGACCGATGAGTTCAAGCCGATCCTGGGCGGTCGGATGCACACGCAATACCCGGACGACGAGACGAAGCGGTTCTTCACCTACCGCAACCGGGGCTACCTGCTGTCCCAGCCAGGTTTGCGCAAACTGCTGCCGCAGGAGTGGATGCGGTTCGGCTGGTACTTTCTGGTGTCCCGCCGCGACCCTGCAGGTCTGCGTGAATGGATCCGCCTGCGGCGGTTGGGCAGTAGCGAAAGGTTTTTTCGGGGCGAGCGAAGCGACGGGAGAAGCAACAGATGACGTTCACCGACGCGGCGTCCGACTCCAAGACCATGGCCCGGGCCGTACGCGATCTCTCCGACGGCTTCAGCAAGCGCGAGCTGTGGCTGCACCTCGGCTGGCAGGACATCAAGCAGCGCTACCGGCGCAGTGTGCTCGGTCCGTTCTGGATCACGATCGCCACCGGCACCACCGCGGTGGCGATGGGCCTGCTGTACTCGAAGCTGTTCAAGCTCCCTCTGGAAGAGCACCTGCCCTACGTCACGCTCGGGTTGATCATCTGGAATCTGATCAACGCGTCGATCCTCGAAGGTTCCGAGGTGTTCATCGCCAATGAGGGCCTGATCAAACAACTTCCGACCCCGTTGTCGGTGCACGTCTACCGGTTGGTGTGGCGGCAGCTGATCCTGTTCGGCCACAACATCGTCATCTTCGTGATCATCGCGATCGTCTATCCGAAACCCTGGAAGTGGACCGACCTGGCGGTCATCCCGGCGCTCGGCCTGATCGTGCTGAACTGCGTATGGGTGTCGATCTGCTTCGGCATCCTCGCCACCCGCTACCGCGACATCGGTCCGCTGTTGGCCTCGGTGGTTCAGCTGTTGTTCTTCATGACTCCGATCATCTGGAACGAGTCGACGCTCCAACAGCAGGGCGCCGGATCGTGGGCGAAGATCGTCGAGATCAATCCGCTGCTCCACTACCTGGACATCGTGCGGGCCCCACTGTTGGGCGCCGATCAGGAGGCGCGGCACTGGATTGTGGTCCTGGCTCTGACGGCGATCGGTTGGGGCTTCGCGGCGATCGCCATGCGCCAGTACCGGGCACGCGTGCCGTACTGGGTGTAGACCGCTACATATCCTCCGGTTCGGAGCCGAACACGAACCTGCGTCCGGAGATCTCCTTCGGGTGGATGCGGACGTAGCGACGTTTTGTGGTGGCAATCCAGGAGAGCAGCTGCCCGCTCTCGGCCGCGGCGATCTCGTCCGGCGTCTCAAGAAGCTGCGGTTCGCCCCGCACGATCACGCTCCAGCCCCCGACCACATTGTGCTCGTCGGCTTCGAACAGCACCCGGTCGTTCCACAGGGCGCTGATCAGCTTGGTGCCCTCGGCAGTCCGGAACAACACGGTGCGGCGCTGGACGACGAAGTTGACCGGGAAGATTTCGAGCCGGGTGCCGACCGTCGTGACCAGACGCCCCAGCGTCACGCTCGACAGCAACTGCCAGCACTCGTCTTCCCCGAGCACCGAAACCGGGCTCTGCGGCGTCATGAGGCCACCGTAGCGCCGAAAAGACGATCGGCGCGCCCGGCTCTTCGAAGAAGAAGCGGGACGCGCCGATTGGCGGGATGACTACCGGACGTTCATGTCCTTAATTCATGTTCCAAGGCTCGCCGTAGGTGGTGACGCTGTCACCGGTCGAGGCGATCAGGCGGGCGAACGGACGCAGCAGCACACCACCGGCCGCACCGGTCACGGTGCCGTGCGCGTTGGACACCGCCACCCCGCCGGCCGCGCCCTTGACGTCCACCGAGAAGGTGGCCACTTCCTGGATACCGGGGCCGTTGCCCAGGTCCGCGCTGATCGACACACCCGGGAACAGGTTCGGCGTGATCACCGAGTT
>NZ_JBZDPT010000022.1:167339-276887 GCF_058270035.1 Mycobacterium shunyiense | reverse complement strand
GGGTCGTGTAGGAGAAGTTGATCCCGACGCCCAGTGACCAGGGGAAGCCGATCTGGTAGCCCAGCTCCAAGGTGCCCTCGAAGTCCTCGGCACCCGGGCCTGCCACGGTGTACTTGGCGCGGCCGGAATGGAACCACTCACGGGTCAGCCGGTTGCGATCCAGCGGGAACACACCATTGAGGAAGGTGTCCCACTGCTGAACCGTCAGGGTCCGATCCTGACCATCGACCAGGCTCAGTTCATTGTCCAGACCCGCATGAGAAGTGGCCGTGCCTATGAAGAGGCCCGCAAAGACCCCTGCCATTGCGGTCACCAATGCGACCAGCACCCGACTGAATGCCAACATGTTCTCCCTAGCTGTGTCGGTGATCCGATTCGTTCTTCACCAACCAGGGTCCCCACCCCAGAGATACATGGGCGATTCGCTACCCGATTAGGCAGGTCACATCCGTTTCTCATGCCGTGCTCATGATTGGCAGGAGAAACGTAACCGGGCATTTCCCGGGCGGCAACGCCAACGGTTTCCGGCCACCGAGCAGACAAACCCTGGCACAAAGTTTGCTGGATCAGCAGCCGAACGCGTCACACCGTCGCTGTCCATTGCCTGAGAGCTCGGCGCGCCGCGTTCGCCTGTGCCCGCCGCGCGAACGCCGCGCCAGAGCCTCGTCACGGCACCGGAACTGCTATTTCACCATTTCCATGGAGGGCGGGGCAGTCAATCACGCTGAGCAGAAGGATTGCCGTCACCATCGTCAATATCGCAACCCGCCCCGCCGACGGCTCCCCGTTTGCGCTTGCTGTGTAAACGCCCCGTTACGCGCCGCCGAACGCCCGGATTAACTACACCGGCCGAAGATCCTTCAGTGGCCTCGCAGCCGTTATTCCATTTTGTGGCTGACATCACACTTGCGGCGCTGGAGAACGGGCCTTCCGGGGTCGCTCAGCGGTCATGGTCGCCGAGGCGGAACCGCCTTCACCACCGCATTGATGCGGTTCCACGCATTGATCGTCACCGCCATGGAGACGACCTGCCCCAGCTCGCGTTCGGTGAAAGCCGCCGCCGCGCGTGCGTAGACCGCGTCGGAGACCGGTCCACGAGTCAGATCGGTCACCGCCTCGGTCAACGCCAACGCCGCCTGCTCCTGCTCGGTGAACAGATCGCCCGCCTCTTCCCAGGCGGCGATCAGCGACAGCCGCTGCTCGGTCTCGCCGTTTTGGCGGGCGTCGTGGGTGTGCATGTCGAGGCAGAAGGCGCAGCGGTTCATCTGTGAGGCCCGGATCTTGACCAGCTCACCGATGGTCGGGTCGATGTCCTTGGACGCCGTGCTCGACAGCGTCATCATCGCGTCGTAGAGACCCGGCGAGACCTTGTAGATCTTGAGGCGGTCGACGGTCACGGCGGGCTCGATTGTCTGTGTCATGACGACAACGCTAGCCGGGAAAGTACCGCCCAGATGGTTCAATATCGTGGTGATTTCACGGGCCAATTTCGGTCGGGACCTACACCTCGAGCTGCGCGCAAGGATTGAGCCCGGCAGCCGCACCGCCCGCGAACAGCTGATCACCGCTCTCCGAGACGGAATCCGAACCGGCCGATTGAGCACCGAGATGCGACTGCCACCGTCACGCGCGCTGGCCTCCGATCTGGGGCTGGCCCGCAACACCGTCGCCGAGGCCTACGCGGAGTTGGTCGCCGAAGGCTGGCTGGCCTCACGTCAGGGGGCGGGCACCTGGGTAGCGCGCACCACCGTCACTCCGCCGGCGCCACGCCCACGCCGCATTCCCTCGGTCCCTCGGCACAATCTGATGCCCGGCTCGCCCGATGTGTCGCAGTTCCCCCGGTCGGCCTGGTTGGCATCGGCCCGCCGGGCCATCACCGACGCGCCCGTATCCGCGCTGCGAATGGGAGATCCGCGCGGACCGCTGACGCTGCGCGAGGCACTCACCGAGTATCTGGGCCGGGTGCGAGGCGTGCGGACGACTCCGGAGTCGGTCGTGATCTGCTCCGGGGTGCGCGACGGCATCGACCTGATCGGGCGAGTCCTGGGCACCGACCGCCCCGTCGCGGTAGAAGCCCACGGGCTGTTCATCTTTCGCGACGTACTCGCGGCGCTGGGCGTCCCGACAACACCGATCGGCGTCGACGAACACGGGGCGGTGATCGGCGACCTCGAGCGCCTGGACGCTTCGGCCGTACTACTTACTCCCGCGCATCAGAGTCCGTTCGGCATGGCGCTGCACCCGTCCCGCCGCACCGCGGTCATCGACTGGGCACAACGCACCAACGGGTACGTGCTGGACGACGACTACGACGGCGAGTTCCGCTACGACCGTCAGCCTGTCGGCGCCCTGCAGGCGTTGAACCCCGAACGGGTCGTATACCTGGGCTCGGCCAGTAAGAGCATGGCGCAGGTGATGCGCGTCGGGTGGATGGTGCTGCCCGAGGCACTGATCGATCCGGTCATCGGGGCGGCCGGCGGGGCGCAGTACCACGTCGACGCCCTCACGGCACTGACGCTGGCCGACTTCATCCGCAGCGGCGGCTACGACCGGCACATCCGGCGGATGCGCAACCGCTATCGGCAACGACGCGACACCCTTGTCGCCGCACTCGCCGGGTTCGACCTCCGCATCGACGGTCTGGCTGCAGGAGTCAACATGCTGCTCACCCTGCCCGACGGCGCCGAACCCGAGGTGCTGCGCCGGGCCGGGGAGGCCGGCATCGCGTTGAACGGGCTGTCGCTCATGCGTCATCCCCTGGCCGGACCCGACACCCCCGACCCCGACGGGGTGATCATCGGATTCGGAGCGCCCGCCGAGCACGCCTTCGGGCCTGCGGTCGACGCGTTGTGCGGCGTGCTTTCAGCTGCGTTGCGTTAGGAATCCTCACCGACGATCAGGTCTGCCGGACCGGTGGGCAGCCGCCATCCGAACATCAATCCGGCCAGCCGTAGCGTCGTCGCCAGCACCGAGCCCACCACCAGGCCGACCCACTGCGGACCGAAATAGTCGATGACGGCATAGGCAGTCGCACCGATCAAGGCGGGCACGGCATAGAGATCGGCAGGCCGCATCAACATCGGGATCTCGCGGACCAGCACATCGCGGATGATGCCGCCGCCGATGGCGGTGGTCATGCCGATCAGCACTGCCGCGAACCAGCTGGCGCCGTGGTCCACGGCGAACGCCGCGCCCGAGGTCGCGAAGAAACCCATGCCGATCGCATCCAGCGGCAACACGATGTGGTTGAACCGGATGAGGTACTTCGCGGTGAGGGTGGCCACAACCGTCGCCGCCAGCGCCACCGTGATGTTCGGCCAGTGCTGAATGGAGACGGGCGGATGGACCCCGAGGAAGACGTCACGGATCACCCCGCCACTCACGCCGGTCAGCACACCCAGGGCCGCGATCCCGAACAGATCGAAGCCCTTGCGGATCGCCACCATGACCCCCGATGACGCGAACACCGCGATCCCGAGGTCGTTGAGCACCGTCTGCAACACGAGTGCACCGTATGCGCTCGCTAAGCTGCCCGGGTGGCCGAACCTGTCATGTCGCCGACTCTTGACCTCAAAACGCAGGCGTTCCGGTTCCTCGTCACCGGCGGACTGGCCGCGATCGTGGACTTCGGCCTGTACGTCACCCTCCTTCGGCTGTTCTCCACGGTCTGGCACGTCGACGAGGACATCCGGGTCAACGTCGCCAAGACCATCAGTTTCATCGCCGGAACCACCACGGCCTACCTGATCAACCGGCGCTGGACCTTCCAGGCGCCGCCCAGCAGGGCCCGGTTCATCGCAGTCTGCGTTCTCTACGCACTCACCTATGCGGTGCAGGTGGGCATCAACTTCGTGTTCTACATGCAGTTCGAGAACCAGCCCTGGCGAGTGCCGGTGGCTTTCGTCATCGCCCAGGGCACCGCGACGGTGATCAACTTCATCGTGCAACGTGCGGTGATCTTCAAACTGCACTGAGTTGGCATCACCTCCACGAGAGTGACACCAGGGTTGTTCTGCGCACCGATCTGACAACCATCACGTCACACTCGGCGTTCAGTCGGGCTGGTCCGTGGCTACTGACGGGTACTCTCCTTAGCGATGTCGACTACTGACTTGCCGACCACTCCCAAGCGCCTGACAGGCTGGGGCCGGACCGCACCGACCGTGGCACAGGTGCTCTCTACCAGCGATCCCGAGGTCATCGTCAAGGCTGTGACCAGGGCCGCCGAGGAGAAGGGCCGGGGCGTGATCGCCCGCGGCCTTGGCCGCTCGTACGGCGACAACGCGCAGAACGGCGGCGGGCTCGTCATCGACATGTCCGCGCTGAACCAGATCCACTCGATCGACGCCGGTTCGCGGCTGGTCGACGTGGACGGCGGGGTCAACCTCGACCAACTGATGCGGGCCGCACTGCCCCACGGTCTGTGGGTTCCGGTGCTGCCGGGTACCCGTCAGGTCACCATCGGCGGCGCCATCGGCTGTGACATCCACGGCAAGAACCACCACAGCGCAGGCAGCTTCGGCAACCACGTGCGCTCGATCGACCTGCTGACCGCGAGTGGCGAGATCCGCAAGCTCACCCCGGACGGCCCCGAAGCCGAGCTGTTCTGGGCGACGGTCGGCGGTAACGGCCTGACGGGCATCGTGCTGCGGGCCACGATCGAGATGACGCCAACGGAGACGGCGTATTTCATCGCCGACGGCGATGTCACCCACGGCCTCGACGAGACCATCGAGTTCCACAGCGACGGAACCGAGGACAACTACACCTACTCGTCGGCCTGGTTCGATGCGATGAGCGCCCCGCCCAAGCTGGGGCGCGCGGTGATCTCCCGCGGCTCGCTGGCGAAACTGGACCAACTGCCAGCCAATCTGCAGCGCGATCCCCTGAAATTCGATGCGCCGCAGTACTTCACCGCGCCGGACGTCTTCCCCAACGGTCTGGGCAACAAGCTCATCTTCGGTGCGATGACCGAGGTGTGGTACCGGTTGGGCAAGACCTACCGGGGTAAGGCGCAGAACCTGACGCAGTTCTACCACCCGCTGGACATGGTCGGGGAATGGAACCGCGCCTACGGTTCGAGCGGATTCACCCAGTACCAGTTCGTGGTGCCCACCGAGGCCGTCGACGAGTTCAAGCGCATCATGATCGACATCCAGCGGTCCGGGCACTACTCGTTCCTCAATGTGTTCAAGCTGTTCGGTCCGGGCAACCAGGCGCCACTGAGTTTCCCGATCCCCGGGTGGAACGTCTGCGTCGACTTCCAGATCAAGGCCGGCCTCAGCGAGTTCCTCACCGAACTCGACCGGCGTGTAATGGAATTCGGCGGCCGGCTCTACACCGCCAAGGACTCGCGGACCACGGCGAAGACGTTCCACGCCATGTATCCGCGTATCGAAGAGTGGCTGGCGGTGCGACGTAAGGTCGATCCCGACGGCATGTTCGTCTCTGACATGGCACGCCGACTGGAGCTCGTCTAGCTCCTCACCGTTCACCTCGGATTGGCGAGAATTTTATTCTTGACTAATTCCAGAAAACGGGCCAGACTCGGTCCCGTGGCGACAACCGCGGACTTCCAGCAGATGCTGAGAAGCGCCGACATGCGTGTGACCCGCCCCCGAGTGGCGGTCCTGCATGCAGTCCATGCGCACCCGCACGCCGATACGGAAACGATCATCCGGTCGGTGCGTGAAGACCTGCCCGAGGTCTCCCACCAAGCCGTGTACGACTCGTTGCATGCGCTGACCGCAGCAGCCCTGGTGCGGCGCATCCAACCATCCGGTTCGGTCGCCCGATACGAATCACGTATCGGCGACAACCACCATCACGTCGTGTGCCGATCATGTGGCGCAATCGCCGACGTGGACTGCGCGGCCGGGTCTGCCCCATGCCTGACCGCGTCACATGACCACG
The DNA here is from genome assembly GCF_058270035.1 of Mycobacterium shunyiense. Taxonomy (NCBI): domain Bacteria; kingdom Bacillati; phylum Actinomycetota; class Actinomycetes; order Mycobacteriales; family Mycobacteriaceae; genus Mycobacterium; species Mycobacterium shunyiense. The sequence continues at coordinate 270,974 of NZ_JBZDPT010000022.1, read as the reverse complement.
GTTTCGAGATCGATGAAGCCGAGGTCATCTACTGGGGTACTTGCCCCGAATGTTCCACTGCCCCAACTAGATAACCCTTAACCCGCCAGCCCCGGAAAGGATTTGTCATGGCCGACGCCGAAACTCACCCCCCGATTGGTGAAGCACAAACCGAACCCGCCGAAAGCGGTTGTCCCATGGTCATCAAGCCTCCCGTCGAGGGCGGCAGCAACCGCGACTGGTGGCCCAACGCGGTCAATCTGAAGATCCTTCAGAAGAATCCCCCCGCCATCGACCCGTCGGACGAGGGCTACGACTACCGCGAGGCCGTCAAGTCTCTCGATGTCGAGGCCTTCCAGCGCGATTTTGATGAGCTGCTGACCAATTCGCAGGACTGGTGGCCCGCGGACTTCGGTCACTACGGTCCCCTGTTCGTCCGCATGTCCTGGCACGCCGCGGGCACCTACCGCGTCGAGGACGGCCGCGGTGGCGGCGGGCGCGGCATGCAGCGCTTCGCCCCGCTGAACAGCTGGCCCGACAACGTCAGCCTGGACAAGGCCCGCCGTCTGCTGTGGCCGCTGAAGAAGAAGTACGGCAAGCAGATCTCGTGGTCCGACCTGATCGTCTACGCCGGCAACCGGGCGATGGAGCACATGGGTTTCAAGACCGCGGGCTTCGCCTTCGGCCGCCCGGACTTCTGGGAGCCCGAGGAGGACATCTACTGGGGCGCCGAGCACGAGTGGCTGGGCTCGCAGGAACGCTACGCCGGTGCCGACGGTGACCGCACCAAGCTGGAGAACCCGCTGGGTGCCAGCCACATGGGTCTGATCTACGTCAACCCCGAAGGGCCCGAAGGCAATCCGGATTACCTGGCCGCCGCCATCGACATCCGCGAGACGTTCGGCCGGATGGCGATGAACGACATCGAGACCGCGGCGCTGATCGTCGGTGGCCACACCTTCGGCAAGACCCACGGTGCCACCGACATCGAGAACGGTGTCGAGCCCGAGGCCGCCCCGCTGGAGCAGATGGGCCTGGGCTGGGCCAACCCCGGCCTCGGCAACGACACCGTCAGCAGTGGCATCGAGGTCACCTGGACGCACACCCCCACCAAGTGGGACAACAGCTTCCTGGAGATCCTCTACAGCAACGAGTGGGAGCTGACCAAGAGCCCCGCGGGCGCCAACCAGTGGAAGCCCAAGGACAACGGCTGGGCCAACTCGGTGCCGATGGCGCAGGGCACCGGCAAGACCCACCCGTCGATGCTGACCACCGACCTGTCCATGCGGTTCGACCCGATCTACGGCGAGATCACCCGCCGCTGGCTGGATCACCCTGAGGAGCTGGCCGAGGAGTACGCCAAGGCCTGGTTCAAGCTGATCCACCGCGACATGGGTCCGGTCACCCGCTACCTCGGTCCGCTGGTGCCCAAGCAGACCTGGCTCTGGCAGGACATCATTCCGGCCGGTAAGCAGCTGTCCGATGCCGACGTCGCCACCCTCAAGGCGGCGATCGCGGATTCGGGTCTGACCACCCAGCAGCTGATCGACACCGCGTGGAAGGCGGCGGCCTCGTACCGCTCGAGCGACATGCGTGGCGGCGCCAACGGCGGCCGGATCCGGCTGCAGCCGCAGCTCGGCTGGGAGGTCAACGAGCCCGAGGAGCTGGCACCGGTGATCGCCAAGCTCGAGGAGATCCAGGCCGGTTCGGACACTGGTGTGTCCTTCGCCGATCTGGTGGTTCTCGGCGGCGTCGTGGGTCTCGAAAAGGCAATCAAGGACGCCGGTTTCGACGTCGCGGTGCCGTTCACCCCGGGCCGCGGCGACGCCACCCAGGAGCAGACCGACGTCGACTCGTTCGCCTACCTGGAGCCCAAGGGCGACGGTTTCCGCAACTTCGTGGCCAAGGGTGACAGCCTGCCTGCCGAGTACCGCCTGATCGACCGGGCCAACCTGCTCGGCCTGTCGGGTCCGGAGCTGACAGTGCTGATCGGCGGCCTGCGCGTGCTGGGCGCCAACCACGGTGGCTCGGACGTCGGTGTCTTGACGGACAAGAAGGGTCAGCTGACCAACGATTACTTCGTCAACCTCACCGACATGGGCATCAAGTGGGCACCGGCACCGGCCGATGACGGCACCTACGTCGGCACCGACCGCGCCAGCGGCTCCCCGAAGTGGACCGCCAGCCGCGTCGACCTGCTGTTCGGCTCGAACTCGCAGCTGCGGGCGCTCGCTGAGGTCTACGCCGAGGACGATTCCAAGGAGAAGTTCGTGAAGGACTTCGTCGCCGCTTGGACCAAGGTGATGGACAACGACCGGTTCGATCTGGCCTGATCGCCTGACCGACAGGTAACGCAACACCCCGCGGGCTTCAAGCTCGCGGGGTGTTGTTGGCTCACTGGCCTTTTGCGCGCATGGCCCGATACGCCGCCTTACCGAACGTCTCCGCGACCAACTCGGCATCGCCATCGTCGTCAAGCATCTTCCGGACGGCCGCCTCACAGATCGCCAGGAACACCTCGACCAGCATCGGCAGCGTGACATCGACATCGGCGACCTGCCACCGTTGCAGCAGTGGCCGCATCGCGGTGGCGAGCTGACCCCGGATCCGCTCCCGGCCGGCGACGATCGCCGCGGTGAGCACCGGATCGGGATCGGCCGCGAAGATGATGCGCCACGAGGCCGGACGCTCGCGGACCGTGCTCTGCAGCGCGTGGAATCCATCGACGAACAGTTGCTCGATCGATCCGGTGCGCTCGGGTGGCAGCAGTTCGAGCAGGCTGGCCAGCACCGCATCGGTTTCCCGATCCAACAGTGCGGCAAGCACTTCCCCGCGGCCGGGGTAGCAGGCGTAGACCACCGGCCGGGTGACACCCAGACGTCGCGCGATGGTCCCCATCGTCACGTCGGCCAAGCCCTGGTGCGCGGCGATCTCCAACGCGGTGTCGAGCACCTGCGGCCGACGGCGGTCCGGGCCCAGGTGTTCGGCGCGGGCCCGGTTGGCTAGTGCGGCATCTTCCATGTCAACCGATGGTGCCAAGGATCGGCTGTGATTCCACGATCCCCTCGTCACTCGGCGCGCGGCCCTCGCCGAACACGCGGACCGCCTGCCTGTCGCGAAGCGCGAAGTGAGCCTGACTCGGTGCGTCGTAACCGAAGCGGCGCTGGGCCTCTCGCGGCGTCGTCGTCACGGGATCCTTCGGCGGGACGGACAGCAGGACCCGGGCGCCGATGGGCAGGGTCGCCGGGGAGAGCAGCCGCAGCAGGATCAGCTCGAGCCGGATACTCATCGCGATCACCCGGAACCCGATCCGCAGCGGCAGCACGGCCAGCGCGTCGAGGAACCGGGATGTGCTGAGCCCGGCCATTTCCCGCATCCAGCGCGGCATCGTCGCCAAGGTGCCGCGGCGCAGGAAGGCAGTGATGACCGTGGTGCCGGGGCGCAGCAGCAGCGGCATCTTGGGCAACATCACCTCAGCACCGAGCAGGTGATGCATGGCCTGTCGGGCGATGTCCGAGCCGATCAACTGGGGCCGCATCTGCTCGAAGTACTCCCGGATGCCCTCGCGGGTCAGGGGAACGTCGGAGGGATCGCAGGTCTGCAGTTCGGCGGCGATCGCGCATTCACGCCAGTACTGCAACTCCTCCTCGGGTGACAGCGGGCCGGGGCCGTACTTCTCGTAGGCCACCAGGATGGAATGCCAGGCGGTCAGGTGGATCCACAACTGCGAACCGGGATCGTTGGCGTCATACGTCTTTCCGGTGACGGGATCGGTGCCGATGGCCTTGGAGTGGATCTTGACCAGGACATCGGCCGCCTTCGTGGTGGATCGGCTGTCGTCGAACGCCACCATGGCGAAGTACCGCAGCGTGCGGTCATAGCGGGTGCGCGGCCGCGCGTAGATCTCATGGGTCTTGTCGACCGCCGCGACCAGCGCGGGGTCGAGTTCCTCGATGACGACGGCCCGCTGGAACCCGATCGACAGCGAGGTGGGGTAACTCCACACCTTCCAGGTCACCGAATCGGGACCGAAGAATCCGTAGTCCGCCCCCGGTTCGGTGTCGGGCAGTGTCAGCCAGTCGCGGATCGTCATGATCTCCCCCATTTCCTACACGGTGTAGAAAAACGCTACGTCGTGTAGGAAATGCGGTCAATACCCTGCGCCCGAAATCTCCGACAGAGGTCGACCCGGCGCGGAGGTCAGTTCACGGTGACAGCTTTGAGCTCGGCGAACATCGCGTCGATCACATCAGCCAGATCGGCACCATCGGATGCCGAGATCCATTGCCCGAAGGCCACTTTGAAAACCGCGACGCCGGCCTGCGCGGCCAGGCTCGCAGCGGGATCGGCAACGCCACGGGCGCGCAGGGCCTCAGTCGTGGCGGTGGCCAGCGCGGCGAGCTTGGCAAGCTCGCGCTCCTGAAGGCCCGGGTTGGCGTCGATGACAGCCTGCCGCCGGCGGGCGTGGTCCCGCCGTTCGACGAAGATCGCCGTCACCGCTGCCAGTCCTGCCCTGACCATTTCCAGCGCGGAGGCCGACTCCGGCGCGTCCGCGATCGCACCCACGAGGGTGTCGCTCAGCAGGTGCTCACCCCAGAACAGGACCTCGCGCTTGTCGGCGAAATGACGGAAGTAGGTGCGCTCGGTAAGCCCGGCCCGCGCTGCGATCTCGGCGACGGCGGTCTGCTCGAAGCCCTGCTCCCCGAAGAGCTCGAGGGCAGCCTCTTCCAGCCGGCCACGAGCATTGGGTTCCCATCGCGCCATCTGGAGATTCTATGTGATGACAGTTGCTGACATCGTGCCTATCGTTGGTGATGACAGCAACTGACATCACTGTGGAGGTCCCCATGCGGATATTCGTCACCGGTGCATCCGGCTTCATCGGCTCGGCCGTCGTACCCGAGCTCATCGGGGCCGGGCATCAGGTCCTCGGTCTGGCCCGCTCCGACGCGTCGGCAGCAGCATTGCGAACCGCCGGCGTCGAGGTCCACCGCGGCGACCTCGACGACCCGGACAGCCTGCGGTCAGGCGCACAGGACGCCGACGGCGTCATCCACCTGGCCTTCGTGCACGACTTCAACGAGTTCGCCGCCGCGAGCGAGATCGACCGCCGCGCGATCGAGACACTCGGCGAGACACTCGCCGGGTCGGACCGCCCACTGGTCGTGGCATCCGGCACCACCGGCATCCGGTTTGGGGAGGTCTCCACCGAGGACGACGCGGCGACGCCCGGGTTACCGCGGGTCTCCGAGGCGACGGCATTGGCGTTCGCCGACCGCGGCGTGCGCTCGTCGGTGGTGCGGCTGCCACCCTCGGTACACGGGCCGGGCGATCACGGATTCGTCCCGCAGCTCATCGAGATCGCCCGGGCACGCGGTGAATCGGGCTACCCCGGTGACGGCTCCAACCGCTGGCCGGCCGTGCACCGACTCGACGCCGCGAGACTGTTCCGGCTGGCCGTCGAATCGGCGCCCGCCGGCTCACGACTTCATGCCGTCGCCGAGGAGGGCGTGCCGGCCCGCGACATCGCCGGCATCATCGCCAGGCAACTGCAACTGCCCGTCACCCGCATCGCCCCGGACGCCGTGCCGGAGCACTTCGGCTGGATCGGCACGTTCTTCTCGCTCGACGTCCCCGCATCGAGCGCGCACACCAGGGAGCGGTTCGGTTGGACGCCGACCGAGATCGGACTGCTCGACGACCTCGCGCTCGGCCACTACTTCTGAGCCCCCATGGCCTGGCCTGGACGTTCGACCTCGCGGGACGGGACGCACGGTACCCTCGTCACGATGTCCCACGAGGCTTGGAGCTGCGCTAGATGGTGTTCGACGCCGTAGGTAACCCCCAGACGATTCTGCTGCTCGGCGGCACTTCAGAGATCGGGCTGGCGATCTGTGAGCGCTATCTGCGCGACGCGTCGGCCCGCATCGTGCTGGCCGCCCTGCCCGGCGATCCGGGCCGCGACGACGCGGTCGCCCAGCTGCGCAAGGCGGGCGCCAGCGCAGTCGAGGTCATCGACTTCGACGCGGTCGACACCGCCAGTCACCCCGACGTGATCGACAAGGCGTTCGCCTCCGGTGACGTAGATGTCGCGATCGTCGCGTTCGGCCTGCTCGGTGATGCCGAAGAGTTGTGGCAGAACCAGCGCAAGGCCGTGCAGATCGCCGAGATCAACTACACCGCAGCCGTTTCGGTCGGTGTCCTCGTCGGCGAGAAGATGCGGGCACAGGGCTACGGCCAGATCATCGCGATGAGCTCGGCCGCCGGCGAGCGGGTGCGTCGCTCCAACTTCGTCTACGGCTCCACCAAAGCCGGGCTCGACGGGTTCTACCTCGGCCTCGGCGAGGCGCTGCGCGAATTCGGACCGCGGGTGCTGGTGATCCGGCCCGGGCAGGTCCGCACCCGGATGAGCGCCCACGTCAAGGAAGCCCCGCTGACCGTCGACAAGGAATACGTCGCCGAACTGGCCGTCACCGCGTCGGCCAAGGGCAAGGAGCTGGTCTGGGCGCCGGGTGCGTTCCGCTACGTGATGATGGTTTTGCGGCACATCCCGCGCTCCATCTTCCGCAAGCTCCCCATCTAATGCCGGCCGGAGTGGCCGGTCCGGCCAGGGTGGCCGGACACATGGTGATCGCCCTGATGCTCGCCTCGGCGGTGGCCGGGGTGTCGATCGCGGCGATCGCCCAGGTCCAATGGCCGGCCTACAACACGTCCAACCAACTGCACGCACTCACCACGGTGGGCCAGGTCGGCGCGCTGGCCGGAATCTTCGCCGCCGGTCTGATCTGGCGGCGCGGCCGGCGCACCCTGGCCCGGCTGGTCGGCCTGATCTTCCTGTCGGCCTTCTCGGTGGTCACCCTGGCGATGCCGCTGGGCGCGACCAAGCTCTACCTGTTCGGGGTCTCGGTCGACCAGCAGTTCCGCACCGAATACCTCACCCGGCTCGCCGACACCCCCGGCCTGCACGACATGACCTACTTCGGGCTGCCGCCGTACTACCCGGCGGGCTGGTTCTGGATGGGCGGGCGCATCGCCGCGGCCACCGACACCCCGGCCTGGGAGATGTTCAAGCCCTGGTCGATCGTCTCGATCACCATCGCCGTGGCGCTGGCATTCGTGTTGTGGGCCACCATGATTCGCTTCGAGTACGCGCTGATCGTGACGACCGCGAGCACCGCGGCGATGCTGGCCTACTCCTCCACCGAGCCCTACGCCGCGATCATCACCGTGCTGTTGCCGCCGGTGTTCGTGCTGGCCTGGTCGGGGCTACGGGGCAAAACCCGCAACGGTGGGTGGGCCGCCGTCATCGGCGTCGGGATCTTCCTCGGGCTCGCCGCCCTGCTCTACACCCTGCTGTTCCTCTACTGCGCATTCACGCTCGCCATCATGGGGCTGGTGCTGGCCGTGGCGCGCCGCAGCATCGACCCGCTGCTGCGGCTGACCGTCATCGCCGTCATCTCCGGGGCCATCGCCCTGCTCACCTGGGGTCCGTACCTGTTGGCCGCGCTGCGCGGCACACCGGCCGAGAAGGGCACCGCCCAGCACTACCTGCCCGACGCCGGCGCCCAGCTGACCTTCCCCATGCTGAGCTTCACCCTGCTCGGCGCGCTGTGCATGCTCGGCACGCTGTGGCTCGTGATCCGCGCCCGCAGCTCGACCCGGGCCGGGGCCCTGGCCATCGCGGTGCTCGCCGTCTACGCCTGGTCTCTGCTGTCGATGTTGACCACCCTCGCCGGCACCACCCTGCTGTCCTTCCGGTTGCAGCCCGCCCTGACCGTGCTGCTCACCACCGCAGGGGCGTTCGGATTCGTTGAATCGGCACAGGGCCTGGCCCGTCTCGCAGCGAGGCGCTACCGGGCCGAAACCGCGCAGCGCATCACCGTCGCGGCAGCCGCCATCGGCGTGATCGGCGCCGTCACCTTCAGCCAGGACATCCCCGACGTGCTGCGCCCCGACATCAACGTGGCCTACACCGACACCGACGGCACCGGACTGCGGGCCGACCGCCGGGCACCGGGCGCCGAACGCTACTACCGCGAGATCGACGCCAAGATCGCCGAGGTCACCGGAGTGCCGCGCAACCAGACCGTGGTGCTGACCGCCGACTACAGCTTCCTGTCGTTCTACCCCTACTACGGGTTCCAGGGCCTGACGTCGCACTACGCGAACCCGCTGGCCGAGTTCGACAAGCGGGCCAAGGCCATCGAGGGCTGGGCCACGATGGGCAAGCCCGACCAGTTCTTGAAGGCGCTCGACGAGATGCCCTGGAAGGCGCCCACCGTGTTCCTCATGCGCCACGGCGCGAACGACACCTACACACTGCGCCTGGCCTCAGACGTCTACCCCAATCAGCCGAATGTGCGCCGCTACCACGTGGCGCTCGACGCGGCCCTGTTCGAAGATCCACGTTTCGAGGTGACCGACATCGGCCCCTTTGTCCTGGCGATCAGAAAGCCAACCCCCGATGGCCATTAGTTCCGGCGCAGATACGCCGATAGCATCAGAGCCCGTGACGGGACCGCAGGGAACCGCCGGCAGCAACCACCGGACGGTGCGGCTCATCGCGATCGTCGCCGGTTTGCTCGGCGTATTGATGGCGGTGGCAACACCGCTGCTTCCGGTCAAGCAGACCACCGCCCAGCTGAACTGGCCGCAGAACGGCACCTGGCAGAGCATCAACGCGCCACTGATCGGGTATGTCGCCACCGACCTGACCATCACCGTGCCGTGCCAGGCCGCGGCCGGACTGGCCGGGCCCGAGAATCGCGGCAAGACGGTGCTCTTGTCCACCGTGCCCAAGCAGGCCCCGAAGGCAGTCGACCGCGGATTGTTGATCGAGCGGGTCAACAACGACCTGCTTGTCATCGTGCGCAACACTCCGGTGGTCAGCGCGCCGCTGGCCGCCGTGCTCAGCCCGGCCTGCCAGTCCCTGACGTTCACCGCGCACGCCGACAAGGTGACCGGCGAATTCGTCGGGCTGACACAGGGCGACGCCAGCGAAACCGCCGACGACCCGACCGCACCTTTGCGTGGTGAGCGCGGCGGCTATGACTTCCGTCCGCAGATCGTCGGCGTCTTCACCGACCTGTCCGGGCCGGCACCCGAGGGCCTGAAGTTCTCGGCCACCATCGACTCCCGCTACAGCAGCGCCCCGACGCTGCTCAAGATGCTGGCGATGATCATCGGGGTGGCGATGACCGTCATCGCGCTGGGCGCCCTGCACCGTCTCGACACCGCCGACGGCGTCCGGCACCGACGCTTCCTCCCACCCCGCTGGTGGTCGATGACGCCGCTGGACGGGCTGGTCACCGCGGTCCTCGTGTGGTGGCACTTCGTCGGGGCGAACACGTCGGACGACGGCTACATCCTGACGATGGCCCGGGTGTCCGAACACGCCGGCTACATGGCCAACTACTACCGCTGGTTCGGCACGCCCGAAGCCCCGTTCGGCTGGTACTACGACCTGCTGGCCCTGTGGGCCCACGTCTCCACCAACAGCGTCTGGATGCGGCTGCCCACGCTCGTGATGGCACTCGCCTGCTGGTGGGTGATCAGCCGCGAGGTGCTGCCACGCCTGGGCCGCGCAGTCAAGACCAACCGCGCCGCGGCCTGGACCGCCGCGGGCATGTTCCTGGCGTTCTGGCTGCCGCTCAACAACGGTCTGCGCCCCGAACCGATCATTGCCCTCGGCATCCTGCTGACCTGGTGTTCGGTGGAGCGCGGGGTGGCCACGAACCGCATGTTGCCGGTGGCGATCGCGATCATCATCGGCGCGCTGACGCTGTTCTCCGGACCCACCGGCATCGCTGCCGTCGGCGCCCTGCTGGTCGCCGTGGGACCGCTGAAAACGATTGTGGCCCGGCATACCTCACGCTTCGGACACCTGCCGCTGCTGGCGCCGATCCTGGCGGCCTGCACCGTGACGATCATCCTGATCTTCCGCGACCAGACCCTGGCCGGCGAGCTGCAGGCCAGCACCTTCAAATCCGCCGTCGGCCCCAGCCTGGCGTGGTTCGACGAGCACATCCGCTACTCGCGGCTGTTCACCTCGAGCCCGGACGGTTCGGTCGCGCGGCGCTTCGCGGTGCTGACGCTGCTGGTGGCGCTGGCCGTGTCGGTGGCGATGACGCTGCGCAAGGGCCGCATCCCCGGCACCGCCGCCGGTCCGAGCCGGCGCATCATCGGCATCACGATCATCTCGTTCCTGGCGATGATGTTCACCCCGACCAAGTGGACCCACCACTTCGGCGTGTTCGCCGGTCTGGCCGGATCGCTCGGCGCACTGGCCGCGGTCGCGGTGACCGCCGCAGCGATGAAGTCCCGGCGCAACCGGTCGATGTTCGCCGCACTAGTGCTGTTCGTGATGGCGCTGTCGTTCGCGACGGTCAACGGCTGGTGGTACGTCTCCAACTTCGGAGTGCCGTGGTCGAACTCGTTCCCCGAGTGGCACTTCGGATTCACCACGATGCTGCTGGGCTTGTCGGTGCTGGCCCTTCTGCTGGCCGCCTGGTTCCACTTCACCGACCGCGACCAGTCCCCGGACGAGCCGCAACGCCGCTGGCAACGGATCGTGCAATCGCCGCTCGCGATCGCCGCCTGGGTGCTGGTGATGTTCGAAGTGGTGTCGCTGACCCTGGCGATGACCGAGCAGTACCCGGCCTGGTCGGTCGGACGCTCCAACCTCGAGGCGCTCACCGGCAAGACCTGCGGACTGGCCAACGACGTGATGGTCGAGGAGAACGCGAACACCGGCCTGCTGGCACCGATCAGCGAGCCGCCGGGGCAGGCACTCGGCGCGGTCACCGCGCAGGGATTCGGTCCCAACGGCATCCCGTCGGACGTCTCGGCCGACCCAGTGATGGAACAGCCCGGTGCGGGCAACTTCGCCGACACCGACTCGGGCACCGTGACGGGCAGCGAGGTCGGCACCGAAGGCGGGACCACCGCGGCCGCCGGGGTCAACGGCTCCCGGGCGTCTCTGCCGTACGGACTCGACCCCGCCACCACCCCGGTGCTGGGCAGCTGGCGCTCCGGCACCCAGCAGCCCGCGATCATGCGCTCGGCCTGGTACCGGCTGCCCGACCGGGACAAGGCCGGACCGCTACTGGTCGTCTCGGCCGCAGGCCGCTTCGATCCGGGTGAGGTCGTGGTGCAGTGGGCCACCGATGCCCAGGCCGCCGAGAACAAGCCCGGCGGCGGTGTCGGATTCGCCGATGTCGGCGCAGCGCCGGCCTGGCGCAACCTGCGCGCCCCGATGGCCGCCATCCCCCACGAGGCCACCCAGATCCGCCTGGTCGCCTCCGACGACGACCTGGCCCCGCAGCACTGGATCGCGGTGACCCCGCCTCGGATCCCGGAACTGCGCAGCCTGCAGGACGTGGTTGGCTCATCCGACCCGGTGCTGCTCGACTGGCTGGTGGGTCTGGCATTCCCTTGCCAGCGCCCGTTCGGCCATCAGTACGGCGTCACCGAGGTGCCCAAGTGGCGGATCCTGCCGGACCGCTTCGGCGCCGAGGCCAACTCGCCGGTGATGGACTACCTGGGTGGTGGCCCGCTGGGCATCTCCGAACTGCTGCTGCGGCCGTCGAGCGTGCCGACGTATCTGAAGGACGACTGGTTCCGGGACTGGGGCTCGCTGCAACGGCTCACACCCTGGTATCCGGACGCCACAACGGCCCGCCTGGACCTGGGCACCGCGATCCGCAGTGGACTGTGGAGCCCGGCGCCGCTGAGGCACAGCTGATCAAACCCGTGCTTGATTAGAAGTTCACACACACTCTCGCCAAAAGGGCGACGGTGGCCAGGGCTCACATACGGGTCGCATAACATCGAGCCTCGTGCCTTCCGATGAGCCAACCGACCGTGTTGTGGGCATCGCACGCCTGATCGCCATCGTCGCGGGCATCGCGGGTGTGGTGCTGTGCGCGCTGGTGCCGCTGCTGCCCGTCAAACAGACCACCGCGACCATCCAGTGGCCGCAGGGCACCGATGCCGCAGGCAACGTCACCTCGGTGACGGCCCCGCTGGTGTCGGGCGCCCCGCAGTCCCTCGACGTGTCCATCCCGTGCTCGGCGATCGCGACGCTGCCCGCCGAGGGCGGCCTGGTGTTCTCCACGATCCCCTCGGGCGGCATCGACGCCAGCCGAAACGGCCTGTTCGTGCGGGCCAACCCCGAGACCGTGGTCGTGGCGTTCCGCGACTCGGTGGCCGCCGTCGCGCCCCGCGCCGCCATCAACGCGGGCGGCTGCAGCGCGCTGCACCTGTGGGCGAACCTCGGCGATGTGGGCGCTGACTTCGTCGGCATCCCCGGCGCCACCGGCACCGCGGCCGTGGAGAAGAAGCCTCAGGTTGCCGGCCTGTTCACCGACCTGAAGATGGCGCCGCAGCCGGGTCTGTCCGCCCGCGTCGACATCGATACCCGCTTCATCACCACGCCTACCGCACTGAAGCTGCTGGTGATGGCGCTAGGGGTGGTGTGCGTGGTGGCGTCGATCCTCGCGCTGGCCGTGCTGGACCGCCGGAGCAGCCACCGGATCCGCAGCGCCTGGCGCCGGTTCGTGAAGGTCCCGGTCGCCACCTGGATCGCCGACATCGGCGTCATCGGCGGCCTGCTGGTGTGGCATGTCATCGGTGCCATCTCGTCGGACGACGGCTACAACCTGACCATCGCGCGGGTGTCGGCCGACGCCGGGTACACCGCCAACTATTTCCGCTACTTCGGCACCACCGAGGCCCCGTTCGACTGGTACCAGTCCGTGCTGGGCCACTTCGCGGCGATCAGTACGGCCGGGGTGTGGATGCGGCTGCCCGCCACCCTGGCCGGCATCGGCACCTGGTTGCTGCTGAGCCGCTGGGTGCTCCCCCGCCTCGGACGACGCGTCGCACTGAACCGCGTCACCGTGTGGACCGCCGGCGCGGTGTTCCTGGCCGCCTGGATGCCGTTCAACAACGGCCTGCGCCCCGAACCACTGATCGCCTTCGGCGTGCTCGCAGTGTGGGCGCTGGTCGAGAATACGATCGCCACCCACCGACTGTGGCCGACCTGCCTGGCGATCATCGTCGCGGCGTTCAGCGTCACGCTGGCCCCGCAGGGACTCATCGCGCTGGCCCCGCTGCTGGTCGGCGCCCGCACCGTCGTCAGGATCATCAAAGCCCGGCGCATCGCCCTGCCCGCACTGGCCACGCTCGCCGGGTCGGCCGCACTGATCTTCGTCGTGGTGTTCCGCGACCAGACCCTGGCCAGCGTCGCCGAATCGGCCCGCATCAAATACACCGTCGGCCCGACCATCTCGTGGTACCAGGAGTTCCTGCGCTACTACTTCCTGACCGTCGAAGATTCTGTCGACAGCTCGTTGACGCGGCGGTTCGCGGTCCTGGCGATGATGCTGTGCCTGTTCGGCATGATCGCCGTCCTGCTACGCAAGGGCCGGGTACCCGGACTGGCCAGCGGCCCCGTCTGGCGGCTGATCGGCACCACCGCGATCGGCCTGCTGCTGCTGCACTTCACTCCGACCAAGTGGGCCGTGCAGTTCGGTGCCTTCGCCGGGCTGGCCGCCGGACTCGGAGCGGTGACGGCGTTCGCCTTCGCCCGGGTGGGCCTGCACAGCCGACGCAACCTCGCCCTGTACGTGACGGCGCTGCTGTTCGTCCTGGCGTGGGCCACCTCCGGTACCAACGGCTGGTTCTACGTCGGCAACTACGGCGTGCCCTGGTTCGACCGCCAGCCCGTGATCGCCGGGTTCCCGGTGACCACCATCTTCCTGGCCCTGGCCATCATCACCGCGGTACTCGCCGGCTGGCTGCACTTCCGGATCGACTACGCCGGACACACCGAAGTGGCCGACACCCGACGCAACCGCGTGCTGGCGTCGACACCGCTGCTGGTGGTCGCAACCATCATGGTGGTCCTCGAAGTCGGCTCGATGGCAAAGGGATTCGTCCAGCGCTACCCCGTCTACACCACCGCCAAGGCCAACGTCTCGGCCCTGGCGTCGGGGTTGTCGTCCAACAGTTGCGCCATGGCCGACGACGTACTCGTCGAGGCCGACACCAACGCGGGCATGCTGCAACCGGTGGACGGCCAGACCTACGGCGAGTACGGGCCGCTGGGCGGCGAGAACCCAGTTGGGTTCACCCCCAACGGAATCAGCGACACGCTGGAACCGCCGAAGCCCGTGGTCGCCAACCCCGGCACGGTCAACTCGGACGGTTCACCCAACAAACCCAACGTCGGCATCGCGTACGCCGCAGGCACCGGTGGTGGCTACGGACCCGTCGGCGTCAACGGCTCCCGGGTGTACCTGCCGTTCGGCCTCGACCCGGCCCGCACCCCGGTGATGGGCAGCTACAAGGAGAACACCGTCGCCGCCAAGGCCACCTCGGCCTGGTACCAGCTGCCGCCCCGCACCGCGGACCGTCCCCTCGTGACGGTCGCCGCCGCCGGCGCCATCTGGTACTACGACGAGGAACACGAGTTCCACTACGGCCAGTCGCTGAAACTGCAGTGGGGCGTGCACCGCCCCGACGGCAGCTTCCAGGCACTCGACGCCGTACAGCCGATCGACGTGTTCGCCCAATATGCCTGGCGCAACCTGCGTTTCCCGCTGGCGTGGGCACCGCCGGAGGCGAACGTGGCCCGGATCGTCGCCGACGATCCCAACCTCTCCGAAGACCAGTGGTTCGGCTTCACCCCGCCGCGGGTGCCGACCCTGCAGACCGCGCAGCAGTTCCTCGGCGCGCAGACCCCGGTGCTGATGGACATCGCGACCGCCGCGAACTTCCCGTGCCAGCGCCCGTTCTCCGAGCATCTCGGTGTCGCCGAGCTGCCGGAGTACCGGATCCTTCCCAACGTCAAGCAAGTGGTGGTGTCGTCGAACATGTGGCAGTCCGCCCAGAAGGGTGGCCCCTTCCTCTTCATCCAGGCGCTGCTGCGCACGTCGACGATCCCGACGTACCTGCGCGACGACTGGTACCGGGACTGGGGCTCGATCGAGAAGTACGACCAGGTGGTCCCGGCCGGCCAGGCGCCGGTCGCCACGATTGATCAAGGAACGCAACGAGTGTTCGGCTTCAGCCGGCCCGGACCGATCCGGGCCCTGCCATGAGCGTGACCCTGCGCGAACACAGCGCTGACAAGAATGTGCAGATGACCCGCTGGGTCGCGATGATCGCGGGACTCATCGGCTTCCTGTGCGCGGTGGCCACACCCCTGTTGCCGGTGGTGCAGACCACGGCGACGCTGAACTGGCCTCAGCAGGGTCAGCTCAACAACGTCACCGCCCCGTTGATCACCCAGACACCGGTGACCATGTCGGTGACGATCCCGTGCGAGGTGATCCGCTCGGCGCCGCCCGAGGGGGCGATGGTGCTCGGCACCGCCCCCAAGGAGGGCAGGCAGGCCGCGCTGAACGCGTTGTTCGTCAACGTCAACGCCAAGCGCGTCGACATCACCGATCGCAACGTGGTGATCGCCAGCGTCGTGCGGGAGAAGACAGACTCGCCTGCTTGTCAACGCATCGAGATCACCTCGTCAGACGCCGGCACCTTCGCCACGTTCGTCGGGCTCACGGGTACCGACGGCAAGGAGTTGCGCACCGGGTTCGCCGACCCCAACCTGCGGCCCCAGATCGTCGGTGTCTTCACCGAGCTGAGCGGAGCTGCACCGCAAGGTCTTTCGTTGTCGGCCACGATCGACACCCGGTTCACCTCCAAACCCACCGCACTCAAGCTGGTGGCGATCCTGCTCGGCATCGCGGCCACCGTGGTGGCACTGCTGGCGCTGTGGCGCCTCGACCGACTCGACGGACGGCGGATGCACCATCTGATCCCGTCGCGCTGGCGCACGTTCAGTGCCGTCGACGTGGTGGTGGTCGGCGGGTTCCTGAGCTGGCACGTGATCGGCGCAAACTCGTCCGACGACGGCTACATCCTGCAGATGGCGCGGGTGGCCGACCATGCCGGCTACATGTCGAACTACTTCCGCTGGTTCGGCAGTCCGGAGGACCCGTTCGGCTGGTTCTACAACCTGCTGGCCCTGATGACGCATGTCAGCGACGCCAGCATCTGGATGCGACTGCCCGACCTGATCTGCGCGCTGGTCTGCTGGCTGCTGCTGTCCCGCGAGGTGCTGCCCCGGCTCGGCCCCGCGGTGATCGCCTCCAAGCCCGCGCTGTGGGCCGCCGGCCTGGTGCTGATGGCCGCCTGGATGCCGTTCAACAACGGCCTGCGCCCCGAAGGTCAGATCGCCACCGGCGCTCTGATCACCTACGTGCTGATCGAACGGGCCATCATCTCCGGACGGCTGACCCCGGCCGCCATGGCGATCATCTCCGCAGCCTTCACCCTCGGCATCCAGCCGACCGGCCTGATCGCCGTCGCCGCGCTGCTCGCCGGTGGTCGTCCGCTGCTGCGCATCCTGGTGCGCCGCCGTCGCGTGCTGGGCGTGTGGCCGCTGGTGCTACCGCTGCTGGCCGCGGGCACGGTGATCCTGACCGTGGTGTTCGCCGACCAGACGCTGGCAACGGTGTTGGAGGCGACCAGGATTCGCACCGCGATCGGCCCGAGCCAGGAGTGGTACACCGAGAACCTGCGCTACTACTACCTGATCCTGCCGACCGTCGACGGCTCGCTGTCGCGCCGGTTCGGCTTCATCATCACCGCGCTGAGCCTGTTCGCCTCGCTGTTCATCATGTTGCGGCGCAAGCGGGTTCCCGGTGTGGCCCGCGGGCCGGTATGGCGGCTGATGGGCATCATCTTCGCCACCATGTTCTGCCTGATGTTCACCCCCACCAAGTGGGTGCACCACTTCGGCCTGTTCGCCGCCGTGGGTGCGGCGATGGCGGCGGTGGTCACGGTGCTGGCCGGGCCTGCGGTCCTGCGCTCGGCACGCAACCGGATGGCCTTCACCGCGGCTGTGCTGTTCGTGTTGGCGCTGTGCTTCGCCACCACCAACGGCTGGTGGTACGTCTCCAGCTACGGCGTGCCGTTCAACAACGACAAGCCCAACATCGGCGGAGTCACGGTGAGCGCCATCTTCTTTGCGCTGTTCGCCATCACCGCGCTGTGGGCGTACTGGTTGCACCTGAGACCCTCTGCCGAGGGCCGGGTGGCGCGGGCACTGACCACCGCACCGGTGCCGATCGCGGCCGGGTTCATGGTCGTGGTGTTCGTCGGTTCGATGCTCTACGGCGTGGTGCGCCAGGACGGCACCTACTCCAACGCGTCCTCGAACCTGCGGGCCTTCGCCGGCGGCTGCGGTCTGGCCGACGATGTGCTGGTCGAACCCGACACCAACGACGGGTTCCTGACCCCGGCGCCGGGCGACTACGGCCCGCTCGGACCGCTGGGCGGTACCGCACCGACCGGGTTCACCCCCAACGGCGTGCCGGACCACATTGTCGCCGAGGCGATTCGGATCACCGTCCCGATGCCGGGCATCGACGCCGACTGGAATGCGCCGGCCGAGCTGAAGACCCCGGGCATCAACGGCTCGACCGTGCCGCTGCCGTACGGACTGGACCCGGCCCGGGTGCCGCTGGCCGGCAGCTACGTCGAAGGCCCGGCCCAGCAGGAGAGCAAGCTGGCCTCCGCCTGGTACCAGCTGCCCGCACCCGACGCCGCCCACCCGCTGGTGGTCGTCACCGCGGCCGGAACCATCACCGGCAACAGCATTTTCAACGGCCGAACCGAGGGACAGGCGGTCGAGCTGGAGTACGGACGGCCCGGGCCCGACGGCGCCGCCGTCCCGGCCGGACGCGTGACGCCCTACGACCTCGGTCCGATCCCGTCCTGGCGCAACCTGCGCTTCGACCGCAGCGAGATCCCTGCGGACGCGACGTTCGTCCGGGTGATCGCCGAGGACAAGTCGCTGTCTCTCGGCGACTGGATCGCGGTCACCCCGCCCCGCGTTCCCGAGGTCAAGACCGTGCAGGAGTACATCGGCTCACAACAGCCCGTGCTGATGGACTGGGCTGTGGGCCTGGCCTTCCCGTGCCAGCAGCCGATGCTGCACGCCAACGGTGTCACCGAGGTGCCGAAGTTCCGCATCACCCCGGATTACAACGCCAAGATGAAGGACACCGACACCTGGGAGGACGGCATCAACGGCGGTCTGCTGGGCATCAGTGACCTGCTGCTGCGCCAGCATGTGATGGCCACCTACCTGAACAAGGACTGGGGCCGCGACTGGGGCTCGCTGCGCAAGTTCGACACCATCGTCGACGCGACACCCGCCGAGGTCGAGCTCGGGACGGCAACACATTCCGGGCTCTACAAGCCGGGCCGGATCCGTATCAAGCCGTAACGTTCCGTCAGAGGCATCGAGTGGCCAGTTGTGACACGCGTACAACGAAAATCCGTGTCATAACTGGCCAATCGCACTAGCCAGCCGGCGACTTTTCGGCGGCGGCAACCAGCTTGCGTGCCAGCGTCCCGAGCACGACCCGCAGAACCAGCCGGTAGGCCAATCCGACCACCCGCCAACGCGTCTCGAACCGCCCGCGCCAGGTCACCTCGGTACCGTCGGCGACCTCGTCAAACGTCACCTGTGCCTGATAGTCGCGGATCGGGCCGTCGGTGAGCATGGTGTAGCCGTGCCGGCGGTCGGGTTCGTGGATGCTGGTCATCTCGCGGGTCGGTTTCCGGCGCATGCCCACCGCCCTGATCGCCCCGACGCCGCCGTCATCGGCCGGGCCCCGCGTCTCCCATGCCGAATAGGGAATCAGGGGAGCGGCCCACTCGGACCAGCGGGATCCGTCGGACACGATGGCGAACAGGGTCTTTGGCGACGCAGTTGCGTGGCGCCGAATGACGCATTCGTAGCGGTTCACGGTCGGGACTTTAACAGAACGATGTTCTATTATTGCGGAATGCCGGAACCCTCCCCGCCGTTCACCCGCGCACGCAGCGAGGCGCAACGTCAGGACCGGTCGTCCCACGTGTTGGCCGCAGCGCGGCGATGCCTGGAGGAAACCGGTGCGGCCACACTGACATTGGGCGACGTGGCCGCAGCAGCCGGACTCGCGAAGTCGGGCATCCTGCGGTACTTCGGGTCACGCGAGGCGCTACTGCTGCGGGTGATGTACGACGAACATCTGACCTGGATCGAGGCCCTGGCCGACGAACTCGGCCGGTCAGCTCCCGCGGCGGCACTGGCCCGCACACTGGCAGCCCACCCGGTGCTGTGCGATCTCATCGCGGCCTCACCCGTGCTCATCAATCGACTCGACCCGAAGGGCTTCCGCACCCTGACGACTCAGGGCGAAGCCGCACAGCGGCGACTCGGCTCGGCACTGCAGCAGTCACTTCCATTGTCCGACGAACAGCTCCGGTCCCTGACGGCCGCCGTCCACGCCTTTACCGGTACCGCGTGGGCCTGGGCGACGCCGGACTCGGCCGGGCGCGACGCCATGGTCACCGACTTCGAAGCAACCGTGAACCGGCTACTCGAGATCTTCATCGTAGGCCTGCACGGGTGATTACAGCGAATACGAGTGCCCTGTGGACAACTTGTGGATGGTTTTCGACAACCCGCGCATCACAGCTTTTCAGGAGATACGTTTTCGAATTACACGCTTGTGAGTAAGGTTGTGCGCCGGCGGCCTGTCGCAAACCTGAACGGTGTCACCGCGGGAGAGCGGACAAGGCGACCGCGGCCGCGTTCGCGCCGCACATACCGTGCGCCCCGGGCCCCGGCGGGGTGGCCGCCGAGCACAGGTACATGCCGGGGACACCAATTCGGTACGGCTGCAGCGTAGTACGGGGGCCGAACATCAACTGCCGGATATCCTTGGCACCCGTACAGATGTCACCGCCGACGTAGTTGGCGTTGTACACCGACATCTCCGTCGTCGACCGCACCGACGTCCCGACGATCCGGTCGCGAAACCCGGGGGCGAACCGCTCGAACTGACCGATGATCGCCTCGGTCGCATCACCGGTGTAGCCGTGAGGCACATGGGCATACGAATACACCGGATTGATGTCGCCGACCGAGCGGCTGGGATCGGCCACATACTGCTGCCCCACGAGCACAAACGGTCGCTGCGGCATCCGGCCGGCGTAGATCGCCCGCTCCGTCGCCGCAACCTCGGCGAAGCTGCCACCCAGATGTACCGTGCCGGCGTTGTTGACCGCGGGATTCGTCCACGGCACCGGACCCTGGACCGCGAAGTCGATCTTGAATGCACCTGGCCCGTAACGGAATCCACCCAGACCACGGGCGACCCGCCGTGGCAGCCGGTCCCCCAAGATGTCGACGACGGCCGTCGGCGCAAGGTCGAACATCGTCACCTCGGCCGGTGGGAGTTGCGTTGCCGACGTGACGCGAACACCGGTTTCCACCTTGACACCGAGCTCCGCGAGCACCGCGGCCAACGCATCGGTAATGGCCTGCGAACCGCCCTGCGCCACCGGCCAACCGTGCCGGTGCCCGGCCGTGATGATGCCGAGGCCGATGGCAGACGTCAGCGGATAGTGCAGGGGCCGGAAGGTATGTGCCGCAACGCCACCGAACAGAGCCCGAGCCCGTTCGGTACGGAAGAGCCGGGCGAATGCCGACGCCGGGAGCAGGGTTGGCGCACCGAACCGGGCCAACGCCACCGGATGCCTGGGCACGCGCAACAGCGGCCCCATGATGTCCTGCGACAGGAGGTCGAAGTTCGCCGACGGCCCACCGAAGGCCCGGCGCCAGCGGCGGCCGTCCGACCCGAGAGCCGCTGCGGTGTCATCGATGCCGCGATACAGCAGGCCGGCGTCACCCTCGTCGAGAGGATGCGCGCAATCGATTTCAGGCCATTTCCAGTGCAGTCCATGGCGTTCCAGCCCGAGACCGCTCAGGAAAGCCGAGCCGACCGCCATCGGGTGGATCGCCGAGCAGTGGTCGTGAACCAGGCCCGCGATCTCGCCCTCGCCGGAACGCACCCCACCGCCGATCTCATCGGCGGCCTCCAGCACGGTGACGTCCAGTCCGGCCTTCGCCAGGGTGATGGCGGCCGCGAGACCGTTGGGCCCGGCGCCGACCACAAGCGCGGTAGTCATGCGTGGTGCCCTCCTGCCTTTCGCCGAGCAGACGTGTAGGTACCCCTAAACCGTAGTTCAGGAGTACCTACACGTCTGCTCGCGCTGGAAAAGAAGGTTAGATCGGGGTCAGGCCGTGCTTGCGCTGAACCTTGGGCATGTTCTGCTTGTCCCGCAACAGGTGCAGGGACTTGCGGAGCAGCAGCCTGGTCTCGTGCGGCTGGATCACACCGTCGATGTATCCGCGCTCGGCCGCAATCCACGGCGTGGCCAGGTTGAGGTTGTAACCCTCGATGAAGTCGGCGCGGATCTTCTGCACCTCGGGCGCGGTCGGATCCGGGAATCGCTTCACCAACAGCTGCGCCGCGCCTTCGGCGCCGATCACCGCGATACGCGCGGTCGGCCAGGCGAAGTTCAGGTCTGCCGAGAGCTGCTTGGAGCCCATCACCGCGTACCCGCCGCCGTAGGCCTTGCGGACGACGATGGTCACCTTCGGCACGTCGGCCTCGACGATCGCGTTGAAGAACCGGCCGCCACGCTTGATGATGCCGTCCTTCTCCTGCTGCACACCCGGCATGGCGCCCGGGGTGTCGACCACGAAAACCAAAGGCAGGTTGAAGGAGTCGCAGAACCGGATGAAGCTCGCGGCCTTGTCGGAGGCGTCCGTGTCCACCACACCGGACAGGAACATCGGCTGGTTGGCGATCACACCGACCGGCCGACCGTCCACCCGCGCGAACGCGGTGATCATCGCCGGGCCACGCTGCTCGGCGATCTCGAAGACGTCACCGTCGTCGAAGATCCGCAGCAGGATCTCGTGCATGTCGTACGCGGTGTTGTCGGAATCCGGCACGATCGAATCCAGCTCCAGATCGTGTGGCGTGATCTCGGGTTCCAGACCCGGGTTCACGATCGGGGCATCGTCGAAGTGGTTGGCGGGCAGGAACGAAAGATAGTCGCGCACGTACTGGAACGCGGCCGCCTCATCCTCGACAACCTTGTGGATGTTGCCGCGCTGGGCCTGCACGTCGGCGCCGCCGAGCTCGTCGAACGTCACATCTTCACCGGTGACGTCCTTGATCACGTCCGGGCCGGTGATGAACATGTAGCCCTGGTCGCGCACCGCCACCAGCAGATCGGTCTGGATCGGCGAATAGACCGCGCCGCCAGCGCATTTGCCCAGAATGATGGAGATCTCCGGGACCAGACCGCGCAGCATCTCGTGCCGGCGGCCGAGTTCGGCGTACCAGGCCAGCGAGGTCGCCGCGTCCTGGATGCGGGCGCCGGCGGAGTCGTTGATCCCGATGATCGGGCAGCCGACCATGGCCACCCACTCCATGAGCTTGGCGACCTTGCGGCCGAACATCTCACCGACCGAACCCTGGAACACCGTCTGGTCGTGGCTGAACACGCCGACCGGGCGGCCGTTGATGGTTCCGTGCCCGGTGACCACGCCGTCGCCGAAGAGCGCGTTGGGATCCCCCGGCGTCTTGGCCAACGCGCCGATCTCCAGGAAGCTGCCCGGATCGAGCAGTGCGTGGATGCGGGCACGGGCGCTCGGGATGCCCTTCTTGTCCCGTCGCGCAATGGCTTTGGGGTCGCCCGGCTCCTTGGCCAGTTCCAGCTTCTCGCGGAGCTCGGCCAGGAGTTCAGCCGTGGTCTTGTTCGTCACTTGCTCTCGCTCTCGGCTTCGATACGGTTGATCGCCTCGCTCATGTGAGCACCGACTTTGGCAATGTACGGCTCATCGATGGCCTGGATGTGCTCGCCTCCGATGGGCACCACCTCGAGATCCTTGACGTACTCGCCCCAGCCGCCGTCGGGCTTGCGGGTCGCGTACGCAGGCTCGAAGACGATGGCGTCATCGTGGTACCGGTCGGCGAGGTACAGCGTGACGTGGCCGTCGTAGGGCTGGACCTCGATGGTGGCCAGAGCCCGCTGATCCAGGTACGACGTGCGCTGATGCTCGATGATCCCGCCGGGGATCTGCACACCGCTGTCCTTGATCGCGTCCAGGACGAACTTCACCTGGCCCTCGTCGTCGAGCTGCTCCAGCTCCTCGTACGGAATCGCCGGGATCTCGACATTGAACGTGCGCTGGGCGAACAGGGCGTAGCGGTCCCAACGGGCCCGCATGCCTTCCTTGCTCTGGTCGATCGGCTCGCCAGGAAGCGCGAGGTCGATCAGCCCGACGAACCGGACATCGGCGCCGGCCTGCTTCAGACCGATCGCACACGCGTAGGCCAGCGCCCCACCGAGCGACCAGCCGGCCAGGATGAACGGGCCGTTGTGCATCGCCAGCAGCTTGGGCACGTACTCGGCGGCACGCTCCTCGATCGCACCCTCGACCCGCTCGATGCCGTAGATCGGGGTATCGGCAGGCAGCCGCTTGATCAACGGTTCGTAGACGACGGTCGATCCGCCGGCCGGGTGGAACACGAACAATGGAACGTGTGAGGTTCCTTGTTTGGGAGCCCGCAGCGTACGGACGAATCCGTCCACCACACCCTCTTCGAGCTGATCGCGCACGATCGTGGACAGCTCTTCGATGGTCTTGGCCGAACGCACCTGTTCGACGGTGACGGTGCCCTCGGCGCGCTCGGAGAGCCGCTCGGACAGCTTGGTCGCGGTCTCGACATCGACGAAGGGCAGCTCGTTGAAGATGCCGCTCGGCGACTTGCCGGTGACGATCGCCCAGGTGGCGAAGGTGACCCGCTCCGCGGCGTCACGCGGGGGCACGTCGGCGCCGAGCGCCTCGGTGACGGCCTCCTGGGTGAGCACCTTGGCAGCCGCGGCAGCCGCAGTGGCCTTGCTGGGTCCCGACGGCGCCGGGGCGGCCGGTCCGCTCGGATCGCTCGGCGGAGCCGGGACGGCCGGCCCGCTCGGATCACTCGGCGGCGGCGGGATCTCCAGGCCCTCGGTGGCAGCGGCCTCGGCGACGGGGTCCACCCCGGTGACTGCTTCGTCTTTTTCGCTCAACGGATGTCCGGCCTCGGCCAGCTTGGCCTCGAGCTCGGCAACCGTCGAGGCACCGCCCAGGAGTTCGGACTGCTCGGCCGCGATCTCCTCGGCCGTCTTGCCCTTCTGGGATTCGGCGATCTGATCGACCTCGTCGCGGTGCTCGATCGCGTACTTGATGAGCTCCTCGACGTTGTAGAGGTTGGCGTCACGCACGGCGGTCAGCTGAATCGGTGGCAGGTCGAAGTCGTACTCGACGCGGTTCTTGATCCGCACCGCCATCAGGGAATCCAGGCCCAGCTCGATCAGCGGCACCTCCCACGGCAGATCCTCGGGCTCGTAACCCATGGCGCCGCCGACGATGGCGCCGAGCCGCTGCGCGATGGTCTCGCCCGACTCCGGCGACCACTTCTCGAACCCGGCGCCCATGCCGGCACCCTTGGTGAGGTTGTCCTGAAGGATCTCGGCATCATCCTCGACCTCAGGCTCGGCCAGAGCCGGCGCGGCCGAAACCTGTTCGGCGACAACACCGGCACCCACCGCAGTCGGCAGCGTGGTCGCCGCACCGCCGCGAGTCACGATCGCGTCGTAGACCAAGGTGAACGATTCATCGATGCGGGCATGCACCTGCACCGAGGCCCCACCCGGGTGCCGGGTCAGCGTGGTGACCAGGCGGGAACCCTCGGCGGGCACCGCACGCTGCTCCGACGCGGTCAGCTTGGCATCCGGAAGCACCTGCGCGGCCGCGGCTTTCACCAAGGCAGCCAGGTCAGCGGTGCCCTTCGACACGAACTCCCAGACGTGCTTGCCGTCGGGTGTGGCGACGTGGTTGCCGGGCATCACCGTGGAGGCGTCGCCGGTGAAGTGCGCGTCCAGCCAGTGCTGCTTGCGCTTGAACTTGGTCGGCGGGATGTTGGCGAAGTCCAGCGCGCCGGCCAGGCCGGTGGACTTGCGTGGGAACAGGGTCCGCAGGTCCAGGTCATGTCCGTGGACGAACAGGTGGGCCATGGCCGTAACCATCGAGGTGACCTCGTCCTGCTTGCGGGCCAGGGTCGCGATCAGCTGCGCATCGTGCAGCCCGGCCGAAGCCGTCGTCAACCCAACCTGCATGAGCGCCACCGGGTTCGGTGCCAGCTCCAGGAATGTGGTGTGACCGTTGTCCACCGCGTTGCGGATGCCGTGGGTGAAGTAGACGCTGTGCCGCAGGCCCTTCTTCCAGTACTCCACGTCGTGGATCGGCTCGGCACCCGCCCGGATGAACTTGCCCTCGTGCACGGTCGAGAAGTAGCCGGTGCTCAGCGGGTGGGGTTCGATGCCCTGGATTTCAGCGGACAGCTCGCCGAGCAGCGGGTCCATCTGCTGGGTGTGGCTGGCGCCCTTGGTCTGCAACTTGCGGGCGAACTTGCCCTCGGCTTCGGCACGGGCGACGATCGCGTCGATCTGCTCCGGCGGACCGCCGATCACGGTCTGGGTCGGGGCGGCGTACACGCACACCTCGAGACCCGGGTAGTCGGCGAACACCGTCTTGATCTCGTCGGCCGAGTACTCGACCAGCGCCATCAGGCGGATGTACTCGCCGAACAGCATCGCCTCGCCCTCGCCCATCAGGTGGGCACGCGAGCAGATGGTCCGGGTGGCATCGGCCAGCGACAAACCGCCGGAGAAGTATGCTGCGGCGGCCTCACCGAGCGACTGCCCCACCACTGCACCGGGTTTCGCTCCGTGGGCCTTGAGGAACTCACCGAGCGCGATCTGGATGGCGAAGATCACCGTCTGGACCACTTCGATGGGGTATTCGCAGGTTTCGTTCGTGTAGTCGATCGCGTCGTCGAGGATCAGCTCGACGACCGAGTACCCGCGCTCATCCTGGATATAGGCGTCGACCTTGTCGATCCACTCGGCGAAGACCGGCTCGCGCAGGTACAGCTCCTTGCCCATCTTGCGGTGCTGCGCACCGAAACCGGCGAGCACCCACACCGGGCCGTTGGTGACCGGGCCGTCGGCCGAGATCACACTCGGATGCTGCTTGCCCTCGGCGACCGCCCGCAGGCCCTTGACCGCCTCGTCGTGGTCGTGGGCCAGCACGATGGCACGCGAACGGCCGTGGTTGCGGCGCGACAGCGAGCGTCCGATGGATTCGAGCGACGACGCCCGGCCTTCTTCGCTGTCGATCCAGTCGGCCAGCGCCGCGGCGGCGACCTTCTTGCGTGAGGTCAGGAAGGCCGAGACGGCAAGCGGGACAACTTTCTTGACCGGCTCGGCGGCGTCGGCGGCGGCCAGCTCCTCGCGGGCCTGCTCGATCAGGCGCTTGGCCTCTTCGGTCAGGCCGGGCAGCTCATGGTTGGCCTCGTCGTACGCTGGGTACTCGTCGGCCCCGGATTCATCGTCGTCGTGGATGAACTCGCCGTACTCGTCCATCCGGACGCCCCCGACGTAGACGGCGTTCGCATCGTCGGCGGCCGACTTGTCCTCGACCACTTCGGGTTCCGGCTGCGGTTCGACCAGATCCGATGGCAGGACCTCGCGCAACACCAGGTGCGCGTTGGCGCCACCGAAGCCGAAGCCCGACACACCGGCGATGGCGTGCCCGCTGTAGCGCGGCCACTCCGAGACGGTGTCGTTGACCTTGAGGTGCTCTTTGTCGAAGTCGATGTACGGGTTGGGCCCGGCGTAGTTGATCGACGGGGGCAGCTTGTCGTTGGCCAGTGACAGCGCCATCTTGGCCAGACTTGCCGCACCGGCCGCCGACTCGAGGTGACCCACATTGGATTTCACCGCACCCAGCAGCGCGGGCTTGTCCGCGTCGCGACCGCGCCCGACCACGCGC
This sequence comes from Mycobacterium shunyiense, assembly GCF_058270035.1. Classification (NCBI taxonomy): domain Bacteria; kingdom Bacillati; phylum Actinomycetota; class Actinomycetes; order Mycobacteriales; family Mycobacteriaceae; genus Mycobacterium; species Mycobacterium shunyiense. Next base: position 244,195 of record NZ_JBZDPT010000022.1, on the reverse strand, counting down.
CCCAGGGCGTCGGCCTCGATCGGGTCACCCAGGATGGTGCCGGTGCCGTGCGCCTCGATGTAGTCGACGCTGCGCGGGTTGATCCCGGCGTTCTTGTAGGCCTTACGCAGAACCGCTTCCTGCGCATCGGGATTCGGGGCGAGCAGCCCGTTGGACCGGCCGTCGTGGTTGATCGCGCTACCGGCGATGACGGCCAGGATCTGGTCGCCGTCGCGGCGGGCGTCGGACACCCGCTTGAGCACCAGCATGCCGCCACCCTCGGAGCGGGCATAGCCGTCGGCGTCCGAGGAGAACGACTTGATGCGGCCGTCCGGCGCCAGCACGCCACCGACCTCGTCGAAGCCGACCGTCACCATCGGGGTGATCAACGCGTTGACACCGCCGACGATGGCTACGTCGGCCTCACCGGAACGCAGTGCCTGCACACCCTGATGCGCTGCCACCAGCGAGCTCGAGCATGCGGTGTCGACGGCGACCGACGGGCCGCGGAAGTCATAGAAGTACGAAACCCGATTTGCGATGATCGAACTCGCGGTTCCGGTGATGGCGTACGGGTGGGTCACCGACGGGTCCGAGACCGCCAGGAACTGGTAGTCATTGGTCGAGTTGCCCACGAACACACCGACACTGGTACCGCGCAGACTCGACGCCGGGATCCGGGCGTGCTCCAGGGCCTCCCAGGTCAGCTCCAGCGCCATGCGCTGCTGTGGGTCGATGTTGTCGGCCTCCATCTTCGACAGCGCGAAGAACTCGGAGTCGAAACCCTTGATGTCCGACAGGTAGCCGCCCCGGGTGCGGGCCTTGGCCACGCGCTCGGCGATCCGCGGCTCGGCCAGGAACTCTTCCCAGCGGCCCTCGGGCAGGTCGGTGATGCAGTCCTTACCGGCGAGCAGGGCGTCCCACATCTCGTCGGGGGTGTTGAGGTCGCCCGGGAAGCGGGTGGCGACGCCGACAATGGCGATGTCTTCCACATCGCGCTCCCGCGACCAGTCCTCGTCGTCGGTGCTCGGGGGCTCGGGCTCGCCCTCGATGATCACCGTCGCCAGCGACTCGATGGTCGGGTGCCGGAACAGCACGGTGGCCGTCAGCGTGACCCCGGTCAGGTCCTCGATGTCGCTGGCCATCGCCACCGCGTCGCGCGAGGACAGGCCCAGCTCGATCAGCGGCGTGGTCTCGTCGATCACGTCCGGCGACTGACTCGTGGCGGTGGCCACCGCTTTGCGCAGCCACTCGCGCATCTCCGCGACGGTCAGGTCGGGGCGCGGCGCCGGTGCCCCGGCGGGCTGGGTGCCCTCTGGAAGATTCGAATTGCTTTGTGTTTCATCCATATTCAGGTCACCTTGCATCAGAACGGGCTGGTCGGCCACGTGTCGTTGGCTTAGAGGTTCGGTCAGTCCGTCTCGTCGGGGAACGCGTTGGCGATCTTCCCGCTGCGCAGGCTGCCGTCCAGGTACGCGGAGCGGCAGGCCCGACGGCCGATCTTGCCGCTGGAGGTACGCGGGATGGCGCCGGCCGCGGTCAGCAGCACGTCGCGCACGGTGACACCGTGCCGCACGGCGATCGCGGCCCGGATGTCGTCGGTGATCGGGCCAACTTCGAGCTTGTGGGAGCCCGGAGCGCGCTCGGCGACGATGACCAGCTGCTCGGAGCTGTCGTCGTCGTCACGGTGCAGACCGGCGTGCGCGTTCTCGAACACCTCGTCGGGAAGCTGGTTGGCCGGCACCGAGAAGGCCGCGACGTAACCGGTGCGCAGCGCCTTGCTGGCCTCCTGCGCCGAGTACTCCAGGTCCTGCGGGTAGTGGTTGCGGCCGTCGATGATCACCAGGTCCTTGACGCGGCCGGTGATGTAGAGGTCGCCGGCGTAGAAGGCGCCGTAATCGCCGGTGCGGACCCAGGTGGCGTCGTCGTCGGCACCCTCGGCGTGGGACGGGCTGGTCCGCGACTTGAGGGTGTTCTGGAAAACCTGGACGGTCTCTTCGGGCTTACCCCAGTAGCCGGTGCCCATGTTCTGGCCGCTCATCCAGATCTCACCGACCTGTCCGTCGGGCAGCTCGGTGGCGCTCTCGGCGTCGACGATGACGGCCCACTCGGAGACGCCGACCTTGCCTGCCGAGGCCTGGGCGACCGCCTTGGGCGAGTCTGCGTCCACCTCGACGATCCGACCGGTGTTGAGCTCGTCGCGGTCGACACAGATGATCTTCGGCTCTTCGGCGGACGGCGTGGTCGACACCATCAACGTGGCTTCGGCCAGACCGTAGGACGGCTTGATCGCCTTGGCCGGGAACCCGAACGGGCTGAAGGCCTCGTTGAACCGGCGCACGGTGGCCGCCGAGATCGGCTCGCTGCCGTTGAGCACGGCCTTGACATTGGAGAGGTCGAGCGGCTCCCCGTCCTTGGGCACACCACGCGCGGCGGCGTGGTCGAACGCGAAGTTCGGGGCCACCGAGATGACACCGCCGGTGTCGCCTTCCTTGCGTGCCATCTCACGAATCCAGCGTTCGGGTCGGCGCACGAACGCGGCCGGGGTCATGAAGGTGAAGTAATGGCCGATCATCGGGGCGATCAGACCGGTGACCAGACCCATGTCGTGGAAGAACGGCAGCCAGGACAGTCCGCGGTCGCCCTCCTCACCTTCGAGCGCCTCGACGATCTGCACGACGTTGGTGGCCATGTTCAGGTGGGTGATCTGCACACCGGTCGGGATCCGGGTCGAGCCGGAGGTGTACTGCAGGTAGGCGATGGTCGACTCGTCGACGTCCTCGAAGTGGACCCAGGTGGCGGCGACGTCGTCGGGCACGGCGTCCACCGCGATGACGCGGGGACGCTGGTTGGCCGGTCGGCTGCGGAAGAACTTGCGGACGCCCTCGGCGGCCTCGGTGGTGGTCAGGACCGCTGCCGGATGGCAGTCGTCCAGCACCGCGTGCAGGCGGCCGACGTGGCCGGGCTCGGACGGGTCGAACAGCGGCACCGCGATGCGGCCGGCATAGAGGGCACCGAAGAAGGCGACGAGGTAGTCCAGGTTCTGCGGGCACAGGATGGCGACGCGGTCACCGGGTTGGGTGACCTGCTGAAGCCGGGCGGCCACCGCCTTGTTGCGGGCGCTGAACTGCGCCCAGGTCAGGTCACGGGCGACACCGTCGCGCTCGGTCGAGAAGTCCAGGAAGCGGTATGCCAGCTTGTCGCTGCGAACCCTGGCCCAACGCTCGACGTGCTCGACGATGCTGGCGCCGTCAGGGAACTTGATCTGACCGTCCTTGATGAACGGATTGATGAACGGCATATAACTCTCCTGTCAGAGCCGTACTCGTCGCGTTGTCGCACGTCACTGGAGGTGCGTTGCAGCCACTCGGGCGGCCGTACGTACCCAAACCCGGACGATCGTACCGGGCGCGGCGACCACGCCTACGAGTCAGCTGACGGCTCTAGTCAACCAACCACGCACGCGCAAAGCTCTTATTTTTCTCTTAATGTTAAGGGACCGTGACGGTCCCGGCCAAATCCGCCACGCGAGTCGCGGTCCGGGCGTGTTCGGTGTCAACCGTGCTTGGGGTGCGGCGCGTTGTCCACCAGGCCCTTGGCCCAGCTCAACGTCCACTGCGTGGCGGTCTCCCCGTTCTCCACCCAGAACTGCGGGGTGTTGTACAGAGCGTGCACCGGGCCGGCCGCGCTGCCGGTCAGTGTCTCCAGGGTCTTGGGCAGGTTGAAGATCGAGAACGCCTCCTCCGGCGCCGAGCAGATCAGGTCTCCCTTGCCGCATATCTGATTGGTCCGGTCGTTGAGCGCCCCGAAGCCGCCCTGCCGCGGTCCCGTCATGGTCAGACCCATCTCGGACAGCACCGGCACCTCGTGCAGCGTGATCTCGGCTCCCTGGCCGGGCGGGTTGGGACCGATGTCCTGCCCGACGCCGAATTGGCGACGCCCGTCGGCGATCAACGTCGCGCCCAGCACCAGGTCCTCGTCCACCGGGCCACGGCCGTTGCCGATATCGCTGGCAAGGTCCCCACCGATCACCGCGCCCTGCGAGAACCCGGCGATCACATAGCTGGTCAGCGGGCACCGGTCGTTCATGTCCGTCATCGCCTTGACCGCGGTGCGCTTCCCCTCGGCGCGGCTGTCGTTGTAGGACATCTGCTTGTCTGCGGCGAACGGGTTATGGAACTGCGCGGTGTAGGGCACCGTGTAGACCTCGAGCCGGTCCTTCCCGAACTGCTCGGACATCGGCCGGCTGATATTGCTCATCAGCGACAGCGGGAACTGCGTCGGGTTGAACGGGTCGTCCTGAGGCGAGGACTCCCAGGTGCCGGGGATCGAAACCAGCATCACGTCGGGGCAGTCGGCGGACTGGAACTCCGGGCGCGGCTTACGTGTCGTCGACGGTCCCGGAACCCCGGCCGGCGGCTGGGCCGACGGCGGCGCCGACGGGCTCTCGGGGCGACGCAGGTAGATCACCACGATGGACACCACCAGCACCACGACGAGTGCCATCGCCCCGGCGGCGATCAGTGCCAGGATGCGGTGCCGCTTCCGGCGGCCGGCATTTTTTGCCATGGGTTACTCGGGCTCCTCGCGTGCGGTGCGGTGATCTGCTTGTCAGCAGAGATGTTCGGTGGCGATACGGATGTAGTCGGTGGCGGCGGCATCGATCTCGCCGGACGTGGGGCTTTCCGAGGTATGGGCAGCCCGGACATCACTACGGACCAACGGCAGGACGAAATCCCGTACCGCCTGGTCGTTCAGCTTGGCGGCGTGAGCCTGGCACACATACGACCCGATCGACAGCGCCAGCAGCTCACTGGACGGGTTGATCCCCGTGTCCTTGAGCTTGTCGAGATACGTGTGCTGCTGCGACGTCAGGTCCAGCTCACCGGGACGACCCTGCTGAGGTTGCGCGGACACCGCCTGCGGCTGCGCACCGTTGACCTGTGACGTCGGCAGGGCCAGCGGCGCCATGATGTCGCCGCCCGCGTCGCACGCCGTGAGCAACGACGCAGCGGACACCGCTGCCACCAGGGTGGCCGACCGTACCGTGTGCTGCACGCTTCCACCGTACCGGCTGGTGAAAAGTGCCCCGGCGCAGCTGATTCTGGTCACCACGGCAGCCCGCCCGGACCGCTACTTGATGGTCGCGACCAGCTCACCCGACATCTGCGCCAGCTGCGGCGCCCAGCTACCCCAGTCATGCTGGCCTCCGGCCGGCATGTCGAAGTGCCCGTTGCTGCCGCCGACCGAGCGGTAGTGCTGGTAGAAGGACCGGTTGCTGCCCTGCGCCAGATCGCAGACACCGATCATGGCAGCCGGGTCGCTGCACGTCAGGGCGGCGGGGCTGTACACCCAGAGCCGGGTGTTGGCATCGGCCAGCAACTGCACGTGCACGTCGGGGTCATGCCACTTCCAGCGGCCCAGCTGTGGGGCACCCCACATGCCGTAGCTGTCCACCCCGCCGAACTGGGCCATACCCGCGGTGATCGCGCCGTTGAGAGTGGTGGCCGACGGAGTCAGGAAGCCCGACAGCGATCCGGCGAAGCGGTACCGGTCGGGGTGGAACGCAGCCAGCGTCAGCGCGGCGGTGCCGCCCTGCGAGGCGCCCACGACCCCGTGCCCGCCCGGAGCCAGCCCCTTGTTGGCGGCCAGCCAGTCCGGCAGCTCGGCCGAGAGGAAGGTCTCCCACTGCTTGCTGCCGTCCTGCTCCCAGTTCGTGTAGAGGCTGAACGCGCCACCGGCCGGGGCCGCCACCGAGATACCGCGGCCGGCCAGGGTCGACATCGCATGACCCGCATTGACCCAGTTGCTGACATCGGGGGCCGCGTTGAACGCATCGAGCAGGATCACCGCGTGCGGGCCACCGCCCTGGAACGCGACCGGAATGTCACGGCCCATGGCCGCCGACGGGACCATCAGGTACTCGACACCGTCCGCCCGGGCCGGAGCGCTCGTCGTCGCCGACGCTGTCCACAGGCCGGCTCCCAACACCACCGCCAGCAGCATCGCCCGCATCAGACTCAACGCACGTCTCATCATCAACCTCTCCCGCTGCCGGTCGTTCGGCGTGCCCCCGCACACGTAATCCGCGTTGTAGTGAACCACATCGCAACCACAGCCGGGGCCCAGAAACGGCTGACGGCGGCGACCCCGTGGGGATCGCCGCCGTCTTCCGTGTTGTCAGGTGCGTTGGATCGCTACCTATCGTCCGCTCAGGCGGTCGGGGTAGCGCCCAGGACGCGCTGCAGGTCAGGCTTCATGGCCTGCAGCTGCTGGCCCCAGTAGGCCCAGTTGTGCGTACCGCTCTGCGGGAAGTTGAACACCGCGTTCTTGCCGCCGGCCGCGATGTACTTCTCCTGGAAGGTGGAGTTCGTGCGGCACACGAAGCCCTCGAGGAACTTCGCGGGCATGTCGGCGCCACCGAGCTCGCCCGGCTTGCCGTTACCGCAGTACACCCAGAGCCGGGTGCCGTTGTTGGCCAGGGTCGCGACGTTCTCGGTCGGGTCGTTGGCCTTCCAGGCGTTGTCCGGGTCACCCGTCTTGCCCCACATGTCGTCGGCCTTGTAGCCGCCGGCGTCACCCATCGAGATACCGATCAGCATCGGCCACCAGCCCTCGGACGGGTTCAACGTGCCCGACAGGGACGAGGCGTAGATGAACTGATCCGGGTGCCGAGCCGACAGCATCAGCGCCGACGAACCCGCCATCGACAGACCGACCACAGCGCTGCCGGTCGACTTCACGTCCTTGTTGGCCGCCAGCCACGCCGGGAGCTCCTGCGTCAGGAAGGTCTCCCACTTGTAGGTCTTGCAGCCGCCGTCCTTGCTGCCACAGGCCGGCTTGTACCAGTCGCTGTAGAAGCTGGACTGGCCGCCGACCGGCATGACAACCGAGATGCCGGAGTTCAGGAACCACTCGAACGTAGGCAGTTCGATGTCCCACCCGTTCTGATCTTCGCGAGCGCGCATACCGTCCAGCAGATAGAGCGCAGGTGCACCCGCGCCACCGCTCTGGAACTCGACCTTGATGTCACGTCCCATCGCTGCCGACGGAACTTCGAGATACTCGACCGGTAGGCCGGGCCGAGACCAGGCTCCAGCGGTTGCCGAGCCGCCTACGACGCCAACCAGGCCAGGCAGCACGGCTGCTGCGGCGACCGCAACCGTCAACCGGCGCGACAGGCCGCGCATCTTCCCAACGAACTTCATACCGCTCCCTATCTGAATCTCTTCTTCGTATTCCGCACATCGATAAATGACCGACGTAAGCGGCTCACGTGCCCGTGTAGTCAACCACACGATTGCGTGATGCTTCTCTTCAGCAGTTGTCGTCCCTGGTCGCCCCTCAGCCGTTGATGGTCGCGATCAGGTCTGGTTGGAGGGCCCGCAGTTGAGCGGCCCGGTACGGCCGGGCGTGGTTGCCCGCCGGGGGAAAATGAGAGCTCACGTTGCTCCCGCCCGCGTTGCCGCGGGCAGTCTGAAAGTCCTTGTTGCACTTGATCGGGTCGTTGCGCGTCCTGGCGACGGTGCGCAATGCCGGGAACGACGCGGCACGGGTGGGCCGGCCCGGGCGGTAGACCGACATGTTCGACGCGGACCCGGCCGACATCGTCAACGCCTCCGCAGCGTTCCCGGTCCAGACGACCTGCTCGTCGGCGGCCAGATGACCCGCGAACCCGGGTGTGAGGAAGGTCTCGCGAGAGAACGCGCGGGCCGTGGCCATCGGTAAGCGCCGACCCCAAGGGCGCATACCGGAGACACCAGAGGTCAGCATCGGTTTCTCGTACCGTCCGTTCAAGATCGATCACGCGGGCTCGTCTGGGTATCGGTGCCGCCCGCCCGGGCGTTACCGGATACACAGAATTCGGTCCTACGATCTCGCGCACGGTTACGGTCCGGTGGCGGGCATCCCTGTGTACGGCGGGTTCTTGGGCTCGGGAACCGGCAGGCCGCACCGCTTCAGGTCATAGAGAGGCACGCGGTCGATCCGGTACTTGGTGAACTCGTAGGCGTGCGCCAGGTTGGAGAGGAACCGCCGTGGGCTCATCTCGCCGCGCACCGAGTTCAGCATCGACTCGGTGTCCGGGCATTCCAGTGCGGCCTCGGCCTGCGAGACCCATTCCTCGTCCAGGTAAGGCGGGATCCACTGCTTGGTCTTGAGGAACGGCCCTTCGGCCACCGCCCAGTCCGGGAACAGGTTCTTGTCGTGACCGATGCGGCCGTCCGTCAGCCGCTGGGTGTGCATCGCCAGCGGATTCGTCAGACCGATCTGGTCGATGACCCGCACGTCGAGTCCGACGTTCATGCCGAGCATGCCCATGTTGGTGAAGAACACGGTGTGCGGGGTTTCCAGCGCCCGACGGTCGGATGGGCTGAGATCGGGCGGTGGCGGATAGGCGGGTACGACGTCCCACTGGTCGTAGTTGCCCGATGGCAACAGCAGCGCCCCGTCGGGGGTGTTGTTGATCGCGGTCAGCACCGCACGCATCCGGGGATAGTCCAGGTAGTCGGCGGCGGTCAGCGGGTGCGCGTGACCGGTGGCCTGCGAGTAGAACCGGCGCTCGTCGACGATCCCGGTATAGGTGACGCGGGTGCCGTCGGCCCCCAGGCCCGGCGAGTTGGCGGCCCAGATCGACCAGCCCACCACCGATGCCCACAACACACTGGTGGCCGCGGCGAGCAGGTATCCGGTTTCCCGGGTGAACCTGGTGCCGTCGGGCAGCACGACCGGTATGACCGCGACGGGCATCAGCAGGCAGAACAGCGGGGTGAGCAGCACCCGGCCGTGCATGAAGTCACCACCCTGGCGCACCCAGTAGATGCCCTGCAGCAACCCACTCGCGAACATGAAAAGCACTACGGCCGCAGGACTCTGGACAGTGCGGGCCAGCCAGCCGTAGCCGCGGGGCACCTGATGGCGCACCCACCACGGCCGAGTCCGCGTGGTCAGCAGCACCGCGCCGAGGGCGGCCAGCAACAGCACCGGCACCCACAGCAGGTACGGGTGGTTGAAATTGGTGAGATAGGTCAGGCCCTGGGCCCACTTGGATCCCGACGCGTCCTTGGCCACCGCAGTGCCCGGCACGATCAGCCCGTAGTAGCCCATCCGGAAGATCTGGTAGGCGACCGGCAGCAGTCCGCCGGCCACCAAGATCAGGACGCGGCGACGCCGGCCCCGGGCGGCGATCAGCATCATGACCAGTGCGCCACCGCCGATCAACGCCAACTCGGGACGGATCAGCACACTCAGCCCGGCCACGGTGGCCAGTGCACCATCGAAGTACTTGCTTGACACCGGGTTCGGCGCCTCCTTGGCCGCGCCGCGCCGTGTTGCCGGAGCCGCGCGCAGGGCCTGCGACCAGCACACCAACATCCACCACAGCAGGCCCAGATAGGCGAGGACCAAACCGTTTTCGAGCCCCGAGGTGGCGAAGTCGCGGGCCGGCGGGATGGCGATGTAGACCAGCGCGCCCGCGGGCAGCAGCAGAGCGCGGCGGCCCTGCAGGCTCGGGGCATACAACCGGCCGGTGCCGAGCATCGCCAGGACGACACCGAGCACGCTCAACGTCAGCGCGAGGGCCAACGCCACGTACTCCATCCGGACCGAACCGCCGAGCCAGGCGCCCAGCGTCACCAGATAGGTCCACGCGGTGGAGGTGTTGGCCTCGATCCGCTCACCCGCATTGAAGACGGGACCGTTGCCCGCCAGCAGGTTTCGGACCGTCCGCAGCACGATCAGACCGTCGTCGGCGATCCAGCGGCGCTGCCAGGCGCCCCAGCCGAACAGCCCGGCCACCACGACGACACTCACCCACAGGCTGACCCGCACCGAGACGTCGTAGGGAAACACCGGCCACCGCGCCAACCGGGCACCCACGCCGCCCGCCAGGCGGCGCAGCGTGATCCGGTCAGCTGAAGTAGATGGCTGCACCGATGGTTCCGATCCAGGCCAGGAACAGGATCTGCAGCACTCGGTCTTTCAGCGCAATCTCCTCAGGCTCACCGGCGATGCCACCGTCGATGTCGACCGCATAACGCAGGATCGCGACCGTCCAGGGAACGATCGTGATCGCGTACCACGATGCATTCCCGTCCAGACCGGAGCCGCCGCTGGCACTGTCGCGGCCGAAGGCCCACAGGCCGTAGCAGAGCACCACCGCAGTGGCCGACAACGTCCACACGAAGCGCAGGTAGCTGCTGGTGTAGCGCTCCAGCGACTTACGGATCTTGGCGCCGGTGCGCTCGGCCAGTTGCAGCTCGGCGTACCGCTTACCGGCCGCCATGAACAATGCGCCGAAGGCCATCACCAACAGGAACCACTGCGACAGCGGGATGTCCGCGGCCACACCACCGGCGATCGCCCGGATCAAGAACCCCAGCGACACGATGCAGATGTCCAGCACGGCCTGGTGTTTGAGCCCGAAGCAATACGCCAGCTGCATGGCGATGTACACAACCATCACCAGAGCCAGATTCGGGTTCAACAGCCATGAGATGCCGATCGAGGCCACCCCGAGCACGACAGCCAGCGTGTAGGCCAGCGATGCCGGGACCACGCCGGCCGCGATGGGCCGGAACCGCTTCGTGGGATGGGCGCGGTCGGCCTCGACGTCACGCGCGTCGTTGACCAGATAGATCGACGACGCGGCCAGACAGAACACCACGAACGCGATCGACACCTTGTAGGCGAGATCGGCGTAGTCGTACTGGATCCCGCTGCCGACCGCGGCCACCGGGGCCGTGAGCACCAGCAGGTTCTTGATCCACTGACGCGGACGGACGGCCTTGACCAGGCCGACTGCCAGGTTCTTCGGCGGACCGGCCTCCGGCTGCGCTTCCTCACTCATTTGGCCACAGTCTCCTTCGGCCCGACACCGGCAGTATTTCCGACCACAGAACCGACGAGCGTCCCGACGGCCACGCCGGTGAGCACATCGGTGGGATAGTGCACGCCCAGCACCAGACGCGACAGCGCCATGGGCACCACCAGCACCGCACGCACCGGCAGACCGGTGGTCCGGGCCAGCAGCACCGCGGCGGCGGCGGTCGAGGTGGCATGTGCCGAAGGGAAGCTCAACCGGCTCGGCGTCCCGACGTTCACGGCGATATCGGGGTGGTGCGGCCGCTCACGGCGTACCACCCTTTTGATCAGGACCGCGGCGGCATGGGCCAGGAAAGCCCCGGCACCCACCGCCAACCATGACTTGCGCTTGGCCGGCTGGGCCAGCGCACCGGCCGCCGCAAGCCCGAGCCAACCCAGGCTGTGCTCACCGAAATGAGACAGCGCACGAGCGCCGGTCAGTACGCCCGGCCGGGTGGCCAGGGCAGACTGCACGGCAACCAACACGGCGTCCTCGCCGCGCGGGGCATCGGTCATGTCAGTTTTTCTCCGCCGACTCTGTCAGCAACACCGTCTCCCACTTCTGGGTGCTGGTCAGCACCGGCAGCGCCTCACGATAGACCTTGCGCAGTCGGTCGAACTGACGGACCACACGCAACTGCTGGCGCAGGGAGGCCCGGAGCAACGCGAACATCTTGGCGCGATCGCGCTGGCGGTACACCACACCACGCCCATCGGCGGTGGTGACGGTGACCCCGTCGACCCGGCACAGGGAGAACCAGCGGGCGTCCTGGGTCGCCACGTTGATCTCCGGCCGGGTGTGGGTTTCCGGGTCGTGCTGACGCAGTTGGTGGACCACGCCGCGGGCCAGGTTCACCATGATGGCCGGCTTGGACACCGGGATGCGGACCTTCTTGCGCTTGAGGTCCGAGGCCGCGGGCAGTTCGGTGGCACCGCCCAGCACGACGGCATCGGGGAACTGCTGGCGCATCGCGCGGATGTCGGGCAGGGCCGATTCCAGGATGGAGAAGATGTGTTCCGGGCCCGCCAGGAAGTCCTCCATGGCCCGGTTCTGGATGGCGACCGTCGAATACTCAAGGCACAGAAGATGTTTGAACGTGGCCTTGAGGTGGCTGGCCAAAAGCCCGCGCGCGTCGCCGTCCCAGTGCAGAGCCGCGATCACCAGCCGGTTGCGCAGGTGGAAGTAGGCCTGCCAGTCGATGGCGTCGTCCTTGTCGCTCCACGCCATGTGCCAGATCGCCGCGCCGGGCAGGGTGACGGTGCGGTAGCCGTGCTCGGCGGCCCGCAAGCCGTATTCGACGTCGTCCCACTTGATGAACAACGGCAGGGGTTGCCCGAGTTCCTCGGCCACCTGCCGGGGGATCATGCACATCCACCAGCCGTTGAAGTCGACGTCGATCCGGCGGTGCAGCAGCTTGCTGCGGTCGGAGTCGGTGTCGTCCAGCGCGTACTTGGCGAAGTCGTGGTCGTACTCGGCGTTGGGGGCCGCCGACCACATGAAGTTCGTCCGGTCGACCATCTCGCCCATGATGTGCAGGTGCGACGGCTCCTGCAGGTTGAGCATCTGGCCACCCACCAGAATCGGTTCCTTGGCGAACCGGTTCATGGCCAGGGCGCGCAAGATCGAATCGGGTTCGATGCGAATGTCGTCGTCCATGAACAGGATCTGCTCACAGTCGGTGTTCTTCAGCGCTTCGTACATCACCCGGCTGTAGCCACCGGACCCGCCGAGGTTGGGCTGGTTGTGGATCGTGAGCCGGTTGCCGAGCGCTGCCGCGGCGTCCTCGAAACCGGGATGGTCCTTGGCCTTGCTGGTGCCCTGATCGGACACGATGACCGCGCTGACCACCTCGTCGACCAACGGATCCGAGGTCAGCGCGGCGAGCGCGTTGACGCAGTCGGAGGGGCGGTTGAAGGTCGGGATGCCGACGGCGATGTTGGCGCGGCCCGGCGCAGGTGTCGGGGCGTACCAACCGGCGCTGTGGACCCGCACCGCGGTATTGCTGGTGATGTCGAACCAGATCCAGCCGCCGTCCTCGAAGGGTGCGAGGTCGATCTCGAATTCGACACTTGCCGGTTCGGCGGAGTCGCCGCTGGACACCGGGGCGCCGCCGACGGTGATCCGGGCGCCGGTGGCCTTGGACCGGTAGACGTCGACGCGGGCGGTGCCGGTCAGCTCCACGCGCAGCACCACTGACTTCAGGGTGGACCAGCGCCGCCAGTAGCTGGCCGGGAAGGCGTTGAAGTAGGTCGCGAACGAGATGCCGGATTCGGTGCCGATCTCCAGTGTCGTGCGGGTGGGCGCGTGGGCCCGGCGGGCATTGGTCGGGTCTTCGACGAGATAGAGCTTGCGGACGTCCAGTGGCTCACCCGGTCGCGGCAGGATCACGCGGGCGAGCAGACTGACCGCCCTGGACTCTCCGGCCGCCAGTGCGCCGGAAGGGATGTCACTCATGCGTTGCTGCTTTCCTTGTCGGTCTGCTCGTTCACCAGCGGTGCACCGTCAGCCAGGTGCGGTGCCAGGGTGTTGTCGTACATGTTCAGCGCGCTGGCGATGGCCATGTGCATGTCGAGGTACTGGTAGGTGCCCAGCCGGCCACCGAAAAGCACCTTGGCCGAGGCGGTCTCTGCCTTGGCGCGGGCCCGGTAGGAGGCCAGCAGGGCGCGGTCGGCCTCGGTGTTGATCGGGTAGTACGGCTCGTCGCTCTCTTCGGCGAAGCGCGAGTACTCGCGCATGATCACCGTCTTGTCGGCCGGGTAGTCCCGCTCGGGATGGAAATGGCGGAACTCGTGGATCCGGGTGTAATCCACGTCGGCGTCGTTGTAGTTCATGACGGGTGTGCCCTGGAAGTCGCCGGTGTCGAGCACCTCGAGATCGAAATCCAGTGTGCGCCAGCCCAGCCGACCCTCGGAGTAGTCGAAGTAGCGGTCCAGCGGCCCGGTGTACACCACCGGGGCGTCGGGATTGGCGGCACACAATTCATCGCGGACGTCGAACCAGTCGGTGTCCAACCGCACTTCGATGCGGTCGTCGGCGGCCATGTTCTCCAGCCAGGCGGTGTACCCGTCGACCGGCAGGCCCTCGTAGGTGTCGTTGAAGTAGCGGTTGTCGAACGTGTAGCGCACCGGCAGCCGGGTGATGTTGGCCGCAGGCAGCTCGCGCGGGTCGGTCTGCCACTGCTTGGCGGTGTAGTGCTTCATGAACGCCTCGTAGAGGGGGCGCCCGATCAGCGAGATGGCCTTCTCCTCGAAGTTCGCCGCCTCGTGTCCGGCGATCTCGCTGGCCTGCTCCTTGATCAGGGCACGGGCCTCGTCGGGGGTGAAGTAGCGCCCGAAGAACTGCGAGACCAGGCCCAGCCCCATCGGGAACTGGTAGGCCTGGCCGTCATGCATCGCGAAGACGCGGTGCTGATAGCCGGTGAAGTCGGTGAACTGCCGCACGTAGTCCCACACCCGCTGGTTGGAGGTGTGGAACAGGTGGGCACCGTACTTGTGGACCTCGATGCCGGTCTGCGGTTCGGCTTCCGAGTAGGCGTTGCCGCCGATATGCGGGCGCCGTTCTATAACAAGGACACGCTTGCCCAGCTGCGTCGCCGCGCGCTCAGCGATCGTCAGACCGAAGAAACCGGAACCGACGACGAATAAGTCGAAATGTCCGCTGGACTGGTCTGTAGCGACCCGGGGAGATAAGGACGTCATCGGCAGCCAGGGTATCCGACCGTGCCCCCGTGCCCCGAATTCGACGAAGGGCCCAGGTCGCAATTCGCTCACGATTCAATATCGTCACTCTAGACACACGAGTAACAGCCTTAACATCGATCTCGTTGGCATTCATGGGCTCCACACCACCTGGTCCGGAACCGCCGATGAAGCAAGCGGAGAGCACCCCGTGCAATCCGAAATGCAGTCCTTAACTGCAAACATATTGAGGAGACTTCCGTGCCGAACCGCCGTCGACGCAAGCTCTCGACAGCCATGAGCGCAGTCGCCGCAGTGGCAGTCGCAAGTCCAGTCGCCCTAGTTGCCATGTCGCAGCTGTCCCCCGCGCCGCAGGAGCGCGAGTTCACCCAGGCAGCGCTGGTCACCGACCTGCCGGGCGAACTGATGTCCGCACTGTCGCAGGGCCTGTCCCAGTTCGGCGTCAACCTGCCGCCGATGCCGTTTCTCAACAGTTCCACCCCGGCCCCGACCCTCGGCTCGCCGACCCTGACCTCGCCGGGCCTGGCGTCGCCGGGTCTGACGTCACCGGGGTTGACCGCGCCGGGCCTGACCGACCCGGGTCTCACCTCACCCGGACTGACCTCGCCAGGGCTCACGTCACCCGGACTCACTTCGCCGGGGCTCGCCTCACCGGGCCTGACGTCCCCTGACGCCGCGCTGACCAGCCCCAATGGCGCGACGCCGAGCTTGACCTCGCCGACCGCCGGCCTTCCGGCCGCACCCGGCGGGTTGACCAACCCGGCGCTCACCCCGCCGGGGACCGGCTCGCTGACCAACCCGGCACTGACGCCGGCCGGCGCCGCACCGGGCGGGCTGACCACGACCCCGGCAGGCCTGGGCGGGGGCCTGACCTCGCCGACGGGCCTGGACCCGGCCCTGAGCGGTGGCCTGGGAGCCCCGGGCGAGGTGCCGATCTCGGCTCCGATCGGGCTGGATCCCAGTGCGGGCACCTACCCGCTGCTGGGCGCCGACCCGTCCTTGGCCGCGATGCCCGCCACCAGCAGCGGCGGTGGCGGACTGTTCGGCGACCTGTCCAGCGCGGCCAACCAGCTCGGCGCCGGCCAGGCCATCGATCTGCTCAAGGGCATGGTCATGCCGGCGATCACCTCGGCGATGAAGCCGCCGGTGCCCGCGGCCCCGGCCCCGGTCCCGCCGCCGCCCGCCTAGTAAGTAAGCCCGGTTGAAAGAACGGCACCGCAGAAGCCATCGGCTCTGCGGTGCCGTTGCGTGCGAAAGGCGACGCGCGGGCCGTGTCGAATCATTCGTAACACCAGACTCATACGTAACATCAGTCCGTGCAGTCCCGCCGCTCCGCGCCGTCGATTCTCTTCACCGCACTTGCGGCGACGGTTGTGATCGTGCCGTGGGCCATCTCCGGATCCGATTCCGGCGAACATCAAACTGCATCAGACGCTGCGCCGCAGCTCACACAGCAACCACTCGACAATCTCACGGTCGGTGAGAGCATCCGCGAGGTCCATCAGGACACCCCGTTCTCGATGGTCGCGCTCACCTCGCCGGACCTGCGCGGCACCTCGGCGCGGGTTCGCGCCCGCAAGGACGACGGCAGCTGGGGACCCTGGTACCAGGCCGAGAATCTCGACGGGGTCGGCGCCGATACTCCCGGCCCGCGCGGCACCGAACCGGTATTCGTCGGGCGTACCAACACCGTGCAGATCGCCGTCACCCGCGCGCCGCAAGCCCCACCGCCACCTCCCGGCAAGAGGGGGAAGGTCGGGCCGGCGCTCGGCTATGTACCGGCCAACGTCGAAGCACCCATCGGCCAGAACGTCACCGCGGTCCTGATCAGCCCGCCCCAGGCCCCCGTCGACGTCGGGCCGCTGCCCACCGCCGCCATCAACCCCGGCCAGCCTCCGACCATCATCAGCCGCGCACAGTGGGGCGCCAACGAATCGATGCGATGCGGAAACACCGTGTACGACAAGGGCATCCGAGCCGGCATCGTGCATCACACGGCAGGTAGCAACGATTACGCCCCCGAGGACTCGGCGGGCATCATCCGGTCGATCTACGAGTACCACACCCGCGAGCTGGGCTGGTGCGACATCGCCTACAACGCCATGGTCGACAAATACGGCCAGGTGTTCGAGGGCCGCGCAGGCGGCATGGACAAGCCTGTCGAGGGATCCCACACCGGCGGCTTCAACATCGACACCTGGGGTGTGGCGATGATGGGCGACTTCGACGTCGTGCCACCGACCGAGATCCAGGTGCGCAACACCGGCCGCCTGCTGGGCTGGCGACTCGGCCTCGATCACATCGACCCGCACGGCACCGTCGTTCTCACCTCAGCCGGCGGATCCTTCACCCACTTCCCGCGCGGAGCCACCCCCACTTTGCCGACGATCTTCACCCACCGTGATGTCGGTATCACCGACTGCCCAGGCAACGCGGCGTACGCCCAGATGGATCGCATCCGCGACATCGCCGCCCGGTTCAACCAGCCGCCCGGCCCCGCGGACCTGGCCGACCAGATGCGTGGCGGCGCGATCTACAACCGGTGGCAGGCCGCGGGCGGTGCGGCCGGAATGCTGGGCAATCCAACCTCTCCCGAGACCGCCGGCGAAGGTGCCACCCGCTACGCCACCTTCGAGCGCGGCGCCGTGTACTGGTCGCCCGACAGCGGGGCCGAACCGGTCTCCGGAGCCATCTACGAGGCGTGGGGAACCCTTGGCTTCGAACGGGGAGTCCTCGGCCTGCCGACCAGTTCCGAGATCGGTGAACCCCAGTGGATCGTGCAGAACTTCCAGCACGGCACGCTGAACTTCGACCGCGAGAAGGGGACGGTCACCCGTGTCGTCGACGGCGTGCCGGTCGAACTGCCCCCGCCGTCACCCGACGATCAGCCGGTGCAACTGGAGCGTTTCACCCCGATCACCTGACCGGCCGAAACCGGTTGCGGCTCAGGACCACCAGCGTTCGAGCACGTGGGCCACACCGTTCTCGGCATTGGTCACGGTGACCTCGTCAGCAGCCGCCACCGCCTCGGGGTGGGCATTGCCCATCGCCACACCACGCCCGGCCCAGCTCAACATCGGTATGTCGTTGGGCATGTCGCCGAAGGTGACGATGTCGGTCGCGGTGAGCCCCAGCGGGGTGGCCAACTCCGCCACACCGGTGGCCTTGCTGATGCCCAGCGGCACCACCTCGATGAGCCCGTTGTTGGTCGAATAGGTGATATCGCCCTGTAACCCAACGTGTTTGAATAGCTCGGCGGCCATGTCGGCACTACGTGCGCCGGCCTTGCGGATGAGCAGCTTCACCGCAGGGGCACTGAGCAGATCCTCCACCGACACCTCGGTGTTGTCCGGATTGAGCCAGGCATGTTCGTATCCCGGCGAGCTGACGAACTGCGGGGTCGCCGCGTCGTGCGCTGACCGACCCACGCGTTCCACGGCCAGCCCCGCGCCCGGGATCACCCGCGTGGCGATCTCGGCGAGCTCGCCGAGCACCTCGGTCGAGAGCGTGTGCGCCGACACGATGCGGTCGGTGGCCGGGTCGTAAATCACGGCACCGTTGGCGCACACCGCCATCGGCGCGAGACCGAGGCCCTCGACCACCGGTGCGATCCAGCGCGGCGGCCGTCCGGTGGCCAGGACGAATGTCGTCCCCGCCGCCACCGCCGCCTGTACCGCCGCCCGCGTGCGCGGCGTGACCTTCTCGTCCTCGTCGAGCAGCGTTCCGTCCACGTCGGTGGCGATCAGCCCCGGCGCCCGTTCGTCGCCCATCAACTGTTTCCCGTCGCTTCGCTCGTCCAGCCATCGTTCCTTGTCGCTTCGCTCGCCCGCTTACGCGCACGTTCGGCGAGTTCCGCCTCGTCGAGCAGCTTCGCCTCGGCCGGTGTCGGCGCACTTCCACCGAGCCGGTTCGGCACCCAGTACGCCCCGGCAGGCTCGGCGTAGCCCTGATGGGTCTGATCGAGCAGTGCCGACATCGCGGCCCGCAGGGTGTCGTCGATCTGAGTGACCGAACCCGATGCCCAGATCGGCTCGCCGACGGCCACGCTCACCGGAATCTTCTTGCGTCCCAGTGACTTCGGATGGTCCTTGGTCCAGATGCGCTGGGCTCCCCAGACGATCAGCGGAATGATCGGCACACCGGACTCCAGGGCCATGCGCGCCGCACCGGTCTTGAAATCCTTCAGCTCGAAGCTGCGGCTGATCGTCGCCTCCGGGTACACCCCGACCAACTCGCCGCGGCGTAACGCCTCCACCGCCGCGCTGTAGGCGCCCGCTCCCGCCCTGCGGTCCACCGGGATCGTCCCGGTGTGTTTGATCAGGTAGCCCACCGGCCTCACCTGCTCCATCTCCGCCTTGATCATGAAGCGCATCCGGCGGCCACGTTCGGTCGCGGCCAGAGCTGCAGGCAGGAAGTCGACGTAGCTGGTGTGGTTGATGGCGACGACGGCTCCGCCCGTGGTGGGCAGATTGTCCAGCCCACGGAAGGTGATCCGGGTTCCGGTGGCCCGCACCACGAGCCCGGCGGCAATCTCCAAACTTCGGAAGACCGGTTCCATACGCGACTTACCCCGAGAGGTCGGTCGGTCCAGAAGGTCCGGTGGGCCCTGTGGGTCCGGCCTCGGCTCTCTTGGCCGCTTTGGCGGCGGCCTCCTCGGCGTCCATCCGGTTGGCCTCGGCCAGCGTCGGGGCCGAACCACCGAGCCGGTGCGGTACCCAGAATTCACCGGGCGGATACGGGCCGTAGGCGTCCTGCACCTGGGTGAGCAGATGTTGCATGCGCGAATGCAGCAGTGCGGTCAACTCCGGCGCGGGCAGGGTGGGCTGGATCGGCTCGCCGACGGCGATCGAGATGGGCACCTTGGGCCGGTACAGATTCTTCGGGTGGCCCTTGGTCCAGATGCGCTGGGCGCCCCACACGATGTGCGGCACGATCGGCACCCCGGCCTCGATCGCCATCCGCGCGGCACCGGATTTGAAGTCCTTGATCTCGAAGCTGCGGCTGATCGTCGCCTCGGGGTACACCCCGACCAGCTCACCCGCCTTGAGGTAGTCGACCGCCGACTCGAACGAGGCGGCCCCGCTGTCGCGGTCCACCTCGATGTGGCGCAGGCTGCGCATGATCGGTCCGGTGATCTTGTTGTCGAAGACTTCCTTCTTTGCCATGAACCGCACTTTGCGGCCCCGCTTCTGCAGGTAGGCGGGCAAGCCGGCAAAGGTGAAGTCGAAGTAGCTGGTGTGGTTGATGGCCACCACCGCACCGCCGGTGACCGGGAGATTCTCTACCCCCGTCACCGTGAACTTCAGCCCCTGCAAACGCCAGGCAGCTCGAGCAACTTGTATGACAGTCCCGTACACCGGTTCCACGTAGCCAGCCTAATCCCAGCCCGGATCGGCGCATCACCCAACTCGGGCTAGGCTGGGCGGGCATCGAAGTACTCCATCGAAAGGCCGTTTGTGCAGGTCACCAGCGTCGGACATGCCGGCTTCCTGATCGAGACCAAGGCTGGCAGCATTCTGTGCGACCCCTGGGTCAACCCCGCCTACTTCGCCTCCTGGTTTCCGTTCCCCGACAACACGCAGTTGGACTGGACGGCGCTGGGAAATGTCGACTATCTGTACGTGTCGCACCTGCACAAGGACCACTTCGATCCGGAAAACCTGCGCCGCCACGTCAACAAGGACGCTGTGGTGCTGCTGCCCGACTTCCCGGTGCCCGATCTGCAGCGCGAGCTGCAGGCGCTGGGCTTTCACCGGTTCTTCGAGACCACCGATTCGGTCAAACACACCGTCAGCGGCCCCAAGGGCGACCTCGATGTGATGATCATCGCGCTGCGGGCACCGGCCGACGGCCCGATCGGCGATTCAGGTCTGGTGGTCGACGACGGTGAGACCGTCGTCTTCAACATGAACGACGCGCGGCCCGTAGATCTCGAGGTCCTGGACACAGATTTCGGCCAGATCGACGTGCACATGCTGCAGTACTCGGGGGCCATCTGGTATCCGATGGTCTACGACATGCCTGCCCGCGCCAAGGAGGCCTTCGGCATCCAGAAGCGGCAGCGCCAGATGGACCGATGCCGCCAGTACATCGCGCAGGTCGGCGCGACGTGGGTGATTCCCTCGGCCGGTCCGCCGTGTTTCCTGGATCCCGAGTTGCGCGATCTGAACGACGACCACGGCGATCCGGCCAACATCTTCCCCGACCAGGTGGTGTTCCTGGACCAGATGCGGCGCCACGGGCATGACCGTGGGCTGCTGATGATCCCGGGCAGCGCCGCCGATTTCGCCGGCTCGCAACTCAATTCGTTGACCCACCCCGTCGAGGACCCGGAGGCGATCTTCACCACCGGCAAGGCTGCCTACATCGAGGATTTCGCCCAGCGCATGGCCCCGGTCCTGGCCGCCGAGAAGGCCTCGTGGGCATCGGCGGCGGGCGAACCTCTGCTGCCCGGGCTGCGGGCTCTGTTCGAACCCATCATGAGCCAGACCGACCAGATCTGCGACGGCATCGGCTACCCGGTGGAGTTGCGGCTGTCCGGCCCCGACCACAGCGAGACCGTGGTGCTGGACTTCCCGAAACGCCTTGTCCGTGAACCCATCGCCGACGAGAAGTTCCGCTACGGCTTCGCGATCCCGCCCGAGCTGGTACGCACCGTGCTGCGGGATGACGAACCGGACTGGGTCAACACCATCTTCCTGTCCACCCGGTTCAAAGCCTGGCGCGTGGGCGGTTACAACGAGTACCTGTACACCTTCTTCAAATGCCTCACCGATGAGCGCATCGCCTACGCCGACGGCTGGTTCGCCGAGGCGCACGACGACTCCTCGTCGATCACCCTCGACGGCTGGGAAATCCAGCGTCGTTGCCCGCACCTGAAGGCCGACCTGTCCAAATTCGGTGTGGTGGAAGGCAACACCCTCACCTGCAACCTGCACGGCTGGCAGTGGAACCTGGACAACGGCAAATGCCTGACCACCAAGGGCCACGAGTTGCGGTGCAGCAAGTCATGACCGCCCCGCGCCAGTACTACGACGACGGTCTGATCCAGTTGGACCGTGAGGCGATCACGTTGCGGCGCTACCACTTCCCGTCGGGAACCTCGAAGGTGATCCCGCTGCGGTCCATCAGCGGATACCGGGCCGAATCACTCGGCCTGGTCCTCAACCGATTCCGCATCTGGGGCAGTTCAGACCTGCGCCGCTGGCTGCCGCTGGACGTGTGGCGGCCCCTCAAGTCGACGTTGATCACCTTGAAGGTCAAAGGGACTCGCCCCGACCCCGCGTTCACCCCGCAGCGGCCCGCAGAGTTCATCGCAGTGCTCGACGAACTGCTGGGGCGCTAGGCGTCAGCGCGCGGAGCGCACCACCTGCCGCAGTTCGGATGCCGCGCTGGAGGCACTGTCGTACACCCGCACGATCGCCTCGTCGCCCGGCTTGAGGAAAGTGGACTCACCCAACGGGGTGTAGCGGGTGGCGCCGATGCCGATCAGCACGTTCTCGGGATGGCCGCTGGCCACCATCAACGCACCGACATCCTCCAACGGCGTGTCTGCCGAGCCCTTCTGGTTGGCCAGCCGCTCGACGATCCAGTCCAGCAGCACCTCGCCGTAGTACGAGTAGCCCACCAGGGGTGAATCCACCCCGTAGGCATGCTGCTCGCCGTCGTTCTCGCTCAGGTAGCAGACCAGTCGCATGGTG
This sequence comes from Mycobacterium shunyiense, assembly GCF_058270035.1. Lineage (NCBI taxonomy): Bacteria > Bacillati > Actinomycetota > Actinomycetes > Mycobacteriales > Mycobacteriaceae > Mycobacterium > Mycobacterium shunyiense. The sequence continues at coordinate 221,957 of NZ_JBZDPT010000022.1, read as the reverse complement.
GCCGTCGGACCGTCCGGGGTGAGATCGCTGATCTCGAAGAATTGCGGCGCAACGCCTTTGGAGGCCGGGCCCCAGTTCTTCTTGTAGCTGATCTTGGGTGCGCCCGGCCTGCGGATCGAGCAGTCGTTGAAGGCGCCGAGCGCGAATGGCTCCAGCCGCACCACGGTGTCGCCGTTCCACACCACCCGGCAGGCCACCCCGACCTCGGGCTCGATCTGAAGGTTCAGTGGGCCCTGGAATTCGGGGTCCTCGCCGACGTCAGGAATCACGATGGAGTCGCTGGACAGCGGGAACTCGCCCAGAAAGTCGTCCCGGCCCGGCGCGTACCACGGAAAGATGCCTTTGGGTGCGTACCCTTCGGTAACAACCTTGACGAAATCCCCGGCCTCCCCGGCCTGTTCGAGGTGGCCCGCGAAGTTACCGGCCACGCCGAAGCCGAACCAGTTACGCAATTCGGCAAGGTCGATGTCGATCATGGCTGCAACCCTACTGTGGCCACGACAAGCCGGTAACAAGTCGCTCTTAAGTCGCCGGGACCAAGCTGTGCTCTGCGAGTGCCGATCCGCGCCGGATCAGCCGAATCCGAGGAGTGTCCCGTGCCGACAACCACCACAAGCACCACCGTCTCACCTCGTCGCGCGGGTGACCCCGCGCCGGACCTGCTGGGTATCGCGTTGGCACACCGCGCGATGCTGGCCGACCTGCTCCGCCTGGGAGACCTGGCCGCGGCGGTGCGCGACCGGGATGTGATCTGCACCCCCGGCCGGGCCCGGGCCATCTCCCGGTATGTCGAGCTGCTGTGCGATTCCATCCACCATCACCACACCACCGAGGACACGGTGCTGTGGCCGGTGGTCCAGGCCAGTGTGGGCGACCATGTGGACCTGAGCGAGCTGATCGACGACCACGCCGCGCTGGGCCCGCGGTTGGAGCAGCTGCGGGCCCGCGCCGCGGCGTTTCGGCTCTCGATGGGTGATCGCCATATCGCCGGCCTCATGGCCATCGAGCTGGCCGAACTGGCGGCCCTGCTGACCGAACACATCAACGACGAGGAGATGGCGGTGTTCCCGCTGATCACCGAGCACGTCTCGGTCGCGGACTGGGAGACGGTCGAGAAGGCCGCCCGCAGAGCGGGGTGGTTGTGGTTCGAGGGTCCGCGGTCGCTCGCCGTGATGAGCGACGACGAGCGCACACACCTGGCCCAGCAGGTGGGGATCGAGCTGCGGATGATCCTCGCCGTCGTGGGGTTGCGGTACCGGCGCCTGGAGCGAGCCGTCTTCGGCGTCAGTCGATGAGCCGGCCCACCGGTCAGTCGATGAAGCGCCGCGCCTCGGCCGCCAGCCGGTCCCTCAGCTTCGCGGCGGCCTCCCGGTAGCCGCCCGCCTGCTCCGGCCGGCCCAGCGCGTCGGCAGCGACGGCCAGCGCCTCGTCGACAGGCCCCATCATGAGGCCGTCGACACCGAGTCCGGCGATGCGCCCGGAGTAGGGCACGAGGTCGGCCGCCCGGGCCTCTGCCTCCTCGACATCGCCGAGCGCCACGGCGGCATTGACGCGTAGCACCGTGAACGGAAGCCAGAAGTACGCCCGCTCGATCGGTTGCCGGTCGCGCCACAGTTCGCGGGCCTCCGCCTCGCGCCCCCGCGCGATCAGCGCCAGCACCGCGGCGTCCAGTGCCGCAACCGACACCTCACGGTAGAAGAACACCAACTCGTCGGCGAGCACACCGAGGTCTCCGAGGCAGAACTCACCCGTCACCCGGCCGACCATCGCCAGCTTGGCTCCGTTGGCGGCACCGTTCTCGACCATCCGTGCCGCCAGATCGGTGTAGGCACCCACCGCCTCGTCCAATCGCGCGGCAAGCAGATACATCCGGGCACGGAACAGTCCCAGCACGCCGAGGAGATGGACGAGCTGCCCGGTGCCGGCCCGGGCCACCGCGATATCCACGTGCCGTTTCGCGGTCACCAGATCGGACCGATGACCGGCCGCCAGCGACAGCAGCCAGTGCGCCACCGCTTGATAGTCGGCCTGCTCGGTGGCCTCGGCGGTCCGCAGCAGTTCGGCGGCGGTCGATTCACGCTCGGCATCGATGTCGGGGCCCAGCGCACAGTACGCCCGGACATTGAGGGCAGTGCACAACAAGCGGCCCGACGATCCCGGGTCCTCGGCGTAGGCGCGTCGCGCCAGCTCGAGCAGTTCCGTGCTGGCGGCCAGTGCGCCCTCCGGATCGGTGCCCTCCAGCTCCACATAGAGCGCCTTGAGCAACCGGATCCGGTCAGCCGCAGTGACTTCCGTCGGACCACCGGCCAGCACCTGGCGCAGCAGGCCGATCATCTGCGCATCGGATTCGTCGTATTCGCGGTCCCGCCACACCAGCGGGGTGTCCCACGCGGTCAGTACCCGCACCATGAGGTCGTCGCGCGACTTCCCGGTCAGCAGCTGCAGCGCAGCCTTCAACTCGATGCGCGCGGCGACGGCGTCGCCGGACTGGGCCAGGGCGGAGATCAGCCCACACCGGGCTTCGATCTCGGGCTCGAGCCCCTCGGTGCTGGGCCGCAACCGGCGACTGGCCGCCAGCTCCAGCATCTGCACGGCGGCACGCCACTGCCGGGCGGCTTCGACGTGGGCACCGACCGAATCCGCCTCACGGGCTGCCGCGGTCGCGAAAGCCGTGGCGGCCAAGGCGGTTTCCGCGGTCGCCGACGCGACCGCGTGGTGTGCCAGGGCAGCGGGGTCGACGGATCGGCCGGGCGCGCGCAACAGCTCCAACGCCGCACCGTGCAACCGCGACCGCCGCAGTTTGGAGGTGTCCTCATAGAGCGTGTCGCGAACCAGCGAATGGGCAAACCTCAATCTGCCTGGCGCCGGCTCGTCGAGCAGGCCGAGCAGGACGGCCGGTTCCAGTGCGTCGAGCAGGTCGTCAGGGTCGTTGCGCCCCAGTTCGGCGAGGAGGTCGACGTCGATGTCGCGGCCCAGCACGGCTGCTTGACGCAACGCGGTGACGGTGGGGCCCGGTAACCGGGCCAACCTGCGGCGCAACACATCTCGGACGCCGACGGGCACCGATGCCCAGACCGCGTCCGGCCCCTCCGCGGCCATCAGCCGGGCCAGTTCGCGGACGAACAACGGGTTGCCGCCGGTGCGTTCACGCAGCAGCCGCAGCGCCTCCCCGCTGGCGGCGGTCAGTCCGTAGTCCGCTGCCAGTGCCGCCGTGGCCGCCGCGTCGAGACCGTCGAGAATCAGATGTGCCGCGGTGTGCACCGTCAGCGCCGCCCGCGCCACCTCGAGTTCGCCGCGGTCCTCCGACGGGCGATAGGTGCCGATGACCAACACCGGAAGGTCCTTGATCCGGTCGGCCACCAGCCGCAGCAGCTCCAACGTCAGACCGTCGGTGCGATGCAGGTCGTCGAGGACCACCGCCAACGGTTGGCTGCCCGCGACCGCGCTCAACACGTCGGCCACCGCATGCCCGAGCCAGAACGTGCCCGCCTCGGCCGCGGCGACGTCGTGCAGCAACGGTGCCAACGCCTGCCTTCCGTCGTCCGCCGGGGCTCCCGCCTCCAGCAACTCGCGCAACACCTCGGTCCACGCCCAGCCTGCCGGCGCGCCGTGGACCTCCGGGCAACGGCCGAGCACGGTGCGCCAGCCCGCAGCCCGCAACTGGGCTGTCGCCGCGGCCGCCAGGGTGGTCTTGCCGGATCCCGCCTCTCCCCCGATCCACAGCACTGCGCTGTTGCCGGCGGCCACAGCGTTTGCGGCAGTGTCGATTTCGGCGAGTTCCTCGGCGCGGCCGTAGGCCGACAATTCTGAACCGCCGGGCGCGGCGACCTCCGGGATCGCAGGCTGAGCCGGACGGGAGGGCTCCAAATGATCTGCCTGGCGCAGGATGTCACGCTCGAGATCACGCAGAGCGCGGCCCGGTTCCAGTCCGAGCTCATCGACGAGGTGGTCCCTGGTACGCCGCAGCACTTCCAGCGCGTCGGTCTGACGTCCGGTCTGATACAGGGCCGTCGCCAGCACGGCAGCGGCGCCCTCGCGGCCGGGACGCTCGCCGACATGCCGTTCCAGCGCGGCGATCGCGGTGCTGTACCGGCCCAGCTCGACCTGCGCAGCGGCCTGGGCCTCCAACGCGGCAAGCCGCAGCTCGGTCAGGCGGGCGATCTCCGGCGCCGCCCACAGCGCATCGCCCGCCCCCGCGAACGGGTCTCCCGACCAGTCGGCCAAGGCCTCTTCGAGCAGGCACACGCGTTGCTGTGGATCCGATTCCCCATATGCAGCAGTGACTTTCGCTTCGAACTGCCAGGAGTCGACGGCATCGGCCGGCAGTCGCAGACAGTATCCGGGCGCGGCGCTGACCAGGATGCGGGCCGGGGCCCGTCGCTGCCGACCCGGCTCGAGTGCCCGCCGCAGATGCGACACGTAGACCTGGAGAGCCGCCAACGCCTTGGGTGGCGGTTCACCCTCCCACAGGTCATCGATGAGGCGGTCGACGGACACGGTATGTCCGTGTGCGGCAACCAATCTCGCCAACAGCGCCCGTTGCAGCCGGGCACCGAGATCCACCGGCTCGTCGCCCACCCAGGCCTGTACCGGCCCGAGCACCCTCACCCGTACCACGCTGTCCCCCGACATGTCCGCAGTTCTACTGGGCCGTGGTGTGGACGGTTACCGGGGTTCCAGCACCGGGGTGCCGACGAACGGCACAAGCGCCTCGGGTACCCGCACGCTGCCGTCGGGTTGCTGATGGTTCTCCAGGATCGCCACCAGCCAGCGCGTGGTCGCGAGCGTGCCGTTGAGCGTGGCGGCGATCTGCGGCTTACCGTTCTCGTCGCGGTAGCGCGTGGCCAATCGCCGCGCCTGGAACGTCGTGCAGTTCGAGGTGGACGTGAGCTCCCGGTAGGTCTGCTGGGTGGGCACCCATGCCTCGCAGTCGTACTTGCGTGCCGCCGATGAGCCGAGATCGCCTGCGGCGACGTCGATCACCCGGTAGGGCACGTCGATGGCCGCCAGCATCTGGCGCTGCCAGCCGAGCAGTTTCTGATGCTCGGACTCGGCGTCCTCGGGCTTGCAGTAGATGAAGCCCTCGACCTTGTCGAACTGGTGCACACGGATGATGCCGCGGGTGTCCTTGCCGTAGCTGCCGGCCTCGCGCCGGAAGCACGACGACCAGCCGGCATACCGCTTCGGACCGTCGGACAGGTCCAGGATCTCGCCCGAGTGATAGCCAGCCAGCGGCACCTCCGAGGTGCCGACCAGGTACAGGTCGTCGGCTTCGAGCCGGTAGATCTCGTCGGCGTGGGCGCCGAGGAATCCGGTGCCCGCCATGACTTCCGGCCGCACCAGCACCGGCGGGATCATCAGCGTGAACCCATTCGCCACGGCCACCTGGGTGGCCAACTGCAGCAGGCCCAGCTGGAGCAGCGCCCCGGCACCCGTGAGGAAGTAGAACCGCGAGCCCGACACCTTCGCGCCGCGTTCCATGTCGATGAGCCCGAGTGCCTCGCCCAGCTCGAGATGGTCCTTGGCGTTCTCGATCGCCCGCGGCTCGCCGACGGTGTCCAGTAGCGCGAAGTCGTCCTCGCCGCCGGCCGGCACACCGTCGATGATCACGTTGCCGATCGCCATGTGCGCAGCGGTGAAGGCGCTCTCGGCCTCGGCCTGCGCCGCCTCGGCAGCCTTGACCTGCTCGGCCAGGTCCTTGGCCTGCTGCAGCAGGGCCGGACGTTCCTCGGGTGTCGCCTTGCCCACCAGCTTGCTGGCGGCCTTCTGGTCGGCCCGCAGATTGTCGGCCGTCGAGATCGCGGCCCGCCGCGCCGCATCGGCCTGCAGCAGGGCGTCGACGCGCGCCGGGTCTTCCCCGCGGGCTCGTTGCGACGCACGGACGATGTCGGGATTGTCGCGCAGCAGCTTGAGGTCGATCACGGGCGCAACCCTACTTTTTGAAGTGCGAAGACGTACATCTGAGGTGGTCGAAAAGGTGGCGCCGGTCAAGAGTGACGGCCTCCGGGCACAACCTCGCAACATTACAACCGCATCACTTGTCACAGGGGCTGACACGCCTGTCACAATGGAGGGCAATGTTGGACGCACCCGAGCACCCCGAGTACCCCGAGAACGGGGCCCTGCTCGCCGAACCTCTTCCGGACGAACGACCCGCGAGGGAACGGTGGTGGCAGAGTCTTGCGGCCGCGTCGACGCGACGTGCGCTGCTGTTGACCGCGCTCGGCGCACTACTCATCGCGGGCCTGATCACCGCGTTGCCCATGGGTGAGGGATCGAGCTCCGCGCCGGGCGCGATCGCCCTCGGGCCGCGAGGCAACGACACCTTCAATCACGTCAAGCGCGGCGACTGCCTGAACTGGCCCGGCCGCAATCCCGACGCCGCGCACATCGTGGACTGCAAGGACAACCATCGCTTCGAGGTCGCCCAGGCCGTCGACATGCGCACTTTCCCCGGCAGCGAGTACGGACCAGGTGCGCCGCCGCCGTCGGTGGACCGGATCAAGCAGATCAGCCAGGAGCAGTGCACCCCGTCGGTCCGTGGCTACCTGGGCCCGAAGTACGACCCGAACGGCAAGTACACGATCGGCCTGCTGTGGTCGGGCGAGAAGGCCTGGAAGCAGTCCGGTGAGCGGCGCATGCTGTGCGGGCTGCAACTGCTCGGCCCCGGCGACGGCCAGTTGGAGTCGGCAGGCAAGGTGTCCGACGTCGACCAGTCGAAGGTCTGGGCCGCGGGTACCTGCCTCGGAATCGACGCCGCCACCAACCAGCCCACCGACGTCCCGGTCGATTGCGCGGCACCGCACGCCATGGAGGTCACCGGCGCGGTCAACCTCGCCGAGAAGTTCCCGGGCGGGTTGCCTGCGGAGGGCGATCAGGACAACTTCATCAAGGACGCCTGCACCGCGCAGACCGATACCTACCTGGCCCCGGTCCAGTTGCGCACCACCACGCTGGCGCTGAGCTACAGCACGATCTCACTGCCCAGCTGGTCGGCCGGCAGCCACCAGGTGTCGTGCAGCATCGGCGCCACGTTGGGCAACGGCGGCTGGTCGACGCTGGTCAACAGCGCCAAGGGACCGCTGATGATCAACGGACAGCCCCCGGTGGCGCCGCCTGACATCCCGGAGGAGCGGCTCAACATGCCGCCGATCCCGATGCCCGATGTGGACGAGACCTCGTCCTCGTCGTCGGGTTCGTCCTCCTCGTCGGGATCCGGTTCATCCGGTTCCGGCTCCTCAGGCTCGTCCGGCTCCGGCTCCTCGGGCTCGTCGGGTTCCGGATCGTCGGGTTCGTCGGGATCCTCGTCGAGCGGCCAGCACATGCCGCAGGCCTCGACCACCGCCGCGCCGGCTCCGACACAGGCCAACACCTTCAACCCGCCGCCGCCCGAGCAGGCACCGGCCCCGGCACCTGAGCAGGGTCCCGCGCCGGCTCCCGACGGCGCGGCGCCGCCTGCGGGCCCGCCTCCGGGTGAGCCTGCCCCCGTACCGCCGGCGCCGTAGCCGTGCCGGTGCGGATGAGCTCGCAGCGGTTCGACGAGTTGGTGTCCGATGCGCTCGACCTGATCCCTGAGCAGTTGGCGGCCGCGATCGACAACGTCGTGATCCTGGTGGAGGACCGCGATCCCGACGAGCCCGAGATCCTTGGCCTGTACCAGGGCGTCGCGCTGACCGAGCGGGATTCCTGGTACGCCGGCTCACTGCCGGACACCATCACGATCTACCGCGGGGCCCTGCTGGATTTCTGTGACAGCGAGGCCGATGTGGTCGACGAGGTGGCAATCACGGTTATCCACGAGATCGCACACCACTTCGGGATCGATGACGAGCGGCTCCACGAACTGGGCTGGGGATGAGCCGCTTGCGCGAAGACAAATGGCCGGGATGAGCCGCTTGCGCGAAGACAAATGGCCGGGATGAGCCGCGTGCGCGAAGACAAAGGGCTGGGCTAGGTCGCGGGTTACCCCGCGCGGCAACCGGGTTTTGTCGGTCCGCAGTGCTATCAACGGGCTATGACGATCCAGTGCCGGGAGTGCGCAGCCGGTCTGGAGCATTGCCACGGCACCGTGATCCACCACGTTCGGTACCGCGCGGAATGCACCGACGACACCTGCACCACTCCGGAAGCAGCGCATACGTTCAGCCTCGACTGTGAGTCGGTGGGCTGCCCGTGTGCAAATGACAGTGCCCAGTCGATCCAGCGGGCCGGTTAACCCATCGGGTCGGTTTCGGACTTCACCGCGTCGATGACCGGCGTGGCGTGGGGCTCCGGGTAGAAGGGCGGTGTCACGGCCGCCCACTGAACGCAGCTCCAGCGTCCGTCGGTGATCGGTGCCAGCACCACCGATTCGGTATTGGCCAGATGGTGATCGAGGGCGAAGCTGCCGTCGACGCCGGCCAGCACGGCGGCCACCAGGCGGATGGCCGCGCCATGGCTCACCAGCACGATGTCGCTCTCGAAGGCGTGGTCGTCCAGGTAGCGAAGCCGCAGCTCGGTGAGCACGGGCACGTACCGGGCCAGCACCGCCTCGGCGCTCTCGCCGCCGGGCATCGGCACGTCCAGTTCGCCCCGGTGCCAGCGCTCGTAGATCCGGTTGAACTCGGCGACGGCGTCGTCGTCGCTGCGGTCCTCGAGCTCACCTACCTGAACTTCATGGACGCCGTCGAATTCGAATGGGACAAGCCCGGTTTCGACACCGATACCGGCGGCGGTCTGTGCTGCGCGCCGGGCCACCGAATGGGCCAGGATCGACGGGCGCTGGTTCAGCGTTCCGGCGAATCTCCGGGCCTGCTCGTGGCCGAGATCGGTCAGGTCGGCACCGGGTGGCACGGTGTCCAGACGCCGGGCGACATTGCCGTGGGACTGTCCGTGACGGACGAGGATCAGCCGTCCGCTCATGAGTCGTCCGTTCCGTCGCGCAAGCCCGCCAACCACCGTGAGGCCTCATCCAGGCGCGGCGGGGGTGCACCCGCGCTCGCTCCGGTCGGCCAGGAACCTAGATATCGCACATCGGTACAACGTCGATAGAGCGCTTTGAGTGCCTCGGCCACCGGATCGTCGTCGATGTGTCCGACGCAGTCCAGGAAGAACATGTAGGTGCCCAGCTCGGTTCGGGTGGGCCGGGATTCGATCCGGGTCAGGTCGATGTCGCGGATCGAGAATTCGGTCATGGCCGTGACCAGGGCGCCTGGGGTGTTGTCCAGCCGAAGGACCACCGAGGTCCGATCGGCGCCGGTGGCTGCGGGCGGCGCACCGGGCGGGCCGGCCAGGACGAAGCGGGTGCGGGCGTTGGCCTCGTCGACCACGTCGGCGGCGAAGATGTCCAGGCCGCAGCGCTCGGCGGCCAACCGTGTGCTCACCCCGGCGTCGGCCCGGCCCTCGGCCACCTCGTGTGCGGCGGCGGCGTTGGACGTGGCCGGGACGATGTCGGCATCGGGCAAGTTGGCGGCCAGCCACCGACGCACCTGCGCCAGCGCCACCGGGAAGGCCGCGACGGTCTGCACGGGCCCGCTGTGTCCTGGCCGCGTCACGATGGTGAACGCAACGTCGAGAGTCAGCTCGGCATAGACCTGTAGCGGCTTCCCGACCGCGAGGCTGTCCAGGGTCGGCAGCACCGACCCTTCGATCGAATTCTCGATCGGTACGCACGCGTAATCCGCCGAGCCGTCCCGCACGGCAGCCAGCGCGCCCGGCGTGCTCTCGGTCAGAACCGGGGTGAAGCGGGCGCTGCCGTCGCCGGTCGCCGGCGACAGTCCGGGCACCAATTCATGGGCCACCATCTGCAGTAACGCCACTTCGGTAAAGGTTCCCTCGGGCCCGAGGTAGGCGATGCGCGGCACCTCCCAACCCTATCGGGTCGGCGTCTGCGTCATCGGTTGATGACGCCCGGCGGGCGTTTCACGGAAGCCTTGCCCGCCGGGCACCGTCCAGTTAAGTTAGGCTTACCTCACCTAAGTTCCTCACCTAGTTTCGAAGGCGGCGAGATGGCCATAGCGACACCGACGACAGCCGAGCGGATCCGCAGCGCATGTGCACGGGGCGGCGGCGCCATGGTCGCGGTCGAGGGCATCGAACCCGTCGCCTCACCCGTCCATCACCTGCTCGACGACGGCTCGTTCGCGATCACCGTCCCCGAGAACGGCCCCTTGGCCGGCATGGCGATGGCGGCCGGCTCGGCAGGGGTGCAGGCCGTGCTGGAGATGACCGACTACGCGCCGCTCCCGTTGCGCGAACCCGTGCGCTCCCTGGTCTGGATTCGCGGCCGCCTACAGCACGTGCCGACCGACGCGGTTCCGGCGCTGCTCGACCTGGTCGCCGCCGAGAACCCGAATCCAGCTCTGCTGCAGGTGAACTCCAAGCCCCAGCCGAACGACGACCAGGACAACGACAACCACGCCCTGATGCGCCTGGAGATCGAGTCCGTGGTCGTGGCCGACGCCACCGGCGCCGAGTCGGTCGGTCTCGGAGCACTGCTGCAGGCGCGGCCCGACCCGTTCTGCGCGATGGAATCCGGGTGGCTGCAGCACATGGAGTCCGCCCACCGCGATGTGGTGGAACGCCTGGCCACCCGGTTGCCGATGACACTGCGCACGGGGCGGGTCCGACCGCTGGGCCTGGACCGTTACGGGGTGCAACTGCGGGTGGAAAACGAACACGGCGATCACGACGTCCGGTTGCCGTTCCCCAAGCCGGTCGACGACGTCACCGGCCTGAGCCAGGCCATCCGGATCTTGATGGGCTGCCCATTCCTCAACGGCCTGCGCGCGCGCCGGATCTGACCCGCACGATCCGCCGCACCGCCGCACCGCCGCTACCGTAGCTTCGGTGACCGGGCCCAACGATCAACTCGAGCCGCAACGCCGCACGCTCAAGATCGAGATCGCCGTCGTGCTCGCGGTGACCTTCGGGCTCAGCGCGTACACCGCGTTCCTCCGGCTCATCGAAGCGGTGCTGCTCGGACTGTCGGGGCAGACCGTCGCGCTCAACCCCAAGCGGTCCCCGTTCGACCTGATCGACCTCGGCCTGCACCTGGCCGTGATCCTGCAGCTGCTGGCCTGGGGAGCATTGGCCCTGTACCTGCTGTGGCGCAGCGGTTTCGGGCCGTCCAAGATCGGCCTGTCCCGTCCGCAGTGGCGCGCCGACGGATTGGGCGGACTCGGTCTGGCCCTGCTCATCGGCCTGCCCGGGTTGGGGTTCTATGTGCTGGCCCGAGTGCTGGGCCTGAGCGCCGACGTGGAACCGGCCGAGTTGTATGACACGTGGTGGCGCATCCCGATGCTGCTCGGTGTGGCGTTCGCCAACGGCTGGGCCGAAGAGATCATCGTGGTGGGGTTCCTGCTCACCCGGCTGCGTCAACTCGACGTCAGCCCGGGCCGGGCCCTGATCATCTCCAGTCTGCTGCGCGGCGCGTATCACCTGTATCAGGGTTACAGCGCGGGGCTGGGCAATGTGGTGATGGGCCTGGTGTTCGGCTACGCCTGGCAGCGCACCGGACGGCTGTGGCCGCTGATCATCGCCCACACCCTGATCGACGCGGTGGCATTCGTCGGCTACGCGCTGGTGGCGGATCATCTCAGTTGGCTGTATTGACGCCTGCGGCACGTACATTTCTGCTGTGGACGACTTCACCGCCTCGGGCGGACCTCGCGACCCGCGCTCGCGGCGTCCGGGACCGCGCCGCCGCGACAACGAGCCGTCCCAGGTGATCCGGCGCGACCCGAACTACCGCCCGGCCTGGCCGCCGAATCCGCCGACGCCGCCACGAACCCCGCCGCCACCCAGACAACCCCCACCCAGGCAATCCCCGCCGCGGCAGCCCCCGCCCAGGTCCGCGCCGCCGCCACCACCGCGCCCGCCCCGGGGTTCGCAGCCGACTCCGCCCAGGTCGGCGCCGCCGCCCCGACCCCCGGCCGCACCCGCACCGGTGCGCAAGCCCCGCCGGCGACGCCACTGGGGCCGTCTGGTGTTCGTGGTGCTGCTCGTCGGCGTGCTGGCGCTGATCGGCGGCGGTGTGTGGATTGATTCGTCACTGCACCGGATTCCGGCGCTGGCCGACTATCCCGAGCGGCCCGGGGCGGCACACGGCACCACCTGGCTGCTCGTCGGATCGGACAGTCGCCAGAACCTCAGCCCCGAGCAGCAGGCCGATCTGGCCACCGGCGGGGACATCGGCAACGGCCGCACCGACACGATCCTCTTGGTACACATTCCCGGGATCGGCTCGGGCACACCGGCCACCATGGTCTCGATCCCCCGGGATTCCTACCTGCCGATTCCGGGCTACGGCGAGGACAAGGTCAACGCTGCGTTCTCGCTGGGCGGGGCACCGCTGCTGGCACAGACGGTCGAGCAGGCAACCGGTCTGCGCCTCGACCATTACGCCGAGATCGGTTTCGACGGTTTCGCCGGCCTCGTCGATGCCGTCGGCGGGGTGACGATGTGCCCGGCCGAACCGATCAGCGACCCGCTGGCCGGGATCGACCTCCCGGCTGGTTGCCAGGAGTTCGACGGCCGTAACGCGCTCGGCTACGTCCGCAGCCGAGCCACGCCACGCGCCGATCTGGACCGGATGATCCACCAGCGCGCGTTCATGTCAGCGCTGCTGCACCGGGCCACCAGCCCGGAGGTGCTGCTGAACCCCCTGCGGTGGCAGCCCATGGCCCGCGCGGCCACCAACTCGGTGGCCGTCGACCAGGACGCGCACGTCTGGGATCTGGGCCGGCTGGGCTGGGCGATGCACGGCGACATGGTGACGACGACGGTGCCGATCGGCGAATTCACCGGCAGCGATTCGGGCGCGGTGGTGGTGTGGGACAGCGACGCGGCAGGTCGGCTGTTCACCGCACTGGCCAACGACGCCGCCGTTCCGGACGACGTGATCGAAAAACCGCAACCTTGAGCTTAGGCAAAGCTAAATAAAGCAGTAGCAAATTCTGTACAGCAAATGTAATGCGCACCACACGACCGCTGTCCAACTAAGGTAAAGCTGACCTCAATGAGGTCTACCTTCGATGACAACGCATTCTGACCTGCTATATCCTCGCGATCATGACGACGACCGGTGAACACGACACGAAATTCCACGCACTTGTTCAGGACCAGATCCGCAGCGAGTTCACCGCGTCACAGCAATACATCGCAATTGCGGTTTATTTCGACGGCGCGGATCTTCCGCAGCTCGCCAAGCACTTCTACGCACAGGCGGTCGAAGAGCGCAACCACGCCATGATGCTGGTCCAGTACCTGCTCGACCGGGATATCGACGCCGAGATCCCCGGTGTCGATGCGGTGTGCAACCGCTTCGACGCTCCCCGGGACGCGCTCGCGCTGGCGCTCAGCCAGGAGCGCACCGTCACCGAACAGATCAGCCGGCTGGCCAGTGTTGCCCGCGAAGAAGGTGACTATCTCGGCGAGCAGTTCATGCAGTGGTTCCTCAAGGAGCAGATCGAAGAGGTCGCGTCGATGGCGACGCTGGTGCGCATCGCCGACCGCGCCGGTTCCAACCTGTTTCACATCGAGGACTTCGTCGCTCGCGAAATCGCCGGAGGAGCGGGTGCGGACGCAGCGGCACCGAAGGCCGCGGGCGGCAACCTCTAGCCCTCAGGTCTTCTCAGTCCCGGCCCGCGCCGGTCAGGCCGTTCTGCAGCCAACTCTTGGTGCGGCCGGGATGATTCGTGGCCACCCACCCCACGCCGATGTCGCGGCAGAACTGCACATCCTCGTAGTGGTCGACGGTCCAGCAGTACAGGGCACGCCCCTGGGCGGCGGCCCGGTCGACCAGTTCTGGGTGCTCGCGCAAAGTTGCGATGGACGGGCCGACGGCGGTGGCCCCGACCGTGGTGGCGGCACTGCCGCCCAGATACCGCGACGTCTCACCGAGCAGCACCGTCGGGAGCATCGGGGCGGCCCGGCGAATCCGCCATACGGCTGCCGCCGAGAAGGACATCACCACCGCGCGGGACAGATCGGCCGAGGCGGGCGCCGCGATCCCGTAGCGGTGCAGCAGCGCCAGCACCTTGTTCTCCACCAACGCGCCGTAGCGCACGGGATGTTTGGTCTCGATGAACAACTTGACCGGCCGGTTCCAGTCGAGCACCAGCGATACGAGGTCGTCGAGGGTCAGCAGCCCGGTGTCTCCGACGGCACCTTCTGGCGCGTCGTCTTCCTCATCGTCGTCGGAGCGCCCGCCGGCATGCCACGACCCGTAGTCCAGCTGGCGCAACTCGGCCAGCGTCATCTCGCTGACCAGCCCGGTACCCGTGGAGGTGCGGTCCACCCGGCGATCGTGCACGCACACCAGGTGCCCGTCACGGGTCAGGCGCACATCGCATTCCACGCCGTCGGCACCCTCACGCAGCGCCAGGTCATATGCGGCGAGTGTGTGTTCGGGCTTCTCGGCGGACGCTCCCCGGTGGGCCACCACGAACGGATGCCCAGGCCCCGGGGTCGCCTGCGCAGCGGCTTCGCCGTCGCCCGTTTCCATACGGCCTATGCTGCCGGGTTCTGCCCCTGGGTCTCAACCGGAACGGCGGATTCAGCGGAATCCTCACGATTCTGCGAACTGTCCGCCGCCTCGGTGTCGACCGGGGAAGGGTCGGGAGTGGGTGTCGGATCAGAAGATTCGGGCTCGAGCACCACCCAGCGCCGGACGCTGCGCTCGGCCGTCGCACCGCTGCCCTCGAACCCGACGAACACCTTGGCGGTCAGCAGGAACGCCGCCAGCGCCAGCAGATACCCGACGATCGCGGTCACGGTGTTGTTGGCGATGTTCTGCGGGGTGTTGTTGAAGAACGTCACGTACACGGTGCTGACCATCGATGCGAACGCGACGATCGCGCTGAACACCCAGACGATCCACCACACCACGATCTGGCGACGCAGATGCGAGAGGCGCCCTTCGAGGGCGGCCAGCTCCCACACGAACACCGGTGCCATCACGAGGTTGACCCCGGGCAGCAGGCAGCACAGCCACAGCGTCCTGGTGCTGCGCGGATCGACCTCACCGTGGGCGGCGTATCCGGCGGCCCGCCGCGTGATGAGCCAACGCACCAACGACACCACCGCGACGACCACGACGCCCATCGCCACCACGCTGGCCAGCAGCCCGATGGCCACTCCGCCGATCGCGATCAGCGGATGCAGCAGCACGCTGCGGTTGATCAGCAGCAGCACATAACGAATCACGTGAGCGAACGCGGCGATTCCCAGCACCACCATGGCTGCGACGAGCATGAGGCGTACGGTGCCGGCGTCGGTCTCGCCGTCGGTTTTCTGAGGCTGTTCCTCGAGATCGAACTGCTGGTGCAGTCCCCAACTCGGAATCGAGCGGTAGTGCGGCGTCGGGCCGAGCGGCCGCCGCTGCCTGCGCTGGTGCGGCGGAGGGCCGGGACGCAGGGCGATCCAGCGATAGCCGGGGGCGAGGTGCGGCGGAGTGCGCTGCGCCGTCGGCGCCGTCTGTGCCGGCGACGGAGGCTGGGCGGAAGGTCCCCACTGTGACTGGGGCGACGACGGCGCCGAAGGCGCCATCAACGAACCGCCGCACCGGGGACACCACGACCGCTGCCGGTCACGCACGTTCCAGCGCGTCCCGCACTGCGAACACACCTGGATCATCCGACCAGCCTAGCCACGATCTCTGAACAGGTCCTTGGCGGTCAGACGGTTCCGGTGCCACCGGCGTCGGTGATGACGGGACGTCCGGCCCCGGCCCACGCAAGCATTCCGCCCTCGACATTGACCGGGGTGTACCCGTTGCGAGCCAGATAGTTCGCCACCCGCAGGGAACGTCCACCCGCGTGGCAGATCACGTACAGCTCGGCGTCCGGGTCGATCTCGGCGATTCGCGCCGGCACATCACCCATCGGGATGTGCTGGGCCCCTTCGGCGTGACCGCGTTGCCATTCGTCGTCCTCACGGACGTCGAGCAGCACGACAGCCCCTTCGAACGTGGTGGGTACCGCAGCGATATCTGCCTGCCCGACTTCCACATCGTCCATGCCGTCAATGCTCGCATGCCGATGCCGGTGAGCGCAGCCGCCCCTGATGGCTCGTCGCGGCGTTAGCAACGGAAAGCTATCCACAGTTTCCACAGGTTCATCCACAGGGCGGGCACCTGGAGAAAAGCCCCCGAAATGGGAGTTACTGTGCGGTAGCTGTCCATCACTGTGGATAAACCTGGGGTGTTCACGGCAGCGATCAACAACCACCACCGTCGCGGAGCGAAATTAAGCACTCGGCTAAACCTCGGCCGCCGGCACGACCGGTCCGGTTTGGGATCAGCCTGATTCCAGGCCCCGTAATCGACGTGGAGGCCGATTTTCCCTTGGCCATTACACGGGCTATGATCGGCGTCACACCAGCTGTTGTGACAGAACTCACTGGGGGCAAGGATTGATCGTGCAGGTCAGGAGTTTTTGATGGCGTCACATCCGATCGGATCGGGATCGGCCCTTCCGCAGCCTGAATGGCACTCATCCGGGCATCTGCACACCCGTAACCAGTTGATGTCGTTCCTTCGGGCCAGCGTGATCGCCGTGCTGCTGCTCGGCGTGCTGGCCGTCATCGTCTTGTTGTGACCGACGCCCGATCGGGTATACGTGTGGTCGGCGCACGCGTCCTTGCGGTGCGCCCTGCGATGGAGCAATGTTGGCGGTGATCTTGAGTGTCGAACCGTGAGGCTCGAACACGACGATCTCTGACGAACGCCTGGCTCCATCGATCGATAATGAGGAAGGAATCTCGTGGCTGAATACACCTTGCCGGACCTGGATTACGACTATGGAGCGCTGGAGCCCCACATCTCCGGGCAGATCAACGAACTCCACCACAGCAAGCACCACGCGGCGTACGTCAAGGGCGTCAACGACGCCGTCGCCAAGCTCGACGAGGCGCGGGCCAACGGAGACCACGCGGCGATCTTCCTCAACGAGAAGAACCTGGCCTTCCACCTCGGCGGCCACGTGAACCACTCGATCTGGTGGAAGAACCTGTCCCCCAACGGTGGCGACAAGCCGACGGGTGACCTTGCCGCGGCGATCGACGATCAGTTCGGCTCGTTCGACAAGTTCCAGGCGCAGTTCACCGCCGCCGCCAACGGCCTGCAGGGTTCGGGTTGGGCCGTGCTCGGCTACGACAGCCTCGGCGACCGGCTGCTGACCTTCCAGCTCTACGACCAGCAGGCCAACGTGCCGCTCGGCATCATCCCGCTGCTGCAGGTCGACATGTGGGAGCACGCCTTCTACCTGCAGTACAAGAACGTCAAGGCCGACTACGTCAAGGCGTTCTGGAACGTTGTGAACTGGGAGGACGTGCAGAACCGCTACGCGGCGGCCACCTCCAAGACCAACGGCCTGATCTTCGGCTAGCTCCCGTCGACTGAGGGCTGGATCGGTTTTCTGATCTCTCACCAAGGGGCGTCGCGCAGATTGCGTGACGCCCCGCCCTCGTTTCTGGGGACGGTCGTTCTTGGCCGACTCGTTACCGGTCCGGATCCCGTGTCGCCTTGCACCGCCCGGGTTGCTGCCGCATTCTGATCTCATCGACCCACAGACGTGTCGGAGCACCGGCCAACCGGCGAGCCAACACCGATGTCCCGGAGGCGATATGGATACGACGGGGTCCGGCCGGGCGATTGAGATCGCCCCCTTCCATTCCGGCGGTGCACTCAAAGGGTTTGTGGTGCTGGGCCGATGGCCCGATTCCACCAAGGAGTGGGCGCAGCTTCTCATGGTCACCGTGCGGGTCGCCTCGCTACCTGGGTTGCTTTCCACCACAACGATTTTCGGGGTTCGGGAGGAATTGCCCGAGACACCCCGCCCCGGCACCGTCGGCATCGTCATCGCAGAGGGTCCGGTAGTCGGCGAATCCGCCGTCCCGCCCGGGTATTTCGCCGAGCACCAACCGCCGGCACTGCTGATGTTGCATCCGCCCTCGGAGACGACGCCGTCGCTTCCCGAGTGCACCGGCGCCGCTTCCGGCTGCGTGTTACTGCCCGGCCTTCCACATCTCGGACTGGAGCACCGCGCGGCCTGGGTGGAAGCCGAATCCGACGGCACGGTGACGTCGATGGTCAGCAGGGTGGGTGTTGATCCGATCAGTCACCCCGATACGGCGATTCTGGCGATGCTTTTGGCGGCGTAGGTACACCAGGAGCGGGACATCTTCTCCAACAAGGAGAGTCCAGCTTCCGAAAATGGATAAGAAACCTGGCGGGTCGGCCAGACAGCGGCTATGGTCCTCTAGATCAGCGAAGGGCGGAAGCCCCGCAATCGTCGTGTCGACATGCTGGCCTTGAGCCCGGCCGACAACCTGCGATGCGGTGGGCGACACCTTCGACCGTATATGGGTGAGCCGCGCAAGCGGCAGGTATCGGCGGTGTGTCGAAAGGTCGCCATGTCCGCAGGCGCAGGTGTCAGCGTCAGAGCAGGATCGCCGATGTCGGCGACCCGGCACGGGCTCCAGATAGCCGTGGCGTCCCGCCGCAACCGTCCCCGTACCCGCATTTGTGCCAATGATTGTCTGGCGACGACGGAAACCTCCGCCTGTTTCCGCCCGGCAACTACCTTCCGGAATCGGTCCCAGAATCCAGCCGGCCCCGTCTGGCTATCGCGCGCGAGGGGGTTGACGGGCATTCCACCGCCCAACCTGTAACGTGTTCCACGTCGTCCGACAACGGCCTCGCGCGGAATCCGACGCGACCGGAGGTCGGCACTCTAGCAAATATCTGTTTCCGCTAGTCACGGCCCTGCATCGGTTGCCGGCCAAGATGTTGATCATGATCGGGCGCCCCTGTGCTCGCAGCTCACCGCGCCCAATACAACGCAACCGTCACCTTTTGCATTGCCAGACGGTGCAATCCCGCTTACCCCCCACGGCGAAGGTCCGGGTATCCGCAGCCGAGGGGGTCAAAACGCAAAGCCAGTTTAACTTTTGTGGCGTTTGCACTTGGTTGTCGTCACAACACTCGCTACGATGGTCAGCAAATACGCCGCCTAATTCGTACCGCTCATGAAGCATGTGGAGGTCAAATCGATGAGCAAGACGTTCGCCGCCCGCCTAAACCGCCTGTTCGATACGGTTTATCCACCTGGGCGCGGACCCCACACGTCTGCCGAGGTGATCGCCGCACTGAAGTCTGAGGGCGTCACCATGTCGGCTCCGTACCTGTCGCAGCTCCGTTCGGGCAACCGGACAAACCCGTCGCAGGCAACCATGGCCGCACTTGCCAACTTCTTCCGGATCAAGCCTGCCTACTTCACCGACGACGAGTACTACGAGAAGCTCGACAAGGAACTGACCTGGCTGGCCAGCATGCGTGACGAGGGGATCCGCCGGATCGCTGCCCGTACTGTCGGGCTGTCCAACGAAGCTCAGCAGGATCTGGTCCAGAAGGTCGATGAACTGCGCCGCCGGGAACACCTCGACGACTGATTCGTCGGTCTCGGCCGGCACCTTCGCGCGCTGAAACCCACGTCAGTGGGGCCCATTCGGTTCCCACTCGCGCGGGTTTCAGCTGCGCGTCGCCGCGCCGTTCATTTCCCGGTACCGCTCGGAGATCGCGAGAATCCATTCCCGGTCGGAATACGATTCGGGCTGGCTCAACCAGGCGAGCCCCGGAAACTCGGAATCCTTGTCACCCTCGCGGGTGTCGTAGATCCACTGGGCGATCGCCTTGGCCTGCTCCCGCGGTGGTACATCGGGTCGCTCCACCTCGTCCAATTGTGTTGTGTCGCTTGGCTCTCCCGATCCGCTTGCGCCACGCGGCGCAGCCGTCTGATGCTGCCGCGCATCAGCGGCGGTCGCCTCCAGGTAGAGCGCATCGGAGATCAGCGACATCCGTTCGGCGACGCGGAACACCAACGGTCCGCGCGGACGTACGCCGATGCCGACATCGGGCTGGCGCCGGGCCAATTCGTTCAGAAGCGGCTTGATGGTCCGCAATTCGTGGTGCGCACCGAACCAGTCCTCGACGCTCGGCAGCAGCGATCCGGCGGCCACGATGACCATCGCACAACCGAGAAGGGTGGCCGCGGCGCCGACTCCGACGGGTTCGGTCCGGCCCACCGCTCTGAGTAGGACGAAGCCGCTGGCAGCCACGATCAGCACCATGCCAACGGTGAACAGGAACAGCGCCCGTCCACGCCGGCTGCGATTCGAGTAACGCAGGCCGGCCCAGACCACCAGGGTGAGCGCCAGGAACACGTAGAGCAGTGGCAGCAGCCACGAAGCACCGTGGGACCCAAGGTCCCGGCGCAGGTATTCGGCCGGGGACATCTCCGGTTGCCTGCCTGCGGCGAAGAAGATCACCAGGCTGATCACCGCGACGACGCCGGCGATGCCGTACTGGATCAGCGCGATACGACGGGTGAGCGTGGCCGAACGGCCCGAGGAGGCAGTCGTGATCATGACGCAACTGCCTGCCGCACAGGCGATCAGCGCGACCTGGCTCAGGCCGGCCGCGATGTTGGGCCAGTGCACCACCGTGTCGATCAGCAGGGCGAGCGGCTCCCAGTTCAGCGCGGCTACGACACCGAGGCTGCCCAACGAGAGGATCATCGCGGAGCTCACCAGGGATTGCTTGTTGACCAGAGCCCAACCGATGCGCAGGCCGGTAGCCAGACCGAGTAGGCCGGCGATCACCCAGACGATCAACCAAACGCCTCTCCGAGGCGGACCTGCACGATCGACGACCGGTCGGACGGCAACCGGCCGAGGCGGTAGAGCAGGAGCGCGGCGAAATCCTCGGCTTCCTGCTCGATGTCCTCGCCGTTGGGCCCCATACAGCCGGTCCGCTGGTTCAGCATGTAGCTGATCAGATCCGAGGTGGCCACCTCGGCGGTGGCGGCCGCTGCGTCGACGATCGAGATGCCTTCGTGGCCCAGGACCAGGTGTCCGAGTTCGTGAGCCAGGGTGCGGTCCCAGGCCGGCAGACCCTGCTGGATGAGGAAGACGTCGCGGTCGGCGTACTGCCGCCACTGCCCGCACACCCCGGGTGGAAGTTCGGCCATGGTCAGCTCGATGGGTCTGCCGCGATCTTCACTCACCGCGTCGACCAGACGGGTCAACGTGACTTCACCCTGTCGCGGGGCGAGGTCGAGAACCTCGTTGACAGCGCGGGTGACGCTTCGACTGGCGGACATGATCCCCCCTTTCCACCCTGGATTCTTCCAAGTCGTGCTAACTCATGAACCGACTGGCATCGATTCGGACCGTACGGCCGGCTTTCGCCTGCCGGTAGCCCACGAATCCACCGAGGCCGGTCAGAGCCATCATCCCGGTAACCCCGGGCAGCGCCACTGCCGCGAGTTCCATTGTGTTCGCGGTGCGCAGGTAGTCCGCGTACCCCGCCCGGAAAGCCACGGGCATCGCGGCGTCCAACCCGACAGCGGCGGGCGGCGGCGACCCGGAGCGCATCTTGATGCTGGGTTGCACGGGTCCCGACCACGGCCCGGACTGCGGCCCGTGGTCAGAGCCCGGAGCGCCCAACGGCACCGCGAGCGGCGGCACGATGACCGGCAGTGCGATCACCGGGACGGCGATCGGCGGTACCCCGGCCGCTGCGGCCAGACCGGGCGGGGGTGGCACGGCCGCGTCGGGAGCCTGTGTCTGCGCGACGGGTATCTGGAGGACCGGTGGGCGCGGGAAGTCGAAGGGAGTCGGGACACCGGGACCCCACTCCCCGCCACCGCGAGTAGGACCGCCGATCAGCGTCGTGGTCGTCGCACTTGTCGGAGACGTCGTAGCCGAGGTTGTCTCGGTCGTCGACTCGGTCGTCTTCGTGGTCGTCGGCTCCGTGGACTTCGTGGTGGTCACCGCGGTCGACTCCGTGGTCGACGTCATTTGAGTCGTCGAAGGCGTAGTGGGCGCAGTGGTCCCCGATGTCGTCCCCGGTGTCGTTGTGGCCTCGGAAGTGGTCGGCTCGGCAGAAGTCTCCGACGGGTTTGAGGTGGGTGGCGTC
The DNA here is from genome assembly GCF_058270035.1 of Mycobacterium shunyiense. Lineage (NCBI taxonomy): Bacteria > Bacillati > Actinomycetota > Actinomycetes > Mycobacteriales > Mycobacteriaceae > Mycobacterium > Mycobacterium shunyiense. The sequence continues at coordinate 199,999 of NZ_JBZDPT010000022.1, read as the reverse complement.
TCGGTACCGGAGGCCGTCGCGGTGGCCGTCCCCGTGCCTGTCCCCGTTTGCGGGGGCGTGCCGGTCCCGGAGGGCTGGCCCGTTCCCGACGGTTCACCCGTGTCCGTCGGTTTGCCAGTTGGCTTGGTCGGTCGGCCCGTCGGCTTGGTCGGCTTGCCCGTGGGCCGGGTGCCGCTGTGGGACGGACGCGTGCCCGGCGAGCCGCTGCCGTCGCCGTCCTCGCCCTGGGAGTCGCCGTCCCGGCTATGGCCTTGGCCGTGGTCCTTGCCGCTGTGCCCGTCATGGCCATTGCCGGCACCATTCGAGGATCCCTGGCCGCTGTCGGGCCGACCCCGATCGGGATCGGCAAATGCCAATGCCCCTCCGACACCGGCGGTGATCAGGCCCGTAAGCACCAGACCGGTCGAGGCGGCGACGCGCAACCGCGAACGCACGTTGTCACCACCCTTTCGCGCACCGCCCAACAGCTTCGATTGATGAATCTGATTCTTGCACAATCGGGCAGTCCAAATTTGCTAGCTGAGGCGATTACCCGGGCCCGTAGCGGGGAGCCGCAGCAGAGCAAATCCACCGGACGATACTGTGGGTCTGCAGCAGTTCTGCGGTGACCACGAACACACGACGAATTGACCGGGAGGCAACCGGAATGGGCCTGTTCACGCGACGAAAAAGCCGCGCCACCCGCCGCGCCGAAGCCCGCGCCATCAAGGCGAAGGCCAAGCTGGAGGCCCGGCTCACCGCAAAGAATGAGGCTCGTCGCATCAAGTCCGATCAAAAATCTGCGCAGCGGGCTCTCAAAGCTCAGGTCAAAGCGCAGCGGGACAGTGACCGCAATGCCCTCAAAGTCGCCGAGACCGAGTTGAAGGCGGCCCGCGAAGGGCGCCTGCTCTCCCCCACCCGGATTCGCCGCGTGCTCACCGTCACGCGTTTGCTGGCACCGGTGCTCGTGCCCTTGATCTACCGGGCCGCCACGGCCGCCCGTGGCGCCCTGGACGAACGTCGCGCTGATCGTCTCGGCGTCCCGTTGGCTCAGCTCGGTCAGTTCTCCGGGCACGGCGCCGAGTTGTCCGCGCGCATTTCCGGGGCCGAGCAGACCCTGCGCCAGGTCGCCGACAAGAAACCCAAGGACGCCGAGACCAAGCAGTTCGTTTCGGCGATCAACGAGCGCCTCACCGATCTGGCCGCAGCCGTGACGGCCGCCGAGAACATGCCGACCGCGCGCCGCCGGGGTGCCCACGCGGCGATCACCGCTCAGCTCGACGGCATCGACGCCGATCTGATGGCGCGGCTCGGGTTGGTCTAGCTCAGCTCCATGGCCGGCGCCGCCCGTATCGACTCCGCAGCCCCGCTGCGCGGTACGGCCGTCGGCGCACTCACCGCTGCGCTGGCCATCGCCGCCCATGGCGTCGCCGGGGGCGGCCTGCCGGACGGGGCCGTGGCCGCCCAACTCCTCGTGCTCTCGGTGACATTGGGTGCGCTGGCCGCGAACCTGGCCGCCGCGAACCGCACCGTGGTGCTGTGGGGCCTGCTGGGCGCCGGCCAACTGCTGGCGCACGCGTTGTTGGCCACGGCCGGTCACGTGCACGACGCTCAGCCGGGCCTGGCCATGTTCGGCACGCATGTGGCCGCGGTATCGCTCGGCGCGGGTCTGATCGCTTGTGGTGCGCGCCTTTCGGCGACGGTTTCGCGGGTGGTCCGCGTGATTGTGCGGAATGGCCGCGTCGCACCCGAATCGGCCGCCGGCGGCACGGCACGCAGCGCCGATCAGCCGTTGCACTCCGCCCGTCTCCTCGCCGCTTCGGTGTCGCACCGGGGTCCGCCGGTCGGCGTCATTGCCTGACCATCCGACCCGACCCACGAAAGACACCAATGCAACCCTTCACCGGGGCGTCCTCGCGCGCCCTACTCGCGACCTCCGCGGTGGCCGCCGCCGGTCTGCTCACTGCCGCGCCGGCCTGGGCCCATGTCCACGTCGACGCCGACAATCCGACGCCGGGGACCACCTCGGTACTCACCTTTCGGGTTCCCGGCGAGTCCGATACCGGTGCGCTGACAACACAATTGAAAGTCGACCTGCCCAACGTGGCCTCGGCCCGCACCGAGGTGATGCCGGGCTGGGCCGCCAAGCTCGACCGTGACACCGCGGCGGGCACGGTCCGGACGGTGACGTGGACGGCGGCGCCCGGGGTAGGCATCTCATCCGAGCAGTTCGCGCTGTTCCGGGTGTCGGTCAAGCTTCCCGACGCGGCGACCGCGAGCTTTCCCGTCACCCAGACCTACTCCGACGGCTCGGTGGTCCGCTGGGATCAGCCGCCCCTGCCCGACGGCAGCGAGCCCGAACATCCGGCTCCACAGCTGGCGCTCACCGGAACCGAGGCCGCTCCGGCGCCCAGCCAAACCGCTCCTGCCGTCGCACAGCCCGCAGGCACCGTCGACAATTCCGCACGATGGCTCGCCGGCGGGGCGTTGATCGTGGCAGCAGCCGCGGTGGTCGCGTCCCTGCTGAACCGGCGCCGGTCATGAGCCGCCTGCCGGCCGCCATTCTGAGCGGACTGATCCTGGCCGCGTCCGCACTGCTCGGAGCCCCTGCGGCGTCCGCACATGCGGCCCGGATCGCGACCGACCCGGCCGAACATTCCTCGCTGAGCAGCTCACCGCCGCGGGTGAGCGCCACGTTCAACGAGGCACTGCAGCCTGCCTTCGCCAACATGACGGTCGTCGGGCCGGACAACAACCTGTGGTCCGAGGGCGATCCGACCGTGGCCGGCGCGGTACTCAGCGTCGGGGTCCGTCCGCTCGGCCCGGCCGGAACGTACACGGTCAATTACCGGGTGACCTCGGCCGACGGGCACGTGGTTTCGGGTTCCTGGTCGTTCGACCTGACGGTGGCCGGATCGGGCACGCCGGGCGCGGCCGCGTCGGCGCCTGCGCAGTCCGACGGCGGCATCGTGGTGTGGCCGTTCGTGCTGGTCGCCGCCGTCCTCATCGGCGGCGGAGCCTGGTGGGCGGTCCGGCGCCAGCGGTGACCGGCGCGCTGATCCGGGCGCTGGCTGACGGCGCCGCCATCGTGACCCTCGGCCTGGCTGCGGTGCCGCTGCTCGAATCCGACCGTTACCGCGCCGAATTGTGTCGCAGAGCCGCGGGACCGCTCGGGCTGGTGGCAGCCGCCTGGCTGTTGGCCGAGGTCGTGCGGCTGACTGTGGAGGCGGCGCAGACCGCGGGCGTCGGGTTCTGGCAGATCGGCGTCCGCACCCTGACCGACTTCGGCCTCCACACGACCGCGGGCCGTTCGGGGCTGGTGGGTGTGGCAGCCGCGTTGATCGTCGCTGCGGTGGCGATCCTGGCCCCGCGAGGTGCGACCACAACCGTCGTCACGCTCGGCCTGGCCGCCGTCGGTATGGCGGCCAGGACACTGGCTGGGCATCTGTCCGAGAGTCCGGTCGGCGGAATGGCCGTGGCGGTGCACGCATTGGCCGCCGCGGTGTGGTGCGGCGTCCTCGCCGCCTTGGTGCTCACCGTGACGCACCGGGGTCAGTGGGCGAGGGTGTTGCCCAGGTTCTCGCAGTTGTCGCTGTCGTGCGTGGGCGTGCTGCTGGTCGCCGGGGTGGCCGGGGCGGCGATCAGGTTGAACTCGCCTGCCGATCTGTGGACGACCGCCTACGGCCAGGTGTTGACGGTCAAGGTCGTGGTGACCGCGGCCCTGTTGACGTTGGCCTGGCATAACCGGGCGCAGTGGCTGCCTGCGGCGCGGGCCCATCGCAGCAGCGCCGCACTGTCACAGAACCGTTCGTTGGTGGAGTTGGGCATCATGGCTGTGGCGGTCACGCTCGCCGCGGTTCTGGCCGTCACGGGTTGACCGCTGCGGCGCCTGGCATGATGGGAAACACTGCCGGCCCTACCCCCCGCGCTCGCGCGGAACACCGGACACTGCAAAGGAGCAGCCAGATGGCAGAGCAGCAGGATCAACCCGCCGAGAAGCCCGAGACCGGGGCCGAGTCGGCTGCGGCCGACGCATCAGCGGCCGGCGCGGATCCTGCTCCGCCCACTCCGGCCCCCAAACCCGGCCCTCCGCCGGCCAAGAAGGCCGCCGCGAAGAAGGCCCCCGCCAAGAAAACCCCGGCGAAGAAGGCCCCGGCCAAGGCCGCCAAGAAAGCTCCGGCGAAGAAGGCCCCGGCCAAGAAAGCGCCGCCCGCTCCTCCGGCTACTCCCGCTCCGGCTACTCCCGCCGCCCCGCCCCCGGCCGAACCAGCCCCCGCGCCCGTCATCCCCCTGCCGGATGTCGCCAAGGCAGCCAAAGAGACTGCCGCCCAAGCCAAGTCGACTGTCACCTCGGCCGCCAATCCAGTGTCGGGCCCGGTGCCATCCGCACTGAGCGAGAGCCCGTCGTCCAAGCTGCCCCTTGCCGCGGCGGTGGCCGTAGGCGTCCTGGCCCTGCTCCTGGTCGTGCTCAGCCGTCGGCATTCCGAGGACAGCTGACCCGGGCTTGACCCTGACGCGACGTCAGGGTCGATAGTGGCCTCGTGCACGCAGATCCGCAGGTGAGATCCGTCGGCGCGGTGGCCGCGCTGACGGAGATCTCGGTGCGGACTCTGCATCACTACGACCACGTCGGTCTCGTGGTGCCCAGCGTGCGTACCGCGGCGGGTTATCGCGGCTATACCGACGCCGATATCGAGCGGTTGCATTTGGTGTTGGTGTACCGGTCGGTCGGGCTGGCGCTGGATGAGATCCGGTCCCTGCTCGACGATCCGGATGCCGACGTGCTCGCCCACCTGCAACGCCAGCACAGCGTCCTGTGCGATCAGGCCGAGCAGCTGCAGCAGACCATCAAGGCAGTGGAGGAATTGATGAGCGCCCACGACAGAGGAATTCAGCTGACCGCCGAGGAGCAGGTGGAGATCTTCGGCAGCGCCGTTTTCGACGAGCACGCCGAGGAGGCCGAAGCGCGCTGGGCCGATACCGAGGAGTGGAAACAGTCCCGGCAACGGACCGCGCAGATGACCAAGCGGGACTGGATCGAGTTCAAGGCCGAGAACGACGCGCTGCTCGACGCCCTAGCCGAGGGTAAGCGCACCGGGGTCGAACCGGGCTCGGCGCAGGCCGACGAGTTGGCGGCACGGCATCGCGCCACCATCTCGCGGTTCTACGACTGCAGTGACGACATGCATGTGTGCCTGGCGCAGATGTATGTCGACGACGAGCGCTTCGCCCGCTACTACGACGATGCAGAGCCTGGGCTGGCCCAGTTCGTGCACGACATCATCGTGCAAAGTGTCGGTCGCTAGCGGGCTGCGATAATCGCGGGGTGAGTATCGAACCGCGCGCCACCGCTGATCTGGTCGACGAGATCTACCCCGACGTCCGTAGCTGCGATCTGCAGTTGCAGAACTACGGCGGCAGGACCATGTTCGCCGGGCCGATCACCACGGTGCGCTGCTTCCAGGACAACGCCCTGCTGAAGTCGATCCTGTCCACCCCGGGTAACGGCGGGGTGCTCGTGGTCGACGGTGACGGCTCGGTGCACACCGCGCTGGTCGGTGACATCATCGCCGGGTTGGCCGCCGACAACGGCTGGTCCGGGGTGATCGTGCACGGCGCGGTACGCGATGCCGCCGCGCTGCGCACCATCGATGTCGGGATCAAGGCGCTGGGCACCAACCCGCGCAAGGGCACCAAGACCGGCGAGGGTGAGCGCGACGTCGAGGTCAGCTTCGGCGGCGTCACCTTCATCCCCGGCGAGATCGCCTATGCCGACGAGGACGGCATCGTGGTCGTCGCCGCTTCCTAAAACCAGAAGCGAGAAAAGCCCCCACCTTGATGAAGGTGGGGGCTTTTCTCGCTTATTGCCTAGCTAACCTTCACGGCCGCACGGTGTTTGGTGAACATCAGCGACTCCTCGTCGACCTTGCCGTAGCGGATGGTCCGCAGGTCGAAGAAGTAGTTCTGCTTGAGCCGCCAGGGCGCCTCCGACCCCGACTTGGGCAGGCTGTCCATGGCACGCCGGAAGTATCCCGGGGTGAAGTCCATGAACGGCATCTCGTCGACAGCGGTGCCGGGGTGCTGGGCCTCGACGCGGTCGAAACCGTTGGCGTCCATGTAGTTCAGCACGCGGCAGATGAACTCCGAGACCAGATCCGCCTTGAGCGTCCAGGACGCATTGGTGTAGCCGAAGGTGATCGCCATGTTGGGAACACCGGAGAGCATCAGGCCCTTGTAGGTCATCGTGTCCGACAGGTCGATCGGCTCGCCGTTGCGCAGGGCCTGGGCACCGCCGAACAACTGCATGTTCAGACCGGTCGCGGTGACGATGATGTCGGCCTCGAGCTCCTGCCCGGAGCTGAGTTTGATGCCCTTGTCGGTGAACGTGTCGATCGTGTCGGTGACGACATCGGCCTTGCCCGACCGGATGGCCTTGAACAGATCGCCGTTGGGCGCCAGGCAGACTCGCTCATCCCACGGGTTGTAACGCGGGCTGAAGTGCTTGTCGTAATCGAAGTCCTGGGGCAGCCGGCGGGTGCCCATCTTGCGCAGGAACTGCTTGAAGATCGACGGGAAGCGGCGCGCGATCTGGTACTGGCCGGTGCTGTACCCGACGGCCTTCCAGCGGTTCGCGAAATGCGCGAGATTCTTCGGCAGGTACTTGTTGGTCTTCACGGCGAACGGATCGACCAGAGGCAACGATCCGACGTACGTGGGCGAGCGCTGCAGCATGGTGACGTGCCCGACGCCGCCGTTGACCAACGATGGGATCAACGTGATCGCGGTGGCACCCGAGCCGATCACGACCATCTTCTTGCCGGCGTAATCCAGATCCTCCGGCCAGTGTTGGGGGTGGACGATCTGGCCCTTGAAGTTCGAGGAGCCGGGGAACTCCGGTGAGTAACCCTCGTCGTAGTTGTAGTAGCCGCTGCACACCGACAGGAACGAGCAGGTGATCTGCTTCTCCTCGCCATCGTGCTCGACGGTCACGGTCCACTTGTTCTCGGCGTCGGACCAGTCCGCCGACACCACCTTGTGGCCGGTGCGGATGTGCTTCCGGATGCCGTTCTCGTCGGCAGCCTCGTTGATGTAGTTCCAGATCGACTGGCCGTCGGCGATCGATTTGGCCGACTCCCACGGCTTGAACCGGAACCCGAGGGTGAACATGTCCGAGTCGGAGCGGATGCCCGGGTACTTGAACAGGTCCCAGGTGCCGCCGATGTTCTCCCGGCGCTCGAGCATCACGTAGCTCTTGGTGGGGCAACGGTCCTGCAGATGCCAGGCCGTGCTGATGCCGGAGATGCCGGCGCCGACGATCACAACATCGAAGTGTTCGTTCATGGGACCGACGGTATCAACATGGTGTTGAGTCGGTCAACAGTCTGTTGATAAATTCAACGCGGTGTTAGGCTGCTCGTTGTGACCACCTCCGGTACGACGCGCGCCCCCCGCGGTCGACGCGCCGCCCGACCATCGGGCGACGACCGTGAGGCGGCCATCCTCGAGACCGCCCGGCAGCTGCTGGAGACCAAGAAGTTCGCCGACATATCGGTCGACGACCTGGCCAAAGGTGCCGGGATCTCCCGGCCGACGTTCTACTTCTACTTCTCATCGAAGGAAGCGGTCCTGCTGTCGCTGATCGACCCGCTGATCAAGCGGGCGGACACCGGTTTCGACAGCGCACTCGAGGACATGCCCACCGACCCCAAGCGGGCGATCCGGCACGGGATCGAGATCTTCGTCAGCTCGTTCGGGTCGCATCCGGCCACCGCACGCGCCGGTACCGAGGCACTCAACAGCAGCCCGGAGTTCCGGGTGTTCTGGTCCGGGCTCATGCAGAAGTGGATCAACCTCACCGCCGCCCTGATCACCGCTGAGCGTGAGCGCGGCGCCGCCCCGGAGACCATTCCCGCGATGGACCTGGCGACCTCGCTCAACTTGATGAACGAGCGCACCATCATGGCGGCTCTGGGCGCCGAACAACCCGCGGTCGCCTACGACAAGGTGGTCGACACCCTTGCCCACATCTGGCTGACCAGCATCTACGGCCGGCCCCTCTAACCCGTCCGCCACCTATGCGAACATATGTTCGTGTCGGGCTCACCCACCGCTCCGCAGGCTCAGGCTCAATCGCCTGCTCCGCAGGCCGCTATCCTGCACGCTGATCTCGACTCGTTCTACGCATCAGTCGAGCAGCGCGACGATCCGGCGCTGCGCGGCCGCCCGGTGATCGTCGGCGGCGGCGTGGTGCTGGCGGCCAGTTACGAGGCCAAGGCGTTCGGGGTCCGCACGGCGATGAGTGGTGGTCAGGCCCGGACGCTGTGCCCGCAGGCCATCGTGGTGCCGCCGCGGATGTCGGCGTATTCGGAGGCCAGCGGGCACGTGTTCGAGGTCTTTCACGACACCACACCGGTGGTCGAGCCACTGTCGGTGGACGAGGCGTTTCTCGACGTGTCCGGGTTGGGGCGGGTGTCCGGCACTCCGGTGGAGATCGCCCGACGGCTGCGCGAGCAGGTCAGCGAGCAGGTGGGCCTGCCCATCACCGTCGGCATCGCACGCACCAAGTTCCTGGCCAAGGTGGCCAGCCAGGTGGCCAAACCGGATGGGCTGCTGTTGGTCCCGCCCGATCGCGAACTGGCGTTCCTGCATCCGTTGCCGGTGCGCCGGCTGTGGGGTGTGGGCGCCAAGACGGCCGAGAAGCTCCATGCCCACGGGATCGAGACCGTCGCCGATGTGGCCGAGCTGCCCGAGTCTGCTCTGCGGCCCATGGTCGGCGGTGCGATGGCGCGACAGCTGTATGCGTTGTCGCGCAACATCGACCGACGCCGGGTGACGACAGGGGTCCGGCGCAGTTCGGTCGGCGCCCAACGTGCGCTCGGCCGGCGCGGCAATACGATGTCGGCCGCGGAGGTGGATGTCGTGGTGGTCAACCTCGTCGACCGCATCACCCGCAGGATGCGCGGGGCCGGCCGGACCGGACGCACCGTCGTATTACGTTTGCGCTTCGATGATTTCGGCCGGGCCACCCGGTCGCACACCCTGCCCCGGGCTACCGCATCAACTGACGCGGTCCTGGCCGCGGCCCGCGCACTGGTGACGGCCGCAGCTCCCGTGATCGCCGAGCGCGGGCTCACACTGATCGGGTTCGCGGTATCCAACATCGACCACCAGGGCAGCCAGCAGTTGGAGCTGCCTTTCGACTCGGAACCCGATCCGGTCGCGATCGACGGCGCCATCGATGAGGTGCGGCAGCGGTTCGGTAACGCGATGCTGACCCGCGGTGTGCTGGTCGGACGTGATCCGGGCCTGGAGATGCCGACGCTGCCCTACTAGAAGAGTTGCGCGTGCTAAAAGAACTGTCCGGCAATGAATCCCGCGAGCAGCACGGCGAACCCACCGATCTCGCCGACGATGAGGGCGATCATCCCGGCGTGCAGTGATGTGGTGGGCTTCTCGAACTGGTTGGTGGTGTCGCGCTTGGCACCGTGCTCGATGTAGGCGGCGATGGCGACGACGAAGAACAGCACGAGCACCATGGCTGCGGCGAGGTTCACCCACGTGGGCCAGGCGCTGAGTTCGACGAAGACCGCGACCAGCAGCGTCGCGAAGGAGTACAGCAGCGCGGCCCGGTGGGCGATGTCGACGTACGGGTGGGCCAGGTGATTCTCGCTGGTGGCCATCTGCCGGTACTTCCACACCCCGAGCACCAGGGCCAGCAGGAAGATCAGGCCGGCGGCGAGCAGGGTGATGACGGTGTCGATGCCGAGTTCCGCGTGCATCGCGTGAGTTTACGAGCCTGTCGAATTCGGCCGGTCACCCGCAGTGCGGTATTGGACCGAGGATCGTCCGCCGATGTGCTGCGGCCGTGGCAACGGAACTGAGCATGAAATCTGAGTAATGTCCCCCATCCGCAGCACCCCGGACTACGACAAGCTGCGAGACATGAACGCTTTCAACGACTCATCCAGGGTCACCGCCGCATTCTTCCTCCAGGCCGCCATCGCTTTCGGGGCCAGCTTTCTCGGTCTGCTCGGCGGGGTCCTGTTCCTGCCCCTGGACCTGTGGCAGCGCCTGTTCCTGGCGATGACGGTCCTATTCCTCGTGACGAGCTCGTTCACCCTGGCCAAGGTGATCCGCGATCAGCAGGAAGCCACCACCATCCGGGTCCGGCTCGATGAGGCCAGGATGGAAAAGCTGATCGCCGAACACAATCCGTTCACCTCAGCCGCCTGAGGCCCACTCCAGCAGTTCGTCGGCGGGCCAGGTGTTGACGATGCGCTCGATCGGTACCTCGGCGTCCAGGGCGCGCTGGGCCCCGTAGCCGAGAAAATCCAGCTGGCCGGGTGCGTGTGCATCGGTGTCGATACTGAACACGCAGCCGATCTCCAGCGCCATCGTCAGCAGCCGGGTCGGCGGGTCGCGCCGCTCGGGACGGGAATTGATCTCGACGGCCGTGCCGTGTTCGAGGCAGGCCGTAAAGACTTTCTCGGCATCGAATTTCGACTCGGGCCGCATGCCGCGGCCGCCGGTGACCAGGCGTCCGGTGCAGTGCCCCAGCACATCTGTGTGCGGATTCGAGACGGCCTTGACCATTCGCCGGGTCATGGCTTCCGAGTCCATCGCCAGCTTCGAGTGCACGCTTGCCACCACCACGTCCAGGCGTTCCAGCAGTTCGGGTTCCTGGTCCAGCGATCCGTCTTCGAGGATGTCGACTTCGATCCCGGTCAGGATCCGCATCGGGGCCACAGCCTCGCGTAGGTCCTCGATGACGTCGAGCTGCTCACGCAGCCGGTCTGGGGACAGCCCGTTGGCGATCTTGAGCCGTGGCGAGTGGTCGGTCAGCGCGCAGTACTCGTGTCCGAGGTCGCGCGCGGCCAGCATCATCTCCTCGATCGGAGCGGATCCGTCCGACCAGTTGGAGTGCACGTGCAAGTCTCCCCGGAGTGCGGCCCGCACCTCTGCACCCCCGAGATCGACAGCCGCCTCACGCAATTCGACGAGGGTGTCGGGCTCCCGGCCGGCCCATGCCTGGGCGATCACCTTCGCCGTCTTGGGCCCCACCCCTGGCAACGACTGCCAACCGTTCGTCGCGCCGAGGCGTTCCCGTTGCGCATCGGACAGCGCCTCGACGATGTCGGCGGCATTGCGGTAGGCCATCACCCGCCGCGGGTCCTCCCGGGCGCGATCCTTGTAGTACGCGATCTGACGTAGTGCGGTCACCGGGTCCATGGGCACTGCTCAGCAGTCCCCCGGCCGCGCCGCGCAGTGCGGCGTGGTGCCCGGGAACCGGTAGCGATGCGTCGCGACCCAGCGGTAGACCGCGTTCTGCAGTTGACGTACCCCCGGCACCCGGTACACGCGCAACGGAATCCTGGTGCCGAACCCGGCCGAGACGGCGGCGTTGATCGCTTCGGCGCCGCGGTACACCTCGCCCGAGGAGTCCTGCCACCATGCCGCTTCGAGCATCTGATCGGCCGGCACCCCGAGCCGGTCAGCGGTGCCGGCGGCCTGAAATGGCGCGGTCCGCAGATCGCCGGTGCGCTGCCGGCTCGTCAGAGCGTTCACGCTGCGGGTACACATGCCACAGTTGCCGTCGAAGTACAGGACGCCGTTCATACCTCCAGTGTGCCCGCATCGGGACGTGCATTTGCGCCCTATGACGGGCAGCCCTACAGTGGATTGAGATATTCTTCAATCCATCAATTCGTCAGGTCCCACCATGTCTCGGCTACTGCCCAACCGCGGCGACTACACCGAACTGCCGCGCTCGTGGCGCCGCGACATCCTCGCCGGGGTGACCGTCGGCGTGGTGGCACTGCCGTTGGCGTTGGCTTTCGGGATCAGCTCGGGGGTGGGAGCCGCCGCAGGGTTGGTCACGGCAGTGGTGGCGGGCCTGGTCGCGGCGGTGTTCGGCGGTTCGCACGTGCAGGTGTCCGGCCCGACAGGAGCGATGGCGGTGGTCCTCGCGCCGATCGTCGCGCAACACGGACTCGGCAGCATCGCACTGGTGACAGTGGTGGCGGGGCTGGTGGTGCTGGCCGCAGGCGTCACCGGCCTGGGCCGGGCGGTGACGTTCATCCCGTGGCCGGTGATCGAGGGGTTCACCCTGGGCATCGCGATGATCATCTTCCTGCAGCAGGTCCCCGCCGCATTCGCCCAACAGGCACCCGCCGGCGAGCGCACGCTGCCCGCCGCGATCACGGTGATCGCCCAGGCAGAGTGGACAGCCGCAGCGAAAACCCTTGGGGTGGTTGGGGTTGTCGCGCTCCTGATGGTCGCGCTCCCCCGCCTGCACCGCGCCATTCCGGAATCCCTGACAGCGGTCATCGTGGTCACCGTGCTGGTCAGCATCCTCCACATCCCGGTGGCCGCGATCGGTGAGTTGCCGTCGCATCTGCCCGCCCCGGTGTTCCCCCACGCCGATCTGGGCGCCTTGCGCACCCTGCTCGGCGCGGCACTGGCCATTGCCGCGCTGTCGGCCATCGAATCGCTGCTCTCCGCGCGGGTTGCGGCCACGATGTCACCGACCGGACCGTACGACCCCGACCGCGAGTTGGTCGGGCAGGGTTTGGCGTCAGTGGCTTCGGGTGTTTTCGGCGGCATGCCCGCAACGGGCGCGATCGCGCGCACCGCGGTCAACGTCCGGGCCGGCGCCCGAACACGCGTCGCGGCGATCGTGCACTCACTGGTGCTGCTCGGTGTGGTCTATCTGGCGACCGGACCGGTCTCGACCATTCCACTCGCCGCGCTGGCCGGAGTGCTGATGGTGACGTCGTTCCGGATGATCTCGGCGGGCACGGTCCGAAAGATCCTGCGCTCCACCCGTTCCGATGCGCTGACTTTCGTTCTGACCGCGGTGGTGACCGTGTGCTTCGACCTGATCGAGGCGGTCGAGATCGGCATTGTCGTCGCCGCATTCTTCGCGTTGCGTTCCGTGGCGCGGCGCAGCAGCGTGGTTCGAGAGGAACTTCCCGGTCCGCAGCTACCCGGCGACGACGAGATCGCGCTACTGAGGCTCGACGGTGCGATGTTCTTCGGTGCCGCCGAACGTATTTCGAGCGCGATCGTGGACGCCGAACATCCACACACTTCCGTCGTCATCATCCGGATGTCGCAACTCGGCATGCTCGACGCCACCGGCGCACACACCCTCGCGGAGATCGCCACCGAACTGGAGTCACGCGGGATCACGGTGATCATCAAGGGTGTTCGACCCGAACACGCCGAGTTGTTGGCCAACGTCGGCGTGTTCGAGTCACTACGGCACGAGAACCACCTGCTCGATTCGCTGGACGATGCGATCGCGCATGCGCGAACGCACGTCAGCGTCAGGTGACCGTACGGATCAGCTTCTTGTTGACGAACTCGTCCATGCCGAACCTGCCGAGCTCGCGCCCGAAACCGGACCGCTTGATGCCGCCGAACGGCAACTCGGCCCCTTCGGCACCGACCGCGTTGACGAACACCATGCCCGCATCGATCCGGTCGGCCACGCGGGCGGCCTGATCGGCATCGGTGGTGAAGACGTAGGAACCCAATCCGAACGGGGTGTCGTTGGCGATCTCGACGGCCTCGTCTTCCGAACCGGCCTTGTACACCACGGCCACCGGGCCGAACAGCTCCTGGCGGTAGGCGTCGTTGTCCTCGGTCACTCCGGTGAGAACGGCAGGCGGATAGAACGCACCGCGGCGCTCACCTGCCGACTTGAGCTCGGCACCCTGCGCGACGGCGTCCTTGACCTGCTGTTCGAGCCTTTCGGCGGCCAGTTCCGAGGACAGCGGGGCGATCCCGTCGGCGGCCGCCAGCAGCTTGTCGGTGAACTTGGTCAGGAAGTCGTCGTAGATGTCCTCGGCGACGATGAACCGCTTGGCGGCGTTGCAGGCCTGCCCCGTGTTCTCCATCCGCCCCTCGACGGCGGCTTCCACCGTCGCGTCGAGATCGTCGGTGGACAGCAGGATGAACGGGTCGGACCCGCCGAGTTCCAGCACGCACTTCTTGAGATTGCGGCCGGCGATCTCGGCCACTGCCGCACCGGCCCGTTCGGAACCCGTCAGTGACACCGCGGCCACCCGGGGGTCGGCGATGATCTCGGCAACCTGGTCGTTGGTGGCACGGATGTCGACGTAGGCGCCTTGCGGGAGCCCGGCCTCCAGGAAGATCAGCTGCAGCAGTTCGGCGGATTCGGGGCACTGCGGAGCGTGCTTGAGCAGAATTGTGTTGCCCACGATCAGGTTTGGGCCGGCGAAGCGGGCGACCTGGTAGTAGGGGTAGTTCCACGGCATGATCCCGAGCAGCACACCGACGGGACCTCGCTTGACCACCGCGTTGCCCTCGCCCTCAAGCAGGGGAATCTCCTCGTCGGCGAGGAACTTCTCGGCGTTGTCGGCGTAGTACTGGTAGATGGCGGCGCTGAAGTCGACCTCGCCCAGGGCCTGGTCGCGCGGCTTGCCCATCTCTCGGACGATGACGTCGGCGAGTTGCTCGCGACGCTGCTCGTGCAGGGCGGCGACCTTACCGATGAGCGCGGCCCGCTCGGCCACCGTGGTGGTGCGTGCCCAGGTGCGGCCGGTCTTGGCGGCAGCTTCGATGGCGGCCTGGATCTCGGCGTCGGTCGAGGTCGGGTAGGTGGCGACCACCTTTGCGGTCGCCGGATCGGTGACTGCGTACTCGCTCATGTCTACTCCCAGATGGTCTGATCGCGTGATTCCGCATATTTCCCTGCCTGAGACTACCGATTGCGGCGTCTAAATGGCACCGAAGATACGGAATCAGCATTGACCGGTTCGTCCGGAATGAATGCTGCGACGGGACTAGTTTCTGAAGGCGTGCGCTTCGCCTTCAAAACATCCCCGCAGAACACGACCTGGGCCGACATGCTTGCCATCTGGAAAGCGGCCGACACGATCGACGTCTTCGAATCCGGCTGGACGTTCGACCACTTCTATCCGATCTTCTCCGACTCGTCGGGCCCCTGCCTCGAGGGCTGGACGACGCTGACCGCGCTCGCCCAGGCCACCGAGCGGTTGCGCGTCGGTGTGCTCGTCACCGGTATCCACTACCGCCATCCCGCCGTGTTGGCGAATATGGCCTCGGCACTCGACATCGTCTCCAACGGCCGCCTCGAGCTCGGCATCGGCGCCGGCTGGAACGAAGAGGAATCGGGTGCCTACGGAATCGAATTGGGCTCGATCAAGGAACGCTTCGACCGGTTCGAGGAGGCCTGCGAGGTCCTGAAAGGACTGCTGACACAGGACACGACGACGTTCGACGGCAAGTTCTACCAACTCAAGGATGCCCGCAACGAGCCCAAGGGCCCGCAGCAGCCGCATCCGCCGTTCTGCATCGGCGGCAGTGGCGAGAAGCGCACGCTGCGCATCACCGCGAAGTACGCCGATCACTGGAATTTCGTAGGCGGTCCACCCGAGGAGTTCGCCCGCAAGCGCGATGTGCTGGCCGCGCATTGCGCCGATCTCGGCCGCGACCCCAAGGAGATCACCCTGTCGGCGCACGTGCGGCTGGGTCCGGACCACGATGTCGCGAAGGTCGTCGACGAGGCGGCGGCGCTGGGCGCCGAGGGCCTGGATCTGGCGATCATCTATCTGCCGCCGCCCTACGATCCGGCCGTGCTGGAACCGTTGGCCGAGGCAATCAGGGACTCAGGTCAGCTCACCGTCTGACACAAACAGCTACGCCCTCGGACCGGCGCTTTTGCGTCGATTCGAGGGCGTCGTGCGCTGTGACGGATACCCGTCAGAAACCGAAGCGAAGTAGCTCGTCCGCCGTGGCCAGGCGCTCGTTCTTGGCCGGGAACTCACGGCTCTTCATCGGATGACGGAACAATGACCAGGCAATACGACCCATCCGTGACCGACTGATCGGGTTGATGTACACGGTGAACACTCCTGCGAATTACTGGTTGCTGTACCCGTAGTTCTACGTTACCGCAGCACTCTCACCACGTCATTAAATACCCGCCATCCGGCAAACTGGGCGAGGCACGCCGCAAAAACATCAGATGTTTCTAACGAGACTAATGTGGCGATTGAGGCGACCGAAAGGCTCCTTTTCGAGATGTGGATCACATTTCGACGCTGGTCAAGCCATCTACGTGCTGTGATGCAGGTCACGACAGTTAATTAAGAAATCTCTCAAATTTGCCTTACTGGGCCCGCGCCAACGCCTCGTCGAGGAACTCCGGCGGGTAGTCGTCGAGGTCGTCTGAGGTCATGGCGATCTCGTCGGGATCGTCCGGCTCCGGCGGCGTGCTCAGCCGCAGCCAACTGACCGCCGCGACCACGAAGCATCCGAACACCAGCGGGTACCAACCGCTCGCGATCTGGCCGGACCAGAAGCGCCGCAGGTCCAGGAAATTCCAGTACACCCCGCTGAAGTACATGGTGGTGTGGTTGCGGCCGGGCCGGTGCAGTGTCCACATGAAGGTCAACGCGAGCAGCCCGACAGCCCGGTACGCCCAGCCGCGGGCCCAATGACCCTGCGTCGTGCACGCCTTCGCGACGAGCCAGAAGATCGCGGGGGCGAACCACACCCAGTGCGCTGCCCAACTGAACGGCGACACCGCGCAGCCGGTCAAACCCACCAGCATCACGGCCAGTGCCCGTTCGCCTCGTCGGTGTGCCCACGCCGCGATGGCCATGCATGCCGCGAGTACCAGCAGGCTCACCACGATCCACAGCCACTCCGGCCGTGGGTTCGGGGCGAAGTACCGGGCCAGAAATCCGTTGATCGACTGGTTGGCCAGGTGGTCGATCGAGCTGATGTGGGCGGTGTCGCCGAGGTGAGTCCAGAACCACGCACTGTCTTTCGGCAGCAGCGGCCAGGTGAGCGCCGCCGTCGCGACAAAGGTGATCGCGGCCGTGGCCGAAGCCCGCCACTGCCGGGTGAGCAACAGGTACGGGAGAAATACCAACGGGGTGAGCTTGATGCCCGCGGCGACACCCAGCCCGATCCCCCGCCATCGGGACTGTTCCGGGCGCAGCAGGTCGAGCGCCACCATCGCCATGAGCAGGACATTGATCTGTCCCCACCACAGCGTGGCCTGCACCGGTTCGACATCCACGGCGATCACCGCGAGCGCTGCGCTCATCACGCCGAGCCGCAGATCGGCGCGGATCCCGGCCAGTCGCAGGATCCGCCACGCGATGAGCGCCAGCAAGCAGATCGAGAGGGCCAGCAGGACGTACTTGGCGACGTCGAAACCGAGCCAGGCGAACGGCGCCAGGACGAAGGCCGCGAACGGCGGGTAGACGAACCAGGCGCCGCGCAGCGCCGGTTCCTGGTACAGGCTCCTACCGTCCCAGGAGGCGTGCACGCCGGCGCGGTAGGTGTCCAGGTCGAAGTTGTTCTCGGTCAACCCGAAGAAATGGGTCCCGAACGGCACCAGGTGGTTGTGCACCACCACCGCCAGGACAGCCACAACTACTGCACCTACGACGACGCGACGTCGCAGCCTCACCTCTCCACCCCCCGGTTGGCGAGTCGAAACGCGGAAACCTAGCGCTGCGGCGCTGCCGTCGGCTTGATCACCACCGGCAGAGCGGTCTTGCCCATGAGGTAGCGGTCGACACCAGCGGCGGCGGCCCGGCCCTCGGCAATCGCCCACACGATCAGCGACTGTCCACGGCCCATGTCACCGGCGACGAAGACGCCGGGCACCGAACTCTGGAAGTTCTCGTCGCGGGAGACGTTGCCACGGTCGGTCAGCTCGACACCGAGCTTGCTCAGCAGGCCTTCCTTCTCCGGTCCGACGAAGCCCATGGCGAGCAGCACCAGGTCGGCCTTGAGCTCGAAGTCGGTCCCTTCGACCTTCTCGAACTTGCCGGCATTCATCTTGACCTCGTGCGCGCGCAGGCCGGTGACACGACCGTCGGCGCCGGTGAATTCCTCGGTGTTGACCGAGAACACGCGCTCGCCGCCCTCTTCGTGGGCCGAGGACACCCGGAACATCAGCGGGTAGGTCGGCCACGGGGTCGAGTCCGCGCGGGTCTCCGGCGGGCGCGGCATGATCTCGAACTGGTGGATGCTGGCCGCACCCTGCCGGTGCGAGGTGCCCAGGCAGTCCGCGCCGGTGTCGCCACCGCCGATGATGATGACGTGCTTGTCCTTGGCGGTGATCGGCGGTTGGCCGTTCTCGTCGAGGACTGAAACATCCAAGTCGCCCGAGGCAAATCGGTTGGCCCATGGCAGGAATTCCATGGCCTGGTGGATGCCGTCGAGCTCGCGGCCCGGGATCGGCAGGTCACGCCATGCGGTGGCACCCCCGGCCAACACGACTGCGTCGTAGTTCAGCCGCAGCTGCGCCACGGTGATGTCGACGCCGACGTTGACGCCGGGCCGGAACTGGGTTCCTTCGGCCGCCATCTGCTCCAGACGCCGGTCGATGTGGCGCTTTTCCATCTTGAACTCGGGGATGCCGTAGCGCAGCAGGCCGCCGATGCGGTCGGCGCGCTCGAACACCGTGACGGTGTGACCGGCGCGCGTGAGCTGCTGGGCGGCGGCCAGTCCGGCGGGTCCGGACCCGACGACGGCGACCTTCTTGCCGGTCTGCACGTCGGGCATCTTGGGGACAACCCAGCCCTGGTCGAAGGCGTTGTCGATGAGCTCGACCTCGACCTGCTTGATGGTCACCGGATCCTGGTTGATGCCAAGGACACAGGACGCCTCACACGGGGCGGGGCACAGCCGTCCGGTGAACTCCGGGAAGTTGTTGGTGGCGTGCAGCCGCTCGATCCCGTCGCGCCACCGGTCCTTGTAGACCAGGTCGTTCCACTCGGGGATCAGGTTCCCCAGCGGGCAGCCGTTGTGGCAGAACGGGATACCGCAGTCCATGCATCGTGATGCCTGGTCCCGCAGCTTGTCGTGGGAGAAGTCCTCGTAGACCTCTTTCCAGTCCTTCAGGCGCAGCGGAACCGGCCTGCGGGTCGGGAGTTCCTTCGAGGTGTGCTTGAGGAAACCGCGCGGATCAGCCATTGGCGGCCGCCATGATCGCCTCGTTGACATTCTCGCCGGCCTGTTCAGCGGCGGCGATTGCGGCCAACACACGCTTGTAGTCGCGCGGCATGACCTTCACAAAGTGCTTCAACTCGTTAACCCAATCAGACAGGACCCGTTGTCCCACAGCCGAATCGGTTGCGTCGACATGGGCGGTGAGGATGCCCTTCAACCATTCGGCGTCGGAGGCCTCCATGGCCTCCAGCTCCACCATCTCGGTGTTCAGGTTCTCACCCAGCACGCCGGCCGGGTCGTAGACGTAGGCGACACCGCCGGACATGCCCGCCGCGAAGTTGCGGCCGGTGGGTCCGAGGATGACGACCTTGCCGCCGGTCATGTACTCGCAACCGTGGTCGCCCACGCCCTCGACGACCGCGTGGGCGCCGGAGTTACGGACCGCGAACCGCTCGCCGACCTGGCCGCGCAGGAACGCCTCGCCGCTGGTGGCGCCGAACAGTGCCACGTTGCCGGCGATGATGTTGTCCTCGGCGGCGAAGTCGGCCGGTGCCTCGTCGGCGGGGCGGACCACGATCCGGCCACCCGACAGACCCTTGCCGACATAGTCGTTGGCGTCGCCGTAGACCCTCAGCGTCATGCCCTTCGGGACGAACGCGCCGAAGCTGTTGCCCGCGGAGCCGTCGAACGTGATGTCGATCGTGCCGTCCGGAAGCCCTTGCCCGCCATAGGCCTTGGTGACCTCGTGGCCGAGCATGGTGCCCACGGTGCGGTTGACGTTGGTGATCTTTGTCGAAAAACGGACGGGCGAAGCGGAATCCAGGGCCTCGCGGCTCTGGGTGATCAGCTGCTGATCGAGTGCCTTGTCCAGACCGTGGTCCTGCCGCGAGCTGCAGTACAGGTCCTGGTTCATGAACGCCGACTCGGGTTCGTAGAGCACCGGCGTCAGGTCCAGCTTGTGGGCCTTCCAGTGCTCGGCGGCCTTGGTGGTGTCCAGTGCACCGACCTGGCCGACCATCTCGTTGACGGTCCGGAAGCCCAACTGCGCCATGAGTTCACGGACTTCTTCGGCGATGAACATAAAGAAGTTCTCGACGAACTCGGGCTTGCCGTTGAACCGCTCACGCAGCACCGGGTTCTGCGTGGCCACACCCACCGGGCAGGTGTCGAGGTGGCAGACGCGCATCATGATGCAGCCCGACACCACCAGTGGCGCGGTGGCGAAGCCGAATTCCTCGGCGCCAAGCAGCGCGGCGACGACGACGTCACGGCCCGTCTTGAGCTGACCGTCGACCTGGACCACGATGCGGTCGCGCAGGCCGTTGAGCAGCAGGGTCTGCTGCGTCTCGGCCAGGCCCAGCTCCCACGGGGCGCCGGCGTGCTTCATCGAGGTGAGCGGGGTGGCTCCGGTACCGCCGTCGTGGCCGGAGATCAGCACCACGTCGGCGTGTGCCTTGGAGACACCCGCGGCGACCGTTCCGACGCCGTTCTCGGACACCAGCTTCACGTGCACACGCGCGGCCGGGTTGGCGTTCTTGAGGTCGTGGATCAGCTGTGCCAGATCCTCGATCGAGTAGATGTCGTGGTGCGGCGGCGGCGAGATCAGGCCGACACCTGGGGTCGAGTGCCGCACCTCGGCCACCCACGGGTACACCTTGTGCCCCGGAAGCTGGCCGCCCTCACCAGGCTTCGCGCCCTGGGCCATCTTGATCTGGATGTCAGAGCAGTTGGTCAGGTAATGGCTGGTGACACCGAACCGGCCGGAGGCCACCTGCTTGATGGCGCTGCGGCGCCAGTCGCCGTTCTCCTCCGGCTCGAAGCGGTGCACGCTCTCGCCGCCTTCACCCGAGTTCGAACGTCCGCCAAGGCGGTTCATCGCGATGGCCAGCGTCTCGTGTGCCTCGGCCGAGATCGAGCCGTAGCTCATGGCACCGGTGGAGAAGCGCTTGACGATCTCGGAGGCCGGCTCGACCTCGTCGATGGAGATCGGCTGGCGGACACCGTCACGGAACTTCAGCAGACCGCGCAGCGAGGCCATCCGCTCGCTCTGGTCGTCGACCAGGGCGGTGTACTCCTTGAAGATCGAGTACTGACCGGTGCGGGTCGAGTGCTGCAGCTTGAACACCGTGTCCGGGTTGAACAGGTGGTACTCGCCCTCGCGGCGCCACTGGTACTCGCCGCCGACCTCGAGCTCGCGGTGGGCGCGCTCGTCGGGACGGTCGAGGTAGGCCAGTGAGTGGCGGGTGGCGACGTCGGCGGCGATGTCGTCGAGGTCGATGCCGCCCACTGGACAGCTCAGCCCGACGAAGTACTGGTCGAGCACGTCCTGGGAGATGCCGATGGCCTGGAACAGCTGGGCACCGGTGTAGGAGGCCAAGGTGGAGATGCCCATCTTGGACATCACCTTCAGCACGCCCTTGCCTGCGGCCTTGACGTAGTTGGCCTTGGCTTGATCACTGGTGATTCCGGCGATCACACCGCGGTCGACCATGTCCTCGATCGACTCGAAGGCCATGTACGGGTTGACGGCGGCGGCGCCGAAGCCGCACAGCATGGCCATGTGGTGCACCTCGCGGGCGTCACCGGCCTCGACCACCAGGCCGACCTTGGTGCGGGTGCGCTCGCGAACCAGGTGGTGATGCACCGCCGCGACGGACAGCAGCGACGGGATCGGCGCCATGGTCTCGTTGGATTCGCGGTCGGACAGCACGATGATTCGGGCACCCTCGCGGATGGCCTCCGACACCTTGGCGCGGACGTTGTCCAGCGCCTCTTTGAGGCCCTGGCCGCCCCGGTTGACCGGGTAGAGGCAGCGGATCACCGCGGCGCGCATGCCGTGCTTGTGGCCCCGGACCTCGTGGTCGGGGTCGACGCAGATCAGCTTGGACAGATCGGCGTTGCGCAGGATCGGCTGCGAGAGCACGATCTGCCGGCACGATTCCGGACCTGGGTTGAGCAGGTCGCCCTCGGGCCCGATCACGCCCTGCAGGCTGGTGACCACCTCTTCGCGGATGGCGTCCAGCGGCGGGTTGGTGACCTGGGCGAACAGCTGCTGGAAGTAGTCGAACAGCATCCGCGGCCGGGCCGAGAGGATGGCGACCGGCGTATCGGTGCCCATCGAACCGAGGGCTTCGGCACCGGTGCGCGCCATGGGCGCGACCAGCAGGTTCAGCTCCTCGTAGGTGTAGCCGAAGATCTGCTGACGCAGCACCACGCGGTGGTGCGGCATCCGGACGTAGTCACCCGGCGGCAGCTCGTCGAGCGGGAACAGGCCCGCCTCGATCCACTCCTGGTAGGGCTGCTCGCTGGCCAGCTGAGCCTTGATCTCCTCGTCGGAGACGATGCGGCCCTGGGCGGTGTCCACCAGGAACATCCGGCCGGGCTGCAGGCGCAGCTTCTTGACGACGGTGGACGGGTCGAGCGGAAGGACGCCGGCCTCCGACGCCATCACGACGAGGCCGTCGTCGGTCACCCAGATGCGCGAGGGGCGCAGGCCGTTGCGGTCGAGCACGGCGCCGATGACGGTGCCGTCGGTGAAGCAGACCGAGGCGGGTCCGTCCCAGGGCTCCATCAGCGAATCGTGGAACTCGTAGAAGGCACGGCGCGCGGGATCCATCGACTCGTGGCGTTCCCACGCCTCGGGGATCATCATCAGCACGGCGTGCGGCAGGCTGCGGCCACCGAGGTGCAGCAGCTCGAGCACCTCGTCGAAACGGGCGGTGTCCGATGCGCCGGGGGTACAGACGGGGACGATCTTGTCGAGTCCGTCGGTGCCGAACACGTCGGTGCGGATCAGCGCCTCACGGGCGCGCATCCAGTTCTCGTTGCCGGTGACGGTGTTGATCTCGCCGTTGTGGGCGATCCGCCGGAACGGGTGGGCCAGCGGCCACGACGGGAACGTGTTGGTGGAGAAGCGGGAGTGCACGATGCCCAGCGCGCTGGTCATCCGCTCGTCCTGCAGGTCCAGGTAGAACGCCTTGAGCTGCGGCGTGGTCAGCATGCCCTTGTAGACGAAGGTCTGCCCGGACAGGCTCGGGAAGTACACCGTCTCGCGGCCGGGGCCGTCCTGGCCCGGGCCCTTGGTGCCCAACTCGTGTTCGGCGCGCTTGCGCACGACGTAGGCCTTGCGCTCCAGGTCCATGCCGGTGGCGCCGCCGATGAACAGCTGCCGGAACGTCGGCATGGCGTCGCGCGCCAGTGCGCCCAGCGATGAGTCGTCGGTCGGCACCTGGCGCCAGCCGAGCACCTTCAGGCCCTCGGCCTCGACGATCTTCTCCACGGCCTCGGCTGCCGTCGACGCGTCACGCGACGACTGCGGCAGGAAGGCGATGCCGGTGGCGTAGCTTCCGGCCTCGGGGAGTTCGAAATCGACTACCTCACGCAGGAACGCATCGGGGACCTGCAGCAGGATGCCTGCGCCATCGCCGGTGTTCGGTTCTGCGCCCTGGGCACCGCGGTGCTCCAGATTCACCAGTGCTGTGATCGCCTTGTCCACGATGTCCCGGCTGCGGCGACCATGGATGTCTGCCACCATTGCCACACCACACGCATCGTGTTCATATGCGGGGTTGTACAGCCCGACCTTGCTGGGCGCCATTCCCACCTTGCCCTTCAACACGCTTCTACGAAGAAGCCGGCTCGGCGTGGGCGCCTCCGTGCAGCACTGGACGACGGCTATGTCCCACACGCCATAAGTGGAGAAAACGATAAGGCAACTACCGTGGCAGATGCCAACTTAGCCAAGCCTAACTATACTTGCTTGGCGGCTTTGGAACACGCTCGCCGACTGATCGATAAACCAGCGAATTCCAGTGCAGCCCTTAGGATTTCATGCCGACCCCATCGAGGGCATCTCAGCCCCCGCCGGGCCCGGCAGTAACCCCTTGCGTCAATTTAGTTTGCCATACACATCACATTGTGCCGTTATAGTGCCGTTATATCAACAATCAATATTTGCAGGAAAGCTTAGTCAGATTCTTAGAATTGCATGATCAACGTCCCGAGGCCCGCGCAACGCTGCGCACGCCGGCCTCGGGCCGTAGGTCGAGACGACGTAGCGACTGCGCATTGAGTGCCACGACAACCGTCGACGCTGACATCAGTATCGCTCCGACCGACATCGGCATTACAAAGCCCAGTGGAGCGGCCACTCCCGCAGCCAACGGCACCGAGATCAGGTTGTAACCCGCTGCCCACCAAAGGTTTTGCTTCATCTTCCGGTACGACTGCCGGGAAAGCTCGATTACCGAGAGCACCGACCGGGGATCCGAGCTGGCGAGGATGACGCCTGCCGATGCGATGGCGACATCGGTTCCCGCGCCGATCGCGATGCCGACGTCGGCCTGGGCCAGCGCCGGCGCGTCGTTCACGCCGTCACCGACCATCGCGACGGTCAGACCTTCACCCTGCAGTTCGGCGACTTTGGCCGCCTTGTCTTCGGGCCGCACGCCGGCGAAGACCCGGTCGATACTTAGTTCTGTCGCCACCGCCGAAGCGACGGGCGCTGCGTCACCGGTGATCATCACCACTTCGATCCCGAGGTCGTGCAGCGTGTCGACGGCCTGCCGGGATTCCGGGCGCACCTCGTCGGCCAGCGCCAGCGCGCCGGCCACTTCCCCGTCGACCAGCACGTGCAGCACGGTGGCGCCGTCCCACCCGGAGGCATCCGGCAGCGCGGAGCGCCCGGCCTGGTCGAGCAATGCGGGGCCGCCGACCTGCACCCGATGCCCACCGACCATGGCACTGACACCGACCGCGGGTGACGAACTGAAGTCGCTGGCCGGCGGAATGTCGAGGTTGCGGCGACGAGCCGCGTCGACGATGGCGCGGGCCAGCGGGTGTTCGGAGTCGGCCTCGGCGGCTGCTGCCAGCGCCAGCACTTCGTTGTCCGGACGCTCGGTGGCCGCCATGGCGGTGACGGCCGGCTCACCCTTGGTCAGCGTGCCGGTCTTGTCGAACAGGACCGCCCCGACGGTGCGCATGGTTTCCAGCGCCAGCCGATCCTTGATCAGCACACCACCGCGGGCGGCCCGCTCGGTCGCGATGGACACCACCAGCGGGATGGCCAGGCCCAGGGCGTGCGGGCATGCGATCACCAGCACCGTGATGGTGCGGACGACGGCCTGGTCAGGTTCGCCGAACAGGGTCCAGGCCAGCGCCGTCAGCAGTGCCGATCCCAGGGCGAACCAGAACAGCCAGCCCGCGGCCCGGTCGGCCAGTCGCTGCGCTCGCGACGACGAGTTCATCGCCTCGCCGACCAGCCGTTGGATGCCGGCCAGGGCGGTGTCGTCGCCCACGGCCGTCACCCGGATGCGTAATCCGGAGTCGGTGGCGACGGTGCCCGCGACGACGTCGTCTCCCACGCTTCGGCGCACCGTCCGCGACTCACCGGTGACCATCGACTCGTCCATATCGGCTGCACCGTCGATGATCCGGCCGTCGACGGGGACGCTGGCACCCGGCCGCACGATCACCAGATCACCGACCCGCAGATCCGTTGGGGGAACAGTGACCACCTGCTCGGCCTCGCCGTCACCCTCGACCCGCTCGGCCTCGTCGGGCAGCAGCGCAGCCAGCGAGTCCAAAGCGGAAGTGGTTTGCGCCAGGGAGCGCATCTCGATCCAGTGGCCCAGCAGCATGATCACGATCAGCAGCGCCAGTTCCCACCAGAAGTCCAGTTGATGGTGCAGTACGCCGAGACTCGCGCCCCACGACGCGATGAACGCGACAGTGATCGCCAATCCGATCAGCAGCATCATTCCCGGTGCGCGCGAACGTATCTCGCTGACGGCACCGGTCAGGAAGGGCCGACCACCCCAGACGTACATGACGGTGCCGAGCACCGGGGAGATCCAGCGTGCTCCGGGGATATCCGGGATCGAATAGCCGAGGAGCATCGCGAACATCGGCGAGAGAGCCACCGTCGGCACTGCCAGAACCGCCATGACCCAGAACAGCCGGCGGAACTGGGCGACGTGGTCGCCGTGGCCGGCATGTCCCGCATGACCGGCGTGTTCGTCTTCGTGCATCGCGTGTTCGGTCGTGGTCATGTGGCCACTGTATACCCCTAGGGGGTATATGGCTACCGTGGTGGGCGTAACTGTTGACGGCGATGCACTATCCGCTGAATACCCCGTTGGGCCGCATGGGCGTACAAACCCTTGAAGAGCGCCCGGATCGCTGCGTGGCCTCCATCCCCGTCGGCGGACTACTCAATCCCCTGACGCGGGTACCGACCATCGCTCCGCTGGCGATGCTGGTCGATCACATCGGCGGGCTGATCAACCACCTTCGCCGCAACGAAGACGAGTGGACCGTGTCCAGCGAGCTGGCCATCGAGCTCACCCCGAATGCCATAGACCTGGTCACTGCCACGCCGGAGGTGCCCGTGGTGGCGACCGCCCGGCCGTTCGGCCCGAAGGGCACAGGTTCGCTGAGCCTGTCGGAGCTCACTCACGGAGACCAATTGATCGGGACCGCGACGGTGCGGTCCTTCCACATCCATGCGCCAGGGCACATCCTCGAATGGCCCACCGACTCAGCCGAGGGCGCGCCACCTGCGGCACTGGAGGACCGCATGTCGGTCCAGGTCGCCGAGACCGGTGGGAGCACCGCGGTACTGCGGCAGTTGCCCGACCCCGTCATCAACAACAGCATCGGCATCGTGCACGGTGGAGTATCGGCAGCGGCGCTGGAACTCGTCGGCTCCGCGGCCCTCGGTGCCGACGCCGGCGAGCCTTGGCGGACGGCTTCGCTGCGAGTCAATTACCTGCGCCAGTTCCGTGGCGGTGACGAATCACGTTACGAGGCGCGCACGTTGGCGGGTCGGACGCAGCTCAGGAGCGGTTGACGCGCAGGCCATCGGCGATGACGGCGCGGTGGCGCTGGTGGCCCGGTTGACCGCATACCGCTGATTTTCACGGCAACGTAAATTTCACTGTGCGATCAATTCGGCAACAACGACTCTGCCATCGGCTACTGGCGTGAAACCCTCCGGATGAACCACATCTACGGAGGAGTTCGCCATGAGTACGCCGAGCATGTCACATCGATTGGCAGCCGAATTCATCGGGACGTTCTGGCTGGTCCTGGGCGGTTGCGGTAGCGCGGTTTTCGCCGCGAAGTTTCTCTCCGACGGCTTCTCCGTGGGGATCGGGTTCCTCGGGGTGGCCCTCGCGTTCGGCCTGACGGTGCTGACCGGCGTCTACGCCTTCGGCACCATCTCCGGCGGGCACTTCAACCCGGCCGTCACGCTGGGTGCCGCACTGGCCCGCCGCGTCGAGTGGGTGGCCGTTTTGCCGTACTGGATTTCGCAGGTGGTGGGCGGTCTGGTGGCCGGCGTGGTGATCTATGTGATCGCCAGCGGCAAAGACGGTTGGTCTGCCACCGGGAACATGGCCGCCAACGGTTACGGCGAACACTCCCCCGGCGGATACTCGCTGGCCGCGGTGCTCCTGGCCGAGGTGATCCTGACCGCGGTGTTCCTGCTGGTCATCCTCGGTTCCACCGATGACCGCGCACCGAAAGGCTTCGCCGGTCTGTCGATCGGCCTCACCCTGACGCTGATCCACCTGATCTCGATCCCGATCTCCAACACCTCGGTCAACCCGGCCCGCTCCACGGCGGTCGCGTTCTTCAACGGCAACGGCGCGCCCGCGCAGCTGTGGGCGTTCTGGCTGGCCCCACTGGTCGGTGCGGCCATCGCCGGTCTGGCCTACTCGTTCCTGTTCGGTTCCCCGGAGGCGCTGGCCGAGCGCCCGGTCCGCGAGGACACCCTGGACCAGGAGCGCACCCGCTAGATCAGGTCAGATGGTCGAATTCCCCACTGACCCAACGGATATGAGTATCAGCTGACCGGTGCACTACCTCCTTGGCGGCGCTGTCTATCTCGTCGCCGCCAAGGGTGTAGAGCCGGTCATAGTCGTACCCGTCTAGCCGATCCACGATCCGGCGCACCACCGCGGCCGACAGCGGGACGTGCTTGGGAAAGTTGCGCTGAAACGACACCCAGTTGCTGGCCAGTCCGCCGGAGATGGTGTCCCCGACCAACAGCGTGCCGTCAGCCGTCAGCGCCACCGAACTGCCCCGCATGTGACCGCCGACGTGGATCAATCGCACTCCGGGCAGCGGTTCCAGCTCCTCGGTCCACTGCGTTATCAGCGGATCGGGAGCCGGAAGCCACTCTGCGTCAAGGGCATTCACGTACACGGGCACGCCGCCGAAGGCCCTGCTCCAACTGAGTTGCGCCCCGAACATGTGGGGATGGCTGGCAGCGACGGCGTCGACACCACCGAGGCCGTGAACGAGGCCGATGATCTCGTCGTCCAGGTAGCCCGGCGCATCCCACAGCAGGTTCCCGTCCGCCGCCTGCACCACAAACGACCGGTGCCCGATGGCGAACTTGGGCGCCCGCCGCAAGCTGTGCACTCCGCGACCGTGATCGACGTGTTCGGTGTGGTGCGGTTGCGCCGCCAGTTCCTCCAGCGTCGTCCAGGTGCCATGCGGCGGTAGGTCTCCACGCTCCTCGATCGAGACGACCTCCGAGGTCAACACACAGCTGTCGGCCGGTTCGATGGCGGAATCCGGGTGTTCCACACCGCATCCCGTGCAGATCCAGGTAGGCATGACACCGAGCCTGGCACCTCAACAACTGTTGAGGTCAAGCGCGCAGCCTATGCACTCTTACGCCGCGCCTTGCCGGCGGCACCGCGCTCGGTAGGTGCGCCCTCATGGGCCAGCGTGCCCCCGGCGCTCTCCAGGTGAGCCCGGACGAACCACTGGAACTTCTCGAGTTCGGCGGCATGGTCGATGAGAACGTCCTGGGAGACAAGATCGAGTTTCTCCAACTTGTCGATCGCCTTGCGGGTGTCCTCGATCACCCCGTTGTAGACGAGGTCGAGCGCCGCGAGGTGCGCTTGCACGTTGTCACGTCCGACGGAGTAGTCGTCCCAGGTGCGGTCAGAGATGATGGCCCCCGGGGTACCCTTCGGCGATTTGCCCAGCGCAGCAATCCGTTCGGCGACCTCGTCGGCGTAGGCGCGCACCAGCGCCACCTGTGGGTCGATCATCTCGTGGACGCCGATGAAGTTCGGGCCGACGACGTTCCAGTGGACATGCTTGAGCGTCAGATGCAGGTCGTTGTACGTGCTGAGCTGCTTCTGCAAGAGCTGGGCCACTTCGTTGCCCTGCTTGTCGGTCAGACCGGGAATGGTGAACGAGGTCATTGCGGCTCCTTTCGGTTCACGATCGGTTCCGCCCCGGGGTACCCGACAACGGCGGCGCGCAATCACCCCGGCTACAGCGCGCGTAGGTTCGGAATGGCCTGACGCGCTCCGAAACGCGGATTGTGGGCCAGCCCACTGGCTTCCAACAAACGGACGGCCCGCTGCCGGTGTGGGCGCAGAGGTTCGAGCAGTTCGACCATCTCCGCATCGTCGATCGGCCGGCCGAGCAGGGTGCGTCCCACCATCGTCGCCAGGTGATAGTCGCCTACCGACAGCGCATCGGCGTCGCCGAAGGCGCGTTGCACGGTTTCTGCCGCCGTCCACTCACCGACACCGGGCAACGAGCGCAACGCCGTCACCGCCCGCTCGGCGGTGAGCCTCTCGATGGCATCGGCGCGCTGTGCACAGCCGACGATGGTGCGCGCCCGGCCCGGGTCCACGTTGGCCCGATGGAATTCCCACGACGGGATACGTCGCCACACGTCGGCGGTAGGTGGCACCCGCATCCCGTCAGGCGCCGGACCGGGCGCCGGGGCGCCGTACTTCGTCACCAACCGCCGCCAGGCTCGCCACGCATCCATGCCCGAGACCCGCTGCTCGATGATCGCGGGCACCAACGCCTCCAATACCCGGCCGCTGCGCCCGAGACGCAGGTGCGGCACGCGCCGATGCGCCTCGGCGATGGTCGGCTCGACGGGATCGAAGTCACCGGCGTGGTCGTCGGCACCCACCAGCGCCGGAAAACCGTCCAGGAACTCCGCGACACCCGGGCCCCACGCCTCGCAGTCCACGGTGTCGACGGCTGACTTGGTGATCCGTGCGGTCACCGGACCGGTTTTCATCGCGCTTACGCGCCAGATCGCGCCGTCGACACTGATCCGGTTGGTCGGGTCGTACCCGCCGCGGCGCCAGGGAGCCAGCGTCAGCCCCGGACTGGCCGGGCCTTCGAACGTGACGCTGATTGAGGGCACCGCTCCAGACTAGGCCAGGGCGATGTCGGCCTTCTGCGGGTAGAAGGCCAGGTGATCGGCTATTTCAGCGACGGCCGCGTACGGCTGCTCGTAGGTCCAGACCGCGTCCTCGACGTCGCCGACGTGGTAATAGTTCGCCTCACCCTTGTAGGGACAGTAGGTGGTGGCAGCGCTACGAGTCAGCGTTTCCCACACGACATCGGCGCGCGGAATATATTGCACGGCTGGATAAGTCGACTCCTGCAGGGTCAGGGCCGCATCGGTCTGCGCGATGATCGCGCCGCCGACGGTGACGGTGACCCGACGTCCGGTCGGGGTGATGGTGATGGGGTGGGCTGCGCTCGGCTGCAGCACCTGGCGCTCGGTCATATGCGGCACAACACCACGGCGCGGCCACCGATTCCCGGGCAGACTGGAGCGATGGGTACTTTGCAGACCGCACGGTTGGGTGACCTCGAAGTGGCGCGGATCGGTCTGGGCACGATGGGCATGTCCTTCGCCTATGGCAGCGCCGGTCGCGACGACGCCGAGTCGATCCGCACCATCCACCGGGCCATCGACCTCGGCGTCACCCTCATCGACACTGCCGAGGTGTACGGCCCTTACGCCAACGAAGTGTTGGTCGGGCAGGCACTGAAGGGTCGACGCGACAAGGTCGTGCTCGCCACCAAATTCGGGATGATCTCCCACACCGGCCGCGACGGGGCGGACAGCAGCCCGGCCAACATCCGCACCGCGGTGGAGGGGTCGCTCCAGCGCCTGGGCACCGACCACATCGACCTCTACTACCAGCACCGCCTGGACCGTTCCACGCCGATCGAGGAAACCATCGGCGTGCTGGCCGACCTCATCGCCGAGGGCAAGGTTCTCCATATCGGGTTGTCCGAGGTAGGGGTCGAGACCATCCGGCGTGCCCACGCCGTCCACCCGATCACCGCACTGCAATCGGAGTACTCGTTGTTCACCCGAGACCCCGAGGACGGAATCCTGGATATCTTGCGCGAGAAAGGTATTGGCTTCGTCGCCTACTCACCTCTCGGACGCGGCTTCCTCACCGGCCAGATCCGATCCGTCGACGACCTCGCCGACGACGACACCCGCCGCGACAACCCCCGGTTCACCGGCGAGAACTTCGCGGTGAATCTGCGGCTCGCCGACGAGGTGCGGACCATCGCCGAGGCCTCGGGAGCGACGCCAGGGCAGGTCGCGCTGGCCTGGCTGCTGTCGCGTGGCCCCGACATCGTGCCGATTCCGGGAACCAGGCGGGTCGAACGACTGGAGGAGAACATCGCGGCGGATGCGGTCACGCTGACTCCCGACCAGTTGTCCCGGCTCGACAATCTCGCCGCGCCCGCCGGCGACCATCACACCGAGGCCCAGATGCGGATGATCGACCGGTAGCCCGGGTCTACGATCGGCCCATGACCGCGCCTGTGAAAGCCACTGTGTCGATCGCTGCCGATCCCGCAGCCGTGTACGCACTCATCACCGATCTGCCCACGCTGGCCTCGCTCGCCGAGGAGGCTCATGCGATGAAGTGGCAGAAGGGCAGTTCGGCCACCCCCGGGTCAGTTTTCAAGGGTCACAACCGCAATGGCTCGAAGGCCTGGAGCACGACGTGCACCGTCACCGACGCCGAGCCCGGCAAGACGTTCGCCTTCGACGTGAAGTCCCTGGTGTTCCCGGTGGCGCACTGGCGCTACGACATCACTGCCGCCGAGGGCGGTTGCACGGTGACCGAGTCCACCTGGGACCGCCGTGCTGGCTGGTTCAAGAAGGTCGCTGGGCTGGCCACCGGGGTGCCCGACCGCGACGGCGCAAACGCCGAGCACATCCAGCTCACCCTGCAGCGGCTGAAGGAACGCGCCGAAGCTTGATCGCCCCTGCTCAGAAGGGTGGTGGTGGTCCGTTTTCTTCGGCGAGCCAGGCTTGGTAGTCGCGTTCGTAGGCGAGGTCGTTGTTGAGTTCGGCGCGTAGGCGTCGTTCTTCGGCGATGCGGTCACGTTGGTCTTGTTCGCGGGTCCGTGAGCGTTTGGGCATCTTCGCACCGCGATCGGGGTGCGGGGCTTGCGGTTCAGGGTCGGCGAGGTTGAGGTCCCCGGTCGGTTGAGCCAGAGTCGGGAACAGACCGGCACCGTGAGGTTCGGTCACATGGGTGTGTCCGGTGGGGGTGGTGAACTCGATGGTCCCGTCGGGTCGTTGGCGGTCAGACCAGCCGGGGCAGAACGTTTTCACCAAATGGTGTGCCCGGCAAAATAGTTTGGTGTTCGACGGATGCGTCGGCCCGGCGGGCCAGGGCGCGGTGTGGTCAATGTCGCAGCGTTCGGCCGGGGCATCACAACCGGGGAACCGGCACGTCAGATCGCGCCACCGGATGAACTCCGACAACGCCACCGACGGGCGGTACCGCGGCTCAGCCGCAGCGGACTCAGCTGCTTCGGCCGCATTCCCGGTGGGCATACGCACCGGTTTGACCTTGGCGGTGGCGGCCAGGTCACGCACGGACTCGGCGGGCACGATGCCG
>NZ_JBZDPT010000022.1:0-167329 GCF_058270035.1 Mycobacterium shunyiense | reverse complement strand
TTCACGGTGGATTGGTCGGCCAGCACATGCACCACCGCGGCATCGGCGGCCGCGTGTTGCTGTGCGGCGGGGCAGTCCTCGCGTCGACACAGGCACGGCAGGTGGGATTCCAGTCGGGCCACCGGCCCCACCGCGTCGGCGCGGCGCTGCTCGCGGGTGCGCGGATCGTCCTTGCACACCGTGTCAGCCACCGCATCCAGGCGTTGACTCAACGCGACCCCGTCAGCGGCGTGCACATTGGCCCACACCGAGGCCATGCCTGGGCTGCTCGCCTCGACCTGAACAAACCGGCCGTCATCGATCGGGGGCGGGACCCGCACCCCGTTGGGGTCGAGTTTGGCGATCCACTGATCCACCCGATCCCGCAACTGCCGCTCAGACAACCGCATCCACCTATGCGCCCGGGCCGCGAGTTCCTCATCCAGGCCGGCCCAGACTGCGGGGTCGACGATGCCGGTGCGGGCGATGAGCGTCCGCACCACCCGGTAGTCGATGTCGCCAACAGCGAACCGGGCGGCCACCAACGGGAGTTTGTCGCGTAGTACCCGGGCGTGATGAATCTGGGTGCCCGCCCGGCCCCGACTGATCCGCAACGCCGCTGATACTTCTGCAGAGACTTCCTCGAACGGGTCGGTGGTCCAAAAGATCGACTCGGCCAACTCCTGTTCCCGCAGACTGTCCAACGCCCCTATCGCAGCCAGCCGCCCCGCGATCGCCGCCGACTCCGCCCGCGCCGCGGCACTGATCTTGTCGATCAGAGCAACATCGGAATCAACGTCGAACATGTGTTCGATATTACGCCGATCCACTGACCCGCTGCGGCAGATCGACGAACAGTTCCGCCGAGCCACCGAGCTCTGCCGGAACATGTCGTACCCGGGGAGGACTCTGGCGGCCAAGTACCAGCCAAGTACCAACGGAAGGCCACCTGATGTGCTGGATCTGCGACCACCCCGAGGCAACCAGACAGGACTATCTCGAGTGCCTGCGGGAGAAGACCTTCGAGCGTGGCTGGGCCGTGCAATACGTCGAGCACGACCGCAGGCCGTTCGGCTATACCATCGGGCTCAGCGAGGCGGGGCTACCCGAGTTGCTGATCACCGGGCTGTCACCGCTGATGACGTGGAAGCTGCTGAACACCGTGGCGGAATACCTGGTGGACCAGACCGAACCCGCCCCGGGCGACACCATCACACTGCCCGATGACTGGTTCGCCGAGTTCGTCGAAATCAGCGAGCCCACCGCCCATCTCGGTTTCGCTGTGGAGTTGTGCGGTCGCGATATCCGTGCGCTGCAGATCGTCTGGTATGACCAGCACGGCCACTCACCGTGGTGTTCCGAGTTCAATCGGGGCGGCCTCCGCCAACCTGTTCTCGGCGCACGAGGGCCCCGCGAGACCACCTGAACATCCTTCTTTCTGCCATGAGTCGATCAATTCCTGCCAACGGAAATTGATCCCCTGAGCTCTCGGTTTACACAGGCATAACCGGCATGAGACAGAGAGAAGCAGGGAAATGAAGAAGTTCGGATTCGCCGTCATCGCTGCCAGCGGATTGGGCGCAGCCGTACTCGGCCTGGCCGCACCGGCCCTGGCCGCCGAGCCCGCTCACACCGCAACCCCCAGCAGCGTCACCATCTCCGCGGGTGTCGACCGGCTCGACTGGCTCGACCGACTGCACCCCAAGCCGATGGTTCCGAAGGTGGACACCACCGTTCGCCACAGCGGCCGCTGACACCGACAACCTAAGCGGGGCTGCCCGGGAAGGGCTGCCCCGCTTTGGTTTTCAAAGAAACGATCAGAACGCGTAGCGGTGATACTGCGCCATGTACCGCAACACCGGAACCGGCTTCATGACGGCCAGCATCATCCGGTAGTACCAGGGCAGGGTGGCGAATACCGGATCGTCGAAGGGCGATTCCCTGGTCAACAGCCGGGTGCCCGGCACCGCCCGCAGGATGTCCTCTGGTTTGTCGATGGCCCAGTGCAGTTTGGCCCCGGATCGACGTACCACGGTATTAACCAGTTGCGCCCGGATGCCGAGCGTGTTGAACGCGTCGAATTGCAGTTCCCCGGAAGGAAATCCGTCGACGATCCGCCGCAGGAGCGCGACGCCCTCCTGCTCGGTGAGGTACATCGTCAGCCCCTCACCGAGCATCAGGGTCGGCCGGTCGGCGGGAATGTCCCGCAGCCAGGCCGGGTCGGTGACCGAGGCGGCGATGACGTGATAGCGCTCGGCTGACGGATACAACTGCTCGCGCAGGTGCGCGACATCGGGGTAGTCGATGTCGTACCACTCGACGCCGGGGCCGGGCTTGATTCGGAAGAACCGGCCGTCCAGACCGCATCCGAGATGCAGCACCACGGCTTCGGGATGCACGGCCAGGAACTGCCGAGTCCAGCGGTCGAAGTGGGCGCTGCGGGTGGTCACCGACGGCGACGTCGCCTCGGTGATCGAGGTGCGGCTCCAGTCGTAGTCGATGCGGTCGGCGATCTCCTTGGCCAGCTGGTCGCCCAGGATCGGGTGGGGCATCCCGGCGTCGAGCGCTTTGGCGTAGAACGTCGCCAGCATGGTCTGCGGCGCCCCGGTGAGGTCGACTTTCAGCTTGTCGGTCATATCGCCAGGTTAGGCCGCAATACGCTTGCCGCCCAGTGGCTTAACACCTCGCGGCGTGGTGTTCAGCTGCTCTTCTGTGCGCGTTTGGCCGCCCGCAGACCCACCCAGAACTTTGCCGCCTCGGCGATCGACTCCTCGACCGGCCTTGGCTGCCAACCGAGTTCACGCACGGCCTTGGAGTGGTCGAGCTCGGCCTCGGCCCGCATCAGCCGCAGGGATTCCAGCGACAACCGCTCATCGGTACCGCGCAGCTTGCCCTTGAGGGTGCCCGCTGCGGCCAGCGCATACGACACAGGTAGCGGGATCGACCGCTGCGGGGGTGCGACGCCGGCGGCCTCGGCGGCCAGCCTGGCCACCTCGGCGTTGCTGATCATCTTCTCCGAGATGAGGTAGCGCTCACCGGGAGTGCCCCGATCGGCGGCCAACAGCATGGCCTTGGCCGCGTCGTCGATACCGACAGCCTCCAGGTCGATGCCGCTCATGACGAACGGCAGCTTGCCGAAGGCCGCTCCGGCGATTATCGCGCCGTGCGGGGTACGGCCCCAGTCACCGCTGCCGTAAGTGGTGGACACGCACATCGCGACGGCAGGCAGACCACGCTCACGCGCGTACTGCAGCACCAGCTCCTCGGCCTGCACCCGGGAGCGCACGTACGGCGTCACCTTTGACACGTCCACGGTGTCGGCTTCGGTGGAGCGCTTGCCACGTTTACGTCCGACGGTGACGTAGCTGCTGGTGTAGACGAACTTGCGCAGGCCTGGGATTTCCGCGGCGACGTCCAGCACGTTGCGGGTGCCCTCGACGTTGGTACGGAACAGCGGTGCCGGGTCGCGCAACCAACCGCGGGCATCGACGACGCAGTGGTAGACGACGTCGCAACCGGTCATCGCCTCGCGCAGGGCCTCGGTGTCGAAGACGTCGCCGTGAATCCGCGTGACGTCGAGATCATCGATCCCGATGGTGCTCGCATTGGGGCGCACCATGGCCCGGATCTCCGAGCCGTCGTCGGCAACGACCAGCCGGCGCAATACATGCGAGCCCAGGAATCCGTTGGCGCCGATGACGAGTTTGGCGCTCATCTGCTCAGCCCCCGAACTTCTTCAGCCACGCCTCGGCCTCGTCGGTGAGGGTCCCGAGTTCGGCTGCCCTACGGCACCACTTGCGGGCCGCGGAGGCGAACCGCAGGGGGTTGTAGACGTCTTCCTGACGGGACCACAGGCCGTCGCCGGCGTAGGTCAGGATCGAGATGTTGGTGGCGGTGATGATGGTGCCGTCACCGGGATCGCGCATGGGGTTGTCCAGTTCGCAGATGATGCGTCCGGTGGGTTCGTCGATCACCGACCAC
The DNA here is from genome assembly GCF_058270035.1 of Mycobacterium shunyiense. Lineage (NCBI taxonomy): Bacteria > Bacillati > Actinomycetota > Actinomycetes > Mycobacteriales > Mycobacteriaceae > Mycobacterium > Mycobacterium shunyiense. The sequence continues at coordinate 163,369 of NZ_JBZDPT010000022.1, read as the reverse complement.
AGCGACGGGAACGCGGTCATGTAGCTCCCGGGGAAGGTCGTCATGGTCTTCCAGATCCAGGGCCGCACCTGCTCGCGGCCCTTCATCGTGCCCACGGCATGTTCGATGTAGTCGACGTCGACGGTGTAGTGGTCGGCCCACACATCCCAGTTCTTGGTCTGCGCGGCCCGGTCGACGGTCTGCTCGAACGTTTCAAAGGCAGCGGCGAGTTCATCGCGGCTGAAAGACCTGCTCGTCACCCCAAAACTAGAACACGTTCTATCGACCTTTGTCGAGACCCGTCACTGCTCCGCCAGCACCTGCCGGGAACCCAGCGGGGCCTGCAGGGCCACCTCGGCCGTGCCGTGCACTGCCAGGGCGATACACATTCGGCCGACGGATTCGGGTGGTGTCCCGCCGCGGAGGTCGATCGTGACGGCATCGGCGGTTTCCTGTGCGACCACGTGGACGCCGAAGCAGTCCGGGGTCCCGGCGGTGAAGTTGACCAGCAGACGTTCCCCGTCACGGCTGAAGGATTCGATCCGGGTCAGGTGCGGGTCGACGATCGCCGGGTTGTCGATGAACAGGGTGCGCGCGGGATCGGGCGGCACCTCCGGCACCGCGACCTGGGACGGATCGGCCGTCGCAGTGGGGCTTGCGGCCAGCAGGAGTAAACCGGCCAGGCCCGCCGTTGCAACTACACGCATGACCACCACGGTAACCACGGAGCACAATGGGGCACATGGGCAATTATTCGAGAGCGATCCTGGCGGGCGGCTGCTTCTGGGGCATGCAGGACCTCCTCCGCAAGCAGCCCGGAGTCGTCTCCACCCGGGTGGGTTACACGGGCGGACGCAACGATCACCCGACGTATCGGAACCATCCGGGCCACGCGGAGGCCGTCGAGATCGAGTACGACCCCGCGCAGACCGATTACCGGGCATTGCTGGAGTTCTTCTTCCAGATCCACGATCCCTCCACCAAGGACCGGCAGGGTAATGACGTCGGCACAAGCTACCGGTCGGCGATCTTCTACCTCGACGACGAACAGAAGCGCGTTGCGCTGGACACCATCGCCGATGTGGACGCGTCCGGGCTGTGGCCGGGCAAGGTGGTCACCGAGGTGACGCCTGCCGTCGATTTCTGGGAGGCCGAGCCCGAGCACCAGGACTATCTGATGCACTACCCGAACGGGTACACCTGCCACTTCCCGCGTGCGGGCTGGAAACTGCCCAAGCGACAGACCACCGGATAGCGGGTCAGTTCCCCAGCGGCGTGGCGCGGCGACGCACGACCAAGCGTCCACCCGCCGCGGGGGTGTAGGCGACGCCACGGGAGTGCACTTTCTCCCCCGGTGCCGTAGTGGTCTCGATCTCGAAGTGGCGCAGGACGGTTCGCAGCACCACGTCCATCTCCACGTTGGCGAACACCGCCCCGACGCAGCGCCGGGTGCCGCCGCCGTACGGTAGCCAGCCCAGCCCGGGCCGGCTGCCGACGAATCGCTGCGGGTCGAACCGCTCCGGGTCGGAGAACTCCTTCTCGGCCTCCTGGATCTGCGAGATCGCCACGATCACGGAGTGCCCGCGCGGAATCTCCCACTCCCCCAGCCGGATTGACGGGGCGTAGACGTGGCGGCCGGCGAAGTCGATCACGGTGCGGTTGCGCTGCACCTCGAGGATGGTGGCCTGACGGTATTCGTTGCCGTCGGTGGCCGCCTCGGCCTCCAGCTCGGCCAGCACCTTCGGATGCCGACTGATCCGCTCGAAGGCCCAGCCCAGGGTCGACGCCGTGGTCTCGTGCCCGGCGGCCAGCAGGGTCAGCAACTCGTCGCCGATGTCCTTGCGGGACATGGCCGATCCGTCCTCGTAGGTGCTGCGCAACAACAGCGCCAGGATGTCGTCGCGCTGGTCGAAGTCCGGGTCGGCTTCGACCTTGTCGATGAGCCGGTTGATGACGGCGTCGTACTGCTGGCGGTATCTGGCCAACCGGCCCCACGGGCTGAACCGGCCGAAGGTACGGGTCGGGGTCGGTACCACCACCAGCCGAGAGCCCAGCGTGACCCATGGCGGGATGATGCGGCGTAGCTCGTCGAGTTGTTCGCCGTCGGCGCCGAACACCGCGCGCAGAATCACGTTGAGGGTGATCCGCATCATCGGCTCGAGCGTCTCGAACTCCTGACCCTGCGGCCAGTTCGCCGATTCCCGCAGCGTCTCCTCTTCGAAGATCTGCTCATAGTTCTTGATGCTCTTGCCGTGGAACGGCGGAGTGAGCAGCTTGCGACGGCGCCGGTGGTCCGTGCCGTCGAGGGCGAACACCGACCCGGATCCCAGGATGCGGCTCAAGTTGGGCTGGACATTGCCGACATCGTCGGTGTTGGCGGCGAAGAGCTGCTTGGCCAACTGGGCGTCGGCGATGATCACCGTGGGCCCGAAGATCGGGAGTTTGAGCTTGAAGACATTCCCCTGACGGCGGGCGATCTGTTTGACCACCCGGCGCCTGGCCAGCATGAAGCCGATGGCCTGCAACGGCTTCGGAACCCGGGCATCGGGCGGCACGCGACCCGGTGTGGTGCTCGCGGTGGACTTCTCGGTGGTCTTCTCAGCTGCTGCCAGCTCGGTCATACCATCTCCAGCCAGGCCCTGGTACCGCTCGGTACCAATGGGTTATGAGGTACGGTACTCCCAGGTACCAGGCAAAGCAAGGGGGTCGGCCATGATGACCTACCGGCTGCGACTTCTCGACGGTCTCGCCGCGGCGATCACCGACAAGGGCTATCGCGAGACCACGGTGGCCGACATCGTCCGCCACGCCCGCACCTCCAAGCGCACTTTCTATGACCAGTTCGGCACCAAGGAGGACGGTTTCCTCGAGCTGCTGCGCGCCAACAACGCCGCCCTCGTCGACGGCATCCAGACCGCTGTCGACCCCGAGGCGCCCTGGCAAGACCAGATCGGGCAGGCCGTGGGCGCCTATGTCGACCACATCGCGTCCGCCCCGGCCATCACGTTGAGCTGGATTCGTGAACTGCCGGCACTGGGCAGCAGAGCTCGACCGCTGCAACGCGCGGCCCTACGCGAACTGACCGACCTGCTGATCGAACTCAGCGGCAGCGCCGGCTTCGAGCGCGCGGGTCTCCCCCGACTCGCCGAGCCGATGGCCATCATCCTGTTGGGCGGGCTTCGCGAACTGACCGCGCTGATCGTCGAGGACGGCAGGGACATCCAGGAGATCTACGGCCCCGCGGTCGCCGCGTCGACGGCGATCATGACTGCGAATTCAGCTCAGCACCAACCGCGCTGACTTCTCCAACCGCTGCGAGATGGCAGCGTAGGTCTCGTATCCCATCCCGGCCCACACCAGCGTGCCGGTGTAGAGCAACTCGAGCGCTTCGATCACATCGAGGTCTACTTCGGGCCCGAGTGCCGCGACCAGTCGGCCCCGCACGTCGGCGCCGATGCGCTGGCGCAGGGCGTCCACATCGGGGTCCTTGCCGAGTAGGGCGTTGGTGACCGCACCGGCGAACTCCGGTTCGTCGGCCACCAGCGAGGCGATGTGGCGCAGCACCTCGACCACCCGCGTGGCCGGGTCGGCCGATTCGTGAGCGGCCGGCGGCGCGGCGGAAAGCCTGCGCCAGAACACCTCGGCGACGAGGTGTTCTTTCGACGAGAAGTACGTGTATGCCGTGGCTGCTCCGACCCCGGCCTCGGCAGCCACCCGGCGCACGGTCAGTCCGGCGAATCCGTCCCGGGTGATCAGCTGTAATGCGGCCTTACCCAGGCGCTCGACAGTATCGGCCTGCCGTGCACTCAGACGGCGGCGCGTCGACTCCAGAGCCGTCTCGGACACGTGTCCGGACGCTACTACAACCGCCTGAGGCCAGCAACGGTAGGTTGGGCATTCATGAGCACCGCTGACACCGCCCTGCCGCCCCGCGCCGAGCGTCTCTTCACCCTCGCCGAGCAGGTCATCGGCTTCATGCCCGCCGACGAGGGTCGTGCGCTCTACGACGCCGGAGTGCGTTACCTCGACGGTGGGGTCGGGGTGGAGATCGGCACCTACTGCGGCAAGTCGACGGTGATGCTCGGCGCGGCCGCGCAGGAGACCGGCTCGGTCCTCTACACCGTCGACCATCACCACGGCTCGGAGGAGCACCAGGTCGGCTGGGAGTACCACGACACCACCATGGTCGACCCGGTCACCGGGTTGTTCGACACGCTGCCCACCATGCGCCACACCCTGGATGCCGCGGGGTTGGACGAGCATGTGGTGGCCGTGGTCGGCCGCTCACCCGTGGTGGCACGGGGCTGGCGAATGCCGTTGCGGCTGTTGTTCATCGACGGCGGCCACACCGAGGAGGCCGCACAGCGGGACTTCGACGGCTGGGCCCGCTGGGTCGAGGTCGGCGGCGCGCTGATCATTCACGACGTGTTCCCCGATCCGAATGACGGCGGCCAGGCGCCGTTCCACATCTACCAGCGTGCGCTGGCCACCGGCGCCTTCGACGAGGTCGCCGCGATGGGTTCGATGAGGGTCCTGGAGCGGACCTCGGGCGAGCCGGGTCAGCTGGACTAGCGGTCGCCGGCCTTCCCGCCGACGCACTCACAGTCGTACTCGCCCTCCAGGCCACGCGGTAGCCCGACGCCCCGGAAGATGCCGCTCGCCGCGGTGGTCTGCGACAGCGCGTCGGCGGCCAGGATCATGGCCGCTCCGGTCCAGGTGGTGCGCTCCTCGGGCCAGCGCTTGCCGTCAGCGAAAACCAGCCCGGTCCAATAGGATCCGTCATCCTCACGCAGGTGCTGCATGGCCGCGAACTGTTCGTGCGCCCTGCGGGTGTCACCGATCGCGTCCAGTGCCATCACCAGCTCGCACGTCTCCGCGCCGGTGACCCAGGGCCGGTGGTCGACGCACCGGATGCCGAGCCCGGGCACGACGAAGTCATCCCAACGATCGTCGATCCGCGTTTGGGCAGCCGCCCCGCTCAGGGCGCCGCCCAGCACCGGGTAGTACCACTCCATCGCGTGGGTGTCCTTGGCGGAGAACGCTTCTGGATGCGCAGCGATGGCGTGCCCGAGCCGCCCGACGGCAACCTCCCATTCGGGCTGAGGATCGTCGAGGTAATCGGCGAGCGCCAGCCCGCACCGGATGCTGTGGTAGACGCTCGCGCAGCCCGTCAGCAGTGCTTCCTCGACCGGACCCGCGGGACTTGCGGCCCAGTAGATCTCACCACCGGATGCTTGGAGGCCCAGCACAAAGTCCAGCGCCCGGGTCACCACCGGCCACATCAACTCGGCGAAGGCCCGGTCCCCGGTGATCAGCACGTGGTGCCAGACGCCGGTGGCCACGTACGCACAGAAGTTGCTGTCGCTGTTGGCATCCTCGATGACGCCGTTGCGCAGTTGGATCGGCCAGGAACCATCCGCACGCTGCACGGTGCGGCACCAGTCGAACGCCGCCCGGGCCGGTTCGATCAGGCCGGCCACGGTCAGCGCCATGGCGTTCTCGACGTGGTCCCACGGATCGGTGTGGCCGCCGTCGAACCACGGCAGGGCCCCTGAGGACTCCTGGGTCGCGGCGATCGACCGTGCCGTCTGTACGCAGTCGTCTGGTGTCAAAACTCCGGGCACACCGGGGATCTCAGGCAGGAGCACAGCGGCGGCCTACCCGTTGTATTCCGGCTTGCGGAAGTAGAGTGCCACGCTCTTGCCGATCACCGGGTTCAGCAGCGACTCGGCGGTGCGGGTGAGCCACGGGCGGCCCATCATGTCCCACACCAGCAGCTGGTGATACGCCTTGACTGCGAAGTGGTCGTTCTTCTCGGTGCCGACAAGACATTTGAGCCACCAGTACGGCGCGTGCAGAGCGTGCTCGTGGTGCGTATAGGTGAGTTTGAGCCCGTGCGCCAGGACCTTGTCGCGCAGCTCGTCGGCCTTGTAGATGCGGATGTGTCCACCCTCGTTGGCGTGGTAGGAGTCCGACAGCAGCCAGCACACCTTCTCCGGGAGCCAGCGCGGCACGGTGATGGCCAGGGAACCACCGGGTTTGAGAACACGTACCAGTTCGGCGATGGCCTGCTCGTCCTGCGGAACGTGCTCCAGGATCTCCGAGGCGATGACGCAGTCGAAGCTGGCGTCGGTGTAGGGAAGGTCGAGCGCGTCACCCTTGACGGCCTCACCCTTGGCCGACAGCGGAACCTCGCCCTCTGCCCGCATGGCCTGCAGCATGGTGTCGACGTCGTTGAGGTCGGACGCACTCTGGTCGAAGCCGATCACCGATGCTCCGCGCCGGTACGCCTCGAATGTGTGCCGGCCCGCGCCGCAGCCGACGTCGATCACCGTGGTGCCCGGTCCGACACCGAGACGATCGAAATCGACGGTCAGCATGAAGTCACCTTTCCTTCTCCTGCTCCTCGCGTGCGCAGCCCAACCCGCTCACGGGCCATCTCGTACACCGATACCGTCTGTGCGGCAACCGATTCCCAACTGAAGACGTCGAGCGCCCGCTGTCGCCCGGCGGCGCCGAGTCTGCGCCGTTCCGACGGCGAGTCGAGCAGTTCACCCAGGACGGCGGTCAGCTCGTCGACGTCGGCGGGGCGCACCAACCGGGCGCAGGCACCGTCGTCACCGACCACCTCGGGCAGTGCCCCCGCGCGGCTGGCCACGATCGGGGTTCCGCTGGCCATGGCCTCCACGGCGGGCAGCGAAAAGCCTTCGTAGAGCGACGGGATGCAGGCCACTTCGGCGGAGGCGAGCAGCGCGGCGAGTTCCTCATCGCTCAGCCCGCTGGAGCTGTGCACGATGTCGGAGATACCGAGCTCGGCAATGAGTTTCTCGGTCGGCCCGTTCGGTTCGAGCTTCGACACCAACTGCACGTCGAGATCGCGGGCCACCCGCAGCCGGGCCACCGCATGCAACAGATTGCTGACCCCCTTGAGCGGCACATCGGCGCTGGCGATCGCGATGATCCGTCCGCTCACCCGGTGCTCGGCAGGTTTGAACAGTTCGGTGTCCACGCCCAACGGCACGATGTGCAGCTGATCCGGCGCCACCCCGAAGTCCTCTGCGATATCGGCCGCCGAGGACGACGACACGGTGAGCAGCTCGGGGATCCTGCGGGCCACCTTCTTCTGCATCTCGGCGAACCCGTACCAGCGCCGAACCAGCGGTTTGCGCCACCACTTGGCCGCGGCGATCTCGACGACCCGGTCACGCGTGATCGGGTGATGCACCGTGGCCACGACGGGCAGGCCGCTGTCGGCGATCTTCAGCAGTGCCGAGCCCAGGCTCTGGTTGTCGTGGATGACGTCGAATTCGTCGCGGCGCTCGGCCAGAATCCTCGCGACCCGCATGGTGAAGGTCCGCGGCTCGGGGAACCCGGCACTCCACATGGTGGCCAGTTCCAGGGCGTCGATACCGTCGCGGATCTCACTGGGCCGGGGCACCCGGAACGGGTCCGGCTCGCGGTAGAGATCGAGGCTGGGGACCTTGGTGAGCTTGACCCGGGGGTCCAGGCCCTCGGGGTAGGGCTGGCCGGAGAAGACCTCGACGTCGTGGCCGAGTTCGGCGAGCCCGCGGCTCAGATAGCGCACGTAGACGCCCTGGCCCCCGCAGTGAGTCTTGCTCCGATAGGACAGCAACGCGATACGCATAATCAGATCACCCGACGGCCGAAATCGTGCTGAGCTGGGAATACACGCTCACGCGTCGACTCCGAACCCTCTGGACATGTGTCCAGACTATAGTTTGACCTGCTAGCCAACGCAACGCGTCGGCCGGCGGTCAGCCGGGAGGAAAGCCGCCCGTGGCAACCGGGCCCCAGCGCACCGGCGTGACCCGGATCAGGCACTTGCCCTGGTCCACCATCGCCTGCCGGTACTCATCCCAGTCCGGGTGCTCACCCGCCACCGCACGGAAGTAGTCGACCAGCGGTTCCACCGCGTCGGGCAGTCCGATCACCTCGGCGTCACCGTCGACCTGCACATACGGACCATTGAACTCATCGGACAGCACCGTCACGCTGGCCCGGGGCGTACGCCTGAGGTTGGCCGCCTTCGCCCGCTGCGGATAGCTCGCGATCACGATGCGCCCATGCTCGTCTACCCCACCGGTCACCGGCGACGTCTGTAGCGAACCGTCGGCCCGGAAGGTGGTCAGCACCATGTGGTGCCTGGGGCGCACGAAGTCCAGGAGTTCGTCGATCCCTACGGCGTCAGCGGTCGCGTACTTTCTGGTCATGGTTCGACGGTAGGACAAAGGCGAAGGGCCGTGGGAAACCCAGCCCGGTCAACCGCGCGCCGCGGAGCGCCTCGATCTCGACCGGCAGCACCATGCCCGACGACGGTTCGTAGCACTCCAGAACCTCAGGGCCCTCGCCGACGAGCAACACCCAGTGCCGTGGGATGCCGCGCTCGCCGATCAGCATCGCCACCGGCCACCCCTCGGCGACCGCAGTTCGCACGTCCGACAACGAGTCGCGGGTACCCCGAAATCGCCGCCACCGGTATGCAACTCCACGTTTCGCACTGTGATCGGTCAATGCGCGGGCCATACCCGCAGGTGTGGTCCCGAGCTGTCGCGGCCAGATCCGGTTGACAGCGGCGTGAATTCGCCCCTGCTCCGCAGCGAACCAGGTGTGCCCCTCAGGGCTCAGCAACTCCGCACGATACGTGTGATCCAGCAGGGCGCCGGCCACCACCGCCACGGTCGGGCCGCACGTGACCCCGTCGCGCTGCCGTAGCCGCAAGGCCGCCAGTTTGCCTGGCTTCACACAGATCCGGTCATCGGAGCGATCAATTTCTGCCATCGGAATTAAAGCGTCTGAACTGCCGGTTCTTACCGGTACATGGCAGCGTAAGCGACTATCGGAAGTAAGGACACTCCAGTGCGAAACACCATCGGAAACTCTCGGATCGTCGCCGCGGCGCTGGGCGTTGCGGTGGCCGCGATCATTGGTTCGGCGGGGGTGGCCTCGGCTGCGCCCAACGGCCCCAGCAATGCCCAGCAGACCATCAAAGAGCTGCAATCGCAGGGTTACACGGTGATCGTCAACCGCGTGGGCTCGTCGCCACTGGATCAGGCGTCCGTCGTGGCCGTGCGCCCGGGCCCCAACTTCAGCCGAACCGACACTCTCAGCGCGGTCACGCAGCGCACGGTTTACGTCGACGTCAAGTAGCAGACAGCCACCGCCGTCGGCGCCGATAATGATGCGATGGCAGTGAAAGTGGCGGACCTGCTCGGCAGCGAGTTGGGTGCTTTGCGATATCAGCCCACGCCCAAGCGAATTCGGATCTGTCTCGGCGGTGAGCCGGTGGCCGACACCGGCGAAGCTGTGCTGGTCTGGGAGCCACGGCGGGTGGTCCCGACATATGCGGTGCCGCGCTCTGCGCTGACGGCGCAACTCGTTCCGGCCGGCGGGGATGTCGGGGACGACGAGATCCCCGGCTTCCTCGATCCGTCGGTGCCGTTCACCGCGCACACCTGCCCGGGCACGGCGTTCGACGTCATCGCCGGTGAGGAAACCGGGGCCGCCGCAGCGTTCCAGCCGGACGACCCGGAGCTGAGCGACTACGTGATCCTGGACTTCGCGACGTTCGAATGGCGTGAAGAGGATGAGCCGATCGTCGCGCACCCGCACGACCCGTTCCACCGGATAGACGTCCGGCGCAGCCGCCGACGCATCCGCATCGAACTCGACGGGAAGTTGCTGGCCGAATCCTGCAGTCCCATGCTGCTATTCGAGACCGGACTGCCCACCCGCCGCTACCTTCCCCGCGAAGACGTGCTGGCCGTTCTCGACGTCAGCGACACCGTCACCTACTGCGCCTACAAAGGCCGGGCCACCTACTATGCACTGCCCGGCGGGCCTGCCGATGTCGCCTGGGCCTATCACGAACCACTGATCGAGGCGGTGCCGGTCCGCGACCACATCTGCTTCTTCGACGAGCGGGTCGACGTATTCGTCGACGGTGAACGGATGGATCGTCCCGTCACGGCATGGAGCTGACGACGCAGGACTGACGGAACGTCTGTTTGCGGCCGCCTGGTTCTGGCAACATCTGACACCGACACCAATGTCAGCTGACCGGAGGTCATGATGGGCCCATCGGACGTCACGCTCACCGCGGCCGCCGGGACAGAGGGCGGAGGTGCCGCACTCGATCAGGTGATCGGGATGTCGGTGGTCGCCCTGATCGTCACGGTCGCGCTGCTGTGGATCGGCTATCTGCACCGCAACCGGCGCATCACCTGGCTGAACAATTTCGCCGAATGGCTGGGCCGCAAGTTCCACCGGCCGCCGTGGGTGGCGCTGCAGGTGTTCCTGTTCACCGCGACGATCATCTGCGCGCTGTTCGGTTTCATCTGGGACGTCAGCCTGCACATCGGCAAGGGGCGCGATGCCGGCCCGCTGGCCAACCCCGCGCACTATTTCATCCTGATCGGCCTGTTCCTGCTGTTCATCGCCGGGTCGATGGCCATCGTGCTGCCGTATGACAAGCCCGGTCCGGCCGCCATCCGGATCACCCGTACCTGGTACGCCCCGGTCGGCGGTGTGCTGATGGCGCTGTGCGGGCTGTACGCGCTCATCGGTTTCCCGCTCGACGACATCTGGCACCGGATCTTCGGACAAGACGTCACCCTCTGGGGCCCAACCCATTTGATGCTCATCGGTGGGGCTGGGTTGTCTCTGATAGCCGTGCTGTTACTGGAACACGAGGGCCGGGTGGCCATGGGCCCCGACGGCATGGCCGAGGACAGCAAGTTCAACAAGTTCCTCTACTTCCTGTCCTTCGGCGGCCTGTTCATCGGGCTCTCGGTGTTCCAGATCGAATACGACTTCGGCGTCGAGCAGTTCCGCCTGGTGCTGCAGCCGATGATGATCGCGGCCGCGGCGGCCTTTGCCGCAGTCGCGGCACGCCTGGTCCTCGGCCCGGGTGCCGCGCTGATCGCCGCCGCGTTCGCGATCGCGCTGCGCGGCGCCGTGGCCTTCGTCGTCGGTCCGGTCCTGGGCGCGCCGATCAGTTGGTTCGCGCTCTACCTGGGCCCGGCACTGGTGATCGAACTCATCGCACTGACCCCACTTGTGAAGCGCCCCATACTGTTCGGCGCGGTGGCCGGTCTCGGTGTGGCCACCGTCGGACTCTGGCTGGAATCGTTGTGGATCGGCGCGGTCTACCACTATCCGTGGCCCACCAGCATGTGGGGTGAGGCGCTGGCGATGGCGATCCCGGTCGCCATCGCGATGGGCCTGTGCGGCGCGCTGCTGGCCCTGGTCCTCACCGGGCAGCCGTTACCCCGGCCCGCGGTCGGAATCTCCATCGTGGTGCTCACCGTCCTGGTGATCGGCGGTGCGGTGGCCAACGGATTGCGCACCGAAGTTCCGCAAAATGCCACTGCCACCGTCACTTTGACCGATCTCCCGGCCCAGAACGGGCAACGCATGGCCTCGGCCGATGTCCAGATCACCCCGGCCGACCTGGTCAGTGACAACCCCGAGTGGGTGTCGATCCTGGCATGGCAGGGCGGTCTGGCAAACGATCGCGGTCTGATGATCAACCGACTGGAGCAGGTGGGCCCCGGGCACTACCGCTCGACACAGCCCATCCCGGTATCCGGGAAATGGAAGACCCTGCTGCGGGTGCAGGACGGAACCACCATGGCCGGCGTGCCGATCTTCCTGCCCGCCGACCCGGGCATCGGTGCCCCCGAAACCCCGGCACTCGCCTCCAGCAACCGGGAGTTCGTGCAGGAGATCGAGATCTTGCAGCGCGAACGCAATCTCGATCATCCGTCCTGGCTGTACAACGCGGCTTCGCTGGTTGTCCTGGTGTGCACCCTGATCCTGATCGCCGGGCTGACCTGGGGCGCGGGCCGGATCAACGCCAGGGAGCTGGCCGCGGGCCGTGAACCCGCCGGGCTCACATGACGTATCAGGCCGACCACACGCTGCTGCTGGCATTGCCGGCGTTTGCTCCGGCCGTGGTCGTGGTGGGCGTCGTGGTGTACGTGGCGATGCGGGACAGGCGCCGCGGACAGGACAGCGACGCGAACCAAGACGACGTTCAAGGTGAAGGTACGGACTCCTCAGGCGAAGATGGTTCACCGTGATCAACCTCAAATGCAGTGTCATCGTCCTGGCGTCCGCTCTCGCCCTGGTGACGGCCGGCTGTGGCGGCTCCGGCGAGTCCGAGAAGACCGACGGCTCAGCCGGTTCGGCCACTCCTTCGGTCACCACAGTGAACCCGTCGGACATGACCAACGAGCAGCAGGCACCTGCCCGGCTGCTGATCGACGTCACCATCAAGGGCGGGGAGGTCACCCCGACCAACGAGCGGGTGCAGGGCAAGGTCGGCGAGCCGATCGTGGTGCGGGTCAACAGCGACGCCACCGATGAGCTGCACGTGCACTCCAACCCCGAGCACAGCTTCAAGATCGAGGCCCGCAACGGTCAGCAGTTCCAGTTCACCGTCGATGTGCCCGGCACGGTCGACATCGAACTGCACCACCTGAACCGCACGATCGCCAGCGTGCAAGTACAGCAGTGACGTCCGGGTCGACCGCGGTACTGGCCCATGGTCTGGGCGGTTCGACCGATCTCCCGATCCCGTACACCTATGCGCTGATCGGTGCGGCGTGGACGCTGACGTTCACCTTCGCGGTGGTGGCACTGGCCTGGCGTCGGCCCAGATTCGATCCGGGCAAGCCGGGCCTGCCACTGCCGTCCTGGGTGACGACGGCCGTCGACGCCGCCGTGACGCGCTGGGTGGTGGGCCTGCTCGCGCTCGCCCTCACCGGTTGGGTGGCCTACACCGGCTTCGCCCGGGCGGCGGGCGCCAATCCACTGCCGGGTGTCTTCTACGTCCTGCTGTGGGTTGGGTTGGTCGCGGCGTCGGTGCTGTTGGGCCCGGTGTGGCGGCTCATCTCTCCGGTCCGGACGCTGTACCGCTTCATACCTGTCGCCGCCCGGCGCCACTACCCCGAGCGGCTCGGCTACTGGCCGGCCGCCGCGGGGTTGTTCGCGTTCGTATGGCTGGAGTTGGCCAGCCCGGACCCGGGATCGGTTGTGGCGATTCGCAACTGGCTGTTGGTCTACCTGGCGGTGACACTCGCCGGAGCATTGTGCTGCGGTCCGCGCTGGCTGGAGAGCGCCGACCCGTTCGAGGTGTACAGCACGGTGGCATCGAAGCTTTCGCCGGTGCGCCGCCACGACGGCCGGTTCGTGCTGGGCAACCCGTTCGATCACCTGCCGTCGCTGACGGTGCGGCCGGGGCTGGTCGCCGTGCTGGCGGTGCTCCTGGGATCCACCGCGTTCGACAGCTTCTCGGCGATGCCGCAGTGGCGCAACTTCGTCGACGCGCATTCGGGATCGCCACTGGGCTCCAGCGCGATCCGGACCGTGGGCCTGCTCGCGTTCGCCGCCACGGTGGCGGTCACGTTCTGGGCGGCCACCCGCACCACCGGCGGGGTCGACCGCCGGCTGCGCCGCCAATTGCCCGGGCTCATGGCGCACTCGCTGATCCCGATCGTCATCGGCTACGTGTTCGCGCACTACCTGTCATATCTGGTCGAGCGGGGCCAGCAGACGGTGATCCTGCTCTTCGGGCTCCACGACGTCCAGGTCAGCTACTTCCTGTCCGGTCATCCGACGCTGTTGGCCACCCTCAAGGTCGGGTGCGTGCTCGCCGGTCACGTGGCCGGGGTGATCGCGGCGCATGACCGGGCCCTGCGCCTGCTGCCGAAACAGCACCAGCTGACCGGCCAACTCGCGACGATGCTGGTGATGGTCGGCTACACCTTCACCGGTCTTTACCTGCTGTTCGGCGGGTAGCGTCGGGATCATGCACACGCCCCGGGCACTCATCGTCGTCGACGTGCAGAACGATTTCTGTGAGGGCGGCTCGCTGGCGGTCACCGGTGGGTCGGCGGTGGCGCGGCACATCACCGCACTGCTCGCCACCGACCACGGATACGACCATGTGGTGGCCACCAAGGATTTCCACATCGACCCGGGCGACCACTTCTCCGACACCCCCGACTATCGGACGTCGTGGCCGCGGCACTGCGTGGCCGGCACCTCGGGTGCGGCGTTCCACCCCGATTTCGATCCGGCCGCGGTCGAGGCCGTGTTCGAGAAGGGGCACCACTCGGCCGCCTACAGCGGCTTCGAGGGCGTCGACTCTTCGGGGACGGCGCTGGCGGACTGGCTGGCCGGGCGGGGCGTCGAGGCGGTGGACGTGGTGGGCATCGCCACCGACTACTGCGTCGCGGCCACCGCCGCCGACGCGGCCAGGGCGGGCCTGCGCACCCGCGTGCTCACCAGCCTCACCGCAGGTGTGGCGCCCGAGAGCAGCACTGCGGCAATCGATGAACTTCGCAGCGCCGGAGTGGAAGTCATCTAGTCGGATCGACGGGCCGGCCCGACCAGCGCGGCTCCCGACGCTCGACGTAGGCACGCACGCCTTCGCGCGCGTCGTCGTGCGCCATCAACTGCAGGTGAATCTCGGTCTCCCGGGCGCCGACACCCGCCCTGTCGAGGTCATATGAATCCCACAGCAGCCGCTTGCTGGCCGCGACGGACATCGGCGCGGTGTTGACCGCGATGTCGTGTGCCAGTTCCAGTGCGGCAGGCAGCACCTGCTCCGCCGGCAGCACCCGGCTCCCCAGGCCCAGTTCGACGGCGCGAAGTCCGTCGAATGTGGTTCCGGTCAGCAGGATCTCCGCCGCATTGGCCAGGCCCACCAGCCGGGGAAGCACCCAATGTGAGTAGGCGTCGCCGACCATGCCGCGCCGGGCCTGCACCACGCCGTACCGGGCATCGGCGGCGAAAAACCTGATGTCGCACTGCAATGCGATTGTCAGGCCGATCCCGATGGCATGTCCGTTGACGGCCGCGATCACCGGCTTGCCGAGGGTCCAGGCCGGTACGGCCAGGCCGGCGGCGCTGAAGTCCTGCCCCGGCTCGGTGAAGGTCTGCTCCCCCGCGCCGAGATCCGCGCCGGCACAGAACGCGGGTGGCGCCCCGGTCAGCACGATCACCCGGACCGCGTCGTCGGCGTCGCATCGCAGGTAGGCATCGGCCAACTCCTCGCGCATCCCGCCGCCGAAGGCGTTGCGCTGCGCTGGGCGGTCCAGCGTGATGACCGCGACCTGGTCGTCGACGGTGAGCCGCACCGTCCGATACTCCGGCGGTTCAGAGCGAAGGGTCACAGCTCGTAAGGTACCGCCGCCCGTTCGTCCGGCCGCAGATCCCCGAGCGCCGTATCGTCGAATTTGTGACCTCCACGGATCAAGTTGACCGAAGCGCTCTGGAAACGTGGCGGGGCAAGCCGTACCCGCTCGGTGCGACCTATGACGGCTCGGGTACCAATTTCGCGTTGTTCAGCGAGGTCGCCGACCGGGTCGAACTCTGCCTGTTCGATCCCGACGAATCCGGGACTCTGCACGAGACGCGGGTGACGCTTCCCGAGGTAGACGGATTCGTCTGGCACGGTTTCGTTCCCGGCATCGAGCCCGGGCAGCGCTACGGCTACCGGGTGTACGGCCCGTACGATCCGGCGGCCGGGCACCGCTGCAACCCGAACAAGCTCGTGCTCGACCCGTATGCCAAGGCCATCGAAGGTGCCTTCGACTGGGGCCAGCCGCTCTTCTCCTACGACTTCGATGATCCTGATACCCGCAACGACGACGATTCGGCGACCCACATGCCGAAAGCCGTGGTGATCAATCCGTATTTCGACTGGGGCGTCGACCACCCACCCAGCCACGAGTACGCCGACACCGTCATCTACGAGGCCCACGTCAAGGGCCTCACCCAGACCCACCCGGACATTCCCGAGCAGCTGCGCGGAACCTACGCAGGCGTTGCCCACCCCGTGATCGTCGAGCACCTGAAAGCCTTGGGGGTCAACGCCGTCGAGCTGATGCCGGTGCACCACTTCGTGGATGACTCCACCCTGGTCGACAAAGGGCTGTCGAATTACTGGGGTTACAACACGATCGGGTTCCTGGCGCCGGACCCGCGCTACAGTTCGGCCGGCACCCCGGGCGGGCACGTGCAGGAGTTCAAGGCCATGGTGCGTGAGCTGCACGCCAACGGCATCGAGGTGATCCTCGACGTCGTCTACAACCACACGGCCGAGGGCAACCACCTGGGGCCGACGCTGTCGATGCGCGGTATCGACAATGCCGCGTACTACCGACTGGTGGACGACGACAAGCAGTACTACATGGACTACACCGGTACCGGGAACAGTCTCAACGTCGGTCATCCCCACTCGTTGCAGCTGATCATGGACTCGTTGCGGTACTGGGTGACGGAGATGCATGTCGACGGTTTCCGCTTCGACCTGGCCGCCACGCTGGCCCGCGAGTTCTATGACGTGGACCGGCTGAGCGCGTTCTTCGAACTGGTGCAACAGGATCCGATCGTCAGCCAGGTCAAGTTGATCGCCGAGCCGTGGGACGTCGGCCCCGGCGGGTACCAGGTGGGCAACTTCCCGCCGCAGTGGACCGAGTGGAACGGCAAGTTCCGCGACACCGTGCGCGACTATTGGCGGGGCGAGCCCGCCACCCTCGACGAGTTCGCCTACCGGCTGACCGGTTCGGCCGATCTCTACGAGCAGACCGGCCGTCGCCCGTTCGCCTCGATCAACTTCGTCACCGCCCACGACGGCTTCACACTGCGTGATCTGGTGTCCTACAACGAAAAACACAATCAGGCCAACGGCGAGGACAACCGCGACGGCGAGAGCAACAACAAGTCGTGGAACTGCGGGGCCGAAGGCCCGTCCGACGATCCTGCGGTCAACACCCTGCGCGCCCGTCAGCAGCGCAACTTCCTGGCCACTCTGCTGCTGTCCCAGGGTGTTCCGATGCTCTCCCACGGCGACGAGTTGGGCCGCAGCCAGCGCGGGAACAACAACGTCTACTGCCAGGACGACGAGATCTCCTGGATCGACTGGGCCACAGCCGATCTCGACCTGATCGAGTTCACCCGGTCGGTGTCGGCGCTGCGCGCGGCGCATCCGGTGTTCCGGCGCCGCAGGTTCTTCGACGGTCGACCGGTACGGGAGGCGGGCGCGGCCGCACTGCCCGACATCGCGTGGTTCGCCCCCGACGGCTCCGACATGTCCGCCGAGGACTGGGAGACGGGGTACGCCAAGTCGGTTGCCATGTACCTGAACGGTCAGGGCATCGCCGACCCGGATGTCCGGGGCCAACGCGTGGTCGACGACTCGTTCCTGTTGTGCTTCAACGCGCACTACGAGCCCATCGAGTTCGCGTTACCACCGGCGGAATTCGGCGCCCGCTGGATTCCCGCGATCAGCACTTCGGCAAACTCCACACGCGACGCCACCCCGGCCGCCAACACGGTCAGTGTGGATGCGCGCGCCGTCCTGGTGCTGCAGGCCGAATCAGATTGAGCGTCAATTCAAAGCGTTGCTAATTGGTCCAATGTCCCTGCCCTAACCAGGAAATCTGGTACCTTGAACATGTAGCAGCCGTGGCCGCCTAAGTAGACGTTGAGCGCTTGCTTGATGTCACCGGCCGGGCGGGCTGGGGGGTACGAGCCGAAGAGCGGCGGCAACTACCCTGCGGCCACGGCTGCGGCGTCTCAGCGGGTTTGCCGCGCCCCACTTCCGAGCCTGGCAAGTTGGTTCATTCAGCGTTCATCTCGCAGTCACGCATCATGCAATACCTCTGTTACAGAGGTATTTTGTCGGCGTGGAAGCACATCGAGATCTCGTCGGCGAGTTGTTCACCGTCGTCGGCCGGTTCCGCAGACAGTTACGCCGGGCCACCGGCGGCGGATTCGATGCCACCGGGTTGACCCAGTCCCAGGGCGAACTGTTGCGCCTGGTCGGCCGACGGCCCGACATCTCGGTGCGCGAAGCGGCCGCCGAACTCAGCCTGGTGCCCAATTCCGCGTCCACGCTGGTGTCGCGCCTGGTCGGAGACGGACTGCTGGCCAGAACCACCGACGACTCGGATCGGCGAGTGGTCCGTCTACGACTCACCCCGCCCGCACAGGCGATCGCCGACGAGTCAAGGGCGGCCCGCCGCGCCGCGCTTTCGGCCGTGCTGGCACAACTCGACGACGACCAGATCAATGACCTGGCAAACGGATTGGACGTGATGACCGAACTGACCCGGCTCCTGCACGAGGGGGACACATGACCGACCCGGCCATCGACTGCCGGCACCTGACCCATCGTTACGGCACCTTCACCGCCGTCGACGACCTCACCCTGCAGGTACATCGCGGCGAGACCCTGGGCCTGCTCGGCCCGAACGGGGCAGGCAAGACCACAGCGGTGCGGGTGCTGACCACACTGACGCCGGTGCAGGAAGGCGAGGTGCGGATCTTCGGTCTCGACGCCGAGCGGCGCACCATGGACATCCGACACAACATCGGCTATGTGCCGCAACAACTCTCGATCGAGGCGGCACTGACGGGCCGACAGAACGTCGAGTTGTTCGCGCGACTGTACGACGTGCCGCGGGCCGAACGCAGGGAGCGGGTCGACCAGGCGCTGGAGTCGATGCAGCTGCTCGATGTTGCCGATGCCGTGGCGGGCACCTACTCAGGAGGCATGGTGCGCCGCCTCGAGCTGGCCCAGGCACTCGTCAACCGTCCACTGCTGCTGATCCTCGACGAGCCCACGGTCGGGCTCGATCCCATCGCCCGCGACAGCGTCTGGACGCAGGTCGGCCGGATGCAGGCGGAGTTCGGGATGACGGTGCTGCTCACCACGCACTACATGGGCGAAGCCGACGCCCTGTGTGACCGGGTGGCACTGATGCACCACGGCCGGTTGCAGGCGGTCGGAACGCCAACCGAACTGAAGGCACGGGTGGTCAAGGCCACCGATGCCCCCGATGCCACGCTCGAGGACGTCTTCCGCCACTTCGCCGGTTCGGACCTGACCGACGACGGGCAACAGAACGGCGGCATGCGCGAGGTACGTGCCACCCGCAGGACGGCCCGCCGTGTCAGCTGAGTCCCTGGTCCTGGCGCCGCGCGGGATGCGACGGGTCCGCGCGATGGCGCTGCGGATGTCGGCCTTCGCCCTCGTCGAACTGCAGAAGCTGCGCCACGACCGCACCGAACTCTTCACCCGCATGGTCCAGCCCGCGCTGTGGCTGCTGATCTTCGGCCAGACCTTCAGCCGACTCCATCTCGTAGACACCGGTGGCGTTCCCTACCTGACATTCCTGGCGCCGGGCATCATCGCCCAGTCGGCCCTGTTCATCTCGATCTTCTACGGCATCCAGATCATCTGGGACCGTGACGCCGGCATTCTGGCCAAACTCATGGTTACGCCGGCGCCGGCCTCCGCCCTGGTGGCGGGCAAGGCGTTCGCAGCCGGGGTGCGCTCGGTGGTCCAGGTGCTCGGAGTGGTGCTGCTTGCCTATCTGATGGGCATCGCGATGACGGTCAATCCGCTGCGCATCCTGGCCGCGATGGCTGTGGTGGCGCTGGGTGCGGCGTTCTTCGCGTGTCTGTCGATGACCCTGGCCGGGTTGGTGCGCAAACGCGACCGGCTGATGGGGATCGGCCAGGCCATCACCATGCCGTTGTTCTTCGCGTCCAATGCGCTCTATCCCGTCGACATCATGCCGACCTGGCTGCGATGGCTCTCCACGGTCAACCCGCTCAGCTATGAGGTGAACGCGCTACGCGGGCTGCTGATCGGCACGCCGACCAATTGGGCACTCGACATCAGTGTGCTCATCGTGGCTGCGGTGCTCGGAGTCGTCGTCGCCTCGTCGTTGCTGCGTCGACTGGTGCGCTAGACGCATCCCCGGTGCACCCAACCAACCGGGTGGTTTAGGGTGCAGACAGATCCACCGACAGGGAGACGGTCATGCAACTGGCGCTCACACCGGAGGAAGCAGCTTTCCGCGATGAGCTGCGCACCTTCTACACGACGAAGATTCCCGCCGAGCTTCGAGAACGAAACCGGCTGGGGCTGCCGATCGGCAAAGAGGGCATCATCACGGCGCACAAAATCCTCCATGAGCACGGTCTTGCGGTGCCCAACTGGCCCGTCGAGTGGGGCGGCAAGGACTGGACGCCCAACCAGCATCAGATCTGGCTCGACGAGATGCAGTTGGCCAGCGTTCCCGAGCCACTGACCTTCAACGCGAGGATGGTCGGCCCGGTGATCGCCGAGTTCGGCTCGCAGGAGGTCAAAGAGCGCTTCCTGCCGCCGACCGCGGCGCTGGACATCTGGTGGTGCCAGGGCTTCTCCGAGCCCGAGGCCGGCTCCGACCTGGCCTCGCTGCGCACCACCGCGGTGCGCGACGGCGACAGCTACGTCGTCAACGGCCAGAAGACGTGGACGACGCTCGGTCAGCACGCGGACTGGATCTTCTGCCTGGTCCGCACCGACCCGCAGGCCCCCAAGAAGCAGGCCGGCATCTCGTTCCTGTTGTTCGAAATGGACACCCCCGGTGTCACGCTGCGCCCGATCAAGCTGATCGACGGCAGTTACGAGGTCAACGAGGTCTTCTTCGAAGACGTCCGGGTGCCCGCCAACCAGCTCGTCGGCGAGGAGAACCAGGGCTGGACCTACGCGAAGTTCCTGCTCGGCAACGAGCGGACCGGCATCGCCCAGGTGGCCCGCACCAAGGTTCGCCTGGCCGAGGTCAAGGAACGGGCCGCGGCCAACGGCCTGCTGGCCGATCCGCTGTTCGCCGCCCGCCTGGCCGAGGCCGAGAACGACGTTCTCGCACTGGAACTCACCCAGATGCGGGTGACCTCGGATTCGGCCGACGGCAAGCCCAGCCCGGCATCCTCGGTGCTCAAGCTGCGCGGCAGCCAGCTTCAGCAGACCGCCACCGAGCTGCTCGTCGAGGTGGCCGGCGCCGACGCGCTGCCGTACGAGGCCGACGACATCGCCTCACCGGAGTGGGCCCAGCACGCCGCCCCGCACTACCTCAACTACCGCAAGACCTCGATCTACGGCGGTAGCAACGAGGTGCAGCGCACCATCATCTCGTCCACCATTCTCGGATTGTGAGTTGAGCCATGGACTTTCAGCTGACTGACGAACAGACCCTGCTGGCGGACACCACCCGTGACCTGCTGTCGGGCTACGACACCGAAAAGCGCAACAAGGTGGTGGAGTCCGAGCCCGGATTCGACCGCCAGGTCTGGGGCCAGCTCGCCGAGATCGGCGTTCTGGGACTGGGTTTCGATGAGGACTCCGGCGGCCAGATCGAGATCATGGTGGTGCTGAACGAGATCGGACGCCGGCTGGCACCCGAACCCGTCCTGCACGGGGCGATCGGCCCCGGCGCGATCATCGCCGAGGTGGGTACCGACGCCCAGCGCGCCCTGCTCGACGACGTCGCCGCGGGTGAGCGGATCCTGGCCTTCGCCCACGCCGAACCTGGCTTGCGGGGATCGGCAGGGGTGACGACGACCGCGACGAACAGCGGCGACGCGTGGACGCTGAGCGGCACCAAGAACCCGGTGCTGGCCGGCGACGTCGCCGACACGCTGATCGTCAGCGCCGCCCTGCCCGATGGAGGAACTGGACTGTTCCTGGTCGACGCCGCGAACGTCACCCGCACGGGCTACCGCACCTTCGACGGCCAGCGCGGGGCCCAGGTCGAGCTGGATGCCACGCCTGCCGAGCCGCTCGGCGAGGCCGCCGACGCCGGTGAGGCGATCACCAACGCCCTGATGCGGATCTCGGCGGCGCTGTGCGCCGAGGCGGTCGGCGTGATGGAGGAATCGCTGCGCCTGACCACCGATTACCTCAAGCAGCGCAAGCAGTTCGGGGTCACACTGAGCAAGTTCCAGACGCTGACCCAGCGCGCCGCCGACATGTACATGTCGTTGGAGCTGGCGCGCAGCATGGGCACCTACGCCGCAATGTCGATCGCCGACGGCGAGCTCAACCCGGTGATCGCGGCGCGCGCCAAGCTGCAGATCGGCCGCTCGGGTCGGCACGTCTCGCAGGAGTCGATCCAGCTGCACGGCGGTATCGGCGTCACCGCGGAGTACCCCGTCGGCCACTACGCCGCGCGGCTGACGGCGATCGAGCACACCCTGGGCTCGTCGTCGGATCAGCTACGGACGCTGGTCGGCCAGCTCGACAGCTACGAGATCGCCACGCTCTGACACCAAACGCTCAGCAGCTTCTGAAAGCGCCCCGTCCAGTTCTGTTTCAGCCGGCCGGGGCGCTTTCGGTATTGCCATGGCGATCAGCGCGGCACCGGCAGCCGCGGCCGCGGCGATCAGCAGCGCGGTGCGGAACCCGGCCGGTGACGGCAGCGCGTGCCCGGCGAACGTGATGGTCATCTGGGCCAGCACCGCCGTCATCACCGCACTGGAGGTCGAGGTCCCCAGCGAGCGGGCCAGCGAGTTGATGCTGTTCGCGGACGCGGTCTCCGACACCGGCACCGCGGCATTGATCAAGGCGGGTAGCGCGGCGAAGGCGAAACCGACGCCGAAGCTGACGATCAGGCCGAGCACCATCAGGCCTACGGGGCTGCCGAGCATCAAGGTGCCGGCCAGGTAGCCCACGGCGATGATCGCGCTGCCGATCACCAGTACGATCTTCGGCCCGCGCGCCGACACCACCCGTGCGGCGACCGGTGCCGCGGCCATCATCGCCAGTCCGCCGGGCGCCATCCACAGACCGGTCGCGACCATGCTCTGCCCCAGGCCGAATCCGGTCTCCCGCGGCATCTCGAGCAACTGGGGGCCCACCAGCGACAGCGCGAACATGCCGAAGCCCACCGCGATCGAGGCCAGGTTCGTCAGCAGCACAGGCCGTTTCAACGTGGTGCGCATGTCCACGATGGGCGAGGGCACTCGGTACTGCCACCAGGTGAACACACCGAAGGTCGCCACCGCGGCGGCGAACATGCCCAACGTGGTGGCATCGGTCCAACCCCACATCGCGCCCTTGGAGATCGGTAGCAACAGCAGCACCAGGCCGATGCCCAGCGTGACGGCGCCGACCGGGTCGAACCGGTGATCGGCGGACACGGGTTCCAGGTCGGGCACCAGCAGGACGAACAGGATGCCCGAGGCCAGGCCGAGCGCGGCCGCACACCAGAACAGGGCGTGCCAGTTGAACTGTTCGGCGATCACCGCCGACAACGGCAGGCCCAGCGCGCCGCCGACGCCCAGCGACGCGCTCATCAAACCCATGGCCGACGCCACCCGCTCAGGAGGCAGGGCGGCGCGCAGCACGCTGATGCCCAGTGGGATCACCGGGGCTCCGAACCCCTGCAGCCCACGCCCGAGGATCAACGGGATCAGCGAGGTCGTCATGGCGGCGATCACCGATCCGACGAACAGCAGGACAGCGCACAACACGAGAATCCACTTGGGGCCGTACATATCCCCGAGGCGGCCCAACATCGGTGTCGCGACGGCGCCGGTCAGCAGGGTCGCGGTGATCGCCCACGAGGCGTTGGCTCCGGTGGTGCCGAGCAGGGTGGGCAACTGCGGGATCAACGGGATGATCAGGGTCTGCATCAGCGAGACACTGATACCGGCGGCCGCGAGGACGGCGATCAGCAGCCCGTCGGACGCCGATCGGCGCGCAGGCTGATTAGGCATGCTAATGAAGATATCAACCGATCAGGCGGGTCACCGATCCCAGTGGGACGGGTAGCCAACTCGGCCGGAACCGGGCCTCATAGGCCGCCTCGTACACCGCCTTGTCCAGCTCGTAGGCCGCCAACAGCGCGGCCTGCTCGCGCGGATCGGTGCCGGCTGCCTCGGTGTAGCCGTCGCAGAATGCCGCGCTGTTGCGGTCGGCCCACTCCCGGGCCCGCGCCGCCAACTGCCGGGCCCGGTCGTCGTCGGTGGCCAGGTCCACCAGGCGCGCATACGCCGCGTAGTCGAAGGACCTCAACATGCCCGCGACGTCACGCAGTGGCGAGTCGGGGCTGCGCCGCAGCTGCAGCGGCTGGCCGGGCTCGCCCTCGAAGTCGATCAGCAGCCAGTTCTCCGGGGTGCGCAGCACCTGCCCGAGATGCAGATCGCCGTGTACCCGCTGGACCCTCACCTGCTCGTCGGCGAGCTTGCGGTAGCGGTCCTCGATCAGCGAGACATGCTCGCGCAGTTCGGGTACCGCCTCTGCGGCAGTGGCCAGCCGGGCGGTCATGAGCTCGGTCGGGAACGGCACCGACTCGGTGCCGAGCTGCTCGGCCAGACAGGCATGTACCGAGGCCACCGCCTCCCCCAGCCGGTGGGACTCGGCGGCGAAGTCACCGCCCACCTCGTCGGCATAGAGATCGCCCTCGGCGAAGAGGTCACGGGTGCTGGCGTTGGCCATGTCCCAGCCCTCGGCAGAGTTGGCGGCGAATTCGGTCACCATCCCCAACGCGAAAGGCTCACCCTCCCAATCGATATCGATCGATCCGAGCAGCCTCGCCACATGCGGGTTACCGGCCCGGGCCAGCACGCGGTTGAGTTCGATGTCGGGGTTGATGCCCGGGGTGATCCGGCGGAACACCTTGAGCACGGCATCCTGCCCGAACACCACGCTGGTATTGCTCTGCTCTGCCGCCGACACCCGGGGCAGCGCATCCAGCGGCAGGGTGGCTCCTGGCTCCTTGCTGCACGTCAGCCCGCCCACGGTGGCCGAACGGTCGACCATCTCCAGCAGATATCGCGCGGCGTCCTGGTCGTAGAGGGCGTCGGAGGCCGTCCGCCCGTCGTCACTGCCGATCGTGGCCACGGAGCTGTATTCCTCGATCAGGTCGGCATCCCACTTCACCAGTACCTGGTACCGCTCGACGGTTCCGTCGGCGTAGGACACCTGCAGCAACGTCAGGTCGAGATCCTCGTTCAAGTCGAGCACCAGACCTGGTGTGGCGGTCGCCAATTCGCGTCCGCGGCCGGCGTACCAGCGCTGCTGACTCAGCCAGTCAGCGAATTCGAGACTCATTGCTGTGCAGCCTCCCGCTCGGGCTCGCGGAGCTCGAACCAGTAGAACCCGTGCCCGGGCAGCGTCAGCAGGTACGGCAGCTGACCGATACTGGGGAACTCGACGTAGCCGGACATCTCGATGGGCGTATATCCGCTCCACTCTTGCAGATTCAGTTCGATGGGCTGCGGGAACCGCGACAGGTTGTTCACGCACAGCACCGCATCGCCGTCGCTCTCGATCTGGCGGACGTAAGCCAGTACCGACGGGTTGGAGCCGCCCAGTTCACGGAACTCCCCGACCGCGAACGCATCGTGGCGGCCGCGGATGGCCAGCATGCTGCGGGTCCAGTTCAGCAGCGACGTCGAACTGTCCCGCTGCGCTTCGACATTCACCGACTGGTAGCCGTACACCGCGTCCTGGTTCGGCGGCAGGTACAGCCGGCCCGGGTTGGCCGTGGAGAACCCGGTGTTGCGGTCCGGCGTCCACTGCATCGGGGTGCGCACGCTGTCGCGGTCACCGAGCCAGATGATGTCGCCCATGCCGATCTCGTCGCCGTAGTAGAGCATCGGCGATCCGGGCAGGGACAGCAGCAACGCGGTGAACAGTTCGATCTGGTTGCGGTCGTTCTCCAGCAACGGGGCCAGCCGACGGCGGATACCGACGTTGGCCTTCATCCGCGGATCCTTGGCGTACTCGGCGTACATGTAGTCGCGCTCGTCGTCGGTGACCATCTCCAGCGTGAGCTCGTCGTGGTTGCGCAGGAAGATCGCCCAGTGCGCCATGTCCGGGATCGCCGGGGTCTGCGCCAGGATCTCCGAGATCGGGAACCGCGACTCCCGTCGCACGGCCATGAAGATCCGCGGCATCAACGGGAAATGGAAGGCCATGTGGCACTCGTCGCCGCCCGTGCTCGGATCGCCGAAGTACTCGACCACGTCGGCCGGCCACTGATTGGCCTCGGCCAGCAGCACCCGGCCGGGGAACTCGTCGTCCACCACCTTGCGGCACCGCTTGAGGAAGGCGTGGGTCTCGGGCAGGTTCTCGCAATTGGTGCCCTCGCGTTCGAACAGGTAGGGCACCGCATCCAGCCGAAAACCGTCGATGCCGAGATCCAGCCAGAACCGCAGGACGTCGATCATCGCCTCCTGCACCGCCGGATTGTCGTAGTTCAGGTCGGGCTGGTGAGAGAAGAACCGGTGCCAGTAGAACTGACGGCGCACGGGGTCGAAGGTCCAGTTCGACTCTTCGGTGTCGACGAAGATGATGCGCGCATCTGCGTACCGGTCGCTGGTGTCGCTCCAGACATAGAAGTCGCCGTAGGGACCGTCGGGGTTCTGCCGTGACTCCTGGAACCACGCGTGGGAGTCGGAGGTGTGGTTCATCACCAGGTCGGTGATGACGCGGATACCCCGACGGTGCGCGCCGTCGAGCAGCGCGACGAAGTCCTCCACGGTGCCGAACTCGGGTAGCACCTTGTAGAAGTCCCGGATGTCGTAGCCACCGTCACGCAGCGGAGAATCGTAGAACGGTGGCAGCCAGAGGCAGTCCACACCCAGCCACTTGAGGTAGTCGAGTTGCTGGGTCAGACCGCGTAGATCGCCGACACCGTCGGCGTTCGAGTCGTAGAACGCCCGGACCAGAACCTCGTAGAACACCGCCCGCTTGAACCAGTCGCGGTCGGTGGGCAGCGTTCTGGCATGGCTGAAGTCCTCGGCGGTCGGATGTTCGACCAGTGGGTGATCGTCCTGAGCGTTGTCCATCAGCTTTCCAACGTACCCACTTCATCCGGCCTCGACACCTGCGCGAAACCTGGCACCGGACGTGGTCATCCGAAACGATCCTGCAGCAACGTGATTCGCCACTGGGTGCGTGTTTGCGGAAAAACTAACGGTTGAATAAGAGACAGCAACGGGTTACGTTTTTCCCGCATTTGATCTCCTCGTCGGCTATGGGCCGGCGAGCACAAACTTTCGACGAGGGATGGCCTGTGGGTGAGTCGGCACCTAATGACGGTGAAGCACCAGTAATCGTTGGACTTTCTGATGCAGCGATGCACATGTACATCGCCGCGATCGACGCGCTACCGCCGGTCGGCGACCCGGAGTACGCCGACCGCGCCGCAGTCGTCCTCAGCGGTCTGCGCAAGCTGCAGACGTCGCTGTCGGAGGCAGCGGGCCGCAGCCGCGTCACCCCGTCGGTCATCGTGGCGCTCAGCGGTGTGCGGCACCGCTATGACGAGCTGATGACGACCGCGTCCGAAGGCCCCGGCGCCACGCTCGGTCAGCGTCTGTACGTTGCGCGCGGCAACGCGAAGCTGTCCACCGAGGAAGCCGCCAACGGCGTCGGGCTGCGTAAGGACCTCATCGAGGCCGTTGAGGCCGAGGAGCCCGCGACCGAAGCCGAGACCGCTCAGATCAAGGACCTCATCGCCGCGCTCGGCGGCTGAGCCCACAGCGGTAGGGTCGCTGCGTGACGCGCGATCATGGCGACCCCGGTGATGCCCCCTCGGTTCCTCCCCCACTGACGGAGGTGATCGCGGGGGCACGTCCGTCTGCAGCCGAGGAAGCCCGGACCGTCGCCGCATCGACCAACGCGGGCACGCTGGCCACCCTCACCGCTGACGGCGACCCGTGGGCATCCTTCGTCACCTACGGACTGCTGGCCGGTGCACCGGTGCTCTGTGTGTCGAACATGGCCGAGCACGGCCGCAACCTCGCCGGCGACCCCCGGGCCAGCATCTCCGTCGTCGCCCCCGACAACGGGTCAGATCCGTTGGCCGGCAGCCGCATCACGCTGGCCGGTGTCGTCGAGCGACCCAGCGGCGACGAGCTCGCCGCGGCCCGCCAGGCCCATCTGGACGCGGTCGCCGCCGCCCGCTACTACATCGACTTCAGCGACTTCTCGCTCTGGGTGCTGCGCGTGCAGCGCGTGCGCTGGGTGGGCGGATACGGCCGGATGGACTCGACCACCGGCGAGGCCTATGCGGCCGCCGGACCCGACCCCGTCGCACCGCACGCCGCCGGCGCGATCGAGCACCTCAACGCCGACCACGCCGATTCGCTGGCCGAGATGGCCCGTGCCCTCGGCGGCTACCCCGACACGACCGCGGCGGTGTGCACCGGCGCCGACCGCTACGGCCTGGATCTGCGGGTCACCACCGAGCGCGGGATGGCCTACACCCGAGTCGGCTACGCCGCACCGATCAGCTCCTTCGGTGAGTTGCGGGCGGCCACGGTCGAGTTGGCCCAGCGCGCTCGGGCTTGATCCGCGCACCGCGCCGGCTGGGCCCGCGACCCCGTCAGGCCGTGCAATACGATCGCGGGTATGCCTGAGCGCCCGGACACCTGGCAAGCCGCCTTCGACCTGATCCGCACCCGCGGCTACGAACACCGCGAGGAGCCGTTCCGGCTGGCCAGCGGGCAGCTGAGCCACGACTACATCGACGGCAAGTTCGCCATCGACACCGGCGAGCGGATGGCCATCGTCAGCCGAGCGGTCGCCGATCTGGCCGCCGCGAGCGGTATCGAGTTCGACGCCGTCGGCGGGCTCACCATGGGCGCCGACCCGCTGGCCCACGGGGTCGCGATGGTGACCGGCAAGGCCTGGTTCTCGGTGCGCAAGGAACAGAAGTCCCGCGGCCGCGAGCAGTGGATCGAGGGCACCCGGCTCGAGCCCGGTACCCGCGTGCTGCTGGTCGACGACGTGATCAGCACCGGTGGCTCCACCGAGATCGCCTACGAACGCGTGACCGCCGTCGGCGCCGTCGTCACCGGCGTCATCCCGATGGTCGACCGCGGCGACGTCGCGACCGGGCGGTTCGCCAAGCGCGGGGTCCCGTTCGCGGCGCTGGTCACCTACCGCGATCTGGGGATCGAACCGGTCAAGGACGTTTAAGGCAGAGAACCAACCGCCGGGAGCCTCACGTTCGTAACGCCATGGCGGTCCCGGGCGGGATTTTTCGTCATGCCGTTACGAACGCGAACCGGTCGGACCGGGCACGCTAGATCACCAGGACCGGCGCCCGCTCCAGAGCAAGGTTGACGACGACGCCGGGCCCGAAGGCCCGGGCCCGCGAGCTGGGCAGCTGCGCGTGGATCAGCGAGCCGTCGGGCAGTGAGATGTACACGTGCGACGTCGGGCCCAGGAACGACACGGATTCCACCACCGCGGGCCCGTCCGGATCGGCGCGCACCCGGATCGATTCCG
The DNA here is from genome assembly GCF_058270035.1 of Mycobacterium shunyiense. Classification (NCBI taxonomy): domain Bacteria; kingdom Bacillati; phylum Actinomycetota; class Actinomycetes; order Mycobacteriales; family Mycobacteriaceae; genus Mycobacterium; species Mycobacterium shunyiense. Next base: position 134,286 of record NZ_JBZDPT010000022.1, on the reverse strand, counting down.
GCCGCACCATCGCGATACCCGACCCGGAACTGATCGATCCGGGCAGCGTCGGCAACTCGGCGCCCAGCAGTCTGGCCCGTCCGCCCGCCACCCGCGCGCGCACCTTGTTGTGCAAGCCGACGAATTCGGCGACGAACGGCGTCGACGGGCGAGCGTAGACCACGGCAGGAGTGGCGAGCTGCTCGAGTTTGCCGTGACTCATCACCCCGACCCGGTCCGCAACCCCGAGGGCCTCCTCCTGGTCATGGGTGACGAACAACGTCGTGATGCCGACTTCGAGCTGCACCCGCCGGATCTCGTCACGCAGTTGCGAGCGCACCTTCGCATCGAGTGCCGACAGCGGCTCGTCGAGCAGCAGCACCCTCGGCTCGATCGCCAGGGCCCGGGCCAACGCGACCCGCTGCTGTTCGCCCCCGGACAGCTCGCTCGCATACTTGCCCTTGTGCGCCGCCAGGCCCACCAGATCGAGCATGTCTGCAGCTCGAAACAGCCGGTCCTGCTTGGACTTTCCACGCATCTTCAAACCGAATGCGACGTTGTCCAACACGGTCAGGTGCGGGAACAGGCTGTAGGCCTGGAACACCATGCCCATATCCCGCTTGTTGGCCGGCACCGAGCTGATGTCACGGCCGCCGACGAACACGGTGCCGGCGCTGGCCTCTTCCAGCCCGGCCAGGATGCGGAGCGCCGTGGTCTTGCCGCAGCCCGACGGGCCGAGCAGCGCGACCAACTCCCCCGGCTCGATCGACAGGCTCAGCCCGTCGAGTGCGTGGACGTTGCCGTAAGTGCGGGTGAGGTCACGAAGTTCAACGCGCACACCGGCCCCGAGACTCATGTCTGAACTCCCAACCTCCGGCGGCGGCCCCGCGTGAGCGCCGCCAAGACCAACAACAGAGCGAAGCCGAGCAGCAGCGTGGCCAGCGAGGCCGCCACCGACGTCGCGCCGTCACTCTTCCCGATCGCCACGATCTGGACGGGGAGCGTCTCGAAGCCACTCAGCGAGGCCACGGTGTATTCACCGAGCACCACCGCAATGGAAATGAAGGCAGCGGACAGGATCCCAGACCAGATGTTGGGCACGATCACCCGGGTGATGGTCGAGATCCAACCGGCCCCCAACGACCGAGCTGCCTCCGACAAGGTCTGCAGGTCGATCGCGGACAGCGCGGAATCGATCGCCCGGTAGGCGAACGGCAGGACCAGCACGACGTAGACGAATGTCAGGGTGAGCGCCGACTCGCCGAGAAGATAAGTGACCCACAGGTACACGTTGCGCAGGCCCACCACGATGACCAGGGCCGGAATGGTCAGCGGCAGCAGGCACAGAAACTCCACCAGCGGTGCGGCCCAGCGGACCCGCACGCGTACCCAGATCATCGTCGACACCAGCAACGCCAGCATCGCGATGACGGTGAACACCGCGAGCAGCAATGAGATCAGGATGGCGTGATACAGCGCCTCGTCGGCGACCAGATTGCGCCATGCCGCGCCGGTGCGCCCGCCGGCGATGAGATTCCGGGTCGAGAAGTCGGCCATCGCATACAGCGGAAACAGGAAGAACAGGCCGAACAGCACCCAGAGCGCCACGCGGGCAGCGCGATTCATTTGAGCCACCTCGCCGTGCGCCGGACCAAGGCGTTGTAGGCGATCATCACCACGGCCACCACCACGATCATCTCGCAGGCCAGCGCATAGGCGAAACCGGACTGACCCAGCACGACCTCACTGGTGAGTGCGGCGCGGATCAACAGCGGCACGATCGGACTGCCCTGACTGACCAGTGCGGCCGCGGTGGCGTAGGCGGCAAACGCGTTGGCGAACAACAACAACGCCGACCCCCAGAATGCCGGGGTCAGCAGCGGCACTGCGACCTCCCGCAGGTACTGCCACCGTGACGCGCCGAGGCTGACGGCGGCCTCGCGCCACTGCTCACGCAACCCCTCGAGGGCGGGCAGGAACACGATCACCATCAACGGGATCTGGAAGTAGCTGTACACCAGGATCAGCCCGCCGAGTCCGTACAACCAGCCGGAACCGGCCAGATCCCAGCCGAGGTTCTCCTTGACCCACAGTGTCAGCACGCCGTTGAGCCCGATGGTGGCAAGAAAAGCGAAAGCCAGTGCCACACCGCCGAACTGGGCCAGCACACTGCACAGTGCCAGCACCGTGCGACGAACCATCGACGCGTGTGGGCTGCTGACGATCAGCCAGGCCAGCACCGCGCCCAGCACCGCCCCGATCAGCGCCGTACTGGCCGACAGGGCAATGCTCTTGGCCAGAGCCGCCAGGGCGGTACCGGAGAACAGCGCGGCAATCCGATCCAGTGAGAAGGATCCGTCGGCGAAGAACGCCATGACGATCACCGTCGCCGTGGGGACGATCAGAAAGACTGTCACCACCGCCACGAACGGCAGCAATGGCAGCGCGTCACGGATGTCTGCGCGGAGGTCCCGACGAGTTGTACTACCCGGCACTGGCGACCTAGCCGATCGCCTTGGCCCAGTTGTCGGCCAGATACTGGTTGGCTACGTCGGTTTGGGCCTGGCTCGCGACCGTCACCGGGCCGTCGATGGGAGGCAACTGACCGAACGCCGCGCGGTCGGCGGTGCCGGCCAGGATCATCTTGTCGGCGCGCACCGGGCGAACCCCGCCCTTGGCGTACAGGTTCTGCCCCTCGTCGCTGAACAGGAATTCCTGCCACAACCGGGCCGCCGCCGGATGCGGTGCATCCTTGTTGATCGCCTGATAGTAGTACCCCGCGACCAGTGCCTCGTGCGGAACGATCACCTGCCATCCCGGGACCTTCTGACTCTCGGTGCCGTTGAGGTAGTTCCAGTCGATCACCACCGGGGTCTGCCCTGATTCGATGGTGGCCGGGGTCGGATCCAGCGGCAGGAAGTTGCCTGCCTCGTTGAGCTTTTCGAAGAACGCGACGCCGGGGGCGACGTCGTCGGCCGACCCGCCCTGTGCCACCGCTGCCATCAGGACCCCGGCGAACGCCGCGCCGGCCTGGGTCGGGTCTCCGTTGAGCGCGACCTTGCCGTGGTACTCCGGCTTGAGCAGGTCTTCGACGGAGGTGATCGGTGGAACCTTCGTGGAATCGAAGCCGATGGACATGAAGCCGCCGTAATCGTTGACCCAGGTGCCGTCCGGGTCCTTGAGGTTCTCCTGGATGTCATCGAAGGTGGCCACCTTGTACGGAGCGAACATCGAGGTGTTCGCGAGCGCGACCGACTGCCCCAGGTCGAACACGTCGGGTGCGGTGCTCTTGCCCTTCTGCTGGTTCGCCGCGTTGATCTCTTCCTGACTGGAACCGTCGGGCAGCGCCGAGTTCACCTTGATGCCGTACTTCTCCTCGAAGGCCTTGATGATGGCGCCGTAGTTGGCCCAATCCGGCGGCAGCGCAATGACATTGAGCTCACCTTCGGCCTTGGCCGCCGCGATGAGCTTGTCCATCCCGCCGAAGTCGGCCGCAGACTTGGCCTCGGCGACCTTGACGCCGGTATCGGTGTCACCACCGGCAGCGCCCTTCTGGGGCGGCGCGCACGCCGCCAGACCCACCGCGACGAGTGCCGATGCGGCCAGAGCCGCAGATGCTGTCACGATCCGGGACGTCATCATTACCAAACCCTCCGTTGGCCACCAAGCGCGCGCACCGGCACCCTATCGTGACCTCGCCGAACGTGAGAGGCATCGCAAGCCGCCCGGTGGTGGACGATGGCAACACCGGCTGACTAGGGTTGGCGCCCATGACGCCCGTCCGCACGACCCTCGCACGTCGGCGGCGTCTGCTCGCCACATCTGCCGCGTTCGTCGGCATCTGCGCCGCAGGTCAGTTCACGATCCCACCCGCCTCGGCGGCGTTCGACGTGCAGGGATATGAGACCTGTACCGCGACGGCGGCACCCGGTCCCGACCAGAACATCGACTCCGTCGCCACGACCTGCTGTGTCGACAACGCCGGAGTCCCTGCCACCACCACCTACGGCGTCGGTTGCGTCGCGCCGGTCGAGAATCCGCCAGAGGACTACCGGCCCACGATCATCATGCCGACCCGGCCCATGCCACCGGGTGCGGGCGACCCGACCTATGACGAGCTCATGAAGCTCCCGCCACTCCCGGACGAGAGCGCGCCCCCCGGCGATGTCCCGCCGCCCTGAGACGCAGACGGTGTCATCCACATAATCTCGACTGATGGCTGATCTCGCTGATCTCGAAGCCGCAACTCGATTCGCCGCTGCACCCACTGCCGTCCTGGCGACACTGCGACCGGACGGCGCGCCGCACCTGGTCCCGGTGGTCTTTGCCGTGCACCGATCCGCCGAGGGCGACACCATCTACTCCGCTGTGGACGCCAAACCCAAGTCCACCCAGCGACTGCGCCGGCTGGCCAACATCGAGGGCGATTCCCGGGTCAGCCTGCTGGTCGACCACTACACCGACGAGTGGGAACACCTGTGGTGGGTCCGTGCGGACGGACGGGCCACGGTCCACCGCGGCGGTGACGCGATGGCCACCGGCTACGGGCTGCTGCGCGCGAAGTATCCGCAGTACGAGCGAATTGCACTGAACGGCCCGGTCGTCACTGTCGAGGTCACGCGCTGGTCGTCCTGGCAGGTGTGACAGCGCCCGGAGCAGCCAAATTGGTGATCAGCGGGCCCACCGACCTGCCCTAACATCGTTGATGATGCAACGAACCAACGGCTGAACGGAGCTGTCATGGAGGTCGACCCCGAGGTCCTGCGCGCCTTTGCCGGTCAGGTGGAGATCGCGTCGGGGCTGATCCGCGAAGCCGACGTCGGCACCAAGGTCGCCACCGCAGCCAACGGACTGGACGGATCGACCACGCAGTGGGCGGCCCGACTGGTCGGCACGCATGTCAAACAGGTCGCCGAGAAGATCGCCACCAATGTCAACAACATGGGTACCGCGGTCCGAGGCGCGGCCGGCACTTACGAGGTGAGCGACGCTGATCTGGCGGGCAGCTTCAAGGGAATCTTCTGACCCGTGTTGCCCTCACGCCCACGTCTCCAAGGCTGGAACCCGGACTCGCTGACTCCCGCGGGACAAGCCATCAAGAATTCCGGCACGGCCGTCGGTGAGGCCGTATCCCGGATCAACAGCAACCTCAAGACCATGCCGGAGACCAAGGCGTGGTCAGGTGATGCGCACAACGCAGCCACGGCGATGTTCGACCGAGCCAAAACACAGACCGATGACTTCTCGAAATACACCACGGCCGTGGGTGATGCGCTCAGCGGCGCCGCCGGCCCGATCGGTAGCGCCCGAACAGCTCTACTGAACAAGGCCGACGAGATCGACAACAGCGGCCAGTTGCACGTCAGCGACCAGTGGGTGGTCCTGGTCAAAGGCGGCCAGATGACCGTCGAACAGGCGGCTGCGCTGGAGAAGCGTGCTCAGACCGAACAGGCCAACGTCAACTTGTTGCTGGTGAAGGTGGGTGCGGCCGATGAGGATGCGGCCGGGAAAGTGACGAGCGCGGCGCAGCAGCATGGATTTGAGGTGCCCAACCCTGGCGGTCTGGGCAGCCTGGTTCCCGGGATCCAGAAACCCGGCGACGAGGTGCCGAACCCGCTGTCGACAATCGGAATGCTGCAGCAGGGCATGCTCCGCGACACCGACATGTCGCAAACCGTCCGGGAAACGAAAGTAGAGACGCAGTACAACCCGAACACCGGAGAAGCGGTAGCAACGACCACGACCAGATACATGATGGACGGCAGCAAGCACATCGAGACGGTCGATGCCAAACCAAATTTCTCTGATCGAGGGCCGCTCACCACCAACGTGCATATCGACAAGAACGGGAACGAGGTTTCCAGGACAACAACTGTCACTTTCGCCGACTGGGCTCAGTACGGGATGGCCGGCAAGACCATCAGCACCACCCAATACGCGAATGGCACGATCGCCGAAGTGACCAAGTGGCCGGACGGTAAGGAAACCGCCTACGTCCGCACACCGGATGGTCGTCAGGCAGATGTTCCCATCAATCTCATCGACCACCCCATTTTGAGTCCGCTCGGCGCGACGGGAAAATACTTCGGTCCGGGGGTGAGTATTGCCACCTCGTTGTGGGACATAGCCGTGGCAGAGACGAGTTTCCAGAAGTGCGTCGCCACAGCTGAGGGTGTCACCTCGGTCACCGCCGGTACGCTCGCGGGAATCGCGGCGTCGGAGACGGGTCCGCTGGCCATACCAATCGGCCTGACCGCGGCACTCGGCGGCGAAGCCCTCGGCAACTGGATCGGCAATACGTTTTGTCCTCGATGAAGACCTCCGGTTATCTGCGCCTGGCGTTGGTCTGCGCCATTTTGTTCGGCGGCGCCGGCTTCACCATGGTCTGGACTGTCATTTGGTTCACCCGCGGCAGTTTTTTGACCGCAGCTCTCTGTCTTGGCGCATCACTGCTACTTTTCAGCTTGCTGTTTCACCTTGCTTACCCGGTCTCAGGGGCAGCTCAGCCAAGGGTGGAGTACGGACCCGAAGGCACAAAAATACGTCCGCAGAGATACGTCGATCTGATATTCAGCGTCGGTCTCTTGCTCGGCGTTCTGTCTGCGGGTGCATTTCTCCTATTTGCACAGTTCGATATGGTCGATTTCATCCCATCCGGCACCAACCGGCTGATTCTGCCGGCCGGTTGCATCTTCTACGTCATCTACGGCGTGCCGGTCCTCTACCGGATTTACAGACACCGGGACGGAAAGCACCTGCGATTGGATCCTGGCGGTTTCGAGGTGTGGGATGGTCAGTGGAATTCATTCGCACATGGAACGTGGGAAGATGTCGAACAGATTCTGGATCACCCACTCAAGGGCAAGGTGTCATTCACCGATCTGATCGTTTTCGTGCTCCCCAAAGGCCGCAGCGCAAAGCTGGGATCGGGCACCATCACCGCCAACAGCCACGCACTGCGCGAGTGGGCGCGGTTCTACTGGCAGCATCCCGAGTGTCGCGACGAACTGACCGATGGGCGTGCGCTACAGCGGCTTGACGATGAGAAGTTCACCATCCGGTGACTCCGGGGATCCGGTCTCGGCATCACTCGTCCCACCCGACCGAATCGTCCCACTGGCCTGACATCTCGCCGCCCATATCGCCGCCCATATCGACAATGGCATGGGCGACAGGTCCATCGAGGCACGCACGCAGTGTCTCGGCATCAAGCGGTTCGGCATAACCGGCACCGTCGGGCGCGTACAGGTAGTCGCCATCAGCGTCGACCGTGACCCAGTAGCGAGTCGAACCGGAGAGCGACTGCACTGTCCCGATCGCTGCGACATCACGCCCGTCCACCACGTGGACGGGCGGACCTTCCGACTCGGCATGTGGAATCAGGAAGCCGAAGTCGTCATATTCGTCGACCGCGTCGGGTGGTGGTGCCGGAAGTCGATCCTCGAAGCCTGCCACCGCGATACGCGGATGGGAGCCGGCGCCGGCCAAGCCGACCGAATCGGCGATCACCGAGCCCACGGCCCCCGGCGATACCGCATAGACGTCGACGGCGTCGACGCCATCGGGGTCACTGTGCTGCACCGCGACAAACCCTGACTCGCCGGCCAGCAGGCCGTTCAACCGAAGATCGGGAGTGTCCCCGTCAGAGACGCTGACCCGGCATCCGACGCAAACATCAGCCCGCACAAAGGCTTCCACCCACGCGCGTACGCGAGCAAGATCGCCGCCGTTGAGACGATCTTCGATCGGCCCCACGTCTCTGGTGAGCAGCCATACCGACCCCACCGGTCGGCTACGGCCCAACGGGTATGGCAACGCGTCGCGGCCGTACAGCTCGCACGCTGCCTCGAGATCGACCACCGCGACAGTGCCCACCGCATCCAGCGCATGCGTCATGACCACATTCTGACAGCTTGCTGTGCACTTCCTCGGAACGTTCACCTGCGGCCCGGGCCGGCAGCCCTTGTGCTCCAGATCACATCGGGGAATGGTGGAGAGCAGGTCCGGCGGGCCGCAGGGGGCGCCCCGGGGACACCAGGAGGAGTGCCATGGCGGACAAGACCCATTCGGCCGGCAACGGGGCTGTTCCCACCGCGGACAGCCCCGCCGCCATTCGCAACGTGGCGCTCGTCGGCCCGTCGGGTGGCGGCAAGACCACCCTCGTCGAGGCGCTCCTGGTCGCCGCCGGTGTGCTGACCCGGGCGGGCTCGGTGGTCGACGGATCGACGGTCTGCGACTTCGACGAGGCCGAGATCGGACAGCAGCGCTCGGTCGGACTGGCACTGGCCCCGTTGCAGCACAACGGGATCAAGGTCAATCTGATCGACACCCCCGGATACGCGGATTTCGTCGGGGAACTCCGCGCCGGGTTGCGCGCCGCCGACTGCGCGCTGTTCGTGATCGCGGCCAACGAGGACATCGACGAGCCGACCAAGGCGTTGTGGCAGGAATGCGCGGCGGTGGGGATGCCGCGGGCGGTGGTCATCACCAAGCTCGATCACGCCCGCGCCAACTACGCCAATGCCCTGGCCGGCGCCCAGCGGGCGTTCGGTGACAAGGTCGCACCGCTGTACTTCCCTGCGGGAGAGGGCGTCATCGGGCTTCTCACCCGCACCTATTACTGCTACAGCGACGGCACCCGCACCACCCGGCCGCCCGACGGCGCCTATGACGACGAGATCGCCGAGCTCCGCGGCTCCCTGATCGAGGGAATCATCGAGGAGTCGGAGGACGAGACGCTGATGGAGCGCTACCTCGGCGGCGAGGAGATCGACGAGGCGGTGTTGATCGCCGACCTCGAGAAGGCGGTGGCCCGCGGCTCGTTCTTCCCGGTGATCCCGGTGTGCAGTGGATCCGGGGTCGGCACGCTGGAGCTGCTGGAGATCGCCACCCGCGGCTTCCCGTCGCCGCCCGAGCACCGTCTGCCGGAGGTGTTCGCGGCGAGCGGCGCGGCCCGCAAGCCGATGGCCTGCGACCCGTCCGGGCCGCTGCTGGCCGAGGTGGTGAAGACGACGTCGGATCCCTATGTCGGCAGGGTCAGCCTGGTCCGGGTGTTCTCCGGCACCATCAGGCCCGACGCCACCGTGCATGTGTCGGGCCATTTTTCTGCCTTCAACGACGCTGTGGCACCTGAGGGATCCCACGGCCACGCCGACCACGATGAGGACGAGCGCATCGGCACCCTGTCCTTCCCCCTCGGCAAGCAGCAGCGCCCGGCCCCGTCGGTGGTGGCCGGGGACATCTGTGCGATCGGGCGACTGAGCCGAGCCGAGACCGGTGACACGCTCAGCGACAAGGCCGATCCGCTGGTGCTGCGTCCGTGGACCATGCCCGACCCGCTGCTGCCGATCGCGGTTCAGCCACGCGCCAAGACCGACGAGGACAAGCTCTCGGTCGGGTTGCAGCGGCTGGCCGCCGAGGACCCCACGCTGCGCATCGAGCAGAATCCCGAAACACACCAGATCGTGCTGTGGTGCATGGGTGAGGCGCACGCCGGGGTGGTGCTCGACGGATTGTCGCGGCGCTACGGAGTGTCGGTGGATACGGTCGAGCTGCGGGTACCGCTGCGAGAGACGCTCGGCGGCAAGGCAAAAGGACACGGCAGGCACGTCAAGCAGTCCGGCGGGCACGGACAGTACGCGGTCTGCGACATCGAGGTCGAGCCGCTGCCGGAGGGCACCGGGTTCGAGTTCGTCGACAAGGTCGTCGGCGGATCCGTACCGCGCCAGTTCATCCCGAGCGTCGAGAAAGGCGTCCGCGCGCAGATGGAGAAGGGGGTCGGTTCCGAGGTCGGGTATCCCGTCGTCGACATTCGGGTGACGCTGGTCGACGGCAAGGCACACAGCGTCGACTCTTCTGACTTCGCCTTCCAGATGGCCGGTGGCCTGGCGTTGCGGGAGGCGGCCGAAGCTGCCGGAGTGAATCTGCTCGAGCCCATCGACGACGTGACCGTGGCGGTACCGGACGATCTGGTGGGCGCGGTGATGAGCGATCTTGCCGCCCGGCGCGGCCGTGTACTCGGCACGGACAAGGCCGACGAGGACCGGACCGTGGTGAAGGCGGAGATTCCCGAGGTCGAGCTGACCCGGTATGCGATCGACCTGCGGTCACTGTCGCATGGCGCCGGGACGTTCACCCGACAGTTCGCCCGCTATGAGCCGATGCCAGAATCGGCCGCCGCCCGGATACGCCGCTCCGCGTAGTCCTCAGTCAGCTCCCCATCGTGGCGTAGAACTCGTCGCTGCCTGCGCCGTCCTCAAGCTGGACGTCAAAGGTGTTCAGGGCGAAGGCAAGTGTGCTGTAGCCGCCGAAGGTGAACATCAGGTCCATCCGCTGCCGGTCGTCGAGCCGCTCCCCCAGGCGCTCCCAGACCCCGGCCGATATCCGGGATCCGGCGTGCAGTTCATCGATCGCGTCCAGCACGGCCTGGTCGAATTCGTCTGCCGCTGAGCCGCTTTGGGCCGAATCGATATCGGCCTCGGTGAGCCCGGCCGGTAGGGCCATTGCACTGTGATGACCCCACTCGTACACACAGCCGTGGTGAAAGGCCGTACGCAGGATCACCAACTCCCTGATGCGCTCGGGCAACGTGGAGTCCTTTTGCAGGTAGGTGTTGAACGGCAGAAATGCCCCCGCCAGCACGGGATGGCGCACCAGTGTCGACAACGCGTTGCCCACCTTGTCCGGGCGGCGTCGCTCCGGCGGCACCGTGGAGGCCAGCGCCTCGCGTGCCTGATCGTCCCAGTCCTCGGCCGGCAACGGCGTCAACATACGGTGGCCCCACTTTACGATCGACTAGTAAACTCCTTTACGATCGTAAAGGAATTTTTGCCGCAGCGCACAGGAGGGGAAGCACCGATGGACGCCGCCACGGCCGAACCGGCCGGCTCGAGCACCACCCGCGAACGCCTCGTCGAGGCTGCGGTCCGGCTGTTCACCCGACACGGCTTCGCGGGTACGTCGCTGCAGATGATCGCCGACGAACTCGGCTTCACCAAGGCCGCCATCTACTACCACTTCCGTACCCGCGAACAGCTGCTGACGGCCGCGCTGGACCCGCTCCTGCGGCAGATGCAGCAGATCGTCGAAGAGGCCGAGAACCTCCGCGGCGTACACAACCGGGCCGATCGCATGGTTCGCGGCTATGCCGACCTGGCCGTGCACAACCGCGCCATGGTCTCGGTGCTGGGCACCGACCCGAGCGTGAACGAGGCCCTGCGCACCCGGACCGAGTGGGACACGGTCATCGACCGCCAGATGGCTCTCCTGGCCGATGTCGATCCCGGGCCGGCAGGCACCGTCAAGGCGGCGCTGGTGTTCTCAGGGATCGCCGGGGCCGCAGGCATCGCCTCGGCAGGACTCACCGATGAGCAGCTCTACCACCATCTGACCGAGGCGGCTCGCCGCGCCCTCGGCCTGCGCATCACCCGCACAGTCCACCGAAAGGAACAGGGATGACAGTCAAGACAGCATTGGTCACCGGGGGCGCCTCCGGAATCGGCAAGGCGATCGCCGACCGGCTGGCGGCCGACGGTTACCAGGTGGCCACCCTCGACCTCAACGCCACCGACGACCCGCACTCCTACGCGGCCGACGTCACCGATCGAGCCCAGGTCGACGCGGTCTTCAAGGCGGTCCGCGAGCAGTTGGGCCCCGTCACGATCCTGGTGAACTCGGCCGGTCTCAGCGATTTCACGCCATTCACCGAACTCACCTTCGAGCGTTGGCAGAAGGTCGTCGACGTCAACCTCAACGGCGTCTTCCATGTCGTACAGGCGGCACTGCCCGACATGATCGGCGCCGGCTGGGGCCGCATCGTCAACATCTCCTCGTCCAGCACCCATTCCGGCGTGCCGTACATGTCGGACTACGTGGCCGCCAAGTCCGCGGTCAACGGGCTGACCAAGTCGCTGGCCCTGGAATTCGGCCCGGCCGGCATCACGGTCAACGCCGTTCCGCCGGGTTTCATCGACACGCCGATGCTGCGCGCCGCCGAATCTCGTGGCGAGCTGGGCGACATCCAGAACACCATCGACGCCACCCCGGTACGGCGGATAGGGCGGCCGGAGGACATTGCAGCAACGTGTTCGTTCCTCATCTCGGAGGAGGCCGGCTACATCACGGGCCAGGTCGTCGGCGTGAACGGCGGCAGAAATACCTGATCAGCGCTTACGCTGTGACGGGGGTCTCCCAGAGTTGGCAATTTGATGTTCGCCGCACTGGACGGCCTGTAGTTGCAGTTGTCTCTGGTTGTTTGCGACAGTTTTGCTCACTTACTAGCTGGCTGCGTCAATATGTCGGAGGTTTGCGCGTGGCCTCATCCACCGCGACAGTGCGGGACCGCTTCCAACAGCGGTTCAAGCACTGGCGGTACGACCCGCCGTACAAGTCCGCATGCGCGGGCATGGTCATCCTGCTGATCGCGGTGCTGGTGTTGACGTGGATGCAGTTCCGCGGCGTATTCGAGGAAAAGACGCAGCTCACGGTTTTGTCCAACCGTTCCGGTCTGTCGATGGATCCGGGCTCGAAGGTCACGTTCAACGGGGTACCGATCGGCAGGTTGACGGCCGTGGACGTGGCGGACGTCGACGGCGAGCAGCAGGCCCAACTGACGCTGGACATCAAGCCCAAATACCTCAAGCTGATCCCCGAGAACGTCACCGCCGAACTGAAGGCCACCACGGTGTTCGGCAACAAGTACATCTCGTTCGTCGCGCCGGACAATCCGTCGTCGGCACGGGTCGACCCGGCCCATCCGATTCGCGCCAAGGGCGTCACGACGGAGTTCAACACGCTGTTCGAGACGATCACCGCGATCTCCGAGCAGATCGACCCGATCAAGCTCAACGAGACCCTGACCGCGACCGCGCAAGCTCTCGACGGCTTGGGTGACAAGTTCGGCCAGTCGATCATCAACGGCAACGACATCCTGGCCGACCTCAACCCGCGGATGCCCCAGATCCGCCGCGACATCTCCGGCCTGGCCGACCTCGGCGAGGTCTACGCCGAGGCCGCCCCCGACCTGTTCGACGGCCTGACCAACGCCGTCACCACCGCCCGCACCCTCAACGAGCAGCGTGGCAACCTCGACCAGGCGTTGGTGGCCGCGGTCGGCTTCGGCAACACCGGCGGCGACATCTTCGAGCGCGGCGGCCCGTACCTCGTCCGCGGCGCCCAGGACCTGCTGCCGGTCAGCGCGATGTTGGACCGCAACAGCCCGGCGCTGTACTGCATGATCCACAACTACGCCGAGGCTGCGCCGAAGTTCGCCCAGCAGACCCGTAACGGCTATGGATTCGAGCTTCAGGACTTCCTCGTCGGTGCACCCAACCCGTGGGTCTATCCGGACAACCTGCCCCGGGTGAACGCCACCGGCGGCCCCGAAGGGCGGCCCGGCTGCTGGCAGCCGATCACCAAGGACCTGTGGCCGGCTCCCTACCTGGTCATGGACATCGGTGCCTCGATCGCGCCGTACAACCACTTCGAACTCGGCCAGCCGCTCGTGTCCGAGTACGTGTGGGGCCGCCAGATCGGCGAGAACACGATCAACCCGTAGCGCGTCAGCCGTTACGGACCTTGGTCACCTGCTCGGTGAACACCGCGTTGAGCATCTCGACATCCGGCATGACGCTGCGGCTGCTCGACTCGCCGCCCACCGCGATGCACATGACGACGATGTCACCGACCTGCGCCGTGTAGCCCTTGATCATCATCTTCATGGTCTCGCCGACGACGCCTGCGGTCGACGTCATGTCGAAGCCGACCTGGGCATCGGCCTTGCTGGCCGGCGGTTCGAGGCGGTGCACCGCCGCTTCGGCTTTCACACCGTCCTTCTCGACGCTGAACGCCTGGCACTGGCTCAGCCATTTCTCGGTCACCGCCACCAGTCCGGAGCCCGGTTCACGGCTGAGGGTGGCGATCACCCCCGGGGTGCCCTGCCGTTCGGTGACCATGGCGGCCACCCCGCTGGACAGCGAGGTCTTGTCCGAGGAATCGCACTCCGGAGGGTCGGCCGGGCCGGTGCCGGACTTGCCCGACTCCTCGGCCATCTTCTGGCTGACGTCCTCCACATGCCAACCGGCCGGGAAGTCACTACCGGTGACCAAGAGTCCGGTCAATGACGAGTCGACCGTCACGGTCGGTTCATCGGTGCATCCGGCCAACACCACCGTGGCGGCCAGCAGTGCCCCCGCCACTTTGCTGAGCTTCCGGGTGATTCGCTGCATAGCGGTACGGTAACCGGCCCACAAGGCCGCTCGGCGCACCAATTTCAGACGGGCCGAGTGGTCTTGACCTCCAGTTGGGCCTCGAGCTTCTCCTCGTAAGCGCCCTCGTCCCGGCCGAGCGCGATGGTGGCGGCGGCCATCGCCCCGATTGCCACCGCGAGTACGACGGGCTCCCACCCGGTGATCGACAGGTGCTCCCCCAGCACCACGGAACCGAGGACGACGGCCACGACCGGCTCGAGCACCAGCATGGTCGGCACCGAGGTCTGCAGCGAGCCGGCGTGAAATGCCGACTGCTGCAACAGCGTCGCAACCACCCCGAGGGTCACCACGAGGTAAAGGGCCGGCGTGGTCAGCACGGCGAGCACACCGTCGACTGCGATCGTGTGCATCACGATCTTGGTCAGTACGGCGACCACGCCGAACATCACGCCCACGGCCAGTGCCAACAGCACCGCGCGGCGCCAGTTGGTGCTTCGCGTGGCGGCCAGGACACACAGGCCGACGGCCGCGGCGCACACCACGACGACGGTGACCGTGGTGCCCACCGATACCCCATAGGTTCCGGTGCTGGCCCTGGCCAGCGCCACGAACACGGTCAGCGCGCCGGTCAGCAGCAGGGCCCACAGCCATTCGGCGCGGCTGACCTTGCGGTGGGCCAGCCGGGCACTGAGCGGAAGCGCGAACAACAGTGCCGAAACCAGCACCGGTTGGACAAGCAGCAGCGAGCCGAATCCGAGTGCCAGCGCCTGGAACACGTACCCGGCCACCGCCGATGCGGTCCCGGCCCACCACAGCCTGCGGCGCAGCAGGGTCCGCAGCATGACGGTGCTGACGCCCTTTTCGGGCGGAACGTCCATGGTGGCGCGCTGCCGCACCACAATGCCGACAGCCGCGAAAACCGCTGCGCACAGGGCGAACAGCACCGCAAGACTGTTGCCGAGCAAGCCTCGTCAACCCCTCCCGGGCCGATGTGTCGACCTCTCGAGAAGAGAAGGCCAGTGCCCTTCAACCGTAGAGCGCGGACGCGTTGCGCGCTGCTCCGGGCTAGACGACCTGCAGATGCCGCTTCGGGGGCTCGTCGGCAGAGTCTGGGGGAGCGGTCGGCGGGGCAGGAGCGATCTTGTCGTTGACGCTGGCCACGGCCAGGTCGACGCGGTTCACCGCGTTGTCGCACATGTCGCGGACCCGGCCGCTGGCGGTCTCGACCTCGTCGGCGGCACTGCGCAGGTAGGCCCTGAGATTGATCCGGAGCCGCTCACCGGCCCGGCGTGCCCGCAGCCGTACCCGGTCGTCGACCTCGACGGTCACGTAGGGCAACAACCGAAACCTCATGACAGAAACCTCATAGCCGCGCTCCCATCTCCGCTTGCCTTGGCACACAGTAACCGCGCCCGGCCGGTGTTCGAGCCAGACGTGATCGGCGCCGCATTCCGCCAGTTTATGGCGGGTAGATCACTTCGTCAGCTAGCTTCCCGCGCCGTCCCAGTCGGTCAGGGTCCAGCCGTCGGTCGGATTGCCCTTGATGACGACGTAGCCGGTGTTGTCGAGCGGGTGCTGCATCAGCAGCTGAGGATTGGGATTGCGGACGTTCATCTGCACCCACAACATGATCGCGGCGCCGTGCGAGTACGCGACCGGATCGTCGTCGCCGCTGTCGTAGATCTGCTGCACCGCCCCGTCGAACCGGGCGTCGAACTCGTTGCCGTCGATCGAGCCGGGGATCCGGGCGGTCCGGTCACCACGCAGCCACTGCTCGGGGGCGGTGAAGTACGTCTGGACCGCGCTCGCCTCGCGCTGGCCCTCGTAGATGCCTGCCTCGACTTCGTGGAGCCCGGGCAGCACGGTGATCGACTCGTGCAGGGTGTCGGCCATCGGCTGTGCGGTCTGTTGGGTGCGGATCATGGTCGAGGCGAAGATGCCGTCATAGTGGTTCGGCGCCAGGCGTCCTGCGCTGGCGACGGCTTGCTGCCGGCCCAGGTCGGTCAGCGGCGGCCCCGGCGTGGAGCTGTCGATCAGGCCTGAGGCGTTCCCGGCCGACTGGGCGTGCCGGACGAAGGTCAGGGTGATGGAGCGGTAGCCGCCCGCCGCCGCGGCCGGCGCCAGCAGCGTGGCGAGGACAAGAACGATGGCGGCTGACAGCGGGAGTGCTCGTAGTTTTCGCACACCGGCCATAATTCACCCTCCGGCGTAGGTTCGTCAGGGTGACTACCACTCTCGATGACGCCCGCGTCGCGGACGCGCTGGACCGGATGTACGCCGCCTCCGACGAGCAGTTCAAGAAGATGCGCGAGGGCGGGTCGGGCCGGTTCGCCGATCTGTCCGGTGCCACTGCGCAGGAACGTGCGGACGCGCTCAGCGACATCTACATGCCGGTGACGCGGGAGGCCGGCCGGTTGCTCTACTCGCTGGTTCGGGCCACCAGGCCCGCGATCGTGGTCGAGTTCGGGATGTCGTTCGGTCTCTCGGCGCTGCACCTGGCATCGGCGGTGCGCGACAACGGAACCGGGCGGGTCTTCACCACCGAGCTCAGTGCCGCGAAGATCGCCGCGGCCAAGCAGACCTTCGTCGAGAGCGGCCTCGACGACGTCATCACCGTGCTGGAGGGCGACGCGCTGGAGACGCTCAAGACGGTGACGGGTGGCATCGGCTTCGTCTTGCTCGACGGCTGGAAGGAGCTCTATCTGCCGGTGCTCAAGCTCCTCGAGCCCCAGCTCGCCACGGGGGCACTGCTGGTCGCGGACAACACGTCGATGGCCGACACCCAGCCGTATCTGGACCATGTCCGCGAGCCCGCCAACGGGTACGTCAGCGTGAACTTCCTGGCCCGCGACAGCGACAGCATGGAGCTCAGCTGCCGCGCTTAGCCGGTTCGGCCGGGCTACGGTGCTGACATGGTGGATTTCGCGCTGCGGTCATGCGGGCTGCGCGGTCACGCCACGTTTGCCCCGGACGAACCGGAACTACGCGACCGGTTGCGCGTAGACACCCCTGTCGGCGAGGCGTGGCGTTGCCTGCGCTGCGAGACGTTCGTGGTCGGTCCTCCCCGAGGTCACGGGCCCGCCGACACCGCACCGGAGATCCCCCGCGGCCGGCTGCTGCGAGACCGCACCATCATGCGACTGCTCGCCACCGAGCGGGCGGTGCGCGGGATCGTGTTCACGCTGCTGGCAGTGGGCATCCTCAAGGTCCGCGCATCCCGCAGTGAGCTGCAGGACGCGTTCGAGAAGGACATTCCGCTGATGCGGCCGCTGGCCGACCAAATCGGTTGGAACATCGACGATTCCAAGATCGTGCGGCACATCGGCGAGGCGTTCACCTTGTCGTCGACCACCCTGCTTTGGATCGCCGTCGGTGTCGCCGCCTATGCCCTGGTCGAGTTCACCGAGGCCGCCGGCCTGTGGCTGATGAAGCGATGGGGCGAGTACTTCGCGGTGATCGCCACCGGCGTCTTCCTGCCGCTGGAAATCTACGAGCTCACCGAGAAGGTGACCGCCCTGCGTCTCGGCGCACTCGGGATCAACCTGGCCGCAGTGGTCTGGTTGCTCTGGAGCAAGAGGCTTTTCGGGATCAACGGTGGCGGCGAGGCGTACCGCACCGAGCATCACACCGAGAGTCTGCTCAGTGTCGAACGGGCCGGGTTGGCCACGCCTGATGCTCCTCACGCGAGCGGTTCCGATACGCCGACGGCGTCTGACCACAAAACTGGGTGAAGCACCGGGTGAACGAGCTGAGATTCTCGAACCCCACCGCCGTCGCGGTCGCCTGCACCGACTGATCGGGCCCGGCCAGCAATGCCATCGCCCGCAGCATCCGAGCATGCAGAAGGTATGTCCGCCAAGAGATTCCGATCGTGTCGGCGAACAAGCGGCGCAGCGTCCGTTCGGACACCGCCACCGCCCGGCTGACGTCCTCGGCGGTCACCGAGGCGAGGTGTTCCTTGGTGTACGCCAACGCGGCAGCCACGATCGGATGATCGGTGGTCGGCAGGCTCAGCGGCGCTTCGTGATCGAGCGCCTCGACGACGAGGTTGGCCAACGTTCGGAAGAACGTGTCGGATGTGTCATCGCCATGGGCCCGGTCCACCGGCCAGCGCAACCCGTAGATCATCATCTCGCGGATCAGCGGGGACACCGCGATGATCCTGGCCCGGTCGCCGCCATCGGCGATCATCTCCGCATCGAACATCACCGCGACGGTCTTGACGTCGGGGTTCATCACGGCCTGGTGTTGCAGGCCGGCGGGAATCCACGCGGCCTGCTGCGGCGGAAGGAGATAGTGCGCGGCGTCCGTCTCGACCTCGACCACACCGTGCAGCGCGTACTCGATCTGGTGCACCTCGTGGGAGTGCCAGCCGGTGATCAGCCCGTCGCCTTGGTAGAGGTAGCTGCCGGCCAGCGCATGTCCGCCACGGCGCAGTTCGATGACCGGCCTCGACATGTTGGCCGGTTCAGTCAAACCTCTGTCCGAAAGTGCAGAGACGGTCACACCGTCCGAGGGTACTAGTTGAATCATGCAGACCGACGACCTGATCCTCATCAGCATCGACGACCATGTCGTCGAGCCTCCCGACATGTTCCTCAACCATGTGCCGGCGAAATACAAGCCCGAGGCACCCATCGTGGTGACCGACGACAAGGGCGTCGATCAGTGGATGTACCAGGGACGTCCGCAGGGCGTGTCCGGTCTCAACGCGGTGGTGTCATGGCCGGCCGAAGAGTGGGGCCGTGATCCGGCCGGCTTCGCCGAGATGCGGCCGGGCGTCTACGACGTCCACGAGCGGGTCCGCGACATGGACCGCAACGGCATCCTGGCCTCGATGTGCTTCCCGACCTTCACCGGGTTCTCCGCGCGTCACCTCAACATGACCCGTGAGGACGTCACGCTGGTGATGGTGTCGGCCTACAACGACTGGCACATCGACGAGTGGGCCGGTTCGGCGCCCGGGCGCTTCATCCCGATCGCGATCCTGCCGACGTGGACTCCCGAGGGGATGTGCGCCGAGATCCGCCGCGTGGCCGCCAAGGGTTGCCGCGCGGTGACGATGCCCGAACTGCCCCACCTCGAAGGTCTGCCGAGCTACCACGACGAGGAGTACTGGGGCCCGGTGTTCCGCACCCTGTCGGAGGAGAACGTGGTGATGTGCCTGCACATCGGCACGGGCTTCGGGGCGATCAGCATGGCGCCCAACGCGCCGATCGACAACCTGATCATCCTTGCCACCCAGGTCTCGGCGATGTGTGCCCAGGACCTGCTGTGGGGACCGGCGATGCGCAACTACCCCGACCTCAAGTTCGCCTTCTCCGAGGGCGGAATCGGTTGGATTCCTTTCTATCTCGATCGCAGCGACCGCCACTACACCAACCAGAAGTGGCTGCGCCGCGACTTCGGCGACAAGCTGCCGTCAGACGTGTTCCGCGAGCACTCACTGGCCTGCTACGTCACCGACAAGACCTCACTCAAGCTGCGCCATGAGATCGGTATCGACAACATCGCGTGGGAGTGCGACTATCCCCACAGCGACTGCTTCTGGCCCGATGCCCCCGAGCAGGTGCTGGCCGAGCTGAATGCCGCCGGCGCAAGCGATTCCGACATCAACAAGATCACCTGGGAGAACTCGGCACGGTTCTTCGGCTGGGATCCGTTCGCGCTGACCCCGCGCGATCAGGCCACCGTCGGCGCACTGCGCGCCAAGGCCACTGACGTCGACACCTCGATCCGTCCGCGCGCGGAGTGGGCCCGCCTCTACGAGCAGAAGCAGCTCGCCAAGGCCTGAGTCGTTCGATCTGCCGTTGGCTCTGCGGTGAGGGCGCGAAAGTTCGAGTAACCCACGCCCTCACCGCAGACTCAACGTTTGGTGCTTCGGCGACCCCGCTCGGTGAGTGACAATGTGACCACTCACGCGAACGAGGGGTCGTCACGTGCCGTACACGGTGTCACAAGTGCTGGGGTCGAACCCTGAGTCCCTGCTGACCGCCTCCCTCGACGCACGAGCAGCTGCGCAGCGCGTCAATGCCCAGATCGAGAAGTCCAAGAGCGAGTTCGCTCAGCTGAAAAATGATTGGCTCGGCACGGCCGCCGACGCGGCCCAGAAGCAGGCCCGCGAGATGTTCGAGGATCAGACGGCTTACCGGGACAAGCTGTACGAGGTGGCGAAGCCGCTCGCTACCGGCGGCAAGGACCTTTCCGAGCTCCGCGGCAGCCTGAAGTCCGCAGTCGATTCGGCTGAGGACCTATGGGATGTCGCGGACAACGGTTCGGTGACGCCAGGCTTCTGGCTCCGTAGGCTGGCCGCCATGTCGAAGGTGACTGCGATGGTGATTGAGTCCAAGCGGATCACAGTCGAGTGCGACATCAAGTTGAAGCTCGCACAGTTCGAGGCCGCCGACCGCAACACCGCCTACAAGGTCCGCAAAATCGGATGGGACTTGACGTGACCGTGCCGCTGGGCGTGACCGTCGGGTCGCTGCGCGATACCTCCACGGGTTTGGAGAACCTATCGAGTGGGTTCTACAACGACGGCGCCGGCCCACAGCTAACTACCGCAGCCGGGTCCGTCGCGGGTTTGGATACCGGGTCCGCGTGCCGGGAAGTCGGGGATGCATTTCTGCGGCGGGCACAGGCACTCGGCGACGCAGCGTCGACGTTCGCAGGCAAATTGGATTCCGCAGCGTTCCTGTATGAACACGGGGACAGTGCCGCGGCCGGACGCATCGACTTCGACCCACCGGAAGAGGAAGAGGAACGCGTCGGCGACGACCCGGGCGAGCCAGGATACGACCCGGTCAACGAGTACTTGGACGCGTTGCATGACGCCGGCTTGCTCAGCGGCCCGTCAGACGGCTTCTACCGCGAGTGGTTGGCCAACGCCGCGAAAAACGATGTCCCACCAGAGGTGATCGTGGACATCGCCCGGCGTCACAACATCACGCCCCAGAGCTTCGACGTGCTCAAGGACCTGGAGCGGATCACCGACAACAACGGCACAGCGGATGTCAGCGACGACAAGACGCACTTTCTGCTGCCGAAGGGTGTCAGCGCTGAGGACGCCAAGAACGCAGCCCTGATGACATACATCCTCAATGCTGGAACTGGCTACGGCAGTTCAGATCCCAAGAACAGCAATCCGAGCGGTCCCGATGAAAACGACTTCGCCGAAACGCCGTACACAGCCGAAGAGGTACAGCGCATCATCGACAGGCAGAACACAAATGGATGGAGCTATGCGGCGGCCGAACACTTCACCGGGCGCCTCACCACTACACCGAATGGCATGTTGATGGGATTGGGCGGCAATTTGATCGAAGATCCGCTGAGCCAACAAGGCGGTTCCACGTACGGCGACGTCTTCGTGGTGAACATCGACAACCCCGAGGATCCTGCGGAACAACTCCGCACCATCATCAAGTCGGTACGTATGTGGTACGACGGCGACGATGGACCGTTCAGGGGCGCACTCGATCTTGATCGGATCTTGCATCACGAGGAGCGCCATTCCCAGCAGTGGGCTCAGCTCGGCTTCAAAAACTTTGTCGAACAGTACGGGCAGAAGATGCTGGAGGAGCCGGTTACCGGTAGCCGCAACCCATTCGAGGACAATGCCGGCGCCTCCGACGGAGGTTATCACGAATGATCTGCCGGACCCGCGCGGTACTCATCCTGCTCATGACTTGGATTGCCGTCTGCGGCTGTGACCCGCTGGGAAAGCCGTCGCTGGAACCGAGTTTCGGAGTTCGTGTGACGGACGGAAAACTCCGGATCTGGACTGGTTCGCTGTGTAACGGCACTACGGGTGTCGATCTCACTTTCGATATGTCCCAAGACAGCGAGGCGACGCTGCAACTCCGAACACCCGCGACTGCACTGAAGCAGACGTCCCAGGCTGCCGGCTCGGAACCCGCCCTTGGGCCAGACCCCGGCGTCGCAGTCGAGTACATCACGGTCGGCGGACCATACCCCGGCCTCGAGATCACAAAAGCACTGCCGCCCGATTTCGATTGGCACCGTATGACATCTCTCTTTGTCGGCATCGAGGGCCCACCCACCGCGTGGGGGACTACAACCGATCTCACGAAGGTGCTCGCCGAGTCCGCACAGCACCCCTCTGATGCCTACTGGTTCCAGGGCGTCGGTTGGCTGACTTCAACCGATGTCGTGGCCCAAAATGGCAAGACTTTCCTGACGTTGTGCACGCCCGACCCGTCCTGACCACTTGCGCAAAGAAGATGAGGTCAGGCGCGGAGACTGGTGCCGATGGCCTTCGCATTCATCGATGTGAACGTCTCGGCAGCGGTCACAATGCTGATGGATTCGGCGGCATTGGGTCGAGACCAGTTGGGACACCAGGGCGGTTCCACCATCGGCGACATCTTTCTGGTCGACATCGACAACCCAGCTGATCCCGCTCAACAGCTCCGCGACGTCATCGGCCGGACAAGCTTGGTACAGCGAACAGCGTCCCCCATCGGGTTCGATGACCGATCTCGAGCCGTCGCTACCCCGGGCATTTGGCGCCCGCATCACGGCAGGGAAGCTTCAGATCTGGACCGGATCGCTGTGTATGCGCGTCAACACGATCAAGTTCCAGTTCGACTGGGACGAAGACGCCAGAGCAGAACTGGCTCTACAAACACCGGTCAAGTCGCTTCAGCTACATCCGCCACCAGGCCAAATCCAAGGCGGCATCGGGCCGCCGGAGTAGACGTCGAGCACCTCACCTTCGGTAGTCCGTATCCCGGCTTCAATGTCCTCAAACCTCTTCCCCCCGAGTTTGATTGGCGCAAGGCCAAGTCGCTGGGTGTCCTGACCGAGGTGTTCGAACAGTCCGCACATCACCCGGACGACACCTACTGGTTCCAGGGAGTCGGCTGGCTCAACCCGGCCGATGTCGCCGAGCACGACGGCAAAGACTTCCTGACCGTCTGCGCCCAGGTGAAATGAATTTCAAGCGTGCAGGGTGACGCCGCGGCCCTTGGCGTTCATCGAGGTGAAGGCCTCGGAGATCGCGATCTCACCAGCCGGAACGTGGGCCGCGACGACCGCCTGGGATTTGAATGCCACTGCGGCGGCACTCAAGCTGTGTCCGAATACGTGGTTCTGGTCCGGGGATTCACCCCAGACCAGAATCTCGGCACACCCGGCGGGAAGCTGTCGGCCGTCATCCGAGACCACCTTGGCATAGGCGTCGGGTCCCATGACCAGGACGCATTGCTCCTCGTCCGGTAGGCCCGGCGCTCCCCCCGCATCGACCAACTCGGCACCGAGGATCTGCACCGGCCGAACGTCGACCGCATCGGACAGCGCCACGCTGACCCGCCAACCACTCATCGTCCTGTCGACGATCAGTCCCCCGGCGTTGACAGCCAGTTCCGCGGCGTCCCGTGCCACCACGTGCATACGGTATCCGACTGCACCGCCGCCTTTTTCGCCCTTCATCGCAGTACTCGCACCGGGACGTGGGCCCATCCCGCGACGTTCTGCATACTCACTCGCTCGCAGCGGTCCCACGCCACCTCGTAGCGGGGCATGAAGTCCAGGAGCTTGTCCAGGGCGATGCTGCATTCCAATCTGGCCAGTGCAGCACCGAGGCAGCTGTGGATCCCGTATCCGAATCCGAGGTTCTGAGCCTCGGTCCGGTCTCGGTCGATGTCGAACACGTCGGGATCCGTCCAGGCATCGGGGTCACGGTTGGCCGAACCGCCGACCAGGAACACCGGCTTGCCCGCCGGAATCGTCACACCGTGCAGCTGGATCTCACGTTGCGAACGCCGAACGTTGTACTGGGCCGGAGCCTCGTACCGCAGCAGCTCTTCGATCGCGGCCGGTATCTTGCTGCGGTCCTCACGCAGACGCTGCCACTGTTCCGGGTGGCGGGCGAACATCACGGTGGCCGCACCGACCAGCTTGGTCACCGTCTCGGCCCCGGCACCGCCGAGAAGTGTGGCGAATCCCGCGATCTCGGAGTTGCGCAGGCGGGTCAGCTCGCCGTCCTCGCGTTCGATCTCGGCCGAGATCAGCCGGCTGATCATGTCGTCGCGCGGCTCGACCTGGCGCTGTTTGATCAGGTCGTAGTACAACAGCCAGGACTGGGCCATCGCTTCGATCCCGGATTCCGACATCTCGATCTGGCCCGGCTCCCGGTGCAGCGAGGCATCGATCCACAGCCGTACCTGCTGGCGTGATTCCGGCGGGACCCCGAGCATGGTGGTGATGACCTCGACCGGGAAGTATGCCGAGAAGTCGGACACCACATCGAATTCCGCCGGATCGACAGCCGCGAGGTAGCGATCGATCTGCTGGGACACCATGTCCTGCAACGCGGTGATCGCCCTGGGGGTGAAGACCTTGTTCACCAGGCTGCGCATGTGCCGATGCTCGGGCGGATCCAGCGAGATGATCATCTTCGCCGGTGCCTTCTGTCCTGTCCGGACCATGGCGAGGTCGACGCCGTACGCCGACGAGTACGTCTCGAAGTCCTTGAATGCGGCCGCCACGTCGACGTGCCGGGTCAGCGCGTAGAAGTCGTATTCGGCGCTGTAGTAGACCGGAGCTTCGGACCGCATGCGCCGATACGTCTCGTACGGACCGTTGAAGAAATCCGCCGAGAACGGGTCGAACACCACCTGCGCCGTCGTCAACATGGCCTCCCGCCGGAACACCCAACCCGCCCCGACATCATTGCGGGACGCCCAACTGTAATAGTTACAGTAGGTCTTGTTCAAGTATCCGATCGGCTAGTACCTCGGCTAGCGTGCGGGTGGCACCCCACTACGCCTGGTCAGCACCGGCCTTCAAGTTACCGCTGGAGTCACCTGGTCGGCGGTACCAGCGCGGTGAACTCGGCGCTCTGCGGCAGTAGCTGCACAAGGGTTGATCCGACCGCCCACATGGCAGGCGGATCGGCGATCTGCCATAGCGTCTCGCAGGTATTGGTGTCGACTGCCGTCAATGCCCCGTCACGTTCGAATCGACCGATCACCACCGTGCCGTCGGAGCCGACGAAGTCCATCGCACCCAGCGGTACCCCGGAACACGCCGAGACCTGGTCTCCAGTCGTCAGGTCGAACTTCTTCCACACCATGTCACGTCCGTGGACACCGAGATCGTGGTTGATGAAGAGGTGTTCGCCGATGAATCGGTCCGCTACGGCGTTCTCGGTCCTGACCACCGACATCGGAGTGCCGTGATTGTCGAGCACCAGCTGCGCATCGTCGAGGTTGATCGCCAACACCGGCAGCTCACCTTCGCCGGTGGGCACAGCCGATGCCCCCTTCGGTGGGCGATACTCGCCGACCTTGGTGCCCTTCTCGTCGTAGAACCCGAACACCTGGGAACCACGGCCGCGCCGCTCATCCACCATGAAGCCGCCGATGACGGGTTCGACTTGCCGGTCCACGTTTTCGGCCAGCACCGCCCCGTCGACGACAGAGAACACGGTCTCCGGACCGTCGGCATTCATGGTCGCCGCTACCGTTGCCGGTGGGTCGCCCGGGAATCGGCTTCGGTCGAACGTCGACAGCAGGTCACCGTCGCCCGCCACCGACCACGTCAGCTGTCCCTGGTCGCCGATACCGTGCGCTCCGACACCGGTTTCCAACGCGACCGCATAGTTGCCGACCTGCTTCACTTCAAGAGCTCGCGCGCCTTCCTGTTGTGGACGAAGTCCGGTCGGAACGTGCGCGATGATTGCACCTGCGTCACTGTCGACGACCCACACATCGTCGCGATCATCGCTCAACAGATCGTTGACACACACCAGCCGTCGCGGGCCGTTGAGAAAGCAGTCGGCGGATCGGGCATCGGGAATGTCCACCGGAGGAAAGAGCGTCGTACCGTTCGAGACATCGATGCCCAGCACGGCGGTCTTCCTCAGTCCCTTTGTGCGGACAAGATACTCGACAGTGAAGTAGGCGCGGTTGCCGTCGTTGCCGATGAATTCCGGGTTGATCCTGACCGGTTCGGAAAGGATCTTGTTGAGATCCACCCGCCACCCTGGCACCGGCTCCGATTGCAGCGACGGCAACAACACCTGACCTGGCACGCCGACCCGGCCGGGGTAACTGACCGGATCGAGTTCAACCGCGGACGGAAATGGGAGCCAACAGCCGCTGACGAGGCCTGCGATGCCGACGAGCGTCGCCGGCCACCACTTCCGACAGTGCCCACCGGATTCCGCCTCCGACCCACGCATGCGATACCCCCAAATCTCGTCTGCCTGGACACCGGTGACATTAGCAACGGTGCGACGCCGGCCCGGACATCAATTTGTGTTCAAGGGATAACGCACTCGTCAGTGGGTGATCTGCCAGTCGGCGGCCTCGCGCTGCTGATTCCAGAACTCGTCAAAACGTCCGCGCGCGGCCAGCAGTTCGTCGATACTGCCGTCCTCGACGATCTTTCCGCCATCGAGGAACAGCACCCGGTCCGCATGCCGGATGCTCGCCAGACGGTGCGCGACGATGACGCGGGTGCGCGACTTCTCATCAGCGGTCAGGGCATCGACCACGGCAGCCTCGTTCTCGGTGTCCAGCGCGCTGGTCGCCTCGTCCACCAGCAGCACCGGCGCCGGCTTGACCAGGGCACGCGCGATGCTGACCCGCTGACGTTCGCCACCCGACAGTGCCGTCCCGGCTTCACCGACCTTGGCACCGTCACCGTCGGGCAGCCGCGCAGTCAGCTCGTCCACACGGGCCAGTCGCGCCGCGGTGGCGAGCTGCCCGGCGTCGGCGTTCGGGTCGCCGACCAGAATGTTCTCCCGGATCGTCCCGTCGAACAGATAGGGGTGCTGGAACACCACACTTGTTGCCGCCCTGCGGGTTTCAGCGTCCATCTGGGCCGTGTCGACACCGTCGATCAGCACTCGCCCCGCGGTCGGCTGGTGCAGGCCCGCGATCAGCGAGAGGATCGTGCTCTTGCCCGAACCGGACGGGCCGACAATCGCGGTGGTACCACCGGGCTCCAGGACGAAGCTGACGTCCTGCAGCACCGGGGTGGTTCCGTAACCGAAACTCACGCCTTCGAACTCGATACGCGGCGCGGCGGTCGTGTCCAGCGTGGCGCTGCCGGTGGCCATGACGGGGGCATCGAGGACGGCCCGGATCCGGCCGAGGGAAGCCCGGGTGGTTTCGATCGCCGGGGCCAGCTCCGACAGCGAGGTGAACGGCTCGAGGTAGCGCGCAGCGACGACGATCATCGCGATCGCCTCGGGCACGCCGAGAGCGCCGCGCACCGTCAGCACCGTGGCCATGCCGGCCAGGATCAACAGTGCCAGTTGGCTGGCCAGGCTGAACAGCAACTGTCCGGGCACCTGCATGAGCAGCAGCCGCATGCTCGCGCCGTGCTGGGCAGCCAGGGCGTCGCCGACCATGCTGCGGGCCGGCTCCACCCGCCGGGCGGAGCGCAGCGCCTGCTGGGTGCGGGCGAACTCGATGATGCGTTCGGTGAATGCCCGGTTGGTCTCGTCGGCCACTGTGTCCGCCTTGCGGCTCAGCCGGCCCGAAGCCCAGAACGCACCGAGCAGGATCACGACACCGGCAAGCGCGGCCAACCCGAGCGGGACCGAAATGAACAGCAGCGCAATACCGATGGCTGCGGGCAGCAGAATCGCCCCGATCAACGGCGTCAGGAGGTTGACCACCATGCCGACCAGTTCGGGGCCGGTCGCCGCGATCGCCTGACGGGCGTTGGCGGTGTTCGCCCCGTTGTCACCCCCCAGCCAGTCCATCCGGATGCCGGGCAGCCGGTCGGCCACATCGTGTTGAGTGTTGTCGAGCAGGGCGAAGCCCAGATCGAATCCGAGCCGTGACGTTGCGGTGTCGATGATCCAGCCGATGACCGTGGCGGCGGTGAGCCAGCCCAGCCACGGCAGCGCGTCACGTGGCACATCGCTGAACAACGCTGCCACAAGGGGAATCAGCAGCACGGTGCCGGCCGCGCGGATCACCACCGAAACGAGGGTCAGCGTGGCATAGACGCCGACCCGGCCGCGGCGGTCTGCCGGGATGAGAGCGATCAGGGTGCGGATCATCGTGCGGCCTCTCCTGCGGTGACGGCGTCGCCGGGATGCAGTGACTGACCGGTCTGCCAGAGCTGGTGGTAACGCCCACCCGCGGCGAGCAGTTCTTCATGGGTGCCGGTTTCGGCGATACGGCCGCCGTCGAGCACCACGATCTGGTCGGCGTGGGTGATGGTGTGCAACCGGTGCGCGATCACCAGCACGGTCCGGTCCCTGGTCAACCGATTGAGCGCCTGCTGCACAAGGTATTCCGATTCCGGATCGGCGAAGGCCGTCGCTTCGTCCAGGATCAGGACCGGGGTGTCGGCCAGGATGGCCCTGGCGATGGTGAGACGTTGCCGCTCACCGCCCGAGAGTGCCGACGACGCCCCGAGCACCGTCTGATATCCGTCGGGCAGGCGCAGGATCCGTTCGTGAATCTGGGCGTCGCGGGCGGCCTGCTCGATCCGGGTCTGGTCGGCGTCCGGGTCGGCCAGCGCGATGTTCTCGGCGACGGTACCCGCCACCAGCTGGGTCTCCTGAAGCACGAACCCGACCTGGCGGTACAGCTCGTCAGCCGGTAGGGACCGGATGTCCTTGCCGTCCAGCCGGATCGAACCCGTACCCACGTCATGGAACCGGGCCAGCAGCGCGGCCAGAGTGGACTTGCCCGAGCCAGAAGGACCGACGAGCGCGGTGACAGTGCCCGGACGCAAGGTCAGCGAGACATCCTGGATCACCGGAACGCTCGGCCGGTACCCGAAGGTCACGCCGTCGAACACCACTGCGGCCGACGCACCCGGCTCGTCCGCGTGCTCGAGCAGCGCCAGGTCCGCCTCGTCGAGCGCGTTCTGGATGCGGCGGGCGGCCAGCATGCCGCCGCGGATTCCACCCAGCCCGTAGCCCACACCGAGCAGCCGGACGCCGAATGTGGTGCCCAGCAACAGGAACGGCAGCAGATCGACGGGGTCCATCGAGCCGCCGATGATCATCGGGGTGCCGACGGCGGCGATGAGCCACAGGAACGTACCGGGCCGGGTGACCAGGTCCATCAGCGACTTCTTGCCGGTGAACGGGCGCTGCCAGCCGACGAGGAAGCCGATGTACTCGTCGAGGCGGCGACGGAAACTCGACGATGCCGCACCGCCGAACACCCGGACGACGGGCTGGCCCTCGAGGTAGGCGCCGGCCTCTCCACTCATCCGGTCGGCCCAGCGTTGCGCCTGGCCGATCTTGGCACCGGACTGGATGGTCATCACCGACATCAGCACCAGATAGGTGAGCACCGGGATGAACAGCACCAGCGCCAAGCGCCAGTCGACGGTGAACAGGTAGACCAGCACGGCCACCGGAGCAACCACCGCCGCAACGGCATCCGGGATCGCGTGGGTGACCAGGTAGTGCAGTGACAGGGTGTCGTCCTGCACCAGCTGTTTGATCGAGCCCGAACCGCGGGCGGTGAACCAGCCGAGCGGCAATCGGGCCATCTTGGTCAACAGCCGGGTCCGCAGCTCGCGTGCGAACTTCGCGTCGAGCCGATGCAGCCACAAGGTCAGGCCGGCGCCCAGCAGCGCGCCCAGACCCAACAGCCAGACCGCAGTCAAACCCAGTGTCCACAACCGGGATTCATCAGCACCGGACAACAGCAGCCGGGCCAACTCGACCAGCAGGACGAAGGGCGCCAGCTGGACCAGGGTGATGATCGCCTGCAACACACCCGACACGATCAGCGGGGTTTTCAGTGGGGCCAGCAGCCGTCCCGCACCCTGAGCGCGCCAGGTGCCGCGTGCGGGCGCAGCCGTGGCTGTGGCGGCAACAGGCTCGGCCACAACAGCTTCGGGGCCGGCGGTTACGGACTCGGCCTCAGGGCCGGGCTCGGCTTCGGTGCGATCGGTACCCATTGCCCGGCCCTCGGTCCAGTAGGCCTGGGCGTGCAGTTCTGATTTGGGGAAGCCGAACTCATCCTTCAGCCGCGCACGCAGATGTTTGAGCGAGCCGGCCTCCGGTGTCACCCAGCAGTACCAGTCCGACCAGTCCCTGGCCTCGATCGCGGCGGCCAGTGAGGTCGTGTCGTGGCGCTTGACCCAGTGCACCTGTAGCCGTGGGTGCTCGGCGATCGGGATCAGCAGGTCGTTCTCGTCGTGCTGTTCGAGATAGGCCTCGATCGGGATGTCGCGCGGCAGGGCGCCGATGATCCCGTTGATGGCGGGTATGGCCGCCGCGTCGCCGATCAACAGGTAGCCGGCGGGCAGGTCGTCCGGCACGGTGAATCCCGTGGAGCCCAGGGCCATCACCGGGATCGTGTCGCCCGGCTTGGCAGTGCGCGCCCACTTCGACGCCGGTCCCGACGGCTCGTGCAGCACCACGTCCACCGCGAAATGTCCGGTGTCGGGATCCATTTCGGACATGGTGTAGCCGCGCTGGAATTCGGTCTTCGAGCCGTCGGGATCCGGAACCCAGAACCGCAGGTACGACGTCGGCTCGGCGATGGCGTCCTCGAACACCGTCGGCGACACCAGGCGCAGGCGCAGCATGTTCGGTGTCAGATAGGTCGTCTCGACCACGGTCGCCTGGTGATCACGCGCGCCGAAGCCGCGCATCATCACTCCCTGAAATCCGCGTGCCATCAGCGGTCCTCTCCCTGGGCGGTCAGATCCGCCACGATGTCGGTCATCGGCCTGCCGGGGGCCACGGACGTCAGCAGTCCCCGGATCAGCGCGTTCATCAGAAGTTCCAGATACTGCGGGCCACTGAGTTGCATACCTGCGGTGTGCACCGGCCCGAGCGCCGCGTCACCGGCCAGTCGTTGGGCGGCGGCATCGCGCTCTACGACGAACTCGTCGCCGCCGCTGGCCTCGGCCTTGAGTTCGTGCTGGGCCGCGAGCCCGATCGCGAGCACGGCCACCGAACTGCTGAGCAGCGCTGCCCCCTCGGCCGTGTAGCCGCGCCTGCCCAGTGCGGCGATCTCGTCGGTCAGCAGCTGGGCGCCGGCTTCCCCGCGCGGGAACAGCACCTGCATGTAGGTGGCCAGGCCCGGATTGTCCAGGGTGAACCGGTGCAGGCTGACCCCGAACGCCAGCAGATGGTCTTCGACGGAGCGGGTCGGATCGTCGACGAACTCCAGCTCGGCGAGCAGGCTCTCCCCGACCAGGCGCTCGAGTTCCCATCGGCCGCTGATGTGGCGGTACAGCGCGGTCGCGGAGACCCCGAGTCGGGCCGCGACGGCATTGATGCTCAGGTTGCGCATGCCGAGCTCGCGACCGGCGGAGACGATGTCGGACACCGCGATCAGCGGCGGGCGCCCACCCACGCGCGCGGGGACACCGGTTCCGGCCACGACTACCTCCACAGGAAAGTTACCCCCACAAACTAAGGGTCACCTTAGTGCGCGTCAACCCCCGCTTGCATAACAGAGCGATTGCTCTGTTATCGTGACCGAGTGCCCCGCCCTCGCGTCTACGATCCGGATTCGGTGCTCGACGCCGCCGAAGCCCTGGCCGTGCACTCGGGACCCGCCTCGGTGACCATCCGCGCGATCAGCGAGGCCGTCGGCGTTTCCAACGGCGCGCTGTATCACTCGTTCGGGTCCCGGGCCGGACTGCTCGGCCAGGTCTGGCTCCGGGCCGGGCGTCGGTTCCTGGCCCTGCAGCGTGAGCTGGTCACCGCGGCGCACCGCGGCGCCGACGCGATCGCCGCGGCCGCCTACGCGCCGGTGATATTCGCCGAACGACACCGAGCCTCCGCGCGATTGCTGCTGCAGGTCGGTCGCGACCAGGTGCTCGGCCATGATCTCCCCGCCGAGCTGGTCGAACAGATACGCGAGCTCGAAAAACAGCTGGTGGACTTGATGATCGAACTCTCGATGGCCACGTGGGACCGGCGCGACCGGGCCGCGGTGGACACCGTGACGACCTGCATCGTCGACCTACCGACCGCGATCCTGTTGCACCGCAACCGACTCGACGACCAGACTTCCCGCCACCACCTCAGTGCCGCCGTGGCGGCCGTGCTGGCGGTAGGACCCGCCCCCAACCCCAGAAGGAAGGAATCCCATGGCCACAAATCTTGATTACGACGGCGAGATCGCCATCCTCGACCTCGGCGACGACGAGAACCGGTTTTCCCCGGAATTCCTCGACGAAGTCGATGCGCAACTCGACGCGGTCCTCGCCAGGGGCGCACACGGCCTGGTGACGACCGCGGACAGCAAGTTCTATTCCAACGGTCTCGATCTGGATTGGCTTGGCGCCCACAGTGATCAGGGCGATTGGTATGTCGGCCGGGTACAGGGCCTGTTGGCCCGCATGCTGACCCTGCCCATTCCGACGGTCGCGGCCGTGGTCGGACACGCCTTCGGGGCGGGCGCGATGCTCGCCATCGCCCACGACTTTCGCGTGATGCGCGACGACCGCGGTTTCTTCTGCTTCCCCGAGGTGGACATCCGGATTCCGTTCACACCGGGCATGGCCGCACTGATCCAGGCCAAGCTGAGCCCGCAGGCCGCGGTCGCGTCGATGACCACGGGCCGGCGGTTCGGCGGCGTCGATGCCAAGGCGTACGGCCTGGTCGACGCCACGGC
Organism: Mycobacterium shunyiense; assembly: GCF_058270035.1. Lineage (NCBI taxonomy): Bacteria > Bacillati > Actinomycetota > Actinomycetes > Mycobacteriales > Mycobacteriaceae > Mycobacterium > Mycobacterium shunyiense. The sequence continues at coordinate 101,510 of NZ_JBZDPT010000022.1, read as the reverse complement.
CACCGAGGGTTCGGTGACCATCACGGCCACCGAACTGCTGCGGCCGTTGGGCGCCAAGGACTCCGGCACCCTGGGTGCGATCAAGCAGGGCATGTTCGGCCCGGCGGTCCAGGCCCTGACCCGGGCCGGGCAGGCCGGCTAGACCGGGATGGCCGTGCCGGTCTCACGTTCGGCGAATTCGACGACGCGGGCGGCGATTTCGTAGTCGCACGCCACCGCGGAACGTCCGATCAGTACAGGACCGCCACGGAGCCCGAAACGGCCGTCCACCCCGACATAGCTTCCGGGCGGGATCGGTTCGCTCAGGCAGTACAGCGTGGGCGCCGCCCCCGCGTCGATGTCGTTGGCCAACACATCGGCCACCGCCTTGACGCCGCGCTGTACCGCGCTCATCAACGGTTTGTCGGAGACGTTCGGCAGATTGGACGCGACCCAGCCGGGATGCGTGAGTTGGGTGACCACCGGCGAATTCGCCGTACGCAAGCGGCGGTCGAGTTCAAGGCCCCACAACATGACGGCCAGCTTCGACCGGCCGTAGGCACCCATCACCGTCCACTTGTGGTGGCGCAGGTGCATGTCATCGAGGTGCAGCGTCGCGGACTTGTGCGCTTCGGAGCCGACGTTGACGATCTGCCTCCGGACCCTGCCGAACAACAGATTGGTCAACGCGAACGGTCCGAGCAGGTTGGTACCGATGGTCGTCTCGAAACCGTCGACCGTGTCCGTGCGGTGCTGGCTCAGTGCCCCGGCGTTGTTGATCAGGATGTCGACGTCACCTTCGAGGCGCCCCGGAAAGGCTTGCACCGAGGACAGATCGGCGAGGTCGAGTTCGATCACCTCGGTGGACCCGCCGATCTCCGCCGCGCGTTCGGCGCCCAGCGCAGTGTTACGGACTGCGAGGACCACGTGCGCGCCTGCGCGCGCCAGCGCCCTGGTCGTACCGAGGCCCACCCCATTGGTCGCGCCGGTCACGATGATGCGGGTGCCGGTGAGGTCGCCGAGACGACTCGGCGTCCAATGTGTGGTCATGGCAGGGTGATCCATCCCGGCAGGCTCAGGCCGGGATGGTCACCTCGGGGTGTCAGTTGCCCCAACCGCGCTGGCCGTCCCAGCCACCGCAGATGCCGTTCAAGCAGCCGTGGCCCCAGCCACCCTGGGCCGGGTTCCAACCACCGCAACCATTCCAGCCGGGGCCGCTGTCGCAGCCACCGCCACCGCCGGCGTCACCGCCGCCGCTGGGTTGAGCACTGATCGTCGTCGCGGGCGCGTCAGTCATAAGTGCGGCGGTCGGTCCTGCTGCAATCGCCACCGCGGCTCCCGCTACGAACACTGACCCCATGAGTTTTCGTATGGTTAGCATGACTCCATACTCCACTCCTGTGAGCCTCCTGCCAAGTGATGTGATCAAGCCCGCGTGTAGCGCAGCATTGTCACACCGGTCCCAGCAAAGGCGTCCGGGTAGTCGCAGAAAACGGGCTTGACCCGCATACCGACACAGATTTCCTCGGGTGCGACGTCAACGAGTTCTGTCGAGAACCGCGGACCCTCATCCCATTCCACGATACCCAGAATTTGCGGAACGGCATCGGCGAAGTGCGGGCCCACCGGCCGGCGGGCCACGGTGAACGAATACAAGGTGCCCATCCCCGAGATCTCCCGCCACTCCAGGTCACCGGCTAGGGTGCGGGGCGCCAGCACGCGGGGGTAGAACACATAGGCCTGCGTCGACGGCGAGTACTGGATGACGATGCGGTGCTGCGCGAGCGCATCCCAGAAGGGCGCGCTGGTAGGGGTTTTCACCGGCATCGGCCGGGTGAATGCGGTCATCGGTTTCAGTCGCCTTCCAGGATCAGAGTGGTTTGCTCGGACAGGATGCCGCCGTTACCGGACACGAACGCGCGATTGCAATCGCTGACCTGGGCCGCGCCGGCACGGCCCATGATCTGGCGGGTGGCGTCACACACGTGGTGCATGCCGCCAGCCAATCCTGCTTGCCCGAAACCGAGTTGGCCGCCTGCGGTGTTGAGCGGGAAATCACCGCGGAAGGTCAGGTCGTGATCGGACACGAAGGACATGCCCTTGCCCTTCTCGCAGAATCCGGCGTCCTCCAGGCTGAGCAGCACGGTGATCGTGTAGCAGTCGTAGATCGACACCATGTCCATCTGGTCGCGCGTCAGCTCGGTCATCCCGAACGCGGTATCGGCAGCCTTGCGCATCGGCGTGTCCAACAGATTCTCGGCGTAGGTAGGGGTCTTGAAGGGCACGTGTTCACCAAAACCCTTGATCCACACCGGCCGGTTGCGGGAACGAGCAGCCACCTCGGCGCTGGCCACGACGACCGCGGCCCCACCGACGCACGGCATCACGATCTCCAGCATGTGCAGCGGATCGGCGATCACCGGGCTGGCCAGCACATCCTCGATGCTCAGCGGGGTGTCTTTCCAGATGGCACCGTCGGTGTGGTTGGCATTGACCCGTTGATCCACCACGATCTTGGCCATCGCCCGCTCGTCGTAGCCGTACTCGTGGGAATAACGTTGGGCCACCTGCCCGTATGGCCCATTCTGACCGAGGTTGCCGTAGGGAATCTCGAATTCGGCCTGCGGCGAGCCGAATTGGTTGCTGGACGAACCGAAGAACACCGCATCGGTCAGTGCCTTCGGTTTCAGCTCGGAGGACGCGGTGATGTAACGCGCAGGCAGGGCACACAGCACCACGTCGCACAGGCCGAGTTCGATTGCGGCGGCCGCCCGCCACACCATTCCTGCGGCGCTCGCCCCGCCGAGGTCCAGCAACTCTGCGAAGTTCGCTCGTACACCGAGGTATTCGGCCACGGTGGAAGGTACGAAGATCTCCGACTCGCCCAGATGAGAGGTGACGATGCCGTCGACCTCCTCGGCGGACAGACCGGCATCCTCCAGTGCCGCTGCTGCCAGCAGTGCCCATTGTTCGAGGGTGAACGGAGCCGGTGCGGCCTTCGACAGGCGTTCGGGCGGCAACTCGACGTAGCCGACGATCGCGGCGTCGCCTTGTAATCCCCTACGCGGTCTCATACTCACTCCTCACTTACGGGGTAGTCCCAGGATCAGCTGGGCGATGATGTTGAGCTGGATCTCGGTGGTGCCGCCGCCGATCAACTCGGCGGGAAGGTCCAGGTAAGGCGCCACCACGGCCGGTTGGCTGTCCTGTTCCAGGGCAAGCGGTCCGGTGAGGCCGAGGGTGAGTTCGGCCGCACGGCGCAGCATCACGTTGGTGGCCACCTTGGCGATGCTCGACGCCGGACCGGGGGGCTGCCCGTCGAGCAGGCGCAACGTCTCGCGGACCCCCAGTGCCTTGAGCGCGTTGGTGTAGGCGTCGATCTCGCCGATGGCGTGCAGGACCGGGTCGGGATCGGGGCTGACCGCGACGAGTTCACGCAGTGCGCCCATCCGGTCGATGTGGACGTAGCCGCTGATCGCCACCCGTTCGTGGGCCATGGTGCTGATCGCCAACTGCCAGCCCGAAACCGGGTCCCCGAGCAGCATCTCGTCGGGCACGAACACGTCGGTCAGGAACACCTCGTTGAACTCGGCGCGCCCGCTGGACTGGGTGATCTGCTTGAATTCGACTCCGGGTGAACGCATGTCGAGGATGAAGTAGCCGATGCCGCGGTGCTTGGGGGCGTCGGGGTCGGTGCGGGCCAGCAGCGCACCGTAGTCGGCCCGATGTGCGAGCGACGTCCAGATCTTGTGCCCGTTGATGCGCCAGCCGCCCTCGACCCGCACGGCCCGGGTGCTCAGGGCGGCCAGGTCGGAGCCGGCACCCGGCTCACTGAACAGCTGGCACCAGGACAGGTCGCCCCGCAGCGTCGCGGGCACGAAACGCTCCTGCAGTTCGGCAGATCCGGCCGCGATGACGCTCGGCAGGATCCATTCGGCGATACCGATCGAGGGTCGCGCCAGGCCGGTGCGCTTGCCGAACTCCTCGTCCACGATGAGCTGCTGGCGCACGCTGGCATCGCATCCCCACGGCGCGGGCCAGTGCGGTGTGATCATTCCGGCGTCGGCCAGCAGGTTGCGCCGGTCGCCGACGGGGGACTCACCGCGATCGTCCTGTAATCCGAAGCCGTTGTCGGACAGCGTTAGTGCGCGGTCCAGGACCTCGGCGACGCGCGCCCGGAAGTCGGCATCGGAGTCGCCGAGTTTCACCGTCAGGTCGCGGGTGACGGTGGCCGACAGCTCGCCGAGTTCGCGGGTCCACCGCGACACCGGACCGATCGAGGCGGCCAGACTGGTGGCTCGCCGCCAGTACAGATGCAGGTCGTGTTCCCAGGTGAAGCCGATCGCCCCGAGCATGGTGAGTGCCTCAAGGACGAGGCCGGGAACCGGCATGACCGTTCTCACCGCGGCCGAGCAGGCGGTCAGTCGATGCTGGTCGGTGTCCGCGGATCCGTTAAGGGCACGCACCGCATCCCAGGCCGCTGCTGTCGCCAGCGCACTGTTCACGAGCAGCATCGCCGCCTTGTGTTGCAGCGCCTGGAACGTCCCGATCGGCTTGCCGAACTGTTCTCGCGTGCGCAGATGCTCGGTCACGGTGTCCACACACCACTGGGTGATGCCGGCTGCTGTCGCCGCGGTGAAGGCGACGGTCAGATCGCCGACCCAGCCGGCGTCGAGCCCGGGCAGGACCGCACCGGCAGGCACCGCCAGATCGTGCAGATGCAGGATGCCCAGATCGGTGGTCAGATCGGTGCCCCGACGCGATTCGACCTGCGCCTCAGCCGGATTCAGCACTGCCCAGGTCAGGCCGTCTGTCTCGTCGGTGAAGGGCACCACGACACGCTGTGCCGAGCAGATCCCCAGGGCCGGCCCGGACGACCCGGTCAGACGCCAGCCGTCACCGTCACGCCGGGCCGCGAAGGCACAGTGCTCACCGGACAGCACGACCGCGCGGGCGCCCGCGGCGATCTCTTTGAGGAGGGTTGATGCGGCCGCGCCGTCCAGGGCAGCCACCGCAGCCCCGGCGATCGCGGTGGTGAGCAGCGGCCCCGGCAGCAGCGCCGAGCCCGCAGCCTCCAGTACGCAGGCCATGTCCTCCAGTCCGCCGCCCTGACCGCCGACCGATTCCGGTAGATGAACAGCATGGAAGCCGTTGTCCACGAATATGTCCCACCAGGCTGGTGGTCGGCCCGCTGCCAGATCCTCCAACTCGGCCCGGGTGACATCGATCGGCGCGTGCCGGGCCGCGAACTGCTCGACGGCCTGACGGAGCTGCTGTTGCTCCGGGGTCAGAGCGATGGACACGTGGGTCATGCGCGCCTCCTGGCGGCGAAGAATCGGGCGCCTTCGACGATGGACTCCGTCGTCGGCCTCGGCTGCCAGCCGAGTTCGCGGACCGCCTTGCCGTGATCCATCGGCGACATCACGTGCATGAGCCGCACGGTCAGCGGGCTGAGCTGGTTCTCCTTCTTGCGCAGCCGGGCCAGGGGATCGACCACCGCGCCTGCGGCGGCCAGCACACGGACCGGAATCCCACGCCGGGGCGGCTCGACATCGACCGCCGCGCAGGCGGTCTGGTAGATCTCCTGAGCGGTCATGAAGCGTTCGGACACGATGTAACGCTCGCCGACGCGGCCCCGTTCGCCGGCCAGGACCAGTGCCTCGGCGGCGTCCGCGATGCCGACGGTCTCGGCTGCCGCGCCCTTGACGTAGAACGGCATCTTGCCCCGTACCGCGGCGGCGACCAGACCCCCGTGGGGCGTCGGCAACCAGTCGCCAGGTCCGTAGGTGTTGGACACACACATCGCGACCGCGGGCAGACCGTGCTCGCGGGCATAGCGCAGCACCATCTGTTCGGCGAGCACCCGGGTGTGCACGTAGTCGCCGCCCACGTCGAGCCAGTTGTTCGGCAGATCCTCGGTGGCAAGCCCGGATTCGGCGATGCCGACGGTGGCGATCGAGCTGGTGAAGACGAACTTCCGTAGACCAGCCTCGACCGCGACGTCCAGAACCTCTTGCAGCCCTTCGATGTTGGTTCGCCACAGCGGGGCCGGGTCGCTGAGCCAGGCCCTGGCGTCGACGACGCAGTAGTACACGACGTCGCAGTCGTCCATCGCGGAACGCACCGACTCAGGGTCGAAGATGTCCCCGTAGACCCGCTCCACGTCGAGGTCGTCGATCCCGCGGGTGGAGCTGGTGCTGCGGATGAGCACCCGAACATCCTCGCCGCGCTCGACCAGTCGCCTGGCGACATGCGACCCGAGGAAACCGCTGGCCCCGATGACCAGTTTCTTTGTTGCCATGCGCCCTTGCGTTCGTTGCTCTCCGAAATTCACGAGACGCTACGTCTCGTCTTGTGGGAGACTACGGTGGGTAGCTTTCCGTGTAAAGATCCCTGCAAAGGACCAACGAGGACATGCCGAGAACCCCTACCACCGAGGAAGCGACGGCTCCGCGACGACGCAGCGAGAAGTCGCGGGTCGCCATCATCGAGGCCACCCGAGCACTTCTGCTGGAGCGGGGTTTTGACGGGCTGAGCATCGAGGCCGTCGCCGCCCGAGCCGGGGTCGGCAAGCAGACCATCTACCGCTGGTGGCCGAGCCGGCCCGCGCTGGTCGCCGACGTGCTCCTGGAAGACGCCGACAAGATCCTGGCCACCATGCCGCGCACCGACGACGTCACCGCGGACCTGGTCTCCTGGGCCCGCACGCTCGCGTCCGCCCTGACCACGGAACGCGGCAACGCCATGCTGCGCATCCTGACCGCCGCCTCACTGGAACACGAGGACACCGCTGCGCGGCTGCGGGCAGGTTTCAGCCGTCCACTACTCGACTCGGTGCGCACCCGGCTGCTCGCCGAGCAGATCGATCCCGACCTGGCGTCAGCGGCCGCCGATGCGCTGCTCGGCGGGGTGGTCTATCCGGTGCTTTCCGAAGGACAGAGCTACTCGCGACAGCGCGCCGAAACCATGGCCCACACCATCGTCGCGAGCCTGCTCCGCCCGCCTTCCGCCTGACCTCAGACGGGTCAGACGGGTCAGGCCCGGGGTGCGGCCCCCGGGGCCCGCACCACCATCGGCACAGCAGGAAAGTACGTCGCCATCTCCGAGCGGCACTTGCGCAGGGCGGCGGTACCGTAGCCGCGCTTGCGGAAGTCCGGATGGATCCAGATCCGGACGTTGACTTCTCCGTGCGTCAGCTCACCGAACACCATGCCGACCTTCTCGTTGCCCTCCAACGCCACGAACCAGACGGCCTCTTCGGCGTCCACCCGGCGCAGCGCCGCGCGGATCTCGTCGTCGACATCGGCCGCCGGGGCACCCGATCCGTCGCCGGAAGCACCCACGTCAGTGGTCCGGGCGACGAAGATGTCGCGGTCGGTATCGGCGGCGAACGCCCGCAACTCCAGCGATTCACCCGAGGCCGCCGGACGCTCGGACACCGTGAAGCTGAGCTGGCTGTTCAAGTCGTCGAGTTCGGCGGCGATCCCCCGCCGCGAATCCTTCGTGATCTGCGCGAACGACAGCCCCACCACCGCCTCCGACGCCAGGTGTGAGGTGCCGAGAAGCTGGGCAACCGCCTCGACGGCGGCAGCCCGATCGTCGGCATCCACGATCACGTCGAGCACCTCGTGGCGCCGGTTCAGGGCGTTGAGCAGAGCGTCGGCAATTTCGCGCCGCGCCGCGGCTTTGTCGTGATCGGTCATACCGCGAGCGTAGATCAGCGGTCTGTGCTCTGTGGAGTGCAATCGTCAGCTCAGAGTCGGTCCATTTCTCGCACCAGGTGGCCTGAACTCAGCCGACCAACTCCTGCCCCAGGTAATCGTCGGGTGTCCGCACTCCACCGGGCACCACGAACACCGCCGAGCCGATTGCGGTGGTCCACTGGTTCAGCGCATCGAACTGCGCAAGACGCCGTTGCACCGGCAAGAACTGCTCGTCGATGTCGCGTTGGAAAGTCGCGAAGATCAACCCGCTGTTCGACGTCTGGCCGGGTTCTGCCGGATCGTCGTAGTTGTAGGGCCTGCGCAGGAACCGCTCGCGGGTGCCCCGATGGTGGGCCAGCGCGACGTGCGAGTTCTGCGGGATGACCGGAATCCCGTTATGTGTCAACGCGAAATCTGGCTCGTCATGCTCGCGGCTGCCGGTCAGGGGAGCACCTGAATCCAGGGTGCGCCCGACGGTGAACTCCTTGCTCCGGCGGTCCAGCTCATCCCAGGTGTCCAGGTGCATCGCGATGCGTCGGATGACCAACAACGTGCCGCCGACCAGTCCCGGGTGTGCCGGTCCCGACATCCAGACCAGATCGTCGAAGTCGGCGGCCGCCAGATTCGCGGTGCCGTCGACCTGCCCCATCAGGTTGCGCATGGTGGTGCCGCCGGCGTCGGCCCCGCGGGCATTGCGGAATCCGGCCTGCCGCCACCGCGGCGCCGCCATCGACCGGACGTTCTTGGTCAGTACCCGGTTGGCATGGGCCACCGTCACCGGATCGTCGGCACAGATCTGCAACAGCAGGTCGCCCCCGGACCACCGCTGTTCGAGCCGGTCCACGTCGAACAACGGCAACTCACGCGCCGACGGTGGCCGGGCACCGGTCGCGCCGATCCGGTCGAGCAGCCCGACCCCCAGGCCGACCGTGATGGTCAATCTGGCTGGGCGGGTGGCGAGTTCGGGCTCGGTGTCGGCCAATGCGGGCGCGCCCTGCGTCAACCGGGCCGCATCCGTCGTCCACAACCGCAGGATCGCGGCGACGGTCTCCCGCTCGGTGCGCCCTGCGGGAGGCCTTCCGCCGTCGCTCAGATCGAACGCCACGAACAGCCCGTGTGACTGCGGCGCGGTGGCGATCCCCCCTTGATGCGGTCCGTAGAACGGTTCGACGTCGACTCCGAAACCGTTGCGCACGGTGGCGGAATGGGCTGCACCGGATTGGTTCAGCACCGCACCGCCGGCCAGGGCGGCGGCGCCTCCGGCGAGGAGTCGGCGCCGGTTGACCGACAGACGCGACCGATCAGCCATGTCCGTGAGGTGACGGCGGCTGATAGTTCTCGTCACCCCCGGCGAAATCACGCACCTGGGCCGTGACCGGAAGCGACGAGCCGTCCTCGAACACCAGCGAGACCGGGACGTCCGCACCGGGTTGCAGCGGGGCCTTCAGGTCCATCAGCATCAGGTGGTCCCCGCCCGGCGCCAACTCGTGCGTGGCCCCGGCCCCGATGGCGAGCCCGCCTTCCTTGGGCCGCATGGTTTTCGAACCGCTGTCGTCGCCGACGACCTCGTGTAATTCCACCGTGCCCGCTGCGGGCGAGGTCGCCGAGACGATGCGGGCGTCGTGGTGCCCGGTGTTCGTGAGCCTGCCGAAGACCGCGGTCATTCCACCGTCTGCCGCACTGGCCCACTGCTCACTCACCTGAACCGTCTCGGCCATCTTCTCCTCGTGATGGCTCTCGGTGCAGGCCGCCAACCCGACCGCCAAGGTCAACGCGGTCGCCGTCAGAACAGCTGCAACCCTAGACATTTGATCTTCCTTTCCACCACGCCACGGCGACATCGACCAACAGGAAAGCCAGCAGGCTCAGCCCGAACAACGGCAGGGCCCACCCGATGCCGACGGCGACGGCAACCACCGCCACGCCGGCCCAGGGCGGCAATTGGCGCAGCGTGCCGCGCAGCGGTGCGCGACCCACCGCCCAGGCCGAACCCCGGGTAGGCCGGCGCTGCCACCACATCCGATAACCGCGCACGATGACCGAGATCAGGCCGACCATGGTGAGCGCCAACACGATCTGGTTGGCAACCCCGAACAACAGGCCCATGTGGGCGTCGATCGTCCAGTCGGTGAGCTTGGCCAGCAGGGGCCACTGTGACAGGTTGACCCGATCAGTGACCTTGCCGGTATCGGGGTCGACCGCGATCGCGTCGGCGCGCGTGGGCCAATCACGTTTGCGCTCGGCCACTTTCCAGGCCTGACCGGCTTCGGCCGGCGGGTACATCCACATCGGACCACGCAGCCCGGCCTGTTCGGCGGTGCGCAGCACGGTGTCCGCGCCGCCCAACTCGGACCTGCCGCCGTGGTGGCCGTGATGTGCCGGTTGGGCGGCCGGGGCTCCGGAGAGCGCGGTGTCCACGGCAGGTGCCGTGGTGTTCAGCTGCGCCTGGATGCCGTTGACCGTCTCGCCGCCGTACCGGGACCAGGTGATACCCGAAATCGACAGCGCCAGCAGCACCGCCACTATCCACACGCCGACCGCGCCGTGCCAGGACAGCGTGCGTCGTCGCCCCGAGGTCGTCCGGTCGGGCAGGACCAGGTCGCGCATCGCGCGGTTCTCCCGACGCCGCATGATCCACAGCGCCAACCCGGCCAGCACGATCACCCACATCCAGCTGGCCGCCAGCTCGCTGTAGTTGCGGCCGACTGCCCCCAGATGCAGGTTGCGGTGCAGCTCGTCGAACCAGGCCCGCACCGGCATCCATTGCCCGTAGGTGGTCAGCGCCCCGCGCACCTCGCCGGTGTACGGGTCGACGAACACCGTGCGGGAGTAGTCCGGCGGAACGTCCTTGAACTCCGGGCCCACCAGCAGGCTGATCTGGGTGGTCTCGTCAGGCGCGGCCGGCGGGCGGATGCTCTCCACCGTGCCCTCGGGATGGGCATGGCGGGCCGCGGCGAGTTGGTCCGCCAGTGGCAGGCGCTCGGTCCCCACCTGCGCGACCGTCAGCTCGTGCCGGTTGACGAATGTGTCGATCTGCGGGATCAGCGCATAGAGCAGGCCGGTGACAGCCGCGATCAGGATGAACGGTCCGACGAATACGCCGGCGTAGAAGTGCAACCGCACCAGAAGGGGGCGGATCGAAAGGCGTTTGACGGGCGGAGGTGATTCCTCGCGTAGTTGATCGTCAGGGGTGATGGTCATGGTGACGCTTTCGCTCAGGAGAACCCGTGGAGAGGTGCGCACGGGGCACAACGCGGAACAGCCCGTCACCGACGACGGGCTCAGCTCAAGGAGTGGGCGTTAGCTGCCCATGGCGGGCGCCGCCGGCGGTGCCCGCATCCCCAGCCCGGTGTGCAGCAGAACAGGCCGCGCCACAACCACATTCGAAGGCCACCAGAGCGTACGAACCGACGGCCGGATCCTGGCGGCAGCGAAGATCCGCAGCCAGGACAGCACCGAGGAGCAGACCACGTAGAGGTACTCGGCCAGACCGATGACCAGGCCCAGACCCACCGCGGCAGCGGCGTGCAGACCGACCATGGGGGCGCTGAGCAACGATGCCGCGTGATGGTGCCCGCCGGCCGTTGCCAAAGCGAAGTGACCGAGCAACTGCCCGGCGCCCAGGCCGCAAATGAGCAGGCCGCTCTTGGCCCGGCGCGTCTGCGGGTTCACGCCACCGACTGCGGCACCGAGTGCCGCACACAGCAACAACAGCACGATCAGTGGACTGCTCGCCGGAGCCATGCCCCCGGCCGCAGTATGGGCGACCGTCGCGGTCAGCGCGGAGCACGCGCCGACAAGACCACCGCGCAGGCGCGCGGCATGCTCGACAGACGTGCTCACCTGCGGAACCCTACCGTGCAGTCTGAGCAGGGCATCTGTTATGGCACCCTAGGGTGACCCTGTGGGTAGCCCGGCATACGACCAGTACGAGTTGATCGCCCCCGAGTACGCCCGGACCTTTGCCGGCGAATTCGAATCCCGGCCCTTCGACCGTGCGGTTCTGCGGTCCTTCGCCGACCTGGTGGCGCGGGCCGGCGGGCGAACCGCCCTCGATGTGGGCTGTGGGCCCGGTGAGGCCGCCGCCGAGCTCGCCGGGTGCGGATTGCAGACCGAAGGAATCGACGGCTCGGCTGCGATGGTGTCTCTTGCCCAGCAGCAATGGCCGGAGGTGCGGTTTCGGACCGCCGACATGTTCGACCTCCCGTACGTGCCGGAAACCTTCGATGCGGTCTGTGCCTGGTACTCGATCATCCACACCCCCGCCGCGGCGCTGCCGGAACTGTTCACCGAGTACCGCCGGGTCCTGAGCGATCCCGGCTGGGTGTTGCTCGGCTTCCAGACCGACGGCGAGCCCGCGGTCTATGACCACGCCTTCGGCCGGGACGTGGAGCTGACGTTCCTGCGTCACGACACGGCCGCGGTGTGCGCTGCCCTGGAGGCCACGGGGTTCATCGTGTACGCGACCACCAAGCGGGCGCGTCAGGCGCAGCTCGATGAGCCCACAGCGCAGGCCATGGTCATCGCGCACACCTCTTGATTATCACCCTTGACTTATATAAGTAATAACTTTTAGATTGGTCAGGTGCACGCCTTCGACATCCTCGGAGACCCGGTGCGCAGGCGGATCCTGGAGCTCATCCAGGCGGATGAGCTGTCGTCCGGCGCCATCACCGAGGTGATCCGGGCCGAGTTCGATATCAGCCAGCCTGCGGTCTCGCAACATCTCAAGGTGTTGCGAGACAACGGCTTCGCCAATGTTCGCGCCGAAGGCACGCGTCGGCTGTACAGCGTCGACACCGCGCCACTGCGTGAGGTCGACCAGTGGCTGGAGCGGTTCCGGCGCAACTGGACACCGCACCTCGATGCGCTGGCGACCGAGATCGCGCGCGGCAAGCGGGACCGAAGAACAACCACGAACAAGGAGGCTTCCCAGTGATCGACGTCCAACATCAGCTCAACGAGGTCCGCCGCAGTGTGGGCCGCACGACGTTCGAGGCCCGGGAGGCACGGGTCGTGAGCGTCAGCCAGACCTATCCGACCGATGCCGCCGATCTGTGGGATGCCTGCACCAACATCGAGCGGATCCCCCGGTGGTTCCTGCCGATCACCGGCGACCTGCAGGTGGGCGGTCGTTTCCAGCTGGAAGGCAACGCCTCGGGAGAGGTGCTGACCTGCGAACCGCCCCGCTCCTTCACGACCACGTGGGAGGCCATGGGCGCCACCAGTTGGGTCGAAGTCACCATCACCGAGGCCGGCGAGGGCCGGGCCACTTTCACGCTGGATCACATCATGCACTCCGGCGACGACGACGAGTTCTGGTTGCAGTTCGGCCCCGGGGCGGTCGGAGTCGGTTGGGACTCCGCACTTCTCGGACTCGCCGGATACCTCAGCGGCGGCGACCGCATCACGCCGGAGGAGGGTGCCGCCTGGGCGGCCGGCGACGAGGGCCGCGGTTTCATGACCTCTGCGAGTGAACTCTGGTACCAGGCCGACCTGGCGGCCGGAGAAGATCCGGCGCAGGCACGCGCTGCGGCAGATCGCACCGCCGCCGCCTACACCGGCGGCTGACCTGGGCGGACGCCACGTGATGGGGTGCGGCCGGACCACCGCCGTACCCTGTCGGTGTGCCTGACCTCCACCCGAACTTGACCGTGCTGGCTCCCCTGCTCGGCACCTGGTCCGGTCCCGGCGCCGGTGAATATCCGACGATCGAGTCGTTCGAGTACCTCGAAGAAATCACCTTCGGCCACGTCGGCAAGCCGTTCTTGACCTACAGTCAGCGCACCAAGGCCCGCGATGACGGCCGACCGCTGCACGCCGAGACCGGATACCTGCGGATCCCGGCGCCGGGGCGGGTCGAATGGGTACTGGCGCATCCGACCGGCATCACCGAGATCCAGGAAGGCACCGTGCGGGTCGTCGACGGGCGCATCGACATGGAGCTGGCGGCGACCACCATCGGACTGACCGCCTCGGCCAAAAACGTTGCGGCACTGTCGCGTTCCATCCAGGTGGCGGGCGACGAACTCACGTACAACCTGCAGATGGGCGCGGTCGGACAACCACTGCAGCACCACCTGTCCGCCTCCCTGACCAGGAAGACCGAATGAACCAACAAGCCCCGACGGGCAAGATCGCCCTGCCCTCCGACCTCGACGCGGTCACCGACATCGGCGACGAGGACCATTCGGACATCGACCCGTCCGCCGTCGAGCGCGTCTGGGAATCGGTCCGGTACTGGTACGGATCCGGCATGCACCCGGCCATCCAGGTGTGCCTGCGCCGCAACGGAAAAACCGTGCTGAACCGGGCCATCGGCCACGGCTGGGGCAACGGCCCCGACGACGCACCGGACGCCGAGAAGATCCCCGTCACCACGCAGACCCCGTTCTGCGTCTACTCGGCCGCCAAGGCGATCAGCACCACCGTCGTGCACATGCTCGTCGAACAGGGGCACTTCTCCCTCGACGACCGGGTCTGCGACTATCTGCCCAGCTACACCAGTCACGGCAAGGACCGCACCACCATCCGGCATGTGGTGACCCACAGCGCCGGAGTCCCGATCCACACCGGTCCGCGTCCCGACGTCACCCGCGTCGACGACAGCGAGTACACCCGGGAGCAACTGGCCCTGCTCAAGCCCGTGTACCGGCCGGGCCTGGTGCACATCTACCACGGACTGACCTGGGGCCCACTGATCCGCGAGATCGTCTCGGCGGCCACCGGGCGCAACATCCGCGACATCCTGGCCGACGAGATCCTGGATCCGCTGGGTTTCCGGTGGACGAATTACGGCGTTGCCCCAGAAGAGGTTCCGCTGGTCGCGCCGAGCCACGTGACCGGCAAACCGCTGCCCGCGCCGATCGCCGCGGCGTTCCGCGCGGCAGTGGGCGGGACACTGGACCGGATCATCCCGCTCAGCAACACCCCGTTGTTCCTCACCAGCGTGATCCCGTCGTCGACCACCGTCTCGAACGCCGACGAACTGTCGCGATTCGCCGAGATCCTTCGTCGCGGAGGCGAACTCGACGGGGTCCGGATCATGAAGCCGGAAACCCTGCAGGCCGCCACCACGCCGTGCCGGCGAATGCGGCCCGACGTGGCGACCGGACTCAAGCCGATGCGCTGGGGTACGGGGTACATGCTCGGCGGAAAACGCTTCGGGCCGTTCGGCCGCAACACTCCCTCGGCGTTCGGCCACACCGGGCTCGTCGACATCGCGGTGTGGGCCGATCCGCAGCGCAGCCTGTCCGCCGCGATCGTCAGCAGCGGCAAGCCCGGCGCGCACCGCGAGGCCAACCGCTATCCCGCGGTGCTGGACCGCATCGCGGCCGAGATGCCGGTCGGCTGAGTCCCTCAGGTCAGCGCAGCTTCTCCCCGTACACCCGCTCCACGGTCAGCTTCATCAGGACCCGCCGATCGGAGACCATCACCGACCGGTACTCGTCCCAGTCGGGGTGCTCCCCTGCCGCGCTGCGGTAGTAGTCGACGAGCGCCTCGACCTCAGGGCCGTGCGGATCGGTCCCCGGCCCGGTGAGCGTCACCGGCCCTTCGGCCGTGGCCCAGGCCCAGCCGTCCGGGCTGGTCACCTCGAGCGCGGCCCGGGGATCACGGCGCAGGTTGACCGTCTTGGCCCGGCCTTCGGTCATCGACACGTAGATGACGCCGGCGGCCCGGTCGTAGAACGGTGTCACCGGCGACAGCTGCGGAATGCCCGAGGCCTTGATGGTGGCCAACACGCCGAGGCCGGCCTCGGCCAACAGTTCGTGCGGATCGAACGACGGGTTAGATGAGGTGGCGGTCACATCTGTGCGCAACCGCGGACCGCACGCCCGCTATTCCAGGAGCCTGCCGATGCCCGACGACGCTGTCCGCGACGATCTCGCCGAACTGCTGCGCCGGAGGGCGCTGACGGAGGATGCCGGCCGGCCCGACGCGGTCGGCCGCCGTCACGCCGCCGGTGGCCGCACCGCCCGGGAGAACATCGCCGACCTGATCGATGACGGTTCGTTCGTCGAGTACGGGCGGTTCGCGATCGCGGCGCAGAAACAGCGTCGCAGCCTGGACGACCTCATCGAACGCACCCCCGGCGATGGTCTACTGGCCGGAACCGCGCGGATCGACGGCGCCGCATGCGCGGTGCTCTCGTACGACTACACCGTGCTGGCCGGAACCCAGGGCGCCATCGGCCATCGCAAGAAGGACCGGCTGTTCGAGATCATCGAGCGGCTCAAGTTGCCGACGGTGTTCTTCGCCGAGGGCGGCGGTGGACGCCCCGGCGACACCGACATCCCGACGGTCTCGTCGCTGGAGATCCGGGCGTTCGCGTTGTGGGCCGGACTGTCCGGCCTGGTGCCCCGCATCGCCGTGGTCAAAGGCCGGTGCTTCGCGGGCAACGCGGTGATCGCGGGAGCCGCCGACCTGATCGTCGCCACCCAGGACAGCTCGATCGGGATGGGCGGACCAGCGATGATCGCCGGCGGTGGCCTCGGTGAGGTCGCCCCCGACGACGTCGGCCCGATCTCGGTGCAGGCGCCCAACGGCGTCGTCGACGTCGTGGTCGCGGACGAGGCACAGGCCGTCGCTGCCACCCGGAAGCTGATGGGCTACTTCACCGGACCGACCGGACCTGGCCCCGTGGCCGATCAAACCGACCTGCGCACAATGATTCCCGAACGAGCCCGGCGCGCCTACCCGGTGGCGCCCATCGTCGAGACACTGGCCGATGCCGGCTCGGTGACCTTTCTGCGCGAGAAGTTCGCCCCGGAGATGGTGACCGCGCTGGCCCGCATCGACGGCAGGCCCGTGGGCATTATCGCCAACAACACCATGGTGATGGCCGGTGCCATCACCGCCGCGGCCTCCGACAAGGCCGCCCGGTTCCTGCAGCTGTGCAACGCGTTCGGCCTGCCGGTGGTGTCGCTGGTGGACTGTCCGGGATACATGGTCGGCCCGGCGGCCGAAGCCGAAGCCCTGGTGCGACGCGGTTCCCGGATGCTGGTGGCCGGGGCGGCGCTGACGGTGCCGTTGGTCGCGGTGATCCTGCGGCGCGGTTACGGCCTTGGGGCACAGGCGATGTGCGGCGGAAGCCTCCATGAACCGCTGCTCACCGTGGCCTGGCCCGGCGCGCACCTCGGCCCGATGGGATTGGAGGGTGCCGTCCGCCTGGGTCTACGCAAGGAGCTGGAGGCAATCGCCGACGACGACGAACGCGAGCAGGCCGTGCGGGCGGCCACCGCGGCCGCCGAAGAGAACGCCCGGGCGCTCAACTCCGCATCGTTGTTCGAGATCGACGACGTCGTCGACCCGGCCGAAACCCGGGGGCTGATCGCGGCCACGCTGGCCGCGGCCGCGCAGCATGAACGCCCTGCACCTCGTGCACGGTTCATCGACACCTGGTGACCGCCCCGCCCCTACGACCGAACCGTTGACTACACGCTGTAGTAGACGTAACGTCCGGACTGTGTCCAACAGTCCTCCTCGCGTGCGAGGTCGGCAGTGGAGTTTCGCGCAATGGGGACTGCTGATCATCTCGCTGTTCCACGTCGTCCAGGCAATCATCGGATTCATTGCCGAGCCGAGTTTCGCCATCGGACCGGATGCGCCGACCACACCGATTCTGGGCATGGATTACAACGGTTGGCATGCGGTGGCCGGCCTGGCGTTGTTCGGCCCCGGCCTGGTGCTGTGTTGGCGAAAATCGTGGGCCGTGCTCTATCTCCTGCTGGCCGCGGTGGCTGGGGCGCTGCCCGGAATCTGGGCGTTCTTCTCCAATCAGGTGGCCCTGATATTCGCCTTCCCCAACAACACCACGGATGCGATCGTGCACCTGGCAACCGCTGCGGTGATGCTGGCCGTGGCAGGCGTGCAGATCTACCGCGATGGAGGGCTGCGAAACTCGCTTGCCGGGCTAACGCTCAAACGGTAGACCACAGCGGTTTGCTGAAGGTCGGCCGGATAACGATTCGGTTACTACGCCCGTAGCCGCACATCACGATCAATTAAGAATGACGCCCGGTCTCTGAGACATTTCAAGATCATCGGCCCGAATTGGGCGAGACTGAGGCGCAATTCACGGTCGCCCGGCGTAACACATCCACACCCGTCACAGCTGTTTCACAGTGCAGAGGTTTTGCTCGACGACGATGCGGTTACTTTCGAATTCGGGCCGGGGAAAGCGATCACGGATCGCGACCCAATGAGAATCCCAGAATCCCGAAGGAAAATGATCATGAAATTCACTGGTATCACCGCGCGCCGTGGAATTGCCGGCGCTTGTGCCGCGGGCCTGCTCGGCGGCGTCGCCGCCGCGATGATCGGCGCACCGAGCGCAGCTGCCGCACCCGACTGCAGCGCCAGCGGGGTGGCGGGCACCGTCAGCAGCACCACCGGTGCCGCTCGCGCGTACCTCGACAGTCACCCCGGTGCCAACCAGGCAGTGACCACCGCGTTCACCCAGCCGCGTCCGCAGGCCGCGGCCACGCTGCGCGGTTACTTCACCGCCAACCCGCAGGAGTACAACGACCTGCGCGGCATCCTGGCCCCCATCGGGGACACGCAGCGTACGTGCAACGTGACTGCGCTCTCCCCCGAGCTGGCCTCGGCCTACTCGGAGTTCATGGCCGGGTAGTCCACTGGATAGCGTGGAGGTAAGCCGACACACGTCAAGGAGGACGGATGGCGAACCCGTGGCAGGTGGTCCGAGGAAACCGGGGCAAGAAGGTGGCCGGGCAAACGGCGACCCGCGTCCGTAAGCGCAACCCGTCTCCGCTGGAACCGGCCTGGACACCACCGCCGGCTCGCTATGGGATCGGCGTCCACCACAACGTCGCGATCCGCGCCTCCGACGGCACCGTGCTGCGGGCCGACATCCACTACCCGACAGTTCCCGAGACCGGGGCGCCGGCACCGGGACCGTTCCCGGTGCTGTTGTCCATCACCCCCTACGGCAAGAAGGCCCCGCCCCCGGCCGCCCAGATCGGCGGCGGGGCCACCCCGTACCTGATCCGGCGCGGCTACATCGAGGTGATGGCCGACGTCCGGGGCACCGGAGCCTCGGGCGGATCGTTCGAGATGCTGGGCGCCATGCAGGTCCAGGACGGCGTCGACCTGGTGAATTGGGCTGCAACGCTGCCGAATTCCAATGGCAGGGTCGGAATGTTCGGCATCTCGTACCTGGCCATCAACCAGCTGCTCACCGCCGCCGCGGTCGGCCCCGACTCACCGTTGAAGGCGATCTTCCCGGTGATGGCAGGCAATGACTTCTACCGCGATGTCGTCACGATGGGCGGGGTGCCGCACATGCGCACGGTGCGCGCCTACGGGGCTGTCTACTCACTGCTGAACGTGGTCAACCCGGTGCTGGAGTTCGCCAAACGCGGCACTCACGAACGGCCTCGCGCCGGAGGCCTGGCCGCGGTGCGCCAACGCGGACGTGACCAGCGGCAGTACTTCAAGACCATGATCGGCGACGCCACCGCCGGTGGGGACACCGCGTTCGACGGGCCGTTCTGGGACACCATGCGGGCGTCGGACGTATTGCCCGACATCGCGAAGAACAAGGTCGCCGTGTTCCTGATCGGCGGCTGGCACGACGCTTTCCAGCGCGGCGCTCCGCTGAACTACACCGCGCTGCAGAACGCCTACACCGGCCGGCCGCCCAACGCTCCCATGGAGCCCGGCCAGCCGCTCTCGGACCGGGTCCAATTGATGATGGGGCCTTGGTACCACGTCTCGGACATGGACGGGTTGCACGTCCATGCGTTGCAGCTCCGCTGGTTCGACCGCTGGCTCAAGGACGACACCGACGCCGCAGTCACCGGCCCGCCCATCCGCTTCCAGGCCATCGGCAGCTCGAAATGGTTTCAGGCAGAGGATTACCCGTTCCCTGAGGCCACGCCAACGCGGCTGTACCTGGCCGAGGGCGGGCAACTCGTCACCGAGCCGACTGCCGAGCAGACCGACGCCGTCCTGCGCTATGCGGTACGTGGGCCCATCTCCGGCCGCAGCCTCGAACAGTGGACGCTGGGCATGGGCAGTTTCATGGCTGCCCAGACCGGACGGCGCATCCGCTACGACCTGGACAACCGTCGCCTGCAGCGTGAGGCCCTGACCTACACCACAGAAGAGTTCACCGAAACCCGACTGATCGCAGGTCCGATCACTCTGACCGTGCACGCAACGGCTGACACGACCGAGACCCTGTGGGTGGCCCATCTCGACGATGTCGCCCCGGACGGGGCCAGTCGGCCGCTGACCCAGGGTGCGCTGCTCGGCTCACATCGGGCCCTGGATCCGGACAAGACGTGGTACCTGCCGGATGGGCCAGAAGGAGAAGTGCTGCGGGCGCATCACATCAGTACCCGCGCCGCCGCCGAACCGGTCGTGCGTGGCGAGCTCACCCGCTATGACCTGGAGATCTTCCCCACCGCCGCGTCGATCGCACCGGGCCACCGGTTGCGGCTGACCCTGACCACCTATGACTTCCCGCACCTCGTCCCCACGCAGCCCGCGCGGGAGGCACTGGTCGCGGGAACGTACCGAATCCGTCAGGGCGGAGACACACCGTCGAGACTGCTCATCCCGTTGGCTGAGCCCGCCGCGTTCACGCCGGACGAGTAGCGCGGAGGTACGTAAGCTTGCCGGCCAGCCGGATGTTCCCATAACCCACTACCGCGCAATCGAATCCGGCCTTCTCCAACAGCTGCGGCAGAGCGTCGCCGCGAACGTCGACGACGTGTAATACGCCGCCGGGCTGCAGGACCCGAAACACTTCGGCGGCGGCGGCCGCCTTGGTCGCCTCGTCGAGGTGGTGCAGCATCATCGAAGACAGCGCCACGTCGAACCCACCGTCATCGAACGGCAATTCCTGCGCGTAGGCACGTTCGAAGCGGACACCGGTCATCCCCTTGGTCTTTCGCTGCGCCCGCTGTAGTGCCCGTGGGTCGGGGTCGGTGGCGACGATATCGGCCGTGGCACAAGCTTTCTTGACGCGCACAGTCAGATTTCCGGTACCGCAACCTATTTCGATCACCCGCTGGCCGGCTGTCAGCCCGGCCTGGGTGACCAGTTCGCGATAGGCGGGGTTCATCCCCAAGACCCGCGTCAGCAGGTCGTAGCCGGGCAGGAAGGCGTCGTGGCCTGCGGCAGGCAGGTAGTCATGCCGGCTCTTCAGAAGATGTGGACGATGTTCTGTCATGAAATCCATGATCCAGCCTTCTGGGCAGGGTTAGTTGGGTGAAGGTTGGCGATATCAGGATTATCTTTGGCGCTATGTCCGATGCGTCCCGATTGGTTCGCCACCGCGATGGTGTCCCGGTCTACCGATATTGGACCGACCGCGACGCGCCGCCGGTGTCGGTGACCCGCGGCCGGCGTGCGGAATTCCCCGAACACCGGCCACACATACACGACTTTCCGGTGCTCTGGTACGTACCGACCGACGGGGTCATCTACGTGGTCGCGGCAGGCGAGGTGATCGACCCACGGCCGCTGACCGCCGAGGACGACGGCGTCGGCGTGTTCTTCGACCCCGCTGCGCTGGGGCACGACGCCGCCTCGCCCTGGCCCACCTGCCAGGCTCATCCCCTGCTGTTCCCGTTCCTCCACGGCCGGTCCGGCGGGCTGCTGCAACTGCATGTTCCGGCGGATCGACAGCCGCTGTGGGACAACACCATCCGATCCATCGAGGACGAGCTGGCCGCCCGGCGTGAAGGCTACCGCCAAGCGGTACTGGCCCATCTGACCCTGCTGCTCATCGATCTGGCCCGCCTCGCCGACGACATCGTGAGCGACCTGCGGCGCAGCGGCGAGCCATTGCTGGCCGAGGTGTTCTCGGTGATCGACCGCCGGTTGTCCGAGCCGCTCTCGCTCAGCGACGTCGCCCACGAGGTCGGGATGACAGCGGGTCACCTCACCACGCTGGTGCGCCGGCGGACCGGTCGCACGGTCGGCGAGTGGATCAACGAGCGCAGGATGAGCCGGGCTCGCGACCTGCTGGGTGAGACGGACCTGGCCGTCTCAGAGGTCGCCACGCGGGTGGGAATGGCCGACCCTGGATACTTCAGCCGCCAGTTTCGCCGCACGCACGGCGTGCCCCCACGCGAGTGGCGGCGGCGCGGCCACGGGCATCAGAACTGAATCACCTTGATAACAGAGGGGTTACGCCGGGCGCGGCCCCGGTAGTCGCAACTCAGGCGTTGTTAGCGTGCCGGTGTGAGACTGAGAATGTTCGGTCGGGTGTCGCGCCGCGTGGCGGCCGCTGCGATTTCAGGTTTGATGTTGCCGGCACTGGTGATGGCCGCGCCCACACCGACCGCCGCGGCGTATTCGCGCGATGGTCTGCCCGTGGAACGCCTGCAGGTGCCGTCGGCCGCGATGGGCCGCGACATCACGGTTCAGTTCCAGGGCGGCGGACCGCACGCCTTGTACCTGCTCGACGGCCTGCGCGCCCAGGACGACAACAACGGTTGGGACATCAACACCGCCGCGTTCGAGTGGTTCTACAAGTCGGGCATCTCTGTCGTCATGCCCGTCGGAGGGCAGTCCAGCTTCTACAGCGACTGGTACCGCCCCGCGGCCGGCAGTGCGGGCACCACCACCTACAAGTGGGAAACCTTCCTCACCCAGGAACTTCCGGCCTTCCTGGCTGCCAAACGCGACGTCGCGCCAGCCGGCAATGCCGTCGTCGGGCTGTCGATGTCCGGTGGCGCGGCCCTGACCCTGGCTATCTGGCATCCAGCCCAGTTCATCTTCGCCGGCGCCCTGTCCGGCTTCCTGA
Organism: Mycobacterium shunyiense; assembly: GCF_058270035.1. NCBI lineage: Bacteria > Bacillati > Actinomycetota > Actinomycetes > Mycobacteriales > Mycobacteriaceae > Mycobacterium > Mycobacterium shunyiense. The sequence goes on along the minus strand of NZ_JBZDPT010000022.1, from coordinate 79,046 downwards.
ATCCGTCACAGGGCCTGTGGCCCACCATGATCGGCTTCGCGATGAAGGACGCCGGCGGCTACAACCCCACCGACATGTGGGGCATATCCAGTGATCCGGCCTGGCGTCGCAACGACCCGACGGTCAACATCAACCGGCTGGTGGCCAACAACACCGCGATCTGGGTGTACTGCGGCAACGGTGTTCCTTCCGAACTCGACGATCCCGGCGGTAACTTCGGCACGCTGTACAGCGCGCAGTTCCTGGAGAACATCACGATCAACTCCAACAAGGAGTTCCAGCAGAAGTACGTGGCTGCGGGCGGACGCAACGCGAAGTTCGAGTTCCCGCCGAACGGCACCCACAACTGGAACTACTGGGGATCGCAATTGCAGCAGATGAAGCCCGACCTGCTGCGGGTGCTCAGTCAGAACGCTGCGGCGGCCGCCGCTCCCCCCGCTCCGGCTGCTCCGGCTCCGGCCGTGCCGGGTCAGGTGCCGCCGGCTGTGCCCGGTCAAGTTGCTCCCGCCCTGCCCGGTCAAGTTGCTCAGGTGCCCGGACAGGTCGCTCAAGTGCCCGGTCAGGTCGCTCAAGTGCCCGGAGTCGCGGCAGCACCCGCTGCACCGGTGGTACCCGGCACGGCCGGAGTGCCCGGCCAGGTGCCCGGGGTAGCCGCCGTACCTCGGGTGGCCGGGGTACCGGGAGCGGTTCCCGCGCCGGTGAGCCCGGTGAGCCCGGGCCTGCAGACCGTGCCCGTCGCGCTGCCCCGGGCCTGAGCCGCGTTCGTAACCCCACGGCGGAAAATCAGCCGAAATCTCGCCGTGGCGTTACATACGCGAAAGTGTCAGCACCGAACCGCCCTACCGCGCTCGCCGACGATCCGACTGCCGGGGTCCCCCGCACCGAACTTCAGCGTTCTGCGGCTCCCACACCGGGTTTCGAGATCATCCAGACCCGTTCCTCATCCCGGCGGGCGTCGCCCACAATGCCCACAATGTCGGCACCGTGCGGACCCTGATGCTCGCCACCTATGTGGTGCCCGTCGATCAGCCGTTGGTGACGATGGATTGATCTCCGGGCCGCACGCCACGGTAGATGCCGCGGCGGACGATCCACGGCTGGAGTACCCGCTCGATCGACCAGGACGGAAATCGGAAGGCAAATCCGTTGGGAGCGAACACCTCCAACCCGTCCGGCTGCACTCCGAGCACCGAGCCCCATCGGCTGGACGGCGGACGGTAGCTGCGCGTCGTGCCGCCGGTGAAGTAGGCGGTCACGTTTCGGGCCAGCAGTCCGTCGGCCCGGTTTCGGGCCGAGGAGCGCAGCGGGTCGGTGGCCGCGACATCGCCGACAGCGAATACGCCATCGTGTCCCGGCACCCGCAGTTCCGGTGTCACCCGAACGAACCCGCGCTCGTCGAGGACGTCCGCCGGCAGCCAGTCCGTGTTCGGCCGGACCCGGCCGATGGTCCACAGCACCGCATCGGCCTGCACCGAAGGTTGTCCCGTGCTCCAGTAGACAGGTTCGGAGGTGATGGCCGCGCAGTCGAAGCCTTCCGGTACCACGGCGCGATGCCCCGGGTGCAGGGTCACGCCCGCCGCAGCCAGCCTGTCTTCGACCCGCTTCCGGGCCCGCCAATGGTGCTGCGGCAGAGGATGCTCGCCGGGGTAGTACAGCGCCACCCGGTTACCCGGCCACCGGACGGCGATGTTGGCCGCACTGCTGGCCGCCGCCGCGCCACCACCGATGACAGCAACCGAACGTGCCGAACCCAATCGCTCGTGTGCAGTCCTCAGCCCCGCATCGACATCGCCTGCCGACTGCAGAACCGCCTGCCGCCAGAAGCCGTTCGTCACACCGGTCGAGATGACCAGCGCGTCATAGGGTTCCACCTGCTCGTTCCCGCCGGCATCCTGCACGCTGACCGTGCGTGCCGAAAAGTCGACGCCTGCCAGCGTGCCGTGCACCGTGCGGACCCGGTCGAGTTCGCGGAACCGGTCGAAGCCGATCCAGTAGTTGCGTGCCCAGTCTTCGGGCCGGGCCAACCGGGTGCCCAGCTCCTGACCGCTGACCAGGCCAGGGTTGACCGAGATGCCGACGACGTCGAAACGACGCGCCAAGCGGATCGCGGTGAGCACGCCGGTGTCGCCGAGTCCCGCAATCACCACGCGCTTTCGGTCCACGACCGTGGACGCTACCGCCCGCCTGCAGGCCGGCAGACCCCTTTCCCTATCGTGGCTGGATGAGCAGCGTCGCTGATGCGGACCGGGTCGCCGACCTCGCCCGCCGGGTCGTGGCCGACCACGACCCCAAGAAAGTCCCAATCCCGGAGTACCTGGCCGCCTGTTACGACGCGGGCCTGTCCTGGGTGCACTTCCCCGAGGGCCTCGGTGGTCTCGGGGTGTCACGTGGTCTGCAGGCCGTGGCCGACCGCATCCTGCAGGGCGCCGGCGGGCCCATCCCGCTGAGCTTGAACCCGATGGGCTACGGCATGGCCGCACCCACGGTGCGCGAGCACGCACAGTCCGATGAGCTCAAGAAATCCTGGCTGCGGCCGCTGGCCAGCACCGAACACATCTGGTGCCAGCTGTTCTCCGAGCCAGGCGCCGGATCAGATCTGGCCGGGCTGGCCACGTCGGCGGTGCCCGATGGCGACGAATGGGTGCTGAACGGGCAGAAGGTGTGGACCAGTCTGGCGCACCGCGCCCGCTGGGGTCTGCTGCTGGCCCGTACGAATCCCGATGTGGCCAAACACAAGGGCCTGACGTACTTCGTGCTGGACATGCACGGCCCGGGCGTCGAGACCAGACCACTGCGACAGATGACCGGCCAGGCCGAGTTCAACGAGGTGTACATCACCGACGCCCGCATCCCCGATGCGCACCGGCTCGGCGCAGTGGGCAACGGCTGGAACGTCGCGATGACCACCCTGATGAACGAGCGCAGCGCGCTCGGGGGCAGCGGCAATCGTCGCGGAGCCGGGACCATCTCGGATGCCGTGGCGCTGTGGGCATCACGCCCGGACCTGCGGACTCCGGTGTTGCGGGACCGGCTGAGCCAGCTCTGGCTGCGTTCGGAGGCCCAACGGCTGACCGCCGAGCGGTCCCGGGCGGCCGCCACCGTCGGCGGACCGGGACCCGAAGGCTCGATCGGCAAGCTCGTCGGCGCCGAGCTCAACCAGCACATCTACCAGTGGTGCATGGATCTGCTTGGGCCCGAGGGGATCCTGTATCACGGCTACGGGACGGGTGATCGCGACGACGAGCAGGACGGCAAGGACTGGCGCGGGCCCCTCCAGCAGCGCTTCCTACGCAGCAAGGCCAACACCATCGAAGGCGGCACCTCAGAGGTGATGCGCAACATTCTCGGCGAACGGATCCTCGGGTTGCCGGGCGATCTGCGGGCCGATGCCGGTATGCCGTGGAAGGAGATCCCGCGTGGTTGAGAAGCTTGCGGATCAACCCGACGAGCAAGCTGAGAAGCTTGCGGATCAGTCCGAGTTCAGGTTCACCGACGAGCAGGCTCAACTGCGCACCGCGGTCCGAAAGTTCTGTGCCGAGAACTTCTCCGAGCCGACGGTGCGGACACTCATGGAATCCGAGCCACGGTTCGATCCGAAAGTGTGGGCCCGGTTGGGCGCTGAGCTCGGCGTGCTCGGCCTGGCGGTTCCCGAGGCCGACGGCGGAGCCGGCGGGACGCTCGTCGACCAGGCCGTCGCGGTCGAGGAACTCGGGGCGGCACTGGCCTGCGGACCGGTGTTCGGCACCGTGTTGCTGGCCGTCCCCGCTCTCGTCGCAGCCCCGGCCGGCCCGGTGCGCGACGAACTCCTCGGCGCACTCACCGAAGGCACGCGGATCGCGGCGTTCGCGGTGTCGGATCGGGCCGGTGCGTTCGATCCCACCGCGGTGAATGTGACTGTCGCCGAAGACGGGACGTTGACCGGCACGGTCGAGCGCGTGGTCGACGGCGACGCCGCGGACACCTTGTTGGTGGCGGCCGCCGGATCCGGCGGCGTCGGCCTGTACGTGGTCGACGCGTCAGACGCGGGAGTGCAACGCACCCCGCTGACCACGCTCGACCTCACGCGGCCGCAGGCCACCATCGTCTTGACCGCGGCGCCCGCCCAACTGGTGGCCGGTCCCGACGAGGCCGACCGCGTCATCACCCACGCATTCCAGGTGGCAGCGACACTCCTGGCCGCCGAACAGATCGGAGCCGCACAGCATCTGCTGGATCTGTCCGTGGAGTACGCGAAATCGAGGCTTCAGTTCGGCAGGCAGATCGGGTCCTTCCAGGCCGTCAAGCACCGGTTGGCGGATGACCTGGTCGACCTCGAGCACGCCCGGTCAGCGACCTATCACGCGGCGTGGGCGCTGACCGACGGCACCGACGACCCGGCGCTGGCAGCCAGCATTGCGCAGGCCACCGCGTCGGCGGCATTTGCCAAGATCGCGGCGGACACCATCCAGGTGCACGGCGGGATCGGGTTCACCTGGGAGCACCAGGCGCACCTGTACTTCAAGCGGGCCACCACCGATGCCGCCCTGTTGGGCAGTGCCGAAGCCCATCGGTCACGCGTGGCCGACCTCGTGCTCGACGATGCCCGGGCCGATCGCGTCCCGTGGGTGGCGACAGGCACACAGTGATCGGTTGAAAAGACGCGGCGGACCTTCTGCGACCGTAAGATTCCGCTGATGGACAGCCCCGTCGAGCACCGCACGCTGGCGGTCGACGGGGTGCGGTCGCCGGTGCTCGTCGCCGGCGCGGCGGGACCGGACGCCGGCGAGGCAGTGGTGTTCGTGCACGGCAACAACGCCGGGGCCAGATGGGACCGTTTGCTGATGCCGGTCGCCGGTATCGCTCGGGTGATCGCCCCGGAGATGCCCGGATTCGGTGCGGCCGACAAGCCGGCACAGTGGCCGTACACCGTGGCGGCCTACGCCGCACATCTGGGCGCGCTTCTGGACCAACTCGGTGTCGAGCGCGCCCACCTGGTCGCCCACGATTTCGGCGGCCCCTGGGCACTCGCCTGGGCGGTCGACCATCTCGATTCCGTCGCCAGCATCACGCTGATCAACACCCCCGTGGTGATCAACCACTTCGCCGCCAAGCTGTGGCGGACACCCGTACTGGCCGAGGCATTGTCGCGGATCGGCAACCCGGCAGTGCTGCGTCGTGTGCTCGCCATGCGCGATCCGGGGCTGCCGGCCGATGCGCTGGAGTCGATCGCCGAGCACATGTTCGCCCGTGGCACACCCGATGCGGTGCTGAAGCTGTACCGATCCACCGGCCCGAATGCCCTTGCCCCGTATGCCGATCGGCTCACCGAGTTCACCGGCGATGTCCTCGTGGTGTGGGGCGCCGATGACCACTACGTGCCGTACGCGCAGACGGACGAGTACCGCCGGATCTTCCGGAGCTGTGAGGTACAGCCGGTGCCAAGCACAGGCCACTGGCCATGGCTCGAGCAACCAGACACGGTGGCCGGACACGTCACCGAGTTCCTGCGCAGGCAGCTCGGGAGGACTCGGTGAAACTACGCCGTGTCCGCACCGCCACCGGCCTGAGGGTGCAATCCCTTGATTCCCAGGGTGATTGGTCTGAGCACTCAGACCGCACAGCCCTTGGTGGTCCGGTTTTCGACGAGGCCTGGCTGACAGCAGCAGCCGACCGCCAGCTGCAACACAGCGACCACCTCCTGCCGTTCCAGCCGGTGTCATTTCGCGACTTCATGTTGTACGAACAGCACAACATCGACGCGGCCCGCGGGCTGATCCGGCGCTTTCACCCCGGCCTCTACCGGGTGACGTCGCTGTACGAACGCGTCACCGGTCGCCCGGTGCCGCAGTTCAGGCCGAAGCCGCTGTTCTATGAGCAGCCGATCTACTACATGTCCAACGCACAGACCTTCGTGCCGACCGGCACCCCGGTTCCGGTCCCGGACTATTCACAGGCGCTCGACTTCGAGTTGGAGATCGGATTCGTGTTGGCCGCACCGTTGTTCAACGCGACACCCGATGCGGCCGCCGAAGCGATCGGAGCGTTCGTCGTACTCAACGATTTCAGCGCCCGCGATGTGCAGCGACCCGAGATGCTCAGCGGCTTCGGGCCGCAGAAGTCCAAGCATTTCGCCAGCTCGATGTCGGACACCGCGGTCACCGCCGACGAGATCCTGCCGCGCATCGAAACCCTCACCGGTTCGGTGGCACTCAACGGGTCGGTGGTCAGCACCGTGAGCAGCGCCGGCATGCAGCACACATTGGGCGAGGTGCTGGCGCATGCGTCACGCAGCGAACCGCTCTATCCGGGTGAGCTTTTCGGCACCGGGACGCTGCCCGGGGGCAGCGGTATGGAGACGGGGCACTGGTTGCGTCGCGGGGACACCCTCACCCTGACCCTCGACGGCGTCGGGCAGATCGAGCACACCATCCTCTGATTCTCGCCGAAACCGCATTCCAGCAGAGAAAGTGCGAGAGAGGGCCTGCCGGAATGCCGTTTCGGCGGAGGGGCTGTCAGCGGGTGACGCCGTCGATGGCCTTGTAGATGCGCTGCTCGCTGACCGGGCGCGGCGTACCCAGCTGCTGGGCCCACAGGCTCACCCGCAACTCCTCGATCTGCCATGCGATGTCACGGATGTTGGCCGCTGCGGCCCGGCCTGGCGAAAGCGCCTGAACCAGTTCGTCATAGGCATCCTCGACCGCGTGCACACGCGACATCCGGTCTCGGTCGGCGCCGAGCGCCTGGGGCAACCGCTCGAGCCGGCGGGCGATCGCGGTGACATATCGGGCCAGGTCGTTCAGCCGCGCTATCCCGGTCTCGGTGACAAAACCCTTGGGCAACAGGCGTTCCAGTTGAGACCGGATGTCAGCTACCGCATCGGCCTGGGCAGCTGACGGCTTGTCGGGCAGCGCGACCTCCACCTCGTGCACCGCGGCCAGCACCTTCTCCACCCGGTTCACCCCGGCTTGGGTAGTGGGGCCGAGTTCCTTGCCTGCCCGGGTCAGAACCCCGGCGAACTCCGCCTTGGTCCATACCGGCTTGGGTACCAGCACGTCGGCGGCCGCATCGGCGCAATCATCGAGCAACGCGGCCAGCGAACCGTCAGGATTGGCGTTGAGCGCCAGCCGGGTGCGGGTGCTCAGGCCGCGTTCGATCGCCTTCACCGGTGAGGGGGTGGTCAGTCGCAGTAGACGCCGCAGGCCCGGCCGCATGGCCGCGGCCTGGTCGGCCGGGTTGGCGAACACCTTGATATCGACGGCTTTTCCGGTGTCGACGAAGGCCGGATAGCCCCTGACTGTGTGACCGCCGCTGACGTTCTCCACTGTGCGTGGCAGCTCGTCGAGATCCTCGGGCCACGCCCGCAGCCCGGTGCGTTCCAGGTCGCCGCCCAGCGCGTCGGCCACAGCCTGTGCGACGGGCACCGCGAGCTGCTCACGCAGCGCGTCGATGTCCTTGCCGCGGGCCACCTCTTTGCCGTCGACTGATTCCACGGCGAAGGTCATCCGTAGATGGTCCGGTATCTTGCTCAGGTCGAATGCATCGATGGGCACCAGAATGCCGCTGCGCCTGCGCAGTTCGCGCTGCACCTCGTCCAGCAGGGACCCGGCGGACGGATCGATGTCACCCAGGATGGCCCGCGCGGTGTCGGGCGCCGGGACGAAGTTGCGGCGCAGGTCCTTGGGCAGCGATTTGATCAGTGCGGTAACCAGTTCCTCCCGCAGGGCCGGTACCTGCCAGGCGAAACCGTCACCACCGAGCCGCGCCAAGACCCCCACCGGCACATGCACAGTGACGCCGTCGTCGGCCGCCCCGGGCTCGAATCGGTACGTCAGCGGCAGTTCGAGATCGCCGGCCTGCCAGGTATCGGGATTGTCCGCGCCGTCCTCGGACCGCAGCAGATCGTCACGGGTGAAGGTGAGCAGGTCAGGTGTCTTGTGGCGCTGCTTCTTCCACCACGCGTCGAAGTGACGCGCCGATACGATATCGGCCGGGATCCGGGCGTCGTAGAGCGCGTAGATGTCGTCGTCGCCGACCAGCAGGTCACGCCGACGGGCGCGTTCCTCGATCTCCTCGAGTTCGGCCCGCAGCCGCGCGTTGTCGCGGAAGAAGTGGTGGCGGGTCTGCCAATCCCCCTCGACCAAGGCGTGCCGGATGAACAACTCACGGCACAGCTCCGGATCGATCTGGGTGTAGCCGATCTTGCGGCGCGGGACCAACGGTAGCCCATACAGCGTGACCCGCTCGAAAGCCACGACCGCACCGCGTTTGGCTTCCCAGTGCGGCTCGCTGTAGTTGCGCTGCAGCAGATGTCCGGCGACACGCTCGATCGCCTCGGGCTCGACCTTGGCGGCGATGCGGCCGAACAGCCGGCTGGTCTCCACCAGGTCGGCCACCACGATCCAGCGCGGCGGCTTCTTCGTCAGCACCGAGCCGGGAGCCAGCACGAACTTGGAGTTGCGGGCACCTTGATAATCGCGGGACTCACCCTCGCGCAAGCCGACGTGGGACAGCAGGCCCGCGGTCAGTGCGGCGTGAATACTGGCCGGCTCGGCGACCTCATCACTCTCGCGGATCCCGATGTCGCGGGCGATGCTGCGCAGCTGTCCGGTCAGGTCCTGCCATTCTCGGATTCGCAGGTAGTGCAGGAACTCGTCGCGGCACATCCTCCGGAACGCATTGCCGGAGAGTTGGTTTCGCTGCTCGCGCAGATAGTTCCAGAGGTTGAGATACGAGATGAAATCCGAGTGCTCGTCGGCGAACCGGGCGTGCTTCTGACGCGCCGCCTCTTCCTTGTCGCTCGGGCGTTCCCGGGGATCGGGAATCGACAGCGCCGCGGCCAGCACCAGTACCTCACGCACGCAGCCCTCGGTGTCGGCCTGCAGGATCATCCGGCCGACCCGCGGATCGAGTGGCAGCCGGGCCAGGCGCCGACCGACGTCGGTCAGCGCACCCGCGGTGTCGAAGGCGCCGAGTTCCTGCAACAACTGCACGCCGTCGCGGATGCTGCGGGCGTCTGGCGGATCCAGAAACGGAAACTCCGCGATGTCGCCCAGTTGCAGAGCGGCCATCTGCAGGATGACCGCGGCCAGGTTGGTCCGCAGGATCTCCGGATCGGTGTAGCGCGGCCGAGATTCGAAGTCCTGCTCCGAGTACAGCCGGATACATATGCCCGGAGCGGTGCGCCCGGACCGCCCCGCCCGCTGGGCTGCCGACGCCTGCGAGATCGGCTCGATGGGCAGGCGCTGCACCTTGGTGCGGCGGCTGTAGCGGGAGATCCGCGCGGTGCCGGGGTCGACGACGTAACGGATGCCCGGCACGGTGAGCGATGTCTCGGCCACGTTGGTGGCCAACACGATTCGCCGCCCGCTGTGGCTGGGTTGGAACACCTTCTGCTGATCGGCGGTGGGGAGCCGCGCGTAGAGCGGCAGCACCTCGGTGTTCCGCATGTCCTTCAAGGCTTCTGCGGTGTCGCGGATCTCGCGTTCGCCGGACAGGAAGACCAGGACGTCTCCCGGGGGCTCGGACTCGAGCTCGCGAACCGCGTCGACGATGGCCTCGGTCGGATCCCGTGGTTCAGTGCGCACGATCTCGTGGTCGGGATCGTCGGGGTCGTCGTCGTCCGAGACCGGTACGGGGACTTCCAGTGGCCGGTACCGGATCTCGACCGGGTACGTCCGGCCCGACACCTCGACGATCGGGGCGTTCGAGAAGTGAGCCGCGAATCGCTCCGGCTCGATGGTCGCCGAGGTGACGATGACCTTGAGGTCGGGACGGCGGGGCAACAGCTCGCGCAGGTAACCCAGCAGGAAGTCGATGTTGAGGCTGCGCTCGTGGGCCTCGTCGAGGATGAGGGCGTCGTAGCGCAGCAGCCGGCGGTCTCTTTGAATCTCGGCGAGCAGAATGCCGTCGGTCATCAGTTTGATCAGGGTGGAGTCGCTGACCTGGTCGGTGAACCGCACGGTGTACCCGACGGCGTCGCCGAGCGGGGTGCCGAGTTCGTCGGCGATGCGTTGGGCGACGGTGCGGGCGGCCAGCCGGCGGGGCTGGGTGTGGCCGATGGTGCCGCGAATGCCGCGACCCAGCTCCAGGCAGATCTTGGGCAGCTGCGTGGTCTTGCCGGACCCTGTCGCGCCGGCAACCACCACCACCTGGTTCTCACTGATGGCCTTCGCGAGCTCGTCGCGGTGTTCACTGACCGGCAGATCCGGGTAGGTGATTGCCGGGACCGCGGCCCGGCGGGTGAGTACGAGGCCCTCGGCAGTGGCGATCTGTTCGGCGATCTTGGCGGTCTCGCCACCGCGCAGATTCCGCAAGCGACGGCGGAGCCGCTCCGCGTCGCGGATGGTCAGCCCGTCGAGGCGGGAGCGGAGCTCGGCGACTGACGGTTCGGACACTCGGTCAAGGATAGGGGCTGGACCCGGTGTGATGCAGATCACAGCAGATACTGAACTGGCAACCTCCGGTTCCGTAGCCGTAGGTTGCTGCAACCTACGCTTGCGTACCCCGTCGGGACTGGTCGACGCTGGCGGATCGTGGGTCACTACATCGCGAACGTCCGCGACATCGAGTTCAATCTCTTCCAGGTTCTGGCCTTGGGGCCGGTCATCGACTCGGGCGCATTCGGCGACCTCGACACCGAGACCGCGCGCACCATGCTCGACGAGGTGGCGCGCTTTGCCGAAGGTGTTGTCGCAGAATCGTTCGTCGACGCCGACCGCAACCCTCCCGAGTTCGATCCGGCCACCCACGACATCACCGTGCCGGGACCACTCGCCAAGACCGTGCAGGCCGTCAAGGACGCCGAGTGGTGGCGCGTCGGGCTCGCCGAGAACGCCGGGGGCACAGCGGCGCCCGCATCGTTGGTGTGGGCGATCCAGGAAATGATCATGTCCGCCAACCCGTCGGCGATGTTCTTCTATGGTCTCGGCCCGGCGATGGCACACACGCTGGCCGAGGTCGGCACCGAAGAGCAGCAGCGCTGGGCGCGCATGAGCATGGACAAGGGCTGGGCCGGCACCATGGTGCTGACCGAGCCCGACGCGGGGTCTGATGTGGGCGCCGGGCGCACCAAGGCCATCGCACAGCCCGACGGCACCTGGCACATCGACGGGGTGAAGCGCTTCATCTCCGGTGGCGACGTCGGCGATACCGCCGAAAACGTCTTCCACCTGGTGCTGGCCCGCCCCGAGGGCGCCGGGCCCGGCACCAAGGGGCTGAGCCTGTTCTATGTCCCGAAGTTCCATTTCGACTCGGAGACCCTCGAACTCGGTGAGCGCAACGGCGTGTACGTCACCGGGCTCGAGCACAAGATGGGCATCAAATCTTCGCCGACGTGCGAGGTCACCTTCGGCGCGCACGGCACCCCGGCCGTCGGCTATCTCGTCGGCGACGTCCACAACGGCATCGCTCAGATGTTCCGGGTGATCGAGAACGCCCGGATGACCGTGGGAGTGAAGTCCGCGGGCACTCTGTCCACCGGCTACCTCAACGCGCTGGCGTACGCCAAGGACCGCATCCAGGGCTCCGACATGCTCAAGATGACCGACAAGACCGCACCGCGAGTCGCGATCATCGAGCACCCCGACGTGCGACGCAGCCTGCTCACCCAGAAGGCCTACGCGGAGGGCCTCCGGTCGGTGTACCTGTACACCGCCGCGCACCAGGATTCCGTGGTGGCGCAACATGTCTCGGGCGCGGACACCGAATTGGCCCATCGCGTCAACGATCTGCTGCTGCCGATCGTCAAGGGTGTCGGTTCGGAGAAGGCCTACGAGGTTCTCACCGAATCGCTGCAGACCCTCGGCGGATCCGGTTACCTGCAGGACTACCCGATCGAGCAGTACATCCGCGACGCCAAGATCGACTCGCTGTACGAGGGCACCACCGCCATTCAGGCGCTGGACTTCTTCTTCCGCAAGATCGTCCGCGACCAGGGCAGCGCGCTGGCCCACGTCGCGGCCCAGATCTCGGCAACTTTGGAAGCCGGGGGTGGGCTGGAGCCTGAAATCGCCCGGCTCGCCACCGCGCTGAACGACGTGCAGTCGATGGCCGCCACCCTCACCGGCTACCTCATGGCGGCACAGGAACAGCCCGAGCAGCTCTACAAGGTCGGCCTCGGTTCGGTGCGGTTTCTGCTGGCGGTGGGCGATCTGCTGATCGGCTGGCGGCTGCTGGTCGGCGCGCAGGTCGCTCAGGCGGCACTGGACACAACGAGCGATCGCGACCGGGCCTTCTACGAAGGCAAGATCGCGGTGGCGAAGTTCTTCGCGCACAACATGTTGCCGCTGCTGACCGCGGTGCGGGAGGTCGTGGAATCGGTCGACGGCGACGTCATGCACCTGGACAACGACGCATTCTGACGCGGGCCCGGGGAAGATGGTTCCCATGGCCGACTTCGTGATCCCACCTCCACCGCAGGCGTCGCTCCCGGTCAGTACCGGGGATGGCCGCTTTCCGGTGCGGCGGGTGTTCTGCGTCGGACGTAACTACGCCGCGCACGCGCGTGAGATGGGCAAGGATCCCGACCGGGAACCGCCATTCTTCTTCATGAAGCCGGCCGACGCCGTGATCGACGCGGCGGGCACCGTCCCGTATCCGTCGCTGACGTCGTCGTTTCACCACGAGATCGAGCTGGTGGTGGCGCTGGGCTCCGGTGGCCGCGAGGTGGCACCGGACGACGCGCTGGAGCTGGTCTGGGGCTACGGCGTCGGTGTCGATCTGACCCGGCGCGATCTGCAGGACGAGGCCAAGAAACTGAGCCGGCCCTGGGATTGGGCCAAGGGTTTCGACGCGTCCGCCCCCTGCACCCCGATCCATCCGGTCTCAGAGGTCGGTCACCCGGACAGCGGCGAGATCTGGCTGCGGGTCAACGGTGAGCTGAAGCAGCACGGCGACCTCAGGGACCTGATCTGGTCGGTCCCCGAGGTCATCAGTGCGATCTCGGCGGCCGTGGACCTGGCCCCCGGCGACCTGATCTACAGCGGGACCCCCGCCGGGGTCGGGCCGATGCAGCCCGGTGACGTCATCTCCGGTGGCGTCGGAGGAGTCGCGGAGTTCAGCTTCACGATCGGCCCAGCCGATCGGCGGCCCGCCTGACCCGCTGGCCGGCGGTGTCCACCTGGCGAGCGGTCATGGATCGCAGCGGGTGTACCGACAGGATCAGCGCGACCCGACCGTCGGCATCGAAGACGGGTGCGGCAATGGTGGCCACCGGCTGCGCCTTGCCTGCCATCCCACCGGACGGCACCAGACCGATCGTGGCGAATTCGGCGAGCAGTTGATCGGTGATGTCGCGAACATGGTCGGGCAGTCCGTCACTCGACAACGTGCCGACCAGTTGTGCCGCCCGGGTCAGATCCGGTGTCGTCCAGTCGATGTCGTAACCACGTTCCCGGGTCTGGGCGAGCACCTCCTCAAGGCGGCCGGCCAACTCCTCGCTGAGGCCAGGTGCCCGTCCGATCCAGCTGCGTTGCTCGTCTGAGCCGCCCCAGGCCGCAAACGCAACGCCGAACGGCGGTGCGTATCGGATCCGGTCACCCGGCGCCGAGGCCGGCTGCCGGCCGGCCCCCTCGAACGCGGTGATCACCAGCTCGTCATCGAGCCGTTCGACGACCGAGGCCGCACAGTCGAGTTCTTGCGAAAGTTTTTGGGCAGCAATGCGAGCCGCATGCGCCAGGGGTCGCGCCGCCTCCGTCCGGGCCGCCACCACGGCCAGGCCCGGTCCGAGAGCGAACGTCTTGTCAGCGGGATCGCGGATCAGCCAGCCGCGGTCGCACAAAGTCTTGAGGATGGCGTGCGCGGTGGCCTGAGTCAGGTCCAGCGCGCTGACCACATCGGAGAACCGCAACCGGGTATCGCCGGCACCCGCCAGCAACTCGATCACATCGAGCACCCGATTGGTCGGCGCCGAGCCCGCACCACGCACCCTTGACTCCGTTCTGGACGGTTCCTACAGTCGACCTTGTCAATTCGAGAGACTATCTCGAATATTAGAGAATTGGTATGCGATGCGCGCAGTTGTCCTCCGGGCCGGTCAACTCCAGGTCCGCGAGATCCCTGATCCCGTACCGGGTCCCGGCGAGCTTCTCTTGCGGGTGCTCAGTACCGCGATCTGCGCGTCCGACGTCCACTTCATGGACCACCCCGAACTCGGTCTCAACGATCCGACCGGCCGATCGCTCTATGACGCGGACCGTGACGTCGTGCTGGGCCACGAGTTCATCGGCGAGGTCATCGGTCACGGGCCCGGCTGCAGCGATCAGTTCCCCGTGGGTAGCCGAGCCACGTCGATCCCCATCAGGCTGGTCAACGGTGGCGCCGACGGCGCCCACATCATCGGCCAGCACCCGGACACCCCAGGGAGTTTCGCCGAACTGCTGGTAGTGGCTGAATCGATCGCCCGCCCCGTCACCGGCGGCGCCTCGGATGACGCCGTCGCGCTGACGGACGCTTTCGCAGTCGGCGAGTTCTATGTCCGATCCGCCCGGCTCGAGCCCGGCGAGATCCCCATCGTGATCGGCGCCGGGGCGATCGGGCTGTCCGCGGTCGCGGCATTGGCCCGCCGTGGCGTCGAACCGATCATCGTCTCGGACTTCCAGGCCGACCGATGTGCCCTGGCGTGCAAGGAGTTCGGCGCCCACATCGCCGTCGACCCGGCCGAACGCTCACCGATGGACGTCTGGCGCGAGGTACGCGCCGAACGCAACCTGTGGGGCCCGGCGGTGGTGTTCGAATGTGTCGGCGCATCGGGTCTGATCCAGAAGATCGTCGAGGAATCCGAGATGGGTACCAGGATCTACTGTGCGGGCGGTTGGTACACCGGCGACACCCTCGACATCACCACCGCCACCCGCCAGGGCGTGACCTTGCAGTTCGGCGGCGGGCCGTGGCCGCAGGACTGGTACGGAACACTGGATGCCATCGTCTCCGGAGACCTGGACCCGACACCCAGCATCGGCATGGTGGTGCCACTCGACGAAGTTCCCGACGCGCTCGACCTGGCCCGCCGCTCGGCAGGACCCGCGCGAATCATTGTGCATCCGAACGGAGACCACGCATGACCACCCACGAAGACCACCTGGACATCATCGACGTACTGGTCCGCTACGCCACCGGGATCGACCGGCGGGACTGGCCGCTGTTCCGCACCGTCTTCACCGATGACTGCGTGCTGGACTATGGCGAGATCGGCAAGTGGAACGGGGTGGACGCCGTCACCGAGTTCATGGACCAGTCCCACGCGATGGCCGGGCACACCATGCACCGGCTGAGCAACCACGCGATCACTGTTGACGGGGATACCGCCACCGCGCGCACCTACATCGACGGACTGATCCTGGCACAGGACAACAACTCCGGCGTCAACGCCGTCGGCTTCTACGACGACGAGTTCGCCCGAACCTCAGCGGGCTGGAAGATCGCGCGACGACAGTTCACCGCGGTGCGGATAGCCAATGTCTGACTTCACAGATCGGTACGGTCCGTGGGCGCTGGTGGCGGGCGCCTCCGACGGGGTCGGCTCGGCAATGGCCGAGGAGTTGGCGCGGCGTGGCCTCAACGTGGTGCTGCTGGCCCGGCGACAAGGCGTTCTCGACGACGTGGCAGCGGCCATCACGGCACGTACCGGCGCGCAAACGCGAACGCTGGCAATAGATCTGGCCGCGCCAGAGGCTGCCGGCGAAGTGATCGCTGGGACCGAGGATCTCGATATCGGTTTCCTGGTCTACTGCGCGGGCGCCGATCCGAACTTCCGGCCGTTCCTGTCCAGCCCTCTGTCGGACGCCGAATCGCTGGTGCAACGCAACTGCCTGGTGCCGATGCAACTGTGCCATCACTACGCCCAGCCCATGGTGGAGCGAGGCCGTGGCGGCATCGTCATCTTCGGGTCCGGGGCCGGATTCGCCGGCGGGCCGAACATGGTGGCCTACGGCGCGAGCAAGGCCTTCGACATGGTGTTCGCCGAGGCACTCTGGACCGAGCTGCAGCCCTCGGGTGTCGACGTACTCGGACTGATTCTCGGTAAGACCGACACTCCTGCCCTGCGCAAGCTGGAACACGAGCGAGGCCAGATCTCCTCACCCGAGCACACTCCGCCGGGTGCGGCAGCCGTCGATGATGTGGTGGCGGCGGCATTCGCCAATCTCACCCAGGGACCGACGTGCCTGGTGGGTCCCGAGATTCAGGCTGCCGCACAACTGATGGCCTCGGTGAGCCGCAACGATGCGGTGCGGTTCATCGCGCAGGCGGTCACCGCCGCCATGGGTGCGAACTAAGGTCCGCGTACTGCCTTGTTTCCGGTGGTGCGGTCGTTGCCGATGCGTTGCCATGGGTCGGGGTGGTCGAGTAGGTCCCAGGCGGGTGGGAGTCGGGGGTGGGCCGGTTCGGGGGCGGACAGGTCTGGGTGTGACGGGTCCGTGGCGAACAGGCCTGTGGTGAACGGGTCTGTGTCCCAGAGGTAGTCCGGGTGGGGTGGGGGTGGGTCGAAGTCGTTGTCCCACTGCCGGTCCCAGTCGGGATTCCACTTCAGGTCCCACTGCGGGTCCCAGTCCAGGTCCCATTCGGGGTAGGGCTCGGGTTCGGGCTCGCGGGTGAGATCCGGTGCCGGTGCCGGTGCCGGTGCCGGTGGCTGTGTCACGTCGGGTTCGGGCGTGAGGTCGGGGTCGGGCTCACGTTCCGGCTGATTCCCGGGTGGGGTGAGCAGCAGTTCGGGGCGGTGAAGGTAGTTGATGCGGTTTTGGCCGTGATCCAGCTCTGGCGGTGGGTGCCACTGCACGACACCGTCGGCGGTGATAGTGGTGCTGTAGCCGCCGTCGTCATCGACCAGGCGATTGTCGGGCCCGCAGGCCAATGCCATCACGTCGACATTGGTGTTACCGCCGGCAGCCCAGTCGGCCTCGCCGTGATGGGCTTGACAGCCGTAAGCACCGACGGTGCAGCCCGGTTTGGTGCAGCCCCCGTCGCGGGCGATGAGCATGATGCGTTGAGCCGGGCTGGCGATACGCCGAGCCCGAAAATAGTTCAACGCCGCCCCCGTGGCCCGATCGAACACCGCCAAGTAATGACTGGCATGAGCACCCATGCGGATGACGTCGCGGATGGGGATCTTCGTCCCACCCCCGCTGACCCCGATCCCGGCACGCGATTCCAGGTCTTGCAAGGTGGTACGCACGATGATCGACACCGGTAACCCGTTGAGCTGACCCAGATCCGTCATCAACGCGATCCGCCCGATCACCACCAACGCGTCGTGCTGACGCTGAGCCAAACTGCGCTGATCCTGCTCGATCTGGGCCTGGGTGGGGGTGCCCGACATGCAGGGCTGCTCGTCATCGGGATTGCACATCCCGGGCGCGGCGAACTTCGCGAACAGCACCTCCCACACCGCAGCCGCCTCCGGGGTCAGGTTCGCCGTCAACGCGGTCATGGCATCGCGGCCCTGCTTGCCGACACTGACCCCGCGTTTGCGGGCCCGTTCGGTGTCATCAGGTGCGGGGCCGTCCTGATCGAGCAGGAACAGCCGCAACTCGGCGGTGTCTTTGAGTTCTTTGGGACCCACCCCGACCGCGACCCGCACCAGGTCGGCTTCGAACTGTTCCCGGGTC
This sequence comes from Mycobacterium shunyiense, assembly GCF_058270035.1. Taxonomy (NCBI): domain Bacteria; kingdom Bacillati; phylum Actinomycetota; class Actinomycetes; order Mycobacteriales; family Mycobacteriaceae; genus Mycobacterium; species Mycobacterium shunyiense. The sequence continues at coordinate 61,467 of NZ_JBZDPT010000022.1, read as the reverse complement.
ACCTGGTCGACGAACCCGGGTAGCCGGTGCACCGCATCACGCAACACCTTGACGTGATCGGCGTTGATCAACCCCGCACCTTGCGCGGCAGCCACCACCGGCAACACCGCAGGCAAGGATTCCCCGGTCAACGAACGGCGCGGCCCCAACTCGGCGGCCTCACCCAATCGCCGGCCGGCCTCAGCGGTCGACAGCCGCCACCGGATCCGCAGCACCTCATTCCAGGATTTGGCACCCAACTCCTGCGAGGTGGCTGCGGCCTGCAACTGTGCGAGCAGCCGATGCCCCACAGCGGGCAGCTGACACAGCAGTTCCTCGTACTCGTCGAGCACCGCCACCAGCTCAGACCGGGTCAACGACTCAAAATCACCTGCGGCGAACGCGTCGAAAGCCGCGCGTAACCCCGCTACCGCCTGGACCGCACCCGCCTCCATGAATCGAACATACATTCGACCACCGACAAGTGCGGCCGGCGCGCTAGACCCGGTCCGGGGCCCAGTACTCCAGCATCTCGGCGAAGGTCTCGAACGCCGGCTTCGACACCCCGTAGGCCGCTTCGAAGTGGATGCTCAACGGGAAACCGAGCTCGGCCACGCCGTCGATGACCCGCTTGTAGAGGTCGAGCATCAGGCGGCGCTTGTCCGCGGGCTCCCGCTGGGCCAGGTCGGTGACGAATGCCTGCTCAGCGGCGACGGCCTCGTTGCCCGGGTCCTGGATGAGCCAGTTGATCAGACCGACCTTGGTCTCCATCTTCGGCACGAACCCGAACGACAGCAGGATCTCTGGGCGGTGATCGGTGGTCTTGGCGAGCTCGGTCAGGAACTCGACGATGGCATCGGAGTACAGCAGCTGGGTCATGCCGTATGTCGCGCCCTGGTCGCACTTGAAGTTGAACCTGCCCTGCTCGCCCTCACGGGTGGGGATCAGGATGGCGCCGCGGTTGGGCACCAGCTCCTCATAGGTCGACAGGGCATCGGTCGGGGCCACACCCTCGCCCTCGCCGTCCTTCATCGTCCGGGGCACGCCGACGAACGCGATGCCCTCGAAACCCGCCGCACTCAGATCGGTCAGGCGCTTGCCCAGCGCCTCGGAGTCCAGGAACGAGGTGACCTGTGTGCACAGACCTCGCATGCCGGGCAGTTCGGGCCGGAGGATGTTCCAGTAGTCCAGGACATCCATCCGTGGCTTCATCTCGATCGGACGGTCGTGGTCCTCATCGATCATCCCCGGGATCATAACGTGGCGGATCCGGCCTTCGATACCGGTCTCAGATGCCAAGGCGAGCACTTTTCGCGCCTCGTCAACGGGGTACTGCACACCGCGATCAAGGGTGGGCGGGACGAGTTCCAGCGCGATGGTGTTCAGAGGCACCTGATTGCTCCACACTCTCATTACATTCAGACACGGCGTCATGGGCGGCGTTGACCATGACCGGCCGGTCCATCCACCCTACGGAGCCAGGCCGTGCGACCACACAGGTACCTCCGCCAACCCGCAGCGTGGTAGACCACCTGCATGGCTGAGCGCGTCACATTCCCCAGTTCGACAGGCCCGATGCTGGCCGGGGTGATCGATCGGCCCGACGGACCGGTGCGCGGCTGGGGCGTGTTCTCGCACGGCTTCACCCTCGGCAAGGACTCTCCGGCCGCCTCGCGCATCTGCAAACAGCTGGCTGCCGACGGCATAGGAATGCTGCGCTACGACGCACTCGGCCTGGGCGGATCCGAGGGCGACTGGGGTGACGGCTCCTTCACCCACAAGACCCAGGACATCATCGAGGCCTGCAAGTTCATGGCCGAGCGCGGCACCCCGGCCGACATCCTGATCGGACATTCGTGGGGTGGTTCGGCCGTCATTGCCGCGGCCCGACGATCACCGGGTGTCCGGGCCGTGGTGACCGTGGGTGCACCGTTCGATCCCACACACGTCGAGCGTCAATACGACGCGGTGATCGAGCAGGTCTGCGCCGAGGGCAGCGGGCAGTGGATGGTCGGCGGGAAGACCCTGACCCTCAAGCGCGCATTCGTCGAGGATGTCCGGGCCACAGAGCTGCTCGACAAGATCAAGGGCCTCAAGATGCCACTGCTCATCCTGCACTCCCCGACCGACAACACCGTCGGCATCAAGAACGCCAGCGACATCTTCTGGGCCGCCCGCCATCCGCGCAGCTTCGTCTCGCTGGAAGGTTCCGAACACCTGCTGACCGGGCCCGGGCAGGCCAAACGCGCCGGACGAATCATCGGCGCCTGGGCCGACGCCTACCTCGACGTGCGATAGCGTCGCTACATGTCTGACGCAGCCACTCAGATCGCGTTCGTGCAAGCCACCTGGCATCGCAACATCGTCGACAAGGCCCGCGAGGGGTTCACCGAGCAGATCGGCACCCATGGCTTCGACGGCGCGGCCCTGGAGTTCTTCGAGGTTCCCGGCGCCTTCGAAATTCCGCTCACCGCAAAGCGTCTGGCACTCACCGGACGTTACCGGGCGATCGTCGCGGCCGGGCTCGTGGTCGACGGCGGCATCTATCGCCACGAGTTCGTGGCCACCGCGGTGATCGACGGACTGATGCGCGTGCAGCTCGACACCGATGTGCCGGTGTTCTCCGTCGTGCTCACCCCGCATCACTTCCACGAGCACGACGAGCACATCGAGTACTTCACCAAGCACTTCGTCAAGAAGGGCGCGGAGGCCGCCAACGCCGTCGCGGCCACCCTGGCGTTGCACAGCTCGCTGGATTAGTCGCGCACCAGGGCGTCCCGGCCGGCCTGGATCATCTCGTCTCGCGCCACCACCTTCACGCGCTCTCGCCCCTGGACCTCCCCCAGTGAGATCTCGTGAGAGTCGAGGCGCTCCCATTCCGCCCACGTGGTGTAGTCGACACCGGTGGCCGACAGGTGCTCGAGTATCGCGTCAGGATCGCGAGTTTCGGGAGTACGCAGACCCGGCAGGTCGTCGAGCAGGCTCGCAACGGTTTCGGCCGCATCGGACTTGGTATGTCCGATCAACCCGATCGGGCCTCGCTTGATCCAACCCGTCACGTAGGCGGCATCGATCAGCCCACCGTCGATATCCAGCACCCGGCCCGCGTCATTCGGCACCACGCCCGCGTGGTGGTCGAACGGCAGCTCCGCCAGATGCGACGACAGATAACCCACGGCACGGTACACCGCTTCCACCCGCCAATCGGTGAATTCTCCTGTGCCGCGGACATTCCCGTCGCCACACAGTTCGGTGCGCTCGGTGCGCAGGCCCGCGACCCGCTCTGTGCCCAGTACCGCCACCGGCGACTGGCACAGGTGAAGGTGAATGCGGTGCGGCGCACCGGTGGGTTCGCGCTGCAGATACTTCATCATGGTGTCCACCACGAGCCTGGTCGACTTGCTCGTGTTGATCGCGTGCTGGCTGGCGTCGTCGATCTCGAAACCCTCCGGATGCACGATGACATCGACGCTGGGCGAGTGTGACAGCTCGCGAAACTCCATGGGGCTGAACTTGATCTGCGCCGGACCGCGGCGGGCGAAGACGTGGACGTCGGTGGCCTGGTTGGCGGCCAGCCCCTGGTAGACGTTGCCCGGGATCTCGGTGCTGAGTTGTTCGTCGGCCGGCTTGGCCAGCATCCGCGCGATGTCGAGTGCCACGTTGCCCGCACCGAGCACGGCGACGCGCTTCGCGGTCAGCGGCCAAGTGCGCGGCACGTCGGGATGCCCGTCGTACCAGGACACGAAGTCGGCGGCACCGTAGCTTCCCGGCAGATCGATGCCCGGGATGTCCAGCGCCCGGTCGGCCCTGGCGCCGGTCGAGAAGATCACCGCGTCGTAGTGGCGGCGCAGATCGGCCAACCGCAGATCCGTGCCGTAGTGGACATTGCCGATGAACCGCACGCTGTTCTCGTCACGGGAGAGCACGCGGCGCAGTGCCTTGATGATCTCTTTGATCCGCGGATGATCCGGGGCGACTCCGTAACGCACGAGTCCGTACGGGGCAGGCAACCGGTCGAATACGTCGACGCGCGCGTGCTCGTACTCCTTGGTCAGGATGTCGGCGGCGTAGATGCCGGCCGGGCCCGCGCCGATGACTGCTACCTGGATCTTCCTCATGCCACCCCTTCTATTTAGGTAAGGCAAGCCTAAATAGAAGGGGTGGCCGTGTGAGGGCTTCCCTACGAGATCCCTGTCACGGTGCGGTGGCGCGCCGCACGTGCCCGGCGATGTGGTCGTAGACCTTCCTGGTGACGTCGACGTTGTTGCTCATGATGTTGTAGCCGTGGTCGACGTCGGGCACTTCGTAGTACTCGGCCAATGCGCCGACCGCGTCGAGTTTCTCGGCGTATCGCCACGCCTCGTCGCGCAACCGGTCGTACTCGGCGGTGACGATCAGCGCCGGGGCGATGCCCTCGATTCCGTCGGCGTTCGCGCCCCAGGCCGGGGACGCCAGCCGGTCGGTGCGACGGGCGCGATCGGGTATGTAGGCGGTATCGAACACCTCGCCCATCCACGGCTTCAACACGGCCTTGGCGCCCACCGGGGAGTGTTTGTCCTTGGTGGCAGTGACCAGGTCCAGCGGCGGGTAGTGCAAGACCTGTAACGCGATCCGCGGTCCACCGCCCTCCAGCGCCAGCCGCGCGGCCGCCGCGGACAAGCTGCCGCCCGCACTCTGCCCACCCACACACAACCGGCTGCCGTCCCAGTCATGTTCGGGCTTCGAGACCCAGCTCAGCACGTCATAGATCTGTTCGGCCGGGGCGGGAAACCGACGATGCGGGGCCAGTAGGTAATCGACGTTGATCACAACGACATCCGCGTGTGCGGCGAGGAAACGGCACCACGGGTCGTCCTGCTCTCGGTGTCCGACGACGAAACCTCCGCCGTGCACGTTCACGTACACCGCGGGCTTTCCCTCGCCGGCCGCCGGGTGATACACCGTGGCGGCAACGTCACCGTGACGGGTCGGGATCGCGATCAGCGTTGTGCGGCCGGGTATTTCGGGGAACCGAACGGCACTCATGGGCCCCGGACGCACTCCTACGGAGAACAATCGGGCCAGGGCATCAGCCACCATCGGCGTGGACAGTATGGACACGTTTTCCTTCGCATGAGCGGTGAGTTCAGTTGGTTCAACTGAGGGTGTCGGACGGATTCTCACCGAAGGTACGCCGGTAGGCAGCCGCGAAACGCCCGGTATGGGCGAATCCCCATCGAGCCGCGACGGCTTGCACCGTCGTTGTCGCCGGATCGGCGTTCAGAAGCTGGCGCCGCGCGAGGTCCAGACGCACCCGGCGCAGATATCCCATCGGCGAGACCTCGAGATGGCGCCGGAACATGTATTGCAACGCGCGGGGCGTGACGTAGACCGCCTCGGCGATGTCGGCAAGGGCGATATCGCGGTCGGCGTTGGCTTCGATGTAGGCGATGGCTCGCCGCAGCAGCGCCGGTTTCGCGTCGCGCCGATCGGTCGGACCGGGTTCGAGCCCGGCGTTGGTCGGCATCGTGGAGACCACGGTCGCAGCCAGCATCGAGGCGGTGGCCGAGGCCAGCAGAGGCGGTACGGGCCCACTCCTGGCCTGCACGACCGAGCGCACGTACTCGATCGCGACGGTGAGCTGGTACCCCGCCTGCGCCGATACCGGGCGATGGCCGGTGAACCGCACGGATCCGCCCGGTTCGCTGGGGCCCGTCGTCGCGACGCGCCCCAGCAATTCGGTGTCGAACATGGTCAGGTCGTAACCGGCCCGGCAGACCCGGCCCGAGTAGGGCAGCTCGGGCGGCGAGAACAACGTGACGTCTCCGGGCCCGAACACATCCTGCGGTTCGCCGATGAAGTTCTCCTCGATACGGCCCGAGTGCACTCTGCACAAGCAGATCCGGTTCAGCGGATCAGCGTCGTACGACATGTGATAGTCGAGCTCGAGTTCGTCGAAACTGATCGACCCCAGCCACTTCCGGACGATGCGCGTCGTCGGGCGCTCGCCCGGACCCCGGCCGATGGACATCTTCGTGTACGCGCGCGCCAAGAAGTCCTCGGTGGCGCCGAGGTTCGTACTGGTGAAATCCAGATCTTCGTTCGCCGTCATCACGTTTCGCTCGAGGTGGACTCACTGGGGCGCGGTCGCTGCCCCAGAAAGCCATTCTACCTGCATTGCTTACGTTGTATACGGCACCAGCGGGAGGGTCAGCCAGAACCGGCCGTCGCGCCCGTGAGGCCCACGACGGGCAGGTGATGGTCCGCGAACACCTTCAGCAGCGGACGCAACGCACTTCCGACCACCACATGCCAGGCCGCGCACTTCTGGTTGCACTCGTCGGCGAAGGCCAACAGTTCGCGGAAACCACTGATCGCCATGAAATCCACCGCGCGTAGATCCAGGACGAAAGGGGTCCCCGGCTGAATGAGCCGGCGGATCGCGGCGATCAATCGGTCCGCGTTGCAGATATCGATTTCTCCCTCGACCACCAGCACAGTGGCCGGGCCACGGATATGCGCCGAGACCCGCGCTCCGGCGCAGTCGACGACTGCGGTGTCGGAAGAACGGACCGGACGCAGCCGATCCGCGTAGTGAACAGCAGTCATGACACTCCATCGCCTAGCTACAAGGGAGCGAGGTGCGACCCTCGATCACGTAACTTTGGCTGTGTCCTCAACCGCGTTGAGACTATCGCGATCACCGCCGGCAGGGATCGATTCGGATCCCCGCGCACGAGCCTTCGATAACTCGAAACGCCTTCACTCCCAGCCTTTTTCGCCGCAGAGCACGCGGTTCTGCAGGTGACGAGGATTTCGTTGCCTGGATCGGCTCGTACCTCTGGATGTTCGTTTATTGACCCGCATGCCCGAGGCGCCGTGTCACAGGCCATGTTCAGTTCTTTATGTGAATCCGGCCACCCGGCGATCGCCAAGGACCCGGAAACTCCTGGACATCGACCCAATCCCCACAAACGTGAACATGGCTCATGTCAGCGATGTGCGACGATTCAGGCGTGGTCACCCACAAGCCACTACGGCGCCGCCAACCAGTACAGGAGCGCAGCAGACGACGCGTCGAGCGCATCCGGGCTGCGGCGCTCGAGCTGCTCGAGACTGAGGGCGTCGACGCCGTCACCACCCGCGCCATCGCCCACCGCGCCGAAGTTCCGGTCGCGACGGTGTACCAGTTCTTCCCGAACCGGGATGCGATCCTGCAGGAGATCGTCACCGACCACCTGGACCGTCGCGATGCCGAAGGCGCAGCAGTCCTGGCCGCGCTGGCGCCGACCAGCCTCGCCGAGGTCGCCCACGGCATCTTCGAATTCCACTACGAACACCTGCGGAACCATCCGCACCTGGTCAACTTGCACTACACCAGCCTGGCGAGTGGACAGATCGCCGATCCGCGAGTGCGCCGGGCCGAGTTCGCCACCGCGCTGCATGCCGGCCTGCTGCACTGGGGGCTGCTGCGGGAGGATACCGATCCGCTTGTGACGATGGTCGCCGTCGAGATGGGTGATCGCCTGCTGGAGATGGCCTTTCACGCCGGCCCCGAGAAGGACCGCGCGATTCTCACCGAGGGCGAACACGCGCTCACCCAGTATCTGCAGGCCTACGCCGCACCCACCGCCTGATCAAAGCCACCGGCGCGGAGTTGCTTGGCCAGCGCGAACCGGGTGAGCGTGCCGACGAACCGGTCGAGTTGCGTTGGCCGGGCGCGCATCCGCGGGCCGAAGGCCCATTGCCCATCACAGCGTTCGAGTACGAGCTCCTCCACCGGCTCGTCGAACACCGGGGTCGCCACGCCCGGCGAGCTCGCATCAGTCCAGTTTTCGACGATGTGCGCCTGCAGGCGGCCGCCGTCGACCCGCCGGACCCGTACCGACGTCGGCGTGACCGATACGGCGAGTGTGGTGGTTTCGAAATCGCCGCCGATCCCGACCTGGACGACGTCGTCGACGAGGGGAACACTCAGCCAGGTGGTTTCGGGCCGAAGTTGGTCCAGCAGCCGGTCCAGACCGGCCGTCTGCAGGGTCGACGAACACGCACGCATACCGTTAATGATTATCATTTTCACCAACTGCCCTCAACTTCTCGGGCAACTGCGCAGCTCAGCAGGTCAGCGGCGGGCCCCGCTGCCACCGACTTCGGCGGCCAGTGGCGGCGGCAACGGTGTCGTCGGCGTGGGCGACGCGGTGGCCGGAGCGGGAGCCGCGCCCGGACTCTTCACCGAGTCCTGTGTGGCGGGGGCGCCGGGGCGGTGAAAGTCGATCATCGCCTCCTCCCGGATCACCTTCTCCCCCACACTGAGCACCAGCGACTTCGCCGTAACCAGGTACTCGATCCCGGCGTTGTCCACCCGGAACGCGCCGTCGTCGTTCCGCGTCGCGGGCACGATCAGCTTGGCGCCGTCGCGCAGCCGGACACCGCGGTACTCGTACTTGCCGCCCGACACCGAACAGATCGCAACCCTGGAGGCGTCAGTGCTGCCGTACAGCACGGTGGCGTCCGCGCTCGGACACCGTGCCGTCGAGTCGACATATCCACGGCCATCACTGGCCGGCGCGGCCGAGACCGACGGAACACCCACCGCGAGCAACGTGACACCCGCCGTCACCGCAGCGGTGAGACAGCGACGCGGGGACCAGACACCAGACATCGGTTACCACTGAACCACGGCTTTGCTGTTTACGAGAGCGTCAACCCCGAGACAGCACCGAATCGTTAGGTCCCCGCAATACAACCGGTTCTGACGGGGAGAACACCACCGCGATCCGGCCGTAGCCCTGCGTCACCCAGGACACGGCTGGGTCTCGGAGATCAGCCGGTCCTGTTCCCCATGGCGTGGTCAGGCAATCAAGAGCGAACGGCATTGCGCTGGAGGTGGTTCGAGACTAAAGCGCCAGGCTGCGCATGGTCCTGACCACGAAGTCGTCCAGCAGGGCGTCGCGGGTGGGCCAGTCGTTGGTGGTGATCAACAGGGCATAGAAGCCGAGCAGGAAGAAAACCGCACTGTTCCACGGGCTGACGTCGGCAGCAACCTCACCTTGCTGCTGGGCCAGTTCGATCTCGCGCGCGACACCCGAGATCACCGGGTGCTCCTGGCTGTCCGGCGCGGGGGGACGGGTCTGCGAGAAATGCAGGGCCAGAAAGTCTTTGAACAACACGTCACCTAGCCGTCGTTCCAGGCCGATGACGAGCCGCATCGACTCGCGCAGCCCGTCCTCCAGGGTGTGCGGCTTCTTGAGGAACTGCGTGTACAGCTTGGCGATACGTACCTCTTCGCGCTGCTCGAGTTCGAGCAGCACATGTTCCTTGGTGGGGAAGTGAAAGAAGAACGTGCCGTGTGCGACGCCCGCCGCAGTGACGATCGTGCCCACATCCGCTTCGGCCATCCCGGCGCGCTTGAACTCGGCGATCGCCGCACCCATCAACCGCTCACGCGTCTGTAGGCGCTTCGCCTCACGCGCGGACAGCCCGTCTGCCACAGCCATTCCATTCCTTCGTGTTGACCGGGCCCAACGCGCCCGACTCACCCGAATCTAACCCGTGGCCGCGTCACGCAAGATCTGCTGCAGCCGGTCCAACGGATCACCGGAGGTCGGGTCGAGCCGATTCGGGGGCTGGGTAGGCGCCGTCCCGCCGGCCCCCGGCGGCAGTACCGGCGCTGCCGGTGCTGGGGGTGGCGGGTTCGGCGGCACGATCGCTCCGGCCGCACCGATCTTGCTGTTCAACCGCGCGGGGGCCTCGTTGTCGGCAAAGCAACCCGCAGGGGCACGGTCGATCACCTCCCGTGCGGACAGGTAATGGCTCAGTGCCGTCCGGCCATCGGAAGCCGCGGCGGCACGGTCACCGAGTGACTCGCGTACCAGTTCCAGATTGATCCTCGCCGAACATGATTGAGCTCCATTCAGACGGGCCACCGCGTCACTGAAGTTCTGATCGGCGTCGACGAGCCGGCCCTCGAGAACGGCCAGTGCGCCCGCAGCGAAACTGGCCTTGCCGGGTTCGACGACGTTGAGCATCTGGAGCCGACCCACCTCGCTCCTCAGCGCCTCGGTGTCCCGGTCGGTGAAGCTCGCCGCCGTCGAATTACCGATCAGCACCACCGAGAGGAGTTTGACGATCGCGATGACGAGCACCAACGCCACCGGTGCCGAGTACACCAGAAGGCGGCGACGCACCGTGCTCATGACCGCAGCCCCATGTCGATCAGTCGAGTGCGACGGAATTCACGAAGCACCCGATAGAGCTCGACCAGGATGAGCAGGGCGGCCACAGCGGCGAACACCCAGTACAGCTCCACGGCGATGGTCACCGGTACGGCCGCAGGTGACTGACTTCGGGTTTCGTCGCCCGGCAACGCTTCGGCCAACGGTCTCGCATCCGTACGCGACACGAACGGCACCCCGATCTGCTCGGCCACCCCGCGAAGCGCCTGCGCCCCGGCGTCGTCGTACCCGAGTACCGCGCCCCCGTCCACCGCATTCTCGGTCAGCTGGAATTCACGTTGCGGTGCCTGCGATTCCGGGGCGCCCGCGCCGAGATAGAACACGAGGTTCTGGGCGCGCGGAAATTGCTGTACGGCGCTGATCAGCTGGTAGCGCAGGATGTTGGCGGCGGCGCCGACGTTGGCATCCGGGGTGTCCGACGCCTCGGGTGCGGCATTGGTCGCGGCCACCACGGGGCGCAGGCTCCAGGTGTCGGCGGACAGTGGCCAGTCCACCGACGGGCGGTCGGCGAAGGAAATCAGGGCGAAGCGTGCCTGAGGGTAGCGTTCGATCAGGGCCGTGATGTCGTCGCGGGCCGCCGCGATCCGTTTCCCCGACATGTCCGGTGAACGGTCCAACAGCACAAAGATATTCGGGTCGCGATCGCCGGCGGGTCGGGGCACGGTGTCGTGCGTTCTTCCGGCGACGGGGCCGAGCGCAGCCACCAGCAGCAGCAGGCCGGCTGTGGTGAGTGCCGACCAGCGCCACACCGAGGCCCAACCACCACCCTGCGCCCGGACCCGCCCGAAGCTGATCGCGCGGGCCCCGAGCAGTACCACCGCGAGCACCGCGACCAGCAGCGGCGGCAGGATCGGTTCAAACCTCATCCCCGCATCACCACCGGCCACCACCACAGCACCGCCATGGCCAGCAGCGCGAGCAACACCGGAACCCCCGGCGTTTCGGCCGATCGGACGTCCGCTGACTCACCGGTCGATCCCGCTTGCGGCGGATGGTCCCGGATCTCGGTCAGATGCGAAGCGACATCGGCCGATCCAAACGATCTACCACCGGTGGTGCGGGCCAGTTCGCCGGCAGCGCCATCTCCGGATCCGGGGGTGATCGCGTTGACCTGAACACCGGCCGTCACCGCCAGATCGCGGAGTCGGTCGGTGTCGAACAGCGGTGCCACGTCACCAGGTCGGGGCAGGGACTCAGGGCCCACATAGATCATCGACCGGCGCTGCGCGGACGGCTCGGAAAAGGACGGAAACCCGGTCAGACACATCGCCAGCACATCCTCGACACCGGCGGCGTAATCGACGTAGGACACCGGCGCGACGAACGGCCGCGCACCTTCCTGCTGCCCGAATGCGGCGAACTGTGCTGCGGCGTATTGGTAGTCCCGGGTCAGTGGAATGACCCGCCGGTTCGCCGAGGTCAACCCGACCCGCTCGGTGCCGAAGGAGCCGGCCCGATCGGCGAAGTACCGCAGCGTGGTGCTGACGGCGGGATCGGTGAGCGGGCCGCCGACGCACACCATGATGTCCTCCGGGGTCGCAATCTGGTTGGCACGGCTCCACGACGGCAGGCCGGTGGGACGGGCCGCGATCAGCGCCGAGGCCACGAAGGCAACCGTCAGCGTCACCATGGCGACGACGGCTGCCACGGTTCGCCGGCGCGCGGCGCGCACGTACTCGGGCAGCCGGGTCAGCCGCCGGGTATTGGCCAGCGGCACGAATTCGTCCGGGTCCACCGACTGCTTCGGCAACAGGGCCAGGCCAACGCACCCGGCAAGTGCGAGGCAACCGGCGGCCGCCACCGCCCACCAGATCAGGTCCATCCGCGGATCAACTCCTCGGTGGTGGCGCTGGCCGTACCCGCATCGAGCGTCGAACGGTGGTTGAACTGAATGTCGGTGAGGTCTTCCAGAACCGGTGCGGCGGGCGCCGCGGCACTGTCCGCGATCGCGTCGACCTGCATGTACTGTGCCTGCACTCCGGTGGCAGCATGCAGGAATGCGCGCAGTTCGGCACTCAGCGCCGAACCCGCGCCTGCCGCGGTGAGATCCCCCGCCCGGTAACGGTTTCCGATGTGCCGCACCGCGCGGGCCGACCGTCGGCGCAGCAGTTCGGCCCGGGCGGCGCCGAGGACGGGCAGCTCCCGCACCGCTCGACGCCGCGACGTCAGCACGAAAACCCCTCCGTACCACGCGCACAGCAGCAGGGTCAGGCCGATCGCGATCCACAGCCTCACCGATGAGTAGGGTGTCGGGCCGATCACATCCCGCAGCAGGTCATCCGGCACGGGCGTACACCCCGGTCATCGCGGTCAATGCCGCCCTGATCCGCACGCTCCCGGTCACCCGGGCATGAGGTATTCGCTGCCTGGTCAGGAATTCGGAAAGTTGTTCGCGCCGTTGCGCTTCTGCCCGCCGATAGGCCTCGATGATGTCTTGGTCCAGCCCAGTCAGGATGGGTCGCCCGTCGGCGACCTCATAGCTGCGGCCGGTGTCGCGGTGTGCGCTCACCGCAGGCATGTCACTGACCAGGGGCCACAGCACGTCGTGGCGGGCGGTCAATGAACCAAGGACCTCGGCCAACCGGTCACTCATCTCGGGTTCGTCGGAAACGACGAAGATCAGCAACCGGTGACGGTAATGGCGGGCCACCCACTCGAGCTGAACCAGGATGTCGCTCGGACCGGGATGGTCGGTGGCGTGGTGGTGGAACCGGTGCAGCATGCTCTCGATGTGGGTCTCGCCGCGGCGCAGCCGGATGTCCACATTACCGCGATGGTCGCCGAGCACCATCGCGATCTCGTCGGATCGGGGCAGCGTCATCAATCCGATCGCACCGATGAGGTGTTGGGCCACAGTCCTTTTCAACTCACCCGACGGCGCCAGTGCGCAGCTGTTGCGCCCGGCGTCCGCGATCACCAGGACCTTGTGGTGCTTCTCGGAGACGAACCGCTTGATCAGGGTGTGCCCAGAGCGTGCGGTGGCCTTCCAGTCGATGTCGCGGACGTCGTCACCGGGCACGTAGGGGCGCAGCTCGTCGAATTCCAGGCTGCGGGTGTGCACCAGCGCGTAGCGGCCGCCTTCGAGCAGCCCGCCGATGTCGCGGCCGGCATACGCCTTGGCGGAGTCCAGGTATCTGCCCATCGCGGCCTCACGGGACCTGCACCGCGCGCAGCACCGAATCGATGACGACATCGGGGGTGATTCGGGCGGTGGCGGCTTCGAAGCCGAGGATCAGCCGGTGCCGCAGCACGCGGTGGGCCAGGCGGGCGATGTCATCGGGCACCACGTGGTCCCGTCCGCGCAGCATCGCCAAGGCGCGTGCCGTCCGGCACAGCGCCAGCGTCGCTCGCGGGCTGGCGCCGTACTCGATCACCCGTGCCAGGTTGGCGGGCAGATGCTGTCCGGGCTCACGGGTGACCGCCACCAGGCGGCTGGCGTACTCGACCAGCGCCCGGTCGAGATATACCGTCCGGACGATGTCCTGCACGCGACGTATGTCGTCGATGGTGACGACGGGAGCTGCACGGTTACCCCGGTCGTAGAGGCCTGCGTCCATCCGGGCGGCGATCTCCACCTCGTCCTCGACCGAGGGGTAGCCCACGATCTCCTTGAGCATGAAGCGGTCGGTCTGAGCCTCCGACAGCGGATAGGTGCCCTCCTGGTCGACCGGGTTCTGGGTGGCGATGACGAGAAACGGTTCGGGGATGGGATATTCGACGCCGGCGATCGTGGTCTGGCGTTCCTCCATCGCCTCCAGCATGGCGCTCTGGGTCTTGGCGCTGGATCGGTTGATCTCGTCCAGCAACACGATGTTGGCGTGTACCGGGCCCAGTTGTGTCGCGAACGAGTTGCCGGCCGCCTCGTAGATCTGGGTGCCGATGATGTCGCTAGGCAACAGGTCAGGTGTGCACTGAATACGGCGGAAGCTTCCGTCGATGGACTCGGCCACCACACGGGCGGCCGTGGTCTTGGCCAAGCCGGGCACGCTTTCCAGCAGTAGGTGTCCACCGGCGAGCAGCGCGACCAGCATCGATTCGCGCAAATGGTCCTGGCCGACCACCCGGGCGGAGAACGCCGAGGTCACCGCACCCACAATGCGCTGAGCTTCGGCGGCATCGCGCTGGTCAGCCTGCAATCGCGGTGCGGTCATGGATCCTCTCCGGTTCGGTCGTCCCCCTTCCCCAGACCCAGTCGATGTACCCAGACTTTGCCGATGTCATGCGCGCGGGATTAGTCGGGCCCCGCGCCCGGGTATCCGGGCCGTACGCCACGCGGAGAGGAATTCCGATGGAAAGCAAGGACCTTCCAACTCCCGAAACAGGGATGCTGTTGACCCACTTCTTGACCGTCGCCGACGTGCCGCGATCGAGGGCTTTCTACCGCGACGTGCTCGGCGGCGAGGTGGTGATGGCCGAGGACCCGTGCATCGTCAAACTGGCGAACGGTTGGCTGATCATGAACCCCGGCGGCGGCCCCACACCCGACAAGCCGGACGTGACGCTGCACCCGCCGACCGATCCGCACACCGCGACCAGCTTTCTGAACATCCGGGTGGCCGACATCGACGCGTGTTACCGGGAATGGAGCTCGAAAGGCGCGGAATTCCTGACCCCGCCCATCGACCGGAAGGCCGAAGTCCGGTGCTACATGCGCGATCCGGACGGCTACCTCATCGAGGTGGGTCAGATGACCGGTCTACTGAGCGGCGTTCATGCCGGCACAGGTTCGGCGACCTGACGTGGGCTCACCTGTCCGGCGATGCGCCGGGGCCACCAGAACCAGCGTCCGAGCAGCACGGCGATCGGCGGGACCACGAACGTCCGTACCACCAGGGTGTCGATCATCAGGCCGATGCCGATGGTGGAGCCCACCTGGGCGATCGTCACCACACTGGCGCCGAGCATCGCGAACATGGTCAGCCCGAACACGATCCCGGCGACGGTGACGACGCTGCCGGTACCGGCGAAGGCCCGGATCGTCGCGGTGCGGACGCCGGCCCGCGCCTCGTCACGCAGCCGCATCGCCAACAGCAGGTTGTAGTCCGCACCGACGGCGACCAGGGCGATGAAGGCCAGGGCGGGCACCGCCCAGTGCAGGGGCTGGCCGAACAGGTACTGCCAGACCGCGACACTGGCTCCCAGCGCCGATGCGTAGGAGATCGTGACGGTCGCCAGCACCACGACCCCGGCGACCGGACTGCGCAGCATGCCGGCCACGATCACGAAAATGAGCACCAGCGTGGCGATCACGAGCAGCGTGAAGTCGTGTTGCACGTAGTCGACGAGCTCGGCGGTGGCGGTGCCGACGCCGGTCAGATCGACGACGCCGCTGGAGGCCAGCGGCGTGTCCTTGAGTGCCTCGGTGGCGGCAATACGAATCTCACTCGAGCGGTCCGCACCGTCGCGGCCCCAGGACTCACCGTCGCCGTAGACGAGCAATCGGGTGGCACGGCCGTCCGGGGAGAACATCATGCCCATCACCCGGCGGTACTCCGGGTCGTCGAAAGTCCTTGGTGGCAGATAGAATCCACCTTCGGAGCTGCCGTCGAAGTCGGTGCTGAGCTGCGACAGGTAGGCGGTCATCTGTTGCATCTGCGGGCCGACCGATCCCAGGCTGGAGCGCAGGGTCGACGTGAGAGCACGCAGTTGCGTCAGCGCCGAGCGCATGGTCGCCACTGCATTGGCCGCACCGTCGAGTGAGTTCGTGGCGCTGGTGGCACCGTCGTTGAGTGCCCCCGCCCCACCTGCCAGGGTGCCGGTCGCACTCACCGCGTCGTCGAGGGGCGTGACGATTTTCTGCACTGCCGCGCAGATGGGATTGGCCGCGCAGTTGGGGTTGCTGTTGACGAATTGCCGCAGCGGGTCGGCGTATCCGGAGACCGACTGGAGGTTGCCCTGCAATCCCGACATACCCGTCCCGATGTCCTGTGAGCCGGCCCCGACCCGGTTCAGGCCGTCGACGGCGCCGCTCAAGCCGCGTTGCATGCCGTCGAGGGCGGCGTCGAGTTGGCCGATGGTGGCCGTGACAGTTTCCACGGAGCTCATCCCGTCGAGCGCGGATTGCGCTGTGCCGTCGAGCTGTTCGCCGATCTGGCCGGCCTGGTAGGTCAGGGTGCCCTGGCGCACCGGCATCCCGGCCGGCCTGCTGGCTGATTGAACCGTCCGTACCCCGCGTACTTCCAGGATCTTTCGGGTGACCCGCTCGATCGTGATGAGCCCGGCTGGATTGCGCAGATCGCGATCGGCCTCGACCGAGACGATCTCAGGCAGGAGCCGGTTGTCCGGGAACCGGTCGTGGACCGCCCGGTATCCGCGACTGGAGTCGGTGTCCGCGGGTTGCGCGCTCAGTTCCGCGAAGGAGATGTTGGCGCCGAGCAATGGCACCGCGCAGAAGACCAGCGCAGCCACGGCGACCACCAGGACCGGTCCTGGCCAGCGGGCCACCGCCGTGCCGATCCGGCGCCACCGGTGGCTGATCGTCGCGGCCCGCGGTTCCACCCAACCGCGCCGGCCGAACCAGCCGATCAACGCCGGGGTGAGGGTGAGCGCGCCCAGCATCGCCGCGAGAACACCTATCCCGCTGGGTATCCCGGCGCTGCGCAGAAAGCTCACCTTGGCGAAGGTCAGGCAGAACAACGCGGTGGCAATGGTCGCGGCGGAGCCGGCGATCACCGGGGCCACCCGCCGGTAGGCGTCGGCCAACGCATCCGGTTGCGTCATCCCCGCCCGCCGGTTCTCGTGGTAACGGCCCAGTAGGAAGATGCCGTAGTCGGTCCCCGCGCCCAGCACCATCGCCGACATCAGCGCCACCGAGAACACCGACACCTCGATCACGCCGTGCTCGCCGAGCAGCGCGACCACCGGCCGGGCGACCGCCAGGGACAGACCGACGGAGGCGAGCGGGACTGCGGCTGTGATCGGCGAGCGGTAGACGAACAGCAGCAGGGCCGCGATCAACCCGACCGTCAGGACGGTGATCCTCGCCAATTGCGAGTCCAGCGCGGCGAATTCATCGACCAGGCTGGGACCGGGGCCGGTGACGTGGACACGCAATCCGGGCGGGATGTCAGGCGCGTCGACCGCAGCTCGCAGGGCGGTCACGGCGTCGGTCGCGGTGGTGCTGCCCAATTGGCCGGAGAGCCGGGCCATCAGGTATGCCGACCTGTGGTCCCGGCTTTCGAAGACTCCTGCGGCGGCCGGGTCGTCCCACAGGTCCATCACCGATTCGACGCCGGGAGTGGCGGTGCGCAAGCGGTCGGCCAAGCTGCGGTAGTAGCCGCGGTCGGACTCGCCCAGCGTTCGGTCCGCCTCGAGGACGACGTAGGCGATGTTGTTGCTGTCGGAATCTCCGAACAGCGTGCCCATCCGTTGCGCTGCCTGCGTCGCGCCGGAATCGGTGGGGAAGAACGCCCGGGACTGCTCCTTCACGACATGTTCCAGCTGGGGCACCGCGACGTTGCCGAGGCCGGCCAGGACCAACCAGGCCGCCATGACCAGGAGTGCATACCGACTCACCGCTCGGGCAATGGTCTCCAACATGGCTCCCCCACCATCCATAACAATGTTATTGGCAGGTATAACATTGTTATGGCAGCATGTCCAGGACGATGTCCAGCATGGGAATTCGCGAAAGCTTGATCGAGGAGAGCCTCCAGGTCCTCGAGGAGAGCGGACCTGAGGCACTCAGCGCCCGCATGCTGGCCAAGCGGATCGGCGCGTCGACGATGGCGGTGTACACCCACTTCGAGGGCATGCCCGGCCTCTACGAGGCCCTGGTGCGGGAGTCGTACGTCCGCTTCGGCGAACACCTGAGCCGACGGCCCGACACCGACGACCCGGTGGCGGATCTACTCGCCTCCGGCCTCGCCTACCGCGAGTACGCACTGACCTACCCGCAGCGCTACCGGCTGATGTTCGGGATCACCTCGCCGTCCATCACGCTGCCGATCGGCCGCGATCTCACTGTCGACGGCAACCCGGCAGCCCTGTCCGAGATCAACTCGGTCTTCGCGCAGATCCCGGCATTCGTGGAGCGGTGCATGACCGCAGGCGCGATCGACGAGGGCGATCCGGTGGCCGTGGCCGCGCAGATCTGGACGATGATGCACGGCTACGTCCTGGCCGAGATCATCGGTGTCTTCGGCGTCGACGGCGCGGGAGTCTCGCGGGTGCTCGCACCCCACATCACCAATCTCCTGGTCGGTCTCGGCGGTGACCGCGAACGGATCCAGCTGTCGTTTCAGCGACTGGATCCGCCTGCGACACCACCGCGCCCGGCACCACCCCCGACCGCCACCGTCCGGCGCGGGCGCCGGACCCGCAACCCCTAGGCCGCCCAGGGCCTGAGGATGATCTTGACGGCGCCGTCCTGCTTCTTCTGGAAGATGTCGTAAGCGTGCGGCGCCTCGGCGAGCGGCAGCACATGAGTGGCGAAATCGTCGACGCCCAACGGATCGTCATCGCCGAGCAGCGGCAGGATGTCACCGACCCACTTCTTCACATTTGCCTGTCCCATCCGCAACTGGACCTGCTTGTCGAACAACGTCAGCATCGGCAGTGGGTCCGCCATGCCGCCGTAGACGCCGATGAGAGAAATCGTGCCGCCGCGGCGCACGATGTCGATCGCCGAATAGAACGCGTCCAGCCGGTCCAGCCCGGCGTTCTGCATGAACGGCTTGGCGATCGCGTCGGGCATCAACGCGGTCATCTTCTGCAGGGCGGAGGCCACCGGCGAACCGTGCGCCTCCATGCCCACGGCGTCGATCACCGAATCCGTGCCTCGGCCTTCGGTCATGGACCGCACCACGTCGCCCACCGATTCGTCGAGTGTGTCGAGGTCGATCGTGGTGATGCCGCGCTGTTCGGCACGGGCCAGCCGCTCCCGGATCCGGTCCACCGCGATCACGCGGTAGCCGAGATGTTGTGCGATGCGGGCTGCCATGTCGCCGATCGGCCCGAGCCCGAGGACCGTCACCGATCCCCCATCGGGAATGTCGGCGTAGGCGACGGCCTGCCACGCGGTCGGTAAAACGTCCGAGAGGTAGACGAATCGCGAATCCGGTGGTCCCTCAGGAACTTTGATATGGGTGAACTGCGCCTGTGGTACCCGCAGATACTCGGCTTGGCCGCCGGGAACCCGGCCGTACAGCTCCGAATAGCCGAACAACGCCGCGCCCATGCCCTGATCCTTCACCTGGGTCTTCTCGCACTGCGTGTAGAGCTGCTGATCGCACATGAAGCAGTGACCGCACGAGATCTGGAAGGGAATGACCACGCGTTCGCCCACCGTCAGACTGCCGACGGCGGAACCTACCTCTCGGACGATGCCCATCGGCTCGTGACCCAGGATGTCGCCCGGATGCATGAAGGCACCGAGCACCTCGTAGAGGTGTAGGTCGGAGCCACAGATGTTGGTCGACGTCACCTCGATGATCGCGTCGGTGGGCTCTTGGATTTCGGGGTCGGGCATGGTGTCGACCCGCACATCCCGCCGGCCATGCCAGGTAACGGCTTTCAAGATCTACTCCCATCGCTCGCGGTGTCGCAGATGAGGGCTACCCCGCCGGGCCGGCCCCAAACCGGTACCGCTGTGGTGACAATGGTGTGGTGGCGCAGAGTTGGGAAGGTTTCGACGTATTCGTAGGACTGCTCGATTACCCGATGTTCGTCGTGACGGCACAAGGCGAGGACGGGCCGGCGGGTTGTCTGGTCGGCTTCACCACTCAGGCCAGCATCGACCCGCCCCGGTTCCTGGCCGGAATCTCGAAGGCGAACCACACTTTCGCCGTCGCGGAAACCGCCACCCACCTGGGGGTGCACCTGCTCTCGCACGACGACCTCGACCTGGCCCGCTGGTTCGGCGGCCAGACCGGTGACGAGGTCGACAAGTTCGCCGAGTGCGCGTGGCACCCCGGCCCGGCCGGAATACCAATCCTCGATGCCTCACCGGCCTGGTTCGTCGGCGCGGTCATCGACCGGTTCGACCTCGGCGACCATGTCGGCTACCTGTTGAATCCGGTTGACGGCCAAGCGCCCGGCGACCCGCGGCCATGGGTCAGCCTCGGCGACGTGGCCGACCTCAAGCCCGGACACGACGCCTGAGCATCACTTCCAGGCGAAGACCGGCTGCTCGAGTTCGTCGACCGGATCCGTGCGACCCTCCAGGGCCAACCACCGCAACTGCAACAGCACCGCGCCGGTCGGCGCGTGGATCAGGTCGTTGCCCAAGGGAATCTGCACCACCGGGCGCGGGCTCTCCGGGATCGTGATGAACCGCGGCGAATCCTCGCGCTGCAGCTGGTGCAGGCCCACGCGGTACGCCGCCACCACCTCGTCGGGAGACGGCCGTAGCTCCAACCGCCCGCCGCCCCAGATCACCACCGGGGTGATGACGTAGCCGGAGCGCGTCGGGTAGTCGTCCAGCAGTCCCAGCACCGATGAGTCCGACAGGCTCACCCCGACCTCTTCGTCCAGTTCCCGCAGCGCGGCCTCGACCGCATTCTCACCCGGGTCCAGCCGGCCGCCGGGCAGCGCCCACTGCGCGGCGTGCGACGACAATCGAGATGTCCTGCGGCACAACAAAAAAGCCGCCCCGCCTGACACATCCACCATCCGGCCGTCCAGCCCGGGTTCCGGCATCGGCCGCCCGCCGATCCACTCGTCGACCGGAGCCGGATCCACCCGGTCCTCACCGAGTTCGGAATCGACCAACACCACCGCGACCGCCGCATGCCGCTTCGTCGGGTCGGTCACGGCGCGGCGCTCGTGCCCCGCCAGATGCGCCCCGATGCGTTCCCGCAGGGCTTCGTCATAGGCGATCGTCACCGCTCGACCATATGCGGGTACGCCGAAGACCCGACGCCGAGGTGACGCCCGCTACTGGTCCGGCTTGCGGGTCTGCTGATACAGCGCGAGCTTCCAGGCTCCGTCGACCCGGTGGTAAACGCTGGACATGGCGCCGACGAAGGCGGGCTCCTCCCCCTCGCGATAGGCCGTACCGGTGTACACCAGGGCGGCGGTGTCGTCGTCGAGCACGATGAGCCGCACCCCGCTGATCTCATAGGCACGCCACGGCGGCGACTCCGAGAGTGCGCTGACGACCGTGTTGCGGTCCATCACCATGCCGTTGGCGAGCACCATCACCGCATCGGGCAGCATCAGCTCGCCGTAGAAATCGGCGCCGGTGGACTCGCACAGCGAGTCCCACCCGGCACGTTCGATGTGCAGGAGTTCGTCGGAAACTTGGCTGGTCACTGCTGGGTGATACCCGTTACTCGGACCCGGTATGCCTGGGCAACATTGTTAAAACAGTGGTAGAAGTGACGTGTGGGTGTCCGTCAGGTATCGGCCCTCGCGGGCATCGCAGCAGTGGCTGCGACCGCCGCGCTGGGCACGATCGCGACGCCCATCGCGATACCCTCCGCCTCAGCCGCACCCGACTGTCCAGACATCGAGGTCGTCTTCGCCCGCGGCACCGACGAACCCGCCGGTATCGGCAATGTCGGCAAGGCGTTCGTCGACACGCTGCGCCCCATGGTCAAGGGCTCGACGATCGGCACCTACGCGGTCCAGTACCCCGCGTCGTGGGACTTCATGAAGGCCGCGGCCGGCGCCACCGACATGAGCAAGCGCGTCCAGGCCACCGCGGCCCGGTGCCCCAAGACCAAGATCGTGATGGGCGGCTATTCACAGGGCGCGGCCGTCGTCGACGTGGTGGCCACCTCGCCGATCGCCGGTCTGGGCTACAGCGCCCCACTGCCCGCAGCGGTCGTCCCGCGCGTCGCGTCGGTCGTGGTCTTCGGGAACCCGTCGGCGCGCCTCGGTCAGCCGTTGACCCGGATGAGCCCGGACTTCGGCGCCAGGACCGCGGACCTGTGCAACACCAACGACCCGATCTGTTCACTCGGCCGGGACTGGAATGCGCACATCACCTATCCGAAATCGGGCCTGATCAAGCTCGCCGCGCAATGGGTCACGCGTCACGTCCAGCCGCCGCCTCCAGCGCCGGCTGCTCGACGGTGATCGGACCGGTTTCCAGCTCGCGCAAAGCAGTTCGCAGGCCTCGGCGCCTACCGGTCCGAGGATCGACCCCGAAGCTCTCGCGCATACCCGCCCGCACCCGGAACTTGAGCTCCGAATGAGTTTCGGGAGCGTCGTCGGAAGTGGCCTTGAGCAGCTTGTCGGGCAGCGCCAGCTTCAGGATGGTCCAGAACGACTGAGAGTACTGGCGGGGAAGTGATCCCGTTGTGTATGGCAGATCGTACTTGTCGCACAGCGCCCGCACCCTCTGGCTGATCTCGGCGTACCGGTTGCTGGGTAGGTCCGGAAACAGGTGATGCTCGATCTGGTAGCACAAGTTGCCGCTCATGAATGCCATCAGCGGCCCGGCATGAAAGTTCGCCGACGCGAGCATCTGGCGCAGATACCACTCTCCCGGAGTCTCCCGGTCGAACTCCTCGCGGGTGAACTTCTCTGCGCCGTCGGGGAAATGCCCGCAGAAGATGACGACGTAGGCCCAGTAGTTGCGGATCAGGTTCGCGATGAAGTTGGCTTTGAGGGTGTGCTTCCAGTTCGGTCCCGACAAGGCCGGGTAGACGAGGTAGTCCTTGCCCGCCTGCTTACCGACCTTCTTGCCGATCACTCGTAGGTCCTTGCGCACCTCCGCCATCGACTTCTCGCCCTTGCGGAACCTGGTGGTCTCCAGTCCGTGTGCGGCGACACCCCATTCGAACAGTGTGCCGAGCAGCAGGTTGTAGATCGGATTGCCGATCATCCACCGCTCCCACCGCTGGTCGCGCGTCAACCGCATGATGCCGTAGCCGATGTCGTCGTCGAGACCGACGACGTTGGTGTACTTGTGGTGGATGAAGTTGTGGGACTTCTTCCAGTGCACACTGGGCGCGGTGGTATCCCATTCCCACTCCGTGGAATGAATTTCAGGGTCGTTCATCCAGTCCCACTGGCCATGGATGATGTTGTGCCCCAACTCCATGTTCTCGATGATCTTGGCGGTGGCGAGCATCCCGATACCGGCGTATCGGGCGATCCGGTTTCCACTGGCGAACAATGCGACTCGACCGCCTGCGGCGAGTGCGCGCTGCAGCTGGATGGCCCGGCGGATGTAACGGGCGTCGCGCTGCCCTCGGGATTCCTCGACGTCCGTGCGGATCGCGTCGAGTTCAGCGGCAAGTGCCTCGACATCCTCGTCGGTGAGGTGCGCATACTGCTTGATGTCGGCGATGGCCATGTTCCTCCTTGCGGTTCTCGAAGACGTCCTCAAACGTTCAACGTGCAGTCCCCTGAAGCCGTGGAGATGCAGGTGTTGATCCGGTCACCCGCACCGTGCTCCTCGCCGGATCGGAAATCCCGGACGTGCCCGGATTCCAGTGGCAGCACGCAGGTCTGACAGATGCCCATCCGGCAACCGAAGGGCATCTGGATTCCGACCTGCTCACCTGCTTCCAGAAGCGATGTGGCGCCGTCGATCTCGACGCTCTTGTCGGAGAAGGCGAAGGTCACCGTGCCACCCTCACCGCCTCGGTCGGTCCTGGCGATGACGAACCTTTCGGTGTGCAGGTTTTCGGTCCGTCCCGCATCCGCCCAAAAGGATTCGATGGTGTCGAGCATCTCCGGCGGGCCACAGGCCCAGGTCGGCCGCTGCGCCCAGTCCGGGGCGATGTCGGACAGCGCGGCACCGAAATCGAGGTGTCCCTGTTCCTCGGTCAGGTGCAGATGCAACCGGTAGCCGGTGAGCTGCTGGTCGAGGTTGCGTAGCTCGTCGTAGAAGATCACGGCGTCGGTACCGGGTGCGGAGTGGATGTGCACGATGTCGGGGTTCTGTCCGCGATGTCTCAACGACCGGAGCATCGCCATGATCGGCGTGATGCCGCTGCCTGCCGACACCAACAACAGCTTGGCCGGCGGCGGATCGGGCAGCGCGAAGTCGCCCCGAGGTGAGGCGAGCCGCACGATGGTCCCCGGGTTCACCCCGTTGACCAGATGAGTGGACAGGAAGCCCTCCGGAGTGGCTTTGACCGTGATCGAGATCAAGTCGGCCTTGCGGCGCGGCACCGACGTCAGCGAATACGACCGCCAGTGCCAACGCCCATCGATGTGCAGGCCGATGCCCACATACTGGCCCGGTTTGTAGTCACCTGAGAAGCCCCAACCCGGCTTGATCGTCACAGTGGCCGAGTCAGGTGTCTCCGTGCGTACCTCAACGACCTCACCGCGTAGTTCCCGTGCCGACCACAGCGGGTTCAGGAGCTGGAGATAGTCGTCCGGCAACAGCGGCGTGGTGGCCCGCGCCAGCAAGCCGCGCACGACGTTGACATTGCGGGGGGAAGCGGTCTCGACGCCCCGCGCCGGCTTCTCTGTCCAGCGCGTCAACCGCCGCAACGTCCCCGTCATCGGCGCTCACCGCGCCAGTGCCGAAACCTCAGGTCTGGTGAACACATGTATGCCGAGTACCCACACGGGCTCAGCTCACACGCCGGCCTCATGCTCGGCCGGCACCGGGTAGAGGACGTGGGTCCCCGGAAGTCCCTTGAGCTCGACCTCCCTGGGAACGCCCAGCATGACGTCGTCGAGGTGCTTGACCGCCTCCCCGACCGGTTCGCTGACCAGGATCTCGCCGCCGCCGGCCTGCCCGGCGACCCGCGCCGCCATCGCCACGTCGAGCCCGAACAGATCGTCGCCACGGCGCACCGATGTGCCCATGTGCACACCGATGCGCACCCGGATCGCCTGCCAGCGCTGGGGGTTCTCCGCGAGCGCGCGCTGCACGTCGGTGGCGAAGCGCACCGCGTTCTCCGGGTCGGCGAACGCGATCATGAACCCGTCACCCTGGGTCTTGACCACATGACCGCCATGCTTGTCGACCCGCGCCTGAACAAGTTTGTTGTGCTTCTCCAGCAGCTTCACCCAGGCCCGGTCACCCATCGCGGCGTTGTATTCGGTCGAGCCCTCGATGTCGGAGAAGACGATGACGACGCGCCCGTCAGCCGTCAGCCGGGCCAGATCCGGGCGTTCCACCTGGGCCCATCCGGCCAGATCTTCGATCGAGTTGCGCACCGTCGCGCCCAGGCCCTTGTTGATCAGCATGTCGGCGGTCTGAAAGACCGTCTTGATCGCCAGGGGTGCCACCCCGCGACGACGCTTCCGCCGCCGGTCCTCGTCGTCGAGCTTCATGCGCTCGATCTCACGGCGGGCGTTGTTCAGCTGACGCCGGCTCACGATGAACAGCACCAGGAACGTCACGAACGCCGCGAACAGCGCGACGACAACCACCAGCAGGACAACCTCGACAGTGGACGGCATCGACACCCGCTGATTATCGCCGCATGTCACATTTCGTCGATTCGCGGTGTCCCAAGGGGGTAGTCACCGACAACTAGGAGTCACCATGGATGCTCGTTTGAACCTGTTCGAGAACCGGACCGCGGTCAAGATGCTCAAGTACGTCACCTCGGCCGGCAAGGTCATCACGGACTCGGCGCTCCCCGACACCACGCAGCAATTGGTGGCACTGCGCGCCAGCCAGATCAATGGCTGCGCCTTCTGCACCGACATGCACACCAAGGACGCCGCGCTCGCCGGGGAGACCCAGCAGCGCCTGCACCTGGTCGCGGCCTGGCGGGAGGCCACCGTGTTCACCGAAGCCGAACGCGCTGCCCTGGAACTGACCGAGCAGGGCACCCGGATCGCCGACGCCGCAGGCGGCGTCAGCGACGAGGTGTGGGCGAACGCGGTCAAGCACTACGACGAGGATCAGCTGGCCGCCCTGGTGTGCCTCATCGCCTTCATGAACACCGTCAACCGCCTGAACGTGATCGTTCAGATGCCCGCAGGGGACTACCAGCCAGGTCAGTTCGGATAGCGATGCTGCGCTCGCGTTCGTAACGCAGTGGCGGGCGAGAGGCCAGTTCTTCGCCACAGCGTTACGAACGTGAACCGTGCCCGGCGATCGACGGGGCCGGCCAACTGGCACGCTGGTCATCAATATGACCACTCCCCTGCTCGACGATCCGAACGACCTCTCGGCACTGCAAGCCAAGGGCGGTGACGCCGACGCTCTGTTCACCGACTTCGCCGGCTGGGCCGAGGCCAACGGCACCACGCTCTACCCCGCGCAGGAGGAGGCGCTGATCGAACTGGTCAGCGGAGCGAACGTGATCCTCGCGACGCCGACCGGTTCCGGAAAGTCGCTGGTGGCCACCGGCGCGATCTATGCGGCACTCGCCGCGGACCGCGTCAGTTTCTACACCGCCCCGATCAAGGCGCTGGTCAGTGAGAAGTTCTTCGCGCTGTGCGACGTGTTCGGGGCCGACAACGTCGGCATGCTGACCGGGGACGCATCGGTCAACGCCGACGCACCGATCATCGCCTGCACCGCCGAAATCTTGGCCAACCTCGCGTTGCGGGAGGGCGCCGACGCTGACATCGGCCTGGTGGTGATGGACGAGTTCCACTTCTACGGCGACCCGGACCGCGGCTGGGCCTGGCAGGTGCCACTGCTGGAACTTCCCAAGGCCCAGTTCCTGCTGATGTCGGCCACGCTGGGCGACGTCGAATTCCTGCGCAAGGACCTGACCCGGCGCACCGGACGGGAGACGGCCCTGGTGGCCGGGGCGCAACGGCCGGTGCCGCTGTTCTTCTCATATGCCACCACGCCGATGCACGAGACCATCGCCGACCTGCTCGATACCAAGCAGGCCCCGATCTACGTCGTGCACTTCACCCAGGCCTCGGCGCTGGAGCGGGCGCAGGCCCTGATGAGTGTCAACGTCAGCACCAAGGAGGAGAAGGCCGCGATCGCCGAGATGATCGGCGGTTTCCGCTTTTCCACGACATTCGGAACCACGTTGTCGCGGCTGGTGCGCCACGGCATCGGCGTCCACCACGCCGGCATGCTGCCCAAGTACCGCCGGCTGGTGGAACAGTTGGCCCAGGCCGGGTTGCTCAAGGTGATCTGCGGTACCGACACCCTCGGCGTCGGGATCAACGTGCCGATCCGCACCGTCGTCTTCTCCGCGCTGTCCAAATACGACGGCACCCGGATGCGGTTGCTCAACGCCCGCGAGTTCCACCAGATCGCCGGGCGCGCCGGCCGCGCCGGATACGACACCGCGGGCACCGTGGTGGTGCAGGCGCCCGACCACGAGGTCGAGAACATCAAGCAGTTCGCCAAGGTCGCCGACGATCCTAAGAAGCGCCGAAAGTTGGTGCGGCGCAAGGCGCCTGAGGGCATGGTGCCGTGGGGCGAGAACACCATGAACCGGCTGATAGAGGCCGCGCCCGAGGCGTTGACCAGCAACATGCGGGTGTCGACGGCGATGATCCTCGACGTGGTGGACCGTCCCGGCGATCCGTTCGCGGCGATGCGGCGCCTGCTCACCGACAACCATGAACCGCGCAAACGTCAGCTGAAACACATCCGGGAGGCCGTGGGCATCGCCCGGTCCCTGCTGCAGGCCGGCGTCGTGGAACGTCTCGACGAACCCGAGGCCGATGGTCGTCGCTACCGGCTGACCGTCGACCTGCCGCCCGATTTCGCGCTCAACCAACCGCTGTCGACCTTCGCTCTGGCCGCGGTGGACGTGCTCGATCCCGACGCGGAAGATCCAGCAAGCTATGCCTTGAATGTCATTTCGGTGATCGAGGCGACCCTGGAAGATCCCCGCCAGATTCTGGCCGCGCAGCTGAACAAGGCCAGGGGCGAAGCGGTGGCCGAGATGAAGGCCGAGGGCATCGAGTACGACGAACGCATCGAACTGCTCGACGAGGTCACCTATCCCAAGCCGCTGGCCGAACTGCTGCAACACACCTACGAGGTGTACCGCCAGACCAATCCGTGGGCGGCCGACGGGCACCTGTCGCCCAAGTCGGTGGTGCGTGAGATGTGGGAACGGGCCCTGACCTTCCGTGAGTACATCAGCGTCTATGGGCTGACCCGCTCCGAAGGCGCGGTGCTGCGCTACCTGTCGGATGCGTTCAAGGCGCTGCGCTCCGGTGTGCCCGCCTCGGCGCGGACCGAGCAACTCGCCGACATCGTCGAATGGCTCGGCGAATTGGTGCGCCAGGTGGATTCCAGCCTGCTCGACGAGTGGGAGCAGCTGACGAGTCCGGACCAACCTCACGACGCACCGGTGGCGGTTCCGGCCCGACCACGGCCGCTGACCGGCAACGAGCGGGCATTCACCGCGATGGTGCGCAACGCACTGTTCCGTCGGGTGGAGTTGTTCGCGCGGGCCCGCTGGGACGAGCTCGGTGCGCTGGACGCCTCATCCGGGTGGACGGCCGAACGCTGGGCCGAAATCGGGGAAGAGTACTTCGACGAGCACGCCGAGGTGGGCACCGGAGCAGATGCTCGGGGCCCGGCGTTGCTGATCTTCGACCGGCAGCCGCAGGTGTGGCGGATTCGACAGATCCTCGAAGATCCTGCCGGAGATCACGATTGGGGCTTCGACGTGGAAGTCGACCTGGCCGCGAGCGACGAAGAGGGTGCCGCGGTGCTGCGTATCGTGGATGTCGGCCGGATGGGGTGAGCGCTTGCTGACCTGAATTTTATCGCGACCCCGGGGCCTTGCGGCAAGGCCCCGGTGATGGCGCACAATCGCTGGCCGGAGCAAGCCACGGAGGAACAGGGAGCACGTGCCAGCTGACGATCACGATGTCGAAGTGCAGTCCGAACAGACCTATGTCGACGGGCTCTATACCCGCCTGGACGCCGAACGCATCCGGGTGCGTGACCGCTACCGCACCGCGCTGCGCGAGCACGGCGGCTCCGCGGTGGAACGCGACGCCGAGGTGCGCGCATTGGCCAAGGAAGCCAACCGGCTCGACGTGGCCGACAACGGCCTGTGCTTCGGGCGGCTGGAAACCGTTGCCGGGGAACATCTCTACGTCGGGCGCCTCGGCATCTTCGATCGCGAGGACGACTACGAGCCGTTGCTGCTGGACTGGCGGGCACCGCTGGCGCGACCGTTCTACACCGCAACCGGGGCCAACCCGGAGAACATGCGCCGGCGGCGCCAGTTCCGCACCCTGGGTCGGCGGGTGCTCGATTTCACCGACGAGGTGCTGGGCCGGCCCACCGCGGGCGACGAAGGTGACGAGGACGCCGCACTGCTGGCCGCGGTGAACGCTCCGCGCGGCGAGGGCATGCGCGACATCGTCGCCACGATCCAGTCCGAGCAGGACGAGGTCATCCGCAACGAACACACCGGCGTGCTGGTGGTCGAGGGCGGCCCTGGCACCGGGAAGACCGTGGTGGCGCTGCACCGGGTGGCCTACCTGCTCTACACCCACCGGGAGCGGATCGAACGTCACGGCGTGCTCGTGGTCGGACCCAACGAGGCGTTCCTGAACCACATCGGCCGGGTGCTGCCCTCACTGGGCGAGTCCGACGCGGTGTTCATGACGCCCGGCGACCTGGCTCCCGGCCTGCACGTCACCGCCGAGGACGCACCCGAGGTGGCCGCGATCAAGGGCTCGTTGAAGATCCTCGACGTGCTGGCCGCCGCGGTCGCCGACCGCCAGGAGGTCCCCGACGAGCCGATCTACATCGAACTGCCCGATGTCACCGTCCGCATCGACGCCGAAACCGCGCAGTGGGCCATCGAGGAGGCCCGTGAAACGGGACTACCGCACAACGAGGCGCGTACGACGTTCCGCGACATCGTCACCTACGTCCTCACCGAACGTGCCGTCGCGCGTATCGGCAAGGGCTGGTTGAGCCGTCAGGACAAGGCGGCGTGGGAGGAGCTGCGGGCCAGCGTGGTCAGCGAGCTCGACGAGAACGCGGCGTTCGCCGCGGCACTAGATCGACTCTGGCCGATCCTGACCCCGGAGACCCTGCTGGCCCCGCTGTATTCGTCGGCCGAGAGGTTGGCCGCGGCCGGCGCCGACCCTCGCCTGTTGCGTACCGACGGCAGCGCCTGGACCGTGTCGGACGTGCCGTTGCTCGACGAGCTGGTCGACCTCCTGGGCCGGGACAAGGCGGGCGAGGAAGCCGCCGAACGCGAACGGCGCGAGGAAGCCGCCTACGCCGCAGGCGTGCTCGATCTGATGATCGCCCGCGAGGACCTGATGGACGACGAGGACCACCTGCTGGCCAGCGACCTCATCGACGCCGAGGACCTGGCCGACCGGTTTCTCGAGCGCGACACCCGGGAACTCGCCGAACGCGCTGCGGCCGACCGGGATTGGACCTACGGTCATGTTGTGGTCGACGAAGCCCAGGAACTGTCCGAGATGGACTGGCGGGTGTTGATGCGTCGGTGTCCACGCCGGTCCTTCACGGTGGTCGGCGACCTGGCTCAGCGCCGCTCGGCCGCCGGCGCCCGGTCCTGGGACGCGATGCTCGAACCCTACGTGCCCGGCCGGTGGATCTACCGGACCCTGTCGGTCAACTACCGGACCCCGGCCGAGATCATGGCGGTGGCCGGGGCGCTGCTCGCCGAGTTCGCGCCCGGCGTCAAACCGCCGGAGTCCGTCCGGTCCTGCGGTGTGCAGCCGTGGGCCAGGCAGCTGGCCGCCGCTGAAATCCCATCAGCTGTCGAGGAATTCGTGCGGGAGGAAGCCACCCGCGAGGGCACGTGTGTGGTGATCGGCCCACCCGGCGTGCCCGGTGCGGTGGCACCGTCGGAAACCAAGGGCCTCGAGTTCGACGCCGTGCTCGTGGTGGAACCCGCACACATCCTGGCCGACGGCGACCGCGGCGCCGCCGAGTTGTATGTCGCCCTCACCCGCGCGACGCAGCGCCTCGGCGTGCTCCACACCGAACCCCTGCCCGACGCGCTGAACGGACTCGCCCATGCCTGACACCACCTGCGTGATCGCGGGCGGCGGCCCCGCCGGAATGATGCTTGGGCTGATCCTGGCCAGGTGCGGGGTACCGGTCACCGTCATGGAGAAGCACGCCGACTTCCTGCGCGACTTCCGCGGCGACACCGTGCACCCGAGCACCATGCGCATGCTCGACGAGCTGGGACTCTTCGGAGAGTTCGACAAGATCGGCTACAGCAAGGTGGAAAAGGGCGAGTTCACGGTCGACGGCGAGCCGGTGACGCTGGTCGACTTCCGTCGGCTGCGCCAGCCCCATCCATACGTGGCGATGGTGCCGCAGTGGGACTTCCTCGACCTGCTGGCCGATGCGGGCAGAGCGGAACCCAACTTCACCCTGCGCATGCAGACCGAGGTGACCGGACTACTGCGCGAAGGCGAGCGCGTCACCGGGGTCCAATACACCAGTCCGGACGGGGACGGGGAACTGCGCGCCGAGCTCACCGTGGCCTGCGACGGGCGCACGTCGCTGGTCAGGCGGGAGGCCGGACTCAACACCCGGGACTACCCGGTGCCCTTCGACGTGTGGTGGTTCCGCCTGCCGCGCACCGAAGATGGCCAGTACTCACTGATCCCGCGGACCGCGCCCGGACGGGCGTTGATCATGATTCCCCGCACCGGCTACTTCCAGGTCGCCTACCTGATCCCGAAGGGCAGCGACGCCGGACTCCGGGCCCGCGGCCTGGACGCCTTCCACGCCGAACTCGCCGAACTCATTCCGGAGGCCGATCCCGGCGCACTCACCTCCTGGGACGACATCAAGCATCTCGATGTCCAGCTCAACCGGCTGGAGCGGTGGCACCGCGACGGCCTGCTGTGCATCGGCGATGCCGCCCACGCGATGTCGCCGGTCGGCGGGGTCGGAATCAATGTCGCCATCCAGGACGCCGCGGCGGCCGCGCGCCTGCTGTACCAACCGCTACGGGAGCATCGGGTCACCGGCTCCGACCTCGCCGCTGTGCAGCGTCGGCGCACGCTGCCCACTGTCATCACCCAAGGCTTCCAACGGATCCTGCATCGCCGGGTGATTGCGCCCGTCATGGCCGGGGCCGACATCACCCCGCCCGGAGCTCTGCTGAAGATCGTGCACCGGTTCCCCCAGCTGACCACGATTCCGGCGTACCTGGTCGGTACCGGGGTGCGTCCCGAGCACGTCGCCGCACCGGCCCGCCGATAGGTGCGGCGTGGGGGCAAAACAGAATCCCGATCAACGCCGGCGCGAATTGTGCGACGCGGCAATCACTCTGCTGGCCCGCGAGGGCATCAAAGGCGTCACCCATCTGAAGGTCGACCGCAAAGCCGGGGTACCGGACGGCACCACGTCGTTCTACTTCCGCACCAGCGCGGCGTTGATCCAGGCGGCGGCCAACCGCATCGCCGATCTCGACCTGGCCGATCTGACCGCGGCCACAGGTCCGGGGGCGCACGGTGATGTGCGCGGTCTGGCGCGGCTGGTCATCCGGTCGAGCACCGGCGCGCGTCTGGTCCGGAGCAAGGCCCGCTACGAGCTGGTCATGCCCTCGAGCCGCGACGCCGGCCTGGCCGAGGCGTTCAGCCACAATCAGCAACGGTTCTTCGACCTGCACCGCAGCGTTGTGGCGGGGCTCTGCCCGGCCGATACCGATCCGGAACTGGTCGATGAAAAGGCCTATGTACTGGTGACTTTCATCAGCGGTCTGATGCTGGCCCTGGCCCGCGGCGACCGCACGATCAACTCCGACGAGGAGCTCCACGACATCATCACCGCGATCGTCGCCGCGGCTCCGGCCATCTCACATCGCGAATGAGTAGCCGCCGTTGACCGGTAGCGTCTGGCCGGTGATCCAGGAGCCGTGGTCACTGGCCAGCAGCACCGTCAGATAGGCCACATCCTCGGGCAGGCCGGGCCTGCGGATCGGATAGCGCGACAGGATCGCCTTGGCCTGCGGGGAGTCGGCCATTTCGGCCCACAATGGTTCGGTGAGCGGGGTACGCATAGTCCCCAGCGCGATGTTGTTGGCGGTGATGCCGTAACGGCCGTTCTCCAGCGCGATCGACCGCGTCAGGCCCGCGGCACCGGCTTTTGCCGCCGCATAGACCGCACCGCTGGCGTCCCCGGTCCGGCCCGCATCCGAGACGATCGTCACGACCCGGCCCCAGTGTCGTTCCACCATCGTCGGCAGCACCGCACGCGTGCAATGCAGTACGCCATACAGATTCACCTGCAGGAACGGGTCCCAGTCGGCAGGGGCGGTGTCCGCGAACGGCATCCGGGCGGCGAATCCGTCGGCCCCGGCGTTGCCCGCGTTGTTGACCAGGATGTCGGCGGGCCCGGCCTTCGTGATCGCCTGCGTGACCGCTTCGTAGTCGGTGACGTCGAACGGCACCGCCAGCGCATCGCCGCCCGCGTCCCGCAGCTCTGTGGCCACAGCCTCGGCCCGCTCGCCTCGGAGGTCATTGACCAGCACAGTGGCACCGGCCGCGGCGAAAGCATCGGCAAGTCCCCGGCCGACACCCTGTCCGGCACCGGTGATCAACACCCGGCGGTTCGACAGATCGAATTGCAGCGTCATCGTTTGGCGAGGTCTCCCGTGGTTGGCCTGATCTGGAACAACCTACCCCACACAGTCTCTACATATGTAGAGTCCTGCACATCGGCCCCGGCAAGACGGAACGGAGACCAGGTGAAATTCATCTTCAACCTGCCGCACACACTGCGACTCAAGGCGACGATGCAGCCATGGGAGGCCGAAGTCACCGGCGCCGATCAGACCCGCATGGCGAAGCGGGCCGACGAGCTGGGCTACGACATGATCGCCGTACCCGAGCATTTCGCCATCCCGCGCGAACACGTCGAGTTGTCCGGACCGCACTATCTGCAGTCCACCGCCGCGCAGGCCTACCTCGCGGGTGCCACCTCACGGATACGGCTCAACTCCTGCATCACGGTGCTGCCACTCCAGCATCCGCTCGTCCTCGCCAAGTCACTGGCAACCGCCGACTGGATGAGCAGTGGGCGGATGATGGTCACTTTCGGAGTCGGTTGGCTGCAGCGGGAATTCGAACTACTCGGCGTTCCTTTTCACGAACGGGGACGGATTGCCGACGAGTACCTGGCTGCCATCATCGAACTCTGGACCAGCGAAACCCCACGGTTCGAAGGCCGATACGTGGCCTTCGACGACATCGCTTTCGAGCCCAAACCGATTCAGAAACCGCACCTTCCGGTGTGGATCGGGGGGGACGCCGACGGGGCGCTACGGCGCGCCGCGAAGCATGCCACCGGATGGTGGTCGTTTCTCACCCCTCCGGAACAACTGGCCGAGCGGATCGAGTTCATCAAGTCCCAACCGGATTACGACGGACGGGACTTCGACGTCGTACACGGGATGGCGACCAGGCGCGTCGGCGAGGGGCATGCCGTACGCGAGGACCCCGATGCCCGGTCCGGGATGAGCGCGCAGGAAATCGTCGACCGGTTGTGTTGGCTCGGGGAACAGGGAGTCACGGTCAGCGCCGTGCCGCTGCCCGCCGTCAGCGGTGTCGCCGAATATCTCGACTATGCCCAGTGGGTGATAGAGGAGATCAAACCGAAGGTTCCGTAGAACTGGTAGTGGTCAAGGGACCCGGATGGACCAAAGACTCTATGTTCGCACCCGGGCAGCCCCTAACCTGAAATCGTTCAGCCATAGGAGGGCACTGATGAGCGACCACGACGTGCGGATGATCATTCTCTCGACCGACGACCTGGATGAGTCGATCCGCTTCTACACCGAGACGCTGGGAATGCCGCTGAAGTTCCGCGATGGCGCCCACTTCGCCGCGCTCGACGGTGGATCGCTGACTCTCGCTCTGGCCACTTCGGTGGATCACCCGATCCCCGGGCAGGTCGTCGTCGGGATCAAGACCGCCGATGTGGACGGTGCGGCCAAGGCCATCGAGGAGAGCGGCGGCGGAATCATCAAGCACCCGTACGACGATGCCCACGAGCGCCGGGCCGTGGTCTACGACAACAAGGGCAACGGCCTGGTGTTCTACAGCCCGCTGGCCCGTTAGCCGGACACGGAAGCCGCGGCGTCGAGCAGGGTTTCGGCCAGCCGCGCCGCGGCCGGTGTCATCCGCTCGACCGGCGGCGCGGCGAGATAGACCTGCCATACCGGCGGGTCGCGCAGCACAACGGTCCCCAGATCGCCGTAGCGGCGCGCCTCGGACGCCGGCATGAAGGCGGTGCCCAGTCCGTTGCCGACCAGTTCGGCGATCGCGGCGAACCCGGCCGGAACCTCGTACTGCGTCTGCGGTTGCACACCGGCACGGTGAAACGCCTCGTCCATCAGGCGTCGCAGCCCGAACTCCGGTGGGAAGCCGACGAGCTCCTCGCCGGCCAGGTCCCCCAGCTCCAGACGGCGACGACGCGCCAGGGCGTGGTCGTCGCGGCAGACGAACACCATCGGCTCCTCGAACAGCAGCTTCATGTCCAGCTGCGCCGGGAACCGGTTGGGCAGCGAGACCAGGGCCAGATCCAGCGAGCCCTCCAGGAGTGCTGCCAGATAGGCTGAGGCACCCGATTGGCTCAGCCTCAACCGCAGCCTGACGAACGGGTGGGCACGGTGGAAGTCGCCGAGGGCACCGCCGACATCGACCGGCCCATACGAGATCAACGAGCCGAATTCGACTGTGCCCATGAGAGACCCGCGGAACTGACCGGCAGATTCGGCCGCCGCACGGGCCGCGTGCAGCACCTCGTAGGCATGCGACCGGAAGGCCTCCCCCGCGGCGGTCAGGCTGATCCGTTGCCGCGACCGGTCGAACAGCTCCACGCCGAGTTCACGTTCCAGCTTCGCGATCGAGGTCGACAACGCCGACTGCACGACATGCGCCCGCTCGGCGGCGCGGGTGAAACTCATCTCGCCGGCCACGGCGATGAAGTGTTCGATCTGTCGTAACTCCACGGTGTCAGCCTATCTATCCTGTCGATGGGCCTCATCACATTCAATCGTTGGACTTGATGTGTCCGGACGGGTGAGATGGACACCGAGACCCCGCGAGAAGGAGCAGCAACGGTGAATGGTTTGAGCAGAAGGAACTTCGGCTTCCTCACGGCGGCCGCCGCCGGGGCGGCCACGCTCGCCGCCTGCGGCACCTCACCCGCGCCGTCGCCGGGGCCGCCGACTGGGGCCCCATCGAAGCCGTCGCACACCATGAACCCGGTCAAGCAGATCGACGCCGGCGAACTCAACGTCGGCTACACCGAGGCCGGTCCGGCGGACGGACAGCCGGTGATCCTGCTGCACGGCTGGCCCTACGACATCCACAGCTATGCCGACGCCTCGGCTCTGCTCGCCGATCGGGGCTTCCGCGTCATCGTGCCCCACCTGCGCGGCTTCGGGTCCACCCGGTTCCGCTCCGCCGATACCGTGCGCAACGGGCAGCAGGCCGCACTGGCGCACGACGTCATCGCGCTGATGGACACCCTGAACATCCCCGAGGCGGTGCTCGGTGGATACGACTGGGGCGGACGCACCGCCAACAACGTCGCCGCCCTGTGGCCGCAGCGCTGCGCGGGACTGGTCGCGGTCAGCGGCTACATCACCGTCAACCTGGCCGCCAACTTGAAGCCGCTGGCGCCGGAGGCCGAGTTGGGTTGGTGGTACCAGTACTACTTCGCCACCCGGCGCGGTGAACTCGGCTACCGCGAGAACACCAAGGAGTTCAACCGGTTGATCTGGACGAAGGCCTCACCGCTGTGGCACTTCGACGACGCCGCCTATGACCTGTCCGCCGCTGCGTTCGACAACCCCGATCACGTCGCCATCGTCGTGCACAACTACCGGTGGCGGCTCAGCCTGGCCCCCGGTGAAGCCCGCTTCGACGCCGACGAAGCACGGTTGGCCGGCAAGCCCCCCGTCACCGTGCCGACCATCACGATCGGGTCCGACTTCGACGGTGCGGCCAAGGACGGTGCCGGCTATCGCTCGCTCTACACCGGGCCCTACGAACATCGAGTCCTCGACGGCATCGGACACAACGTTCCCCAGGAAGCGCCCGAACAGTTCGTCGCCGCCATCGCCGACGTCAGCCGCATGGGTGGACGCTGAAGTCCCTGCTCAGGTGGTGAAGATCGACAGATGCACGTACACCTCATCCGGTGATCGCTCGTCGACGATGACATCCCGGTACACCGTCCGCCCGGCTTTCGTGGTGACCCGGTCCTGGGCGTACAGCGGATTCGGCGCGGCGGACAACGGTGGCCCGGCGATCACCGGCGTGGTGCGGGGAAGCTCCGAGGCGTGCGGCTGCTCTTCGAACTGCGCCAACAACTCCCGCAATTGGGCGGCATTCATCCTCAACGCCAACCGGTAGCGGGTGTCTATGCCCGATTCTGAATCCACGCCCAGCACGACGACTCCCGCGGGTACCGCCACATCGCCGAACCCGGCCGCCGTCGCCGCGGACACCTGGCGGCCATCCCGCGGGGTCGCCGTGTCCGGTGTCGAGCAAGCCGTGAACAGCACCGTCACGGCGAACAACCACAGCACCAGCGCGGTGCGCTTCCCACCTGTCATGGACAGTCCCGTCGTCAGGGATACGGCCGTCCGGTCAGCTTCCGGATCGTGCGGATCTCACCGTCGCGGTAAGGCCGGCCATCAGCATGGAACAAGTCATGGAACCACACCCGCGGCGGAGACTTGTACGGCCTGTCCCAGGAGTCCCACGGTAGATACGTCTGCGTCTTACCCGCGACCAGGCCCCAGTTGTACGCACCGACGTTGTGTCGTTTGGCGATCGGCAACACACCCTCGATGGTGCTGCCCTCCCCGCGGGCCAGGTACTCGGTGCACAGGATGGGACGGCCCATCGGGGCCAGCTCACCGATCCGGGCCTCGAACCCTTCCGGATGGTCGTAGCTGTGGAAGGTCACCACGTCGGAGAGGTCGAGCTGCAGCGTCGCCATCCGGCTGCGCGCCAACGGATCAGCCCACGGACCGTCCCACACACCGCTGGTCAACGGTTGGACGGGATTGACCGAGCGAGCCCACCCGAAGACCTGCGGCAGCAACTCCTCGACCAGGGCGATCTTGTCCTGGCGTTCCACCTCGCGGTAGTTGGCCGCGGGATTGTCCGGCTCGTTCCACAGGTCCCACCCGAGCACCCGCTCGTCGCGACGGAACTGGCTGATCACGCCGACGACGTACTCGCGCAGCAGTCGCCGGTACCGGCGATCGTCCAGGTGCTGTGCACCCGGGCCCTGCACCCAGACCGAGTTGTGGATCCCGGGCCGGGGACGGCGCTGATGCCCCAGTCGGGGAAATGGATCCCAGCAGGAGTCGAACAGTACGAACAGCGGTTTGATGCCGTGACTGGACGCGAGGGCAACGAACTGGGCGAGTCGGTTCTGAAAGCCCAGATGCCCCTGTGCCCACAACTGGTCGTGCAGGAAGACCCGCACCGTGTTGAACCCGGCCAGCCGGGCGATCCGCAACTCGTTGTCGATCTGTTGCGGGTCGTAGGTGTCCGGCTGGAACATCTCCAGCTGATTGCCTGCGTTCGACGGGATGAAGTTGGCGCCGACCAGCCAACCCTGCGCGGCGTACCAGCGGTGCGCCCGCTCCGGTGACCAGCGGGCTCCGTGGCCGTCGATCTGCGCGTTGGCCCGCGGCGCCCTCCCCAACGCGGCGGCCACGGTCATCACCAATGGGATCTTGAATGCAGCCCGACGGGCCATCCGGCCGTGCTCGCCCTGCCTGATGTGCATCGAACTACCAATCAACCTGGCTTCCTTAGCATTTCGCTGCCAACATCGGCGCTGTCGGCTTTGTGGATCTTCAACCTGCCCCCACTCGAGGTGTACCCGACAGCGACTCAGGCTGCACACCACGACGCTGTGGTTTGGGCTGACCGACGGCGGGTACCTGTTCACGGTGAACGACCGCATCGCCGATCCATGGGGCCCCAGGACACCCTACGGGCGC
Organism: Mycobacterium shunyiense; assembly: GCF_058270035.1. Lineage (NCBI taxonomy): Bacteria > Bacillati > Actinomycetota > Actinomycetes > Mycobacteriales > Mycobacteriaceae > Mycobacterium > Mycobacterium shunyiense. The sequence goes on along the minus strand of NZ_JBZDPT010000022.1, from coordinate 22,481 downwards.
GGGCAGGCATGGCCGGACCGCGAGGACAGCTACCTCGACGGGGGGCTGGCTCCCGAGCAGGTGGACCGCTGGGTTCAATCGGCCGCGGTCCTGCACTCCAACGGTGACGGGTTGGACATCGCCGTGAAGGACGGCCGGATAGTGGGGGTGCGCGGACGCACGGTGGACCGCGTCAACCACGGCCGGGTCGATCCCAAAGATCTCTTCGGGTGGCAGGCCAACGCCTCACCTGATCGGTTGACCACTCCCCTGATCCGCCGCGACGGCAAGCTGGTCGAAGCCGACTGGGACACCGCGATGGACCGGATCGTGGCCCACACGACGAGCCTGCTGAACGATCATGGGCCGAGCTCGATCGGCTTCTACACGTCCGGCCAGCTGTTCATCGAGGAGTACTACACCCAGGGCGTGATCGCACACGGGGCGATCGGCACCAACCACGTCGACGGAAACACGAGGTTGTGCACCGCGACGGCCGGCGAGGCGCTCAAGGAGTCGTTCGGCTGCGACGGCCAGCCGGGTTCCTACACCGATGTCGACCACTGCGACACCATCGCGCTGTACGGCCACAACGTCGCCGAGACCCAGACCGTGCTGTGGATGCGCATGCTCGATCGCCTCACCGGGACCGATCCGCCCGCGCTTCTGTGTGTGGACCCACGACCGACCCTCGTCGCACAACACGCCACGGTGCACCTGGCACCCTTGCCGGGCACCAACGTGGCCCTGATGAACGGGCTGTTGCACGAGATCCTCGCCCATGACTGGGTGGACCACGCGTACGTCGACGCGCACACCGTGGGCTATGACGAACTGGCCAAGCGGGTCGCCGAGTTCCCTCCGGAACGGGTCGCCCGCATCTGTCAGATCGAGCCGAAGCAGCTGAGTGCAGCCGCGGAAATCCTCGGCACCGCCGAGCGGCTGCTGTCGACCGTGCTGCAGGGCTTCTACCAGTCACATCAGGCCACCGCGGCGGCAGTGCAGGTCAACAACGTGCACCTGGTGCGCGGCCTGCTCGGCAAGCCTGGCTGCGGCATCCTGCAGATGAACGGCCAGCCCACCGCCGAGAACACCCGAGAGTGCGGAGCCGACGGTGATCTGGCCGGATTCCGCAACTGGGCCAACGACTCTCACATCGAGGAACTGGCGCGGCTGTGGAACCTCGATCCGACGCAGATCCCGCATTACGCGCCTCCCACCCATTGCATGCAGATGCTGCGCTACGCCGAAGAAGGCAGCCTCCGCATGTTGTGGGTCACCGCGACCAATCCGGCGGTATCCCTGCCCGAGTTGGAGCGGATCCGTCGCATCCTGTCCCAGGACCGGCTGTTCCTGGTGGTTCAGGACATCTTTCTGACCGAGACCGCCGCGCTGGCCGACGTGGTGCTGCCCGCCGCAGCGTGGGCGGAGAAGACCGGGACGTTCACCAATGCCGATCGCACCGTGCACCTTTCGGAGAAAGCCGTAGACCCGCCCGGACAGGCCCGCTCGGACCTCGACATCTTCCTCGACTTCGCCCGGCGCATGGGATTCCGGGACGCCGACGGGCAACCATTGCCGCCCTGGCGCACACCCGAAGCCGCCTTCGAAGCCTGGAAGCAGTGCAGTGCCGGACGGCCGTGCGACTACACGGGCCTGAGCTACGACAAGCTGCGCGGCGGCAGCGGCATCCAGTGGCCATGCAACTCCGAGAATCCCGACGGCACCGAGCGCCTCTACGCCGACGGAAACTTCTGGGCGCAACCCGACTACTGCGAGGCCTACGGGAAAGACCTCATCACCGGCGCCCCACTGGAACCCACCGAGTACCGCGCGATGAACCCCTTCGGGCGCGCCATCATCAAGGCCGCCGAATACGTGCCGCCCCATGAACCGCCGTCACCGGAGTACCCGTACGTATTGATCACCGGGCGCACCCTCTACCACTTCCACACCCGCACCAAAACCGGCCGGGCACCACAACTCAACGCAGCTGCGCCCCAGGTGTGGCTCGAGATATCCGAAACCGATTCCCGCAGAACCGGAATCGAGGAAGGCGATTTCGTCGAGGTCAGCACCCCACGAGGATGCGTCATGGCGGCCGCGCGGGTCACCGGTATCCGCCCGGGCGTGGTCTTCCTGCCGTTCCACTACGGGTACTGGGACACCCCGCCGGACCCGGGCTCCGGCGCCCATCACCGGGCGGCCAACGAGCTGACCCTCACCGATTGGGACCCGGTCTCCAAGCAGCCGATCTTCAAGACCGCCGCCGCGGCACTACGGCGCATCGGCGGCGGCCGCGGCCCCGCTCCGGCGCCGACGAACACGGCCTCGGCGCCCGCGCCGGCCGGGACGGACGGCTCGCCATGAGCAAGTTCGCACCGGCCCTGGCCGAACTGCACCGCAGCGAGCGGTCACTCGCCCGTGACCTGCATGCCATCTCCGCCCGCCATCACGCCGACCAGGACATCGCACACCTCGCCGAGGACCTGGCCCACTGGTCGGAGGAGCACGTGCACGCCCTGGCCGAGCACGGACGGCACTACGGCCTGCATCTGTCGGACCACTGCCGGCAGCACCCGATGACCCACCGGATCCAACAGGGACTCAGTACCGCGCTGCGCCGGTATCCGGAACCGGCGCTCGTCCTGCTGGCGGACCTGCGCTCCGTGCATCGTGACGCGGCCGGGGTGTCGCTGGACTGGGAGTTGCTCGCCCAGGGTGCGCAGGCCACCAAGGACGACAAGCTGCTCGAACTGACCAAGCGCTGTCATCCGCAGACCCTGCGCCAGATGCGTTGGGCCAACGCCATGCTCAAGGAGCTGTCACCGCAGGCGCTGTCCGGATAGCGCCGGTAGCGTTGCTGTGGTGAATGTCCCAGACGACGGCAGAGTCGACGCAGGCACCCTGACCGGGGTTTCGGAAACCGCCCTGCTGACCCTGAACGGCCGGGCCCACCAGGCCCGCCACCCCCATGCCATCATCGAGGACCCGCTGGCCATCAAGCTCGCTGACTCGATCGACTTCGACTTCGACAAGTTCGGACGGCGCAAGGGCCAGGAGATGGCGCTGCGCTCGCTGGCCTTCGACAAGGCCGCTCGTGGTTACCTGAGCGAGCACCCGTCGGCCACGGTGGTGGCGCTGGCCGAAGGTCTGCAGACGAGTTTCTGGCGACTGGATGCGACGCTACCGGGTGCGCGGTTTCGTTGGCTCACCGTGGATTTCCCGCCCATCATCGAATTGCGCGAGCGTCTTCTGCCCGCGTCCGACCGCATCGCCGTACGGGCGCAGTCGGCGCTGGACTACAGCTGGATGGACGCGGTGGATCCCACCGACGGGGTTTTCATCACGGCGGAGGGGTTGCTGATGTACCTGCAACCTGACGAAGCGCTCGGCCTGATCACCGAGTGCGCCAGCCGTTTTCCCGGCGGTCAGATGATCTTCGACCTGCCACCCGTGCTGGTGAAGAGGTTCGCGCCCAAAGGCATGCGGTCCTCGAGGCACTATCGGGTGCCACCAATGCCGTTCAGCCTGACGCCGGCCCAGTTGGCCGACCTGGCGCACACCGTGCCCGGTATCAAAGCCGTGCACGATCTGCCGATGCCGCGCGGACGCGGATGGTTCTTCCACACCGCGTTTCCGGCGTTCTGGCAGTTCAAGCCCACGCGCCAGATTCGCGGGGCCTACACGCTGCTGGAGTTCGGCTGACTAGCTGCCAGCAGCGGCCAACCGGGCGCGTTCCCGCATCGAGGCGACGACACCACCGTCGTTGAGGATGTCCGTGCCGGTGAGATAGCCCGCCCGCTCACTGGCGCAGTAGGCCAGCAGATCAGCCATCTCCTCGGGCTTGCCCCAGCGCGGTACCGCCGCGTCGGCCACCATCGCGCCCGCGCCCGCCTGCTCCTCCAACCGGCCCATCTCGGTATCGATGGAACCCGGGGAGACGGAGACGATCCGGATGCCACGACCGTTGAACCGCTCGGCCTGTGACGAGCTGTACCACTTCACGAAGGCCTTGCTGATGGCATAGGAGAACCCGGAGCGCATGTCTTCCGGAGCCATGCCGCACGCCGCCAGCATTTCGGTGAGGAACTGGTCCTGGTCCTGCAGCGCCAGGGGGAAGTGCTGCGCGGGAATGACTTCCTCGGGTAGCAGATGTGCCGCCATCGACGCCACGTTGACGATCGCCGCGCCCTCGGGCGCGGACGCGAAAAAGGCTTCGTTCACATGCAGCGTGCCCAGCGCGTTGGTCTTCATCACGTACTCGGCGTCACCCATGCTTGGGCTGACCCCGGCCGCGTGGATGACGGCGCTGACGGTGCCGAGCCCGGCAGCGGTCTCCAACAACCGGTCGACGGCGGCCCGGTCCGTGACGTCGGCATTGACGATCCTGGCGGCGATCCCCAGGTCCCCCAGTGCGGTGGCGGCGGCGTCGAGGCGGTCCTGCCGGACATCGCACAACACCACTGTCTGGTCGCGGCCGACGACCTTGGCCGTGGCGAACCCCATTCCACCTGCGCCGCCTGTGATCACCGTCACCCGTGTCATGGCTAGCACGGTAGTGGCCGGTACGCGGCCCGGTCGCGGCGGGGTTGGTGCGACTGCTCAGCAGTGCGCCGGGCCGAGTGTTTCCAACCCGAATATGCGCAGGCCCGCTGTGCGAACGGTCTGACCGGCATATAACGGGTAGTGATGACCTGCCCGTATTGCGGATCTCCGCTCGATGCCGCCGACACCTGCAGCCGGTGCGGGCAGATCCACTCGTCCGCGCCGACCGGGTGGCGTCCGGACCCCACCGCGCGTCACGAAGGCCGCTACTTCGTCACCGGGCATCCGACGAATCGGGTGCGTGACGGCCGAAGCGCATCGAGCGATCCGGATGGCGGGCGGATGCTGCCGGACTACCTCGAACTGAAGACGTCGGGTATCAGGGCAACCTGGTTGGGAACGACGGCCGCGGCGGCGATCATCGTGATGGCCGCTGCCGTGGTCTGGGTGCTGCTGGTGGCCGGGCGCAGACCACCACCCTCGCCGGAAGCCGGATACCTCAACGCACTGAAGGACGCCGGACTCAGCGGTCAGTTCAACTCCGACGCCAACGCCATTGCCCACGGTCGGCAGGTCTGCCGTCACCTGGAAGACGGCGAACCCCAGCAGGGCCTGCTCGCCGACAAGATCGCGGTCGACACCTTCTGTCCGCTTTTCTCGCAGGGTTTTCACATACTCGAAAAGGCCAATGTCACGGGCACTTTCGTACTCACCGATAATTCCGGGGCCGAGGGCATCGTCTCGGACGGCGCAAAATGCCAGGGGGCGAACGGATATGCCGACGTCAATGCCGGCACACCCGTCACCGTCAAGAACGGCAAGGGCGACGTCCTGGCCACCACCACCCTGGGGCCCGGCAAGAGCGGTACCGCCAACTGCACTTTCACGTTCACCGTACCGCTGACCGAAGGTGAGGACCGCTATGTCCTTTCGGTCGGACGCCGTGGCGAATTCAGCTACAGCTTCGAACAGCTTGCGGCCAAAGGGATTCTGATGCAGCTCGGCCAGTGATGTTTGCGAAAACCACGTCCTGACGGGGAGTTCGCGCTGCCGATACCCTTCCTTACCACGCCGGACGCGGGCGGTTGGAAACGATGCGGTCACGAGTACGGCTCACTCACATGTCAACCCCGCAACCATCTGAGAACTTGTGTGGACACCGATTTCGGGCAGCTCTACGGTTGCGCTCGACACAATTTTCACCGATGTAATTTATCCGCACGAAAAAGGGAGTCGCTCGTGATGACCACCTTTGCCAACATCACCGTCAAAACTGCTATCGGCGCTGGGTTTTGCCTGACAGCAGTGGCGGCCGCGATGGCGCTGAGCCCGCATGCGGCAGCGCTACCACTCAAGACCGGCGGATATAAATGCGTCGACGGGGCCGCCGCGCCCGGTGCACCGTGCGCCGCGCCGGCGGTGGAAGCCGCGGGGGTTGTTCCCGCAGCCGCACCTGCAGCCGTGCCTCCGGTACCTCTGGCGCCGCCACCGGTGGTTCCGCCGGTCCCCCTGGCACCGCCGCCACCGATCGTTCCGCCCGTGCCGCTGGCACCCCCGCCGGTGCCGGTGGTACCCGCCGCTCCCGTCGTCCCCGCCGCCGCACCGATCGCCGCGGCTCCGGTGACGGTCGCCGCAGGGACCGGAAAGGGTGTGCCGACCGTGTCGCCCGGAGGCGGCCCGGTCGCCGGGACCCCCACGCTGCCCGGCCCCGCCGACTAACCCGTCCCCCAGCGCCAGAAAAGGCGCCTGGCTCGTGAGCCAGGCGCCTTTTCTGTGTCTTCTTCTGCGTGTCTGCCTTCGTGTGTCTTCGTGTGTCTTCGGGAGTCTGCAGCTGGGTTCTGCCCTGCCTCGCGCTGCGTTGACTTGCCTCGCAGCGGGATTCGCTACTCCTGGACGATCACCGGATCGCCGACGTGGACCGTGTTGAAGTACCACTCGGCGGCCGCCGGGATCAGGCTGATACAGCCGTGGCTCGTGTTGTCCAGCCCCATCGACGGCACGGCCCACGGCGCCGAATGCACGAACAGACCACGCTGGGTGAAGCGGACCGCGTAGTCCACGTCAAGGAGGTACCCGTCCGGCGCGTCGACGGGGATACCGACACTGCTGGAGTCCATCTTCACCGTGCGGTCTTTCCCCAGAACGGTGTAGGTGCCGACCGGGGTCGGATATTCCGGACGTCCCAGGGAGGCCAGCAGCACACCCGCCTCGCCGGCGTGCGGCAAGTGGTGCGGCGCGGGCAGATCGATCGGCGGCTCTTCACCGATCCCGTCGATGGTCACCGTGAAGGTGTGCTCGGAGATGTCTGCAACACCGATAACGGCTGGGCCGGTTTGGAACTCGGTCCGCAGGCCCCCGACCGACAGCATCACGGTGCTGTGCGCCGGCCAGAACTCGGCCGGCTTCCACGACACGACATTGGCGTCGAGCCACTCGTAGGTGCCCGCACGAGCCGGTGTCGACTTGAGCCCGAGGGCACGTTCGACGACAGGGCGGTTGGTGACCGCATTCTTGAACGTGACCACCACCGGATGCCCCACCCCGACGACGGAGCCGGCGGCCGGCGCGATCGATTCGATGGTCGACGTCAGCGGAAGGCTCACCGCCGCCGTGTCGACGCTGTTCGTACCGCCAGAGAAATAGGTCATGACGACCACGACCAGAACGAGAACACCCTGAACTACCGCGCGCATCAACCCGATCTCTCTGCGATGCCCCCATGATCTTGAACGATGTCATGGTATGGCTCGCGGACAGCCCGAATGTGTAGTCACACGTAGACAATTCGGTCAAGCGTTCGTCACGTTTCGGCTACGGCGTCGGGCCCGCGGCGAAGGGCCCGCGACCTACCTCGCCGACTGCACCATTGCGGTGGACGGCGGGGCGCTGCGCGCAGCTGAGACCGCGGAGATCTTTCGGACGTCAGTCCGCGATGGCCTCGTCGCGGACGGCGGGCAAGGTGAGGACCCGAGCGCACGCCAGAGGGGTCACCAGGGCGTTGGTCCGCAGGCCGGACTGCGACGGACGCTGAGATTCCACGTCGGGCGCGTCGTCCTCATCGTCAAGCCGATAGGACGACGGATGCCTGCGCTTGGCCGCGGCGAGTTCACGGGCGTACCGCTGCGACGAACACCACAGTGGGTGCGTCGCCAGCTCGATAACCGTCGAGCCGGCAGCTTTTGTCGCCATGTTCAATGACCTCCAGCGGAGCTTCACGACACTTCTACTCAGTGCCAAGCGTGCTCGGCCAAGCTGAGACGGTGCATCGAGTTGGCCGTGGACTCCTTAAGGATCCCTCTTAAACGTCTTTTACACATCCAAAGAGCTTGAACAGAGACGTAATTCACATTCCTGAATTTGACATTGTTTGCTGTGACTGCTCCGGCAAGTCGAAGTGCGTCACGGTGACGCAATGACCCCGTGCATCCCAGCCAGTCGCGGGACCGCTACCCGCCAACCTCCGAGAACGCCGGCCTGCCCGACGCCGGATCCGTGACAACCCGCCGAAGACGGATGATCACGCATCACCGTCCCGCGCAGCAGAATCCATCGACTGTCGCGGTCCCCGTCCCGATCCGGGGTGTCACCCACGACCCTCAGAGAGACGGTGCGGGCTTCCCCGACAGCTTCACCCCGGCCATGCGACGGGCCGCCGGGTAACCGGCCCCTGGTTTGCCGTATATACAGCGGGCCGTCGAGTGCCGGCCGCAACCTGCCGCATCGCTCACCCGGGGACGCGTTGTTGAGTTTCTCAGGGTGTTCCGTCGTCGCCGTCGTGGATTCCAGCTACCGGATTCACCGCCGCGACCCGACTACCCGTCGGGGGAGCCCACAAGAATCGGGCCAGTTTCTTACATTCGCAAGAAACTTGCATGTAGGGCGACTCACAAATTAAGGAAGCACGCCAGCGAACGCGCCGCGGTTAGCCCCGTCGATGCGCAATCGTTACCAATCATTTAACCTGTCCCGTGGCCGAGCTGCCCTTCTAGAACGTCAATTAGCTCGGCGAAGGGTGGTACGGCTGTGGATGCACATGATCCGAGCGTCGGAGAACATGCGCGTCCGACCGTGACTCGGGCGTCTCGCGCATCGATCGAGAGCTGGCCGCTGCGGTGGAAAGTGGCAGCGACGCTGGTGCTGCCGATCATGCTCGCGGCGACCTTCGGCGCAGTACGTATCTACAACGAGCTGTCGGCCGCATCGCGGCTCAACCTCGCGTCGGACAATGCCGTGATCGTGGTGCCTGCGGTGGAACTGGTCGACCGGATCGACGGGCTGGCGTATGCCGCCGCCTCGGGTGCACCGATCGACGAACCGCTCGCACAATTCGACGAGAGTGCCAAGGCGCTCGACACCCTGATCAAGTCCGCCGACTTCGACTCGACCGTCGCCACCGAGCTGACGACCGCGTCCTCCACCGCCAAGACGTTGCGCGACGACCTCAAATCCGGGCCGCTGCCCCAGCAGGTGATCGCCGAGCGGGCGCAGAACGTGGCCTCCGGCGTCGTCTCCGCGATCGCAGCGACCACCGCCACCGTGGACGACCGCACCGTGCGCCCGCTCGCGGACCAGCTCGTGGACGCCCTCGCGGCGCAGCGTGCACTGACGGCACAACGGATACTGATCGCCGCGCCCGATTTCGCCGATTCCGATGAGCTGCGCAGCGAGGTCGCAGACGCGGCAGGCGCAGAAGCGGCCGCGATCGATCGGCTCAACCGGCTGATGACGACCGACGAGACCACGGCGCTGTCCAAGGAATCCGACGTCCGTCGCGCCACCTACACCCGACCGTCCGACGACAACGTGCACGCGCCCGCGTTCACCGACGCGATGCGGGCCAGCGTCGAGGGCTACCGCGCCATGACCCAGGACCTGTCCGCCGACCTCGACGGCACGTTGCACCATCGGGCCAACGCCCTGCGGTCCGATGCCCTGCGTGACACCGCGATCATCCTCGGTGCGGTGCTGGCCGCTCTCGTCTTCGCGCTCGCCGTCGGCCGCTCGCTCATCCGGTCGATCGGCCGCCTGCGCCAGGGGGCGCTGCAGGTCGCACAGGTCGAGCTACCCGAAGAAATCGAACGGCTCAGCAAGGGCGGCGGCATACCGGAGATCGAACCGCTGCCGTTCCGCACCAATGAAGAGGTCGGACAGCTCGCGCGCGCGATCGACGACATCCACTCCCAAGCCGTCCGGCTGGCCGGCGAGCACGGTGTCCGCCTGCAGATCGGCGACATGTTCGAAACCCTGTCCCGCCGAAGCCGCTCACTCGTCGAAGAACAGCTGGCCCTCATCGAGACACTCGAGCTCGACGAGGAAGACCCGGTCCGGCTGGATCACCTCTTCCGCCTGGACCACCTTGCGACGCGCATGCGCCGCAACGGGGACAACCTCCTCGTCCTCGCCGACACCGTGGAACGCCATCGGGTGTCCGCGCCCGTCGCGCTGCCCGACATGCTGCGCGCCGCCATGTCCGAGGTCGAGGAGTACCGCCGGGTTCAGGTCGGACACCTGGCCGACGTCTCGATCGCCGGCTCTGCCGCCGGCGATATCGGCCACCTGGTCGCCGAACTGCTCGACAACGCGCTGCGCTACTCGCCGCCCGATGCGCCCGTGTTGGTCACGGTGGGACGCGCGATCGACGCCGGCCTGCTGGTCGAGGTGGCCGACCGCGGACTCGGCATGTCCAAGGACGACTTGACCGCTGCGAACGACCGGCTCGCGCTCGGTGGCGAGGTGACCTCCGAAACCGCCAAGCGGATGGGGCTTTTCGTGGTCGGCCGGCTGGCGGGACGTCACGAAGTCACAGTGCGGCTGCGCACCACCTCGGCGTTGACCGATCGGCCCGGTGTGACGGCAAGTGTGCACATCCCCGGCACGCTGGTCTCGCCCATCGGGGTGGGTGAGTCGCTCGACGATCTGCGCAACGGCTCGTTTACCGGGTCGCGACCGCAGCCCGCCGACGAAGGACGGAATGCGCTGACGAGTGCGGCCACCGGCGCGCACGCCGAGGCCAACGGCTCGCAGGCGGCGTCGCTGCCGTCGGAGCGAGGGTCCGACGCCCCGGCCCGGGCCACCGTCAACGGGCTGCCGAAACGCTCGCCCGGTGCCAGCGGCGTCAACGGCACCCCCGCTCCGGTGACCGCATCGACCGCGCCGGCGCCGGCGTCTCCGGCCGCACCTGCGGAACCCGACCGGCCGCAGCGCGGCAACCCGCTGTCCTACTTCACCTCTGGAACATCGGCCCCGGCCGCTGCCGAGCCCGCCGACGCTGCGCCCATACCCGCCACCGAGTCCGAGCAACCGCACATTGAGCCGGAGAGTTTGGAGAGTGCACCGATCTTCGAGCGGATGGCCTCGGAGTGGCTGATGGATCCCACCGCGCCCGAATCCCGCAACCGGGTCTGGTCCAGCTCCGCCGACGCGGGCTGGGCGGCTGCAGCAAAGGCTGTCGAGCAGGAAACCAAGCGGCACACGGCATCCGGACTGCCGATCCGCGAACGTGGAGCGCGCCTGGTGCCCGATGAGGCAAGATCAGAACCCCAGGCCAAGGCCAACGGGGGCAACGACCCCGCGGCGATCCGCGACATCCTGAGCCGACAACTGGCCGGCGTTCGCAGAGGCCGAGCCGAAACCGACGCAGCACACAGCCGAATCGAAGGAGATCGATGAACACCGGCACGCAACCACAGGATCGGTCCGCGGGGTCTGCTGCAACACCGTCGGGGACCTCCGGCACCCTCGACTGGTTCGTGTCCAACTTCGTCCGTGATGTACCTGGCGTGTCACATGCGATCCTGGTGTCGGCCGACGGGCTGCTGATGGCCTCGAACTCCCACCTTCCGGCTGACCGTGCCGAGCAATTGGCCGCCGTGACATCGGGTTTGGCGAGCCTGTCGAACGGTGCCGCCCGGCTGTTCGAGGCCGGCAACGTGCGCCAGTCGATCGTCGAGATGGACGACGGCTTCCTGCTGTTGATGGGCGTTGGCAACGGCTCGTACCTCGCCACCCTGGCGTCGATCTCGTGCGACATCGGCCAGGTCGGCTACGAGATGGCCCTGCTCGTCGACCGGGTCGGCAAGACCGTGGAGGCGACCCCGCGCGCCGGCCATGGTGCTCGATGACGCTCAGCATGGACAGACCCGAGCAGAAGCAGACCGCAAGCCGCGCCCGGCCGTACACCCTCACCGGCGGGCGGACCCGCGCCCGGGTCGAGATCCCGATCGAAGCTCCGGTGGAGGCCCTGCTGCCCTCCGGTGAACTCGACTGCGCACCAGGCGATATCCCCGCCGTGATCGTCCGGTTGTGCAGCAGCCGGCCGTCGATCGCCGAGATCTCGGCTCACGCCGGTCTGCCGATCGGAGTGGCCCGGGTGCTGGTGAGCGACCTGGTGGACAGCGGCCACCTCCGAGTTCACGCCACCCTGACCGACCACTCGACCGTTGCAGAACGGCGCCTACTGATCGAAAGGACCCTCAGTGGCTTACGCGCACTCTGACTCCGGCTCCACGGTGTCTTCGACGAAGATCGTGATTGCCGGCGGCTTCGGCGTCGGCAAGACCACGTTCGTCGGCGCCGTGTCGGAGATCGTGCCGTTGCGCACCGAGGCCCTCGTCACGAACGCCTCGCAGGGACACGACGACCTCGAAGCGATTCCCGGCAAGGAAACCACCACGGTTGCCATGGATTTCGGCCGGATCACCATCGCCGACGACCTCGTGCTCTACCTCTTCGGTACCCCGGGGCAACGGCGGTTCTGGTTCATGTGGGACGACCTGGTCCACGGCGCGATCGGCGCCGTGGTGCTCGTCGACACCCGCAGGCTCGAGGACAGCTTCGCCGCCGTCGACTTCTTCGAGGCCCGCAGCCTGCCGTTCCTGATCGCCGTCAACGAGTTCGACGACTCCCCGACCCACAGCATCGAAGAGCTTCGTGAGGCGATGTCCGTGTCGCCGAACGTACCGATCATCACTGTCGATGCCCGGCAACGCGACTCGGCGAAGAACGCGTTGATCGCCATCACATCGTTTGCGCTGGAACGCCTTCCGACCGCAGCGCCCTAGATCCACAGCCCGCCAGTCTCACAGTCTCGAGGAATCCACCGTGAACCACCAAGTACATCACTTCGACATGGGCCTCTGGCTGCTGTTCCTGGCATACATCGTGTCGGTGACCGGATCGGTCGTCGGCCTGGCATGCACCCGTTGCGGTGCAACTGCGACCAACGGACGCGACCGCCTCCGCTGGCTGCTCATGGCTTCGATCGCCATCGGCGGCGTGGGCGTCTGGCTCATGCACTTCATCGCGATGCTCGGTTTCGCGATCCCCAACAGCATGGTCCGCTACCACCTCGGCTGGACCGTCGCGTCGGCCGTCATCGCGATCGCGGCGGTATTCGTCGGCCTGATCACGATCGGTCGCACCTTCGATCTGACGCGCCTGCTCGCCGGTGGCGTCATCACCGGGCTCGCCGTCGCGATGATGCACTACACCGGCATGTGGGCCGTCCAGATGCAGGGCACGATGACCTACGACACCGCGCTTGTCGTCCTTTCCTTCGTGATCGCCGTCGTCGCCGCCACCGCCGCGCTCTGGTTCACCCTCGTCCTCAAGTCCCGTGGTCTCCGATTCGTCGCCGGCCTCGTGATGGGTGTCGCCGTCGTCGGCATGCACTACACGGGCATGGCCGCGGTGCGCGTCGATGTCGACCACACGATGCCGGTTCCCGGTGGGCCCGAAGTGTTCTCGTTCCTGTTCCCGGTCTTCGTGATCGGCCTGCTCGCGCTCGTGGTCCCGATCACCGCAGTGATGCTGGCTCCTGATCGCAGCGCCGAGAACGCGGACTCCGAGTCACGACCGGTGGCAGCGACGGCCGGGCGGCACCGGTAGAACGGTGCCCACGGGCGCAACACTTCGCCGCCTGACTGTAAAACTGTCCGAATCTGACAGTTTCTGTCCGCAGCGACGTTCCGCAATGCCATGATGCGGTCGATGCTGGACAACCTCCTCCGCGCGGTATGCGTCGCGCTTCTCGTGGCCATCGCAGGACTGGGGCCGTCGGCTGTGGCCCACGCCGGACTTCCGCCGGGATACGACACGCGCTTCGACATCTGGCCGACCGCGGTCGACAAGGCGCAATGCCGACCGGGCGACCGGGTCGAGACCGGATTGCAGGGTGAGGTGCCGGTTGCGGACCGGGAATCCCACCGCAGCGCGCAGGGCTACAACTGCAACATCGACCTGGTCGGTCAGCACCAGGGCACCGGCGCAGGCATCACGAGCACTTCATACAAGAACTGCACCTACGTCGGGTCCACCTGGCCCTACACCAACGGCGTCCAGGTGATCGACGCGTCCGACCCTGCCCACCCGGTCCAGGCCGATCTGCTCACCGAGCCGGCGATGGTCGGCGGAACCTGGGAGTCCCTGAAGGTACACGCGGGCCGGGGGTTGCTGGTCGGAACGGGCGTTCCCCTGTTGTTCGGGGGCGGCTACATCTCCATCTACGACATCTCACAGGACTGTCGGCACCCCCGGCTGCTCAACGAGGGCGCCGGTTCCCTTCCCGGCGTACGGATCCCGATGCTCACCCACGAGGGCAACTTCTCGCCCGACGGCAACACCTACTGGGCCGGGGGCATCATCTGGAACAGTGCGGTGGACATCACCGATCCGACTGCTCCGCATGTGGTGTGGAGCGCGCCGGTCGGCTGGGCCTCACACGGCATGGGCTTCGCACCGGACGGGCGGACCATGTACATGTCGCAGTTCAGCGGCTTGACGGTGCTCGACACCTCTGCGGTACAGGACCGGGTGGCACCCGATTTCACCATGCACCAACTGCTTCCGGCCTACAGCCACAAAGCCTGGGTGGACGGGCAGGAGGCCCAGCACAGCGTCTACGTCACCTACCGAGGCGTACCGCACATCTTCACCATCGACGAACTCGGTTCCGGGGGCGTCAAGCTGTTCGACGTCTCAGACCCGACCGACCTCAAGCTGCGCAACATCATCAAACTCGAGATCAATCTGCCCGAACACATGGACAACTGGACGAGCAGCGGTGGATTCAACGGGGTGTTCGCCTACGACTCTCACTACTGTTCGGTGGACCGGCAAGACGATCCGACGGCCCTGGCCTGTGGCTGGATCCAGTCGGGTATCCGGGTGTTCGACATCCGCGACCCAGAGCACATCACGGAACTCGCCTATTTCAACCCACCGGCACAGTCCGACAAGAAGTACGAGGACCTACCCAATTCGATTCACGTCTACAATCTTTCGGTTCTCGCGACCCCACCACTCACCGGAATATTCGGGGTGGGACGGGCTGCCCTCGACGGGAAGATCCAGCTTTCCGACATCGTGGTGGGCAACCGGCCGGGCTGGGGACAGCCGGCCGATTTCTCCGCAGACTGGTGCATGTCACCACCGGAGTTCCGGGGAAACCTGCTCTACGTCACGTGCTCCGACAACGGGTTCATGACCCTGAAGCTGGACCCGACCGTCTACCCGCCACGATGAGCGCTTCCATTCCCGCCCGCATTTTCGGCGCCACCGTCGTCATCGCGGCCGCCGCGTTTCTCGGCGCGTTCGCCGAATCCCACCGGCACGACAGCCCACCGCCACTGATGTCAGAGGCCGACGTGACCTTCGCGCAGATGATGATGACCCACCACCAGCAGGCGATCACCATCTGCGACCTGCTCAGCGCGGACGCCGCTCCCGAAATACGCACGCTCGCAGACCAGATCAGACTTCAGCAACAGGCGGAGGTCGGCACCATGGTCGGTTGGCTACAGCTGGCGGAACAGCCCCTTAACCCCACGGTGCCCACAGAGCACACCGGACACGGCATGTCCCATCACCACGACACCGGACAGCCCCTCGGCATGCAGATGGGGATGGCGTCCCCCGATGAATTGGCCCGCCTTCAGCGCGCCACCGGCCCCGCAAATGAAGCCTTGTTTCTCCAGTTGATGACCCGCCACCACCAGGGCGGCGCCGAGATGGCATTCGACGAAACCCGCGATGGCTCCAACGAGGCGATCCGGCGTACGGCCCTGGCCATGGTCACCGAGCAGACGCAGGAGATCCAGGTCATGGAACACCTGATGAAATCGCGGGCCGCCACACCCCTGCCGTATCCGTGAGGCGGAAACGCTAACCCCAGTAGGAGAAGTTGCAGACGGGGTTCACCTCGGTCTTGAACGACACCAACTTGTCGCCGTCCATCGTGATCGTGCAAGTGAGCGTGGCACTTCCGCCATCGGCGGCGACCTCCGACTCCACCTCCTCATAGACGGAGTACTGCTTTTCCCACGGCAGCGTCACGTTCGATTCGGTTTGCTCGGCACCGCCGTTGATCCGGTAGCGGATCGTCACCGGGGCGGATCCACCGAGGACCTTCATGACCGCCGTACCGACCGGCGCCCCGGTCGGCTCGGCAGCCTTGGGCGACTCGGTCGTCGTAGGAGCCGGTTCGGTCGAGGCGCTGTCGGAGGCCACAGCGCTGGTGGTTTTCGCCACCGGGGTTCCTGCGGTCGTCGTGCATCCCGCGGCCACCGCCGCGGCCGACACGACACTGATGGTTACCCCGACGAGACCCCTGAGCGGATGCATACCTGAGATTACGACGCGGAGGTGGGCCCGGATCGCTTATCGCGACAAGTGATTGCCCACCGGGCCCGATCCCCGCTCAGTCGGTCAGGACGCGATCAGCTCATCGATCTGGTTGATCGCCGACGAAGCACCCTCGACCACACCCATGTCCAGGACCTGCTGAAGTGCTTCGGCGGACTCGTAGGTGCTCACGTAGACGGCACGGGTCCCGCCGTTGTGCTCGGCAAAGGTGTAGACGTTCTTGGAAACCGGCATCTCCGGGTTCGGGTTGAAGTCCTGGTCGGCGAATCCGTCGTCGAAGGCGAAGCTACTCGGCTCGTCGACGGCGGTGACCTCCCAGTAGCCCGCGTGCTTGTCACCCTCCGGGCCGGTCATGAAGTAGGTGACGCGGCCACCCGGTGTGAGGCTGTGGTCGACCACAGTGGCCGGGTAGGTCGGCGGCCCCCACACCTTTTCGAGCTGACGCGGGTCGGCGTACACCTGCCAGATGCGCTGCACCGGCGCCGCGAAGTCGGCGGTGATGGTCAGTGTCAGTTTGTCGAGGTCGTGTTGAACGTCGGTCACGGGCATGGTCAGTCCTCCTTGGGATCGGATGCGATCAGTTCATCGATGCGTGCGATGCGGCCACGCCAAACCTGTTCCAGCTCAGTCAACATGGACGCCACCGACCGCACTGCCTCCACGTCACCGCTGGCCAACTGCTCACGACCGTTGCGCCGCTTTGTGATCAGCCCGGCCTTTTCCAGCACGGCGACGTGCTTCTGCACTGCCGCGAAGCTCATGTCGTACTTCGCCGCAAGCACCGAGACCGAGTGCTCCCCCGCCAGGACCCGGCGCATGATGTCCCGCCTGGTCCGGTCGGCGAGCGCGTGGAACAGGGCGTCTGCCCGGTCCTCGTCACGCTCGGTCACTTCTCAAATATACAACCGATTGGTTGTATGTTGTCAAGCGGTTCGTTCCGAGATTCGTGACTGGCATCACACGTTGTCATATATATTGAGCCGGCATGTGTTCGCTGCGGCCGGCATTCCCGTCACCGGCGGATGCGGACAACGTCGGGGAATGTCAAGGGGGACATCGATAATGGCGCACGGTTCACGCTGCCCGAAAACAGCCAAGCGCATACCGCTGCGGTACAGCCTGTCCGTCATAGCGGTCGGCATCGGTGTCGGGATCGCAGGCACCAGCGCGCACACCGTTGCCTGGGCGGACCCCAGCGCCTCCGGGTCATCCGGCTCATCGGGCCAGTCGTCGAGCCATACGAGCGCGGGATCCGGCCACGGCCCCAAGAAGCCGACCGACCGTCGCGGCAACCGGCCGGGCAAGACATCTCCGTCCTCGCCCAAGACCCCGGCCGCCGGCACCACATCCCCCGCGCCGACCTCGTCGGACGAAGACGACGACACATCCGCCGTACGGTCCCCCATCGCCTCCAAGGCGAATTCTCCGGCACCGCAGCAGGAGTCGATCGCCGATTTCGTCCGCGGGAAGCTGCGCGACATCAGGCCCACCGCTCCGGTCCAGCCCGACGGCACGCAGCCGGCCAAGTCCGACTTCTCGCCGCGAGCCACCCCGAAACGCCTGGCCGCGATCACGTCGTCAGCGCTCCCGGACGCCACGCCGTCACGGGCGCAGGCATCGGCACCGACATCGGCTCAAGCCCCGGTGATCAAGGCCACGCTGCCGGATCTCACCGCGATCGTCCGGACCGCCCCCGATACCACCGCGAAGGCAATCCCGCCGACCGCCAAGGTCGCCGCGGTCACCACGACAACCAAGACCACACCGAAGCCCCCTGAGCCGCTCTCGCCGATCGCCAAGATCGCCGAGCTGCCCGGCCGCATCGTCAACACGGTGCTGCAGGTGCTGGACATCACCGTGTCCGCCAACGGGCCGAAGAGCCCGCTCGACTTCGCACCGATCAACAACGCCCTCTTCGCGGCGTTCCGCGAGATCGAAGGACAGCTGGGGCTGACCAAAACTCCTGCCGCGCAACCGGTGCCGCCCACGATGACGTATGACGGGCCCACCACCGGCAAGACCCCGACCGTGTCGCAGTTCCTCAACGCCGCGACCGCCGCGTACGTGTGGGGCGGTACCCCGGGCGACCTGAAACCGTTCGTGGTCAACGGCAAGCAGATGCAATCGACCAATGTGCTGACCGGTATGTCCGGCAAGGCCTGGGTGACACCGGCCGGCCAGATCATCATCGCCTACCAGGGCACGACGGGCGGCACGAACCTGCTGCACAACCCGCTGATCGCGATCTCCCAGGTGATCGCCGATACGCAGGTGATCTTCACCGACACCCCACCCCAGGCCTTCCTCGACTCGGTGGCCTTCGAGCAGGAGGTGGAGGCCGCCGCGATCGCACAGGGCTACCGCAAGGAAGACATCTTCGTCACCGGGCACTCACTCGGCGGATGGGAAGCCGCGTACGTTGCGCAGCAGACCGGCGTCGGCGGCGTCGGTTTCGAGAGCCCCGGCCTCAACACCACGGTGCCGGGCAACGGCGCCGACTCCGGGTTCGTCAACGTGCTGACCTACGGCGACACCGCGGCCTACTTCTCCACCGACCTGCCCGGACTGCAGCCGTTCATGCCGGAGTACGTGCCGGGTGGAGGCAGCAAGCCGCACTACGGATCGATCGTGATGATCGGCGATCCCGACGCCGCGATCCCGCTGATGAACTCGGCCGCGCTGCTGAGCACCGGACCGATCGGCGCCGCGATCTTCGTCGCCGACATCCTGGTGAACTTCCTCCAGTACCACCTGCCCGGCATCCAGGCCTACCACCTGGGCGTCAACCCCGACCCCGGCGTGGTGCCGTGGCTGGGCAACGCGTCGGGACCGGTGAACGCCGACTACGCCGACATGACGATTCCGGAACTGAAGAAGGCGGCGTCGGATGCGGGGACGCTGATCAGGCCGTGAGCAGGCCGCTGGTCAAGCGACAGCGGCGAGCCGCTGATCAAGCAGTGGCGGACTCTCGCTGAATCTGTTCTGCCGCTTCGGCTTTGATCTGTTCGAATTGCGCAGCCATCGCCTCGGACAGTGCGGTGGCTCCCGACAGGGGCCGAACCATCACCATGAAGTCGTCGATCTTGCCTTCGTCGTCGACATGCAGGAAGTCGCACCCGGTGATCTTCTTGCCGTCCACCGTGGCCTCGAAGACCAGTGCGTGGTCACGGCCGTCGGTGTCGGCGATCTCGCGGATGTAGCGGAAGTCCTCGAACACCCGCATGACTCCGCGCAGGATCGCCGCAGTGATCGGCTTGCCCGGATACGGCTTGAACGCCACCGGACTGGTGAACACCACGTTGTCGGCCAGCAATGCCTCGATCGCCGCCTCGTCACGTGCCTCGACTGCCTCCCGGAACGGATGCATATGACACCTCCTCAACCCATTCATCGACTAGCGGCGATGGTAGGCGCGCGCCATTCGTATAGTCAACATTTTGATTATTCACATTGCTGCTAGCATCGGCTCATGGCGTTACGCGACGCGATCCTGGCCACGCTGCTCGACGGCGAGGCGTCGGGCTATGACCTGGCAAAAGGGTTCGACGCGTCAGTCGCCAACTTCTGGATGGCAACGCCCCAGCAGCTCTACCGCGAACTGGACCGCATGTCCGCCGAGGGTCTGATCGAAGCGCGGCTCGTCGAACAGGACCGGCGGCCCAACAAGCGCCTGTATTCACTGACCGACGCGGGTCGCAAGGCCTTGCTCGAGTTCACCGAGGTGCCGCCCAAACCCGGGGCAATCCGGGAGGATCTCCTGGTACAGATCCAGGCCGTGGACTCGGGCAACATCGAGGCCGTCCGCTCCGCGCTCGCCGAACGCCTGGAATGGGCTACTGCCAAGCTCGCGCGGTACCGGCGCGGCCAGGACCACCTCCTGGCCGGACGTACCGAAGACGCCTACCTGGCCGAGGCCGACCGCATCGGCCCCTACCTGACGCTGCTGCGCGGCATCCGGTTCGAGGAAGAGAACATCGAGTGGGCGAGCCGGGCGCTGGCCGTCATCGAACAGCGACGACCCAGGCACTGAACAGTTCCTAATTCCATGGCAGTTCATGGTGTTAGGTCACGCAGCGGTTGAGCTGCGTCCGCGGGCACCTGTGATGCCGTGGACCGCGCCTAGTGCCGGCAGGTTCCACCGGTGGCGGTGGTCGCTGTCGAGCAGTCGGCGGGTGTTCTCCCGCGAGCGTGGACCAGTGCCGTGCGGTAGTGGTCGAGAACGTCTCGACGCCACGGTCCTGGACGCGTTCACGTCCGCGTGAAGCTTCTTGCCGCAAAATCCACACACGAACCGTGACTGGGTTTTGCGGTTGGTGTTGTGCACGTAGCCGCAGCCGCTGCATTGCCGGCTGGAATAGGGCGCCGGCACCTGGGTGACAGTGATCCCGCGGCGTTCGGTCAATCGCTGCAACCGGGCTTTCAAGACGCGGCGGCCGGTGCGGGTGCACAACCGGTTCATGCGTCGAGACAGGCCGCCGCCGCGGAAATCCAGACGCTCGACCACCAGTTCCCGAATGTCGGCGTCCGCCAACCGGTTGAGCAGGCGTCCGATCTCGTTGGTCACGAAATCACGTATCCGCTGCTGCAGCTTGCGGTATACCGCATCGGTTTTGAGCGCGATACCGCGGCGCTGCAGATCGGCGGCCAGCGGTTCGAGCATCGCGTCGAGTTCGCGAAGCCGTGCCAGCATCGCCCGACCCAACAACTGTCCCTGACTGGTGGCCAACAGTGCTGAGGAGAACCCGAAGTCGAGGCCGATCACCGTGCCGGTGGTGCGCAGCGGGGTGTCGGGCTCCTCGGTGATCAGTGACACCTCCACACCATGTTCGGTGCGGTGCAATTGGATCGCCGCGCACAGCTTCCCGCCCCGGGCTCGTGCGGTGTCGAGTTCGCGCGTGAACCTCGGGTTGGTGTGCAGTGGCACCTGAAGGGGTTTCCCACGAACCAGGGTCGCGACTTTCACCCAATACCCGACGCGTCCCTGTTGTGTAGCGGTCCGGGCCGGCTCGGCTTTTGCGACGATCCCATCCAAGATCAGGGTGTTCATCCGCGACAGATTCGGGAAGCCGATCTTCGTCTGTGCGTGTTTGGCTAGGCGCCGCGCCAGCTTCAAGATGTGCGGGTCGACTGCCATCCACACCACATCGCATGTCTTGGCGACCCGATCGTGTTCGATCGGCACCAAGTGCTCACCGTCGTGGACCCATGGCAACTCCAACCGGGGCGCCCACCAGGCTTTGCGGGCGTTGATCCGGTACAGCACCGTTTTGTCGTGCTCGGCCAGTGTCGAACCGGTGATCAGGCCTCGGACCTGGTCCTGCACTCGCACCAGCCAACCGGACAGGCTGGCATGCACCATGTTCTGGGCCGACTTCAACTGCCGCGCCGACAACCTCGTCTCGAACGACAAGTGCTCTCTGGGCATCGCCCGCCAGCGAACGAGCTGTTCCCCGACGAGCAGTTCCCGGTGTGACAGCGAGGCCAGATGCCCCATCGCATACCGAAACTGCGGGAACAACGCCCGCAACCCCGCCACCTTCGCCCTATTGGCGGCCACAGTGTGACGATGCGCAGCGATCATCTGCGGTTTACCCGCTTCCCGCGGCAAGTTTCGGGTCGAGATCGAGCGCTGCGATCACCGCATCGGTCCAGCCTCGCGCCGACCGCAACCCGTACTGCCGCGGCGAAACCGACAAGGCACCACGAAATCGTCGAGCAGATCTGCCTCATCCTCGGTAGCAGCATCGGCCACCAGCGTCCCCAACGAGTCCTCCTTCAAAAACACCGTCGGCTTCGGCCGAGAGTCGTTCACCCCGGCTGTGACCTCCTTGATAACAGCCACCACCGACAACCCAGGTGCGTTCGCGAACGCCGGGCCGAGCTTGCGATCCCACACCGCCGCGAGCGCGGACACCGCCGGGTGCGGGTCACTCAACAGGGCGCCCGCCCGCCCAGCGGCGTCATCCACGGTCGTGCCGAGCACAGCCTCCAGATCGCGGCGGGCAGTTCCGTGCTTGGCGGGCCCCACCAGTGCCAACAACAGCCACAACCCCAACGGTGAGGCCACTGCGTGCCCACCGAGAACGTGCCGGTTGAACTGGGCAGCGTAGGCAGACACAAGCTCGGGGTTACCGGGGCCGGACATGGGCGAACCTTAACTGCCCATACGGACATTTTCGGGTAGGCAGATTCTCGTCGAGCGCTGCCTGCTGTACGCCTAATGGGAACTGATCAGCGAGCCTACGACCGGTAGTGGTCTGATCGGGTGAAGCTGATTGCCGAGCCGCTGGTCGGTGAGCACTGTGTGCGCCTGG
>NZ_JBZDPT010000021.1:0-93300 GCF_058270035.1 Mycobacterium shunyiense | reverse complement strand
GCCACACGTTACGACAAACTCGCCGTCGTCTACCGGGCAGCAGCTGTCCTACGCGCCGTCACCCTCTGGCTTCTAGTTTTGTCAGACACGCCCTAGCCCACAGTCAGCGCGCGACGACACCGCGCAGGCTCGTATCGCGCACATGGATCTGCGCCGCCCGGGTACCCAACTGCCGCAGGATGTTCTCGGGGATCCAGCCCACACAGATCACGGACCGGGCCAGCATCTCGTTCGACGGACTGTCGATGCTGATCTCGCCGGCCCTGATCCCTGCGGCGAGAAGTGACTTGACCTGTTTGACGCGCTGCGTGAACAACCAGCCGGGGTTGGGGGTGTCCGGCGGGGACTGGCGCATCCATGCGAGCTGGATCCTGAACTCGTCTCCGAACTGGTCCAGCGCGTTGGTGTGGATCCAGCTCAGCGCGTCGAGCTTTTCGATCGTGGTGCCCTCGGATCCGAGGACTTCGGTCCAGCCCACGGCGATCTTCTCCCCGAAGGACTGCATGATGGCCGCCAGCAGTTCGTCCTTCGACCCGATCAGCCGATAGACGGTGCCGGTGCCCATGCCTGCCGCGGAGGCGATATCGCGCACGGTCGTACCCTCATAGCCGCGCCGGCCGAACTCCGCCCGCGCTACCGCGCGGATATGGGCGGTCTTGTCATCGGCCTCGGAGGCGGCCTCCTCGATCCAGGTCCGCACCACGGCGTCGGCCGCGATGAACGGGACGGACGTGTCGAGTTCGGTGTCGGTGGGCCGGCCGGTGGCCAAGCCTTCCAGCAGAATCCGGCACAGCAGGGTGGCGACCTTCTCCGGTGCGGCGTTGTGGCGCATGACGTCGAGGCCGACCTGCAGCATGGTCTGGCAGATCCGGTCGGCCAGAACGGCCAGATCGATATCCGAGCGCAGGTAGCCGGCCCATCGGGCGGCTCGCAGCGTCTGCTGCATGGCATCCAGCGTCGCCGTCGGGCGGCGCTGTGCCAGCGCGACGAGGTCGGGGTTGGAACTCGGGCTCTCGTAGAACGACATCTGAAGAGCGGCACGGTGTGCGACGGCGCATCGCGCGATATCCGAGCCGAGCTCGGCGATCCGGTCGAACGGCGATGCCGGATCGGGGCCGTCCAACCGGCGCTGGGCGTGCTCGGCGATGCGGTCGAGGTCTTCGTGATACCGCTCGAGCAATTCCACCAGGATGGCTTCTTTGGATTCGAAATGGTGGTACAGGCTGCCCGGCAGAATGCCTGCCGCGTCCGCGATCTCCTGCAACGATGTGCGCAGGCCCGACGTGGCGATCAACGTGGCGGCGGTCTCGAGGATCTCGGTCCGGCGCGTACGATCCTCCGCTACGGTGCCGGGTTCGGTTGCGCGACCTGGGGTGCGCTTGAGCGTCTTGCGCTCCCCAGGGGTTACCTGGGGACGGCCCACAGCGGCTCCACGATGATTGCTGGCTCCCGTCATACGATTTGGGTTTCCGACCCAATATTTGGTTAGAGGCTACCAGAACAGCGCTGGTGCGCCGGGGATCCCGTGAAGCCAAAGACGCCGGTAGACCCTGCACGGCCGGGTTGCGGGCATTGCGCCGAACGTGCCGACGGCAACGCTGTCGCCGGACTCACCCGGTGACGCCGAGCCGCTCGGTAACCGCGAATACCTCGTCGTAGATCGACCCCGGCACTGTGAACGGCTCTGTCGCAGCCACTTCCGACAGATGAGCGGCGACATCGTCGGCGGTCGGGTTGTTGTCGGTGGGTGCCAGCCAGCCCTCACCCAGCCCGACGAACACCCGGGCGAACCGTCCGGCGCAGGCAGAGAAGTTCTGATGACTGAACTCGCAGTCACGGCTGGCCAGGTACACCACCAAGGGTGCCACCAGCTCAGGCCGGATCGCCTTGAAGAAGCCGTTGCCCTCAAGCGCTTTCGGATCGCCGAGGGTCTCGGTGACCATCCTCGAGATGCCGAACGGCAGTACGGTGTTGGCCAGGATTCCGTGCGGCGCGCCCTCGAGCGCGATCACATTGGCGAGGCCGACCAGGCCCGCCTTGGCTGCAGCGTAATGGGCTTCGAGGTGCTGGCCGAACATCCCTGCCGACGAGGCGATGAACACGAACCGGCCGTAGCCCTGGTTCTTCATGACCCGGAACGCAGGCTGGGACAGGTAGAAGCCGCCGTCGAGGTGCACTCGCAGCATGCGACGCCAGTCTTCGGGGGAGAGCTCGTCGAACGGGACGCTGTTGAAGATGCCCGCGTTGCTGATCACTACGTCGAGCCGACCGAACTGTTCGACGGCGGTGCGCACGATCGCCTCGCCACCTTCGGGGCTGTCGACCGAATCGTAGGACGCCACCGCGGTACCGCCGGAGCCGACGATTTCGTCGACAACCTGATCGGCCACCGCGACGTCCGAACCGTCGCCAGACATGGACCCGCCCAGATCGTTGACCACCACTGCGGCGCCGCGCCGTGCCAGCTCGAGAGCGTATATCCGGCCGAGGCCGCGGCCGGCACCGGTCACCACGGCGACCTGGTCGTCGAAGTCGATCACTTTGTAGCCCTTGCCAGTTGATGTTCCGGGTCGGTTGATTGACTCCGGTCGGCCCGAACTCTACGGTGGAACAGATATTTGGTCAACGGGGTGCGGAGGTGGAAAGTGCCCGGTGGCGGTGACGACGACGGCCGGTTCGCCGGGCTGGGCATGCTGGCGTCCGCCCTCGCAGCTCGTCCGGTTGCGGTGACGGCGGCCGCCCCGGGGGCCGCGCCGTGGACCGATGGCAAGACCGTGTTCGTCGATCCGTCGGCGTCCACGCGTACGCAGCTCGAATCGGTGGCCGTGCAGGCATCACTGATTGCGGCAGGCAGCCTGGACCCTGATGTGCTCGGAGCCCTGGTCCGTCATCGGCGGTTGGCCGGCCGTTATCTGGCCGTCGAGGGACACCGCGCGCTGTTGGTAAACCGCGCACTCCTGCCGAATTCCCTTGGCGCCATTGCGGACCCGAGGGTCTGCGAGGGTAGCGATTCACCCGCAGCGTCCCTGGCGATGGCGAGCGGCAAGGGTGCGTTACCCGATCCGCCGACGGGATTCGGTGCGATCCAGGCCAGGAAGGTCCTGGCGGCGTGCGCAGCGGCCAAGCCTGTAGATGAGCGGTCGGTGGCACATGTGCCGCGGCGCGATGAGAAGCAGGAGCTCGAGGAACTCGATGAAGACGACGTCGACGACTCTGATGACCCCGATCTGTTCTCCAGCCCGGTCGGCGGGGGTGGAGCCATTGGAAAATGGCTCAAGAAGCTCTTGTCGTCGTCCCGCAAGACAGGTGGCAGCAGTGGGGGGCCGCCGGGTGCCGATTCGCCAACACACCGAACCAACTCGACGAAACGTGGGGTGCACGCGGTCTCCTCGCTCGCCACGGTGTCGTCGGAGGAAATCGTCGACGTCAAGACCGACGGGGTGAAGTATCCGGAATGGAACGCCGAACGCCGCGTCTATCGACTCGACTGGTGCACCGTCCGCGAGGCTGACCCGCAGATCAAGCCGCACGCGACCCAGCAGATCGAGGACGCGATCAGCGTGCGGCGCCCCCTGGCGCGTCTTGGCATGGGACTGCATCGGCGTCATCGGCAACCGCAGGGCGACGACATCGACATCGACGCCGCGCTGGAGGCCCGGGTCGAAGTTCGGGCCGGATCGGTGCCCGACGAGGCCGTCTACCTGGACAGTCTGCGTCGCCGGCGGGACCTGTCGGTGCTTTTGCTGTTGGACATCTCCGGTTCGGCCGCTGAGCCGGGCACCGTCGGGCGCACGGTGCATCAGCAACAGCGGACGGCAGTGGCCCATCTGATGGTGGCGCTTCACGACCTGGGTGACCGGGTGTCGCTGTACGCCTACTACTCCCAGGGTCGGTCGGCGGTGACGATGGTTCCGGTGAAACGGTTCGACGACCACCTGGATGCACAGGTGTTCCGGCGACTGAACAGCCTTGAGCCGGGCGCGTATTCGCGTCTCGGAGCGGCGATCCGGCACGGCTCGGCGGTCTTGGAGGAGCGTGGTGGCACCTCGCGGCGGCTACTGGTCGTGCTGTCCGACGGACTGGCCTACGACCATGGTTACGAGCGCGCCTACGGTGCTGCCGACGCCCGACGCGCCTTGACCGAGGCTCGGCGTCGGGGGACCGGTTGCGTGTGTCTGACCATCGGCGCCAGCACCGACGTGGAGTCGTTGCGTCGGGTGTTCGGGAGTGCCGCTCACGCCACCATCGCCAGTCCCGATCAGCTCGCCGGCGTGATCGGGCCGGTGTTCCGCTCCGCGATTCGTTCCGGCGAGGTTCGTCGCCGAGTGTCGTGATGTGAAGGCCCAGAATGTCTTTGGGGCTGACCGGATATGAGCAGCCGCGTTGTGAAGAATGGTTGAAACAAACATCTGTTCCACGATAGGCTCACTTCCGTACCGCAGCGTTGCGGCTACGACGAAAGGTGTGTTGATGGCCAACGAGTCCGGGCTCACTCACCAGAACGGCGCCAGTTCGCAGGCCCTGAGTGCACGTCCCTATTACCGACCGGTCGGCAACGAGGAGATAGTGTTCAAGGCGGCGTACCGCCAGGGCCTTTCGCTGGTCTTGAAGGGGCCGACGGGGTGCGGTAAGACGCGCTTCGTCGAGGCGATGGCTCACGATCTCGGGCGCCCGCTGATCACCGTCTCCTGTCACGACGACCTCACCACCGCCGACCTTGTGGGTCGGTATCTGCTACGCGGCGACGAGACGGTGTGGGTGGACGGGCCGCTGACCCGCGCTGTGCGGGAAGGTGCGATCTGCTATCTGGACGAGGTGGTCGAAGCTCGGCAGGACACCACGGTGGTGCTGCACCCACTGTCCGACTACCGGCGCCAGTTGCCCATCGAACGGCTCGGCATCACGCTCGATGCGGCACCGGGATTCGGTCTGGTCATGTCCTACAACCCGGGCTACCAGAGTGTGCTCAAAGACCTGAAGGACTCGACGCGTCAGCGGATGGTGGCCATCGAGTTCCGTTTTCCGGATCCCGATGTCGAAGAGGGGATCATCGCCCACGAAGCGGGCGTGGATCATGCCACGGCTGTCGAGTTGGTGCGGTTCGGCCAGGCGATCCGGCGCCTGGAGACCGGCGGCCTGCGTGAGGTCGCATCGACCCGCGTGTTGATCGCGGCGGGAAGACTCATCGCCGAAGGCCTGCCGGTCGCGGTAGCGGCAAGGGTGGCGATCGCGGGACCGCTCACCGATGACGTTGCGGTAGGTCGCGGTCTGCACGAGTTGATCGACGTCTACCTGGGCAGATCCGCATCGGGTGATTGACGGTGTGTCCGGCCGCCATTAGTGTCTGAACAAATATTAGGTCTGCCCACGGCGCCCTCGCGATGAGTGCCGAAACATGGAGGTCAGATGTCGTACGAGAGCACTGCGCAGCCCATCAAAGTCGGCTATTTGATGGATTTCACCCTGCCGCCGGGTTTCCCGGAAGAACTGATGGCCTCGTTCACCCAGACGTTTGAGCTGGTGTTCGAGGAGGCAGTTGAGCAGGGCCTGATGGATCGCCCGGTGCAGATGATCTACCGCGAGGTGGAAGGGTTGCCGAAGGGATCGGTCAAGGCAGTGATCGACGCCTTCGGTGAGCTTGTCGACGAGGGTTGCCTGGTGGTGTTCGGGCCGAACATCACCGACAACTGCGTACCACTGCGGGAAGCGATCGAGGAGCGCTTCAAGGTGCCCGCGATCAGCGTTACCGGGACCGACGACTGGCTCGGCGAGTGGACGTTCGCCTTCCCCCAGGGATCGATGACCGACGAACCCATCTTCCTGGCGGATCTGATCTCGAAGCGGGGCCTGACCGAGATCGGCGTCCTGGTGGAGCAGAACCTCATCGGTGACAGCTATCTGAAGAATCTACGAACTGCATGTGCCCGCAAGGGTATTCGGATTGTCGCCGAAGCCGCGATCGCGCAGACCGCCCAGGACATCAACGCCGCGGTGAGCACGCTGCACGAGGCGAAGGCAGAGGCGATCGTGCACCTCGGTTTCGGTTTTGGCATTGTCTTCATCAATCCCGCACTTGAGGCCGTCAACTGGGATCCCCCGCGCTTCACCACCACCGCGTTCCAGAACGCGTGGGTCAATCCGATCATGTGGAACGCGCTTCTGGGTTGGGTCGGGGTCGATCAGTACGACGAGGGAAATGCCGTCGGGCAGGCCTGGCTGGACCGGTATGCGAAGCGGTACAACGGGAGTCGCCCCGAGTACTGCGTTTCGGTGGTCAACCACGACGTGGCGGCCACGCTGGTGCGAGCCTTCACCGACGCGCATCCGTTGAGCCCGCGCGGGGTCAAAGAAGCGCTCGAGCGCGTGAAGATGATGCCCGCGGCGTCCGGCGCGCCGGGAACCCGGGTGTCCCTGGGGAAGTGGACGCGACGTGCATGGATGGGGCCGGGATATCTGGTCGCGCGGACCCTCGATGCCGACGGCATCAACTCGCACCTCGTCGACCGGTTCGGGGCGGAATGACATGACTACCAGGGAATCCCTACCGCCTGACACACAGGTCAAGCCGCCGCCGCGCCATGGGCCGAATTGGGGCCGGGTCGTGGCGCTGCTCGCCTGGCTCGGCTTTCTCGGCCTGTTCGTCGCGGTTGGGCGGACGGACGTCGACCCGCGGGTGGCCAACCCGAACGTCGAGGGGCGCCCACGTCCCGTCGCGTTCCTGACCGCGTTCGACCACTGGCAGATCATCCCGCAGGTGGGTGCCGTGATCATCGTCGTGGCGTTCACCGTCATGTTCATTGTCGGCTGGCGGAAAAACCCCGGCAGTCCGGTACTGCTGATGGTCCTGTGCACGACGCTGATCGTCTGGCAGGACCCGATCATGAACTGGTCGCCGTACGCGGTGTACAACCCGATGCTGCTGCACTGGCCAGAGAACTGGTACCTGATCATGATGTCGCCGACGGTGGAACCGTTCATCGTGTTCGGCTACGTATTGTTCTACTTCGGACCGTACTTCCCGGCGATCTGGATTCTTCGCAAGCTACAGGCCAAGCGCGGCCCTGAAGCGTTCGTTACCCGACACTCGCTGGTCAGCCTGGGCGCCCTGGTGCTGGTGATCGGGTTCATCTTCGACGCCATACTGGAAGTCAGCCTGGTGCGAACCGGACTCTACATCTACTCGCAGGCGATTCCGTTCGGAACGTTGTTCCCCGGCAGCACCTTCCAGTTCCCACTCATCTGGGAATCGCTCTCGGTGACGTTCGTGATGATCCCGGCGGCGATCCTCGTTTATCGCGACGACACGGGAAAGTCGGTGGCCGAGAAGCTCGCTGCGAAGGCGAGGCTCTTCCCGACGAAGCCCGTACTCGGCACGTTCCTGGTGATGTTCGCGATCATCAACGTGTCGTACTTCGCCTACGGTGGCTGGTTCTGGGCGATCAAGGCCAGCGGGCTCGCCACCTCGGTCGCCTGCCCGTGGCCATATCCCGAGGCCAAGATCTATGACCCCCAGGGCTACTACCGGGCGAACGGTGCCGAGGGGCCGTACTCGGTGGGCAAGTGGTCCACCTGGCAGCAGGGACCGTCCCGCAACCTCGACGTCGAGCTGGGTTCGAAGAGCGATCGGTGCGCAACGGGGAACCAGCATGACTGAGCGGACCGATGAGCGCTTGCGCGAAGAGCATAGAACGGTCCTGATCACGGGTGCGTCCCGTGGGCTCGGCTTCGCCTCGGCCACACACCTTTATCGCGCGGGGTGGCGCGTGGTGGCTGCGATGCGCTCGCCGGATCGCGGAATGACACTGCTGAGGGAAGCAACCGGAGCAGGGAACGATGACGACCGGCTGATCGGCATCCAGCTCGACCTCACCGACGCCGCTTCGATCGCCGCGGCGGCCAAGGCTGTCACCGAAACCCTCGGGGCACCGCATGCGGTGGTTCACAACGCCGGGATCTCGGCGGCCGGAATGGTCGAGGAGACGCCTCCGGATCTGTGGGAGCGCATGTTCGCGACCAACGTCTTCGGCCCGGTGGCGCTCACCAGGGCGCTGCTGCCGTCGATGCGAGACGCCGGACGGGGCCGCATCGTGCTGATCTCCAGCGCTGCCGGGGTTCGTGGAATGCCGGCCACCGCACCATATTCGGCGGTCAAGGGAGCACTGGAACGGTGGGGGGAGTCGATGGCCGGCGAGGTCGGGCCGTTCGGGATCGGCGTCACGATTCTGGTCACCGGTACCTACGACACGGAGATCATCACCGACGCGGGCACGACAGACGTCCGTGACCTCGACGGGCCCTATGCCCGCCACCACCGCACGATGGACAAGCGGGGGCGGGCCATGATGAAGCGCGCGGCCCGGCGCCCCGAGAAATTCGCCGCAGGTCTGGCCAAAGCCCTCGACAGCCCGAAACCCTTCGTCAAGACCGCTGTCGGCCCGGACGCACGAATGTTGTTGATCGCCAACCGCTTGCTACCCACTGCAGGTTTGCACCAGATGACCCGGCTGATGATGGGCATCCCGCGGTTCGGCGCATTACGAGGGGAGAGTGCGGGCCATGACTGACTTCGAAGCGAGGATGTTGATCGACGGCAAACTCGTCGAGGGTGAGGCAGGAGCCTTCGCCAACATCAACCCGGCGAATGAAGATGTGCTCGGCGAGGTCTCGGACGCGTCGAAGGCCGACATGAACCGGGCCATCGCCGCGGCCCGCCGGTCGTTCGACGAGACCGACTGGTCGACCGACCATCAACTCCGCAAGCGGTGCCTTGAACAACTGCACGAGGCGATCGAGGGCGAACTGGAGTCGCTGCGCGAGGAACTCATCGCCGAAGTCGGTGCGCCGCGCGCCGTGACCCACGGCCCCCAACTCGACGCTCCGTTCGCCGACGGGCTCAAATACCCGGCCCGACTGATCGACACCTTTCCGTGGGAAACCGATCTCGGCGATACCGTCGTCTCCGTCACCGGGGTGAACACCACCCGCAAGGTGTGGCGTGAGCCGGTCGGCGTGGTCGGTGCCATCGTGCCGTGGAACTTCCCGTTCGAGGTCGCCGTCAACAAGCTGGGGCAGGCCCTGGCGACCGGTAACACCGTGGTGCTCAAGCCTGCGCCCGACACACCGTTCAATGCCACGCGGCTCGGCCGGCTCATCGCCGAGAACACCGACATCCCAGCGGGTGTGGTGAATGTCGTGACGGCATCGGACCACCTCGTCGGCGAAGAACTCACCCTGTCACCCAAGGTCGACATGATCTCGTTCACCGGCTCGACGGCCGTGGGTAGGCGAATCATGGAAAAAGGTGCCGCGACGATGAAGCGGCTGTTCCTCGAACTCGGTGGCAAGTCGGCGACGATCGTGCTGGAAGATTTGGATGACACAGCGTTCAACTCCGCATGTTTGATCGGTATCGGCCCGTTGCTACACGCCGGGCAGGGCTGCGCAGCTCCCACCCGAATGCTGTTGCCGCGCTCCCGTTACGACGAAGGCGTGGCGATCCTGAAGGCGATCTACGAGAACATCACCCCAGGCGATCCGCAGGATCCCGGAACCCTCTGCGGCCCGGTCATTTCAGCCAAACAGCAAGCCCGCATCCTCGGCTACATCGCGAAGGGCGTCGACGAAGGTGCCACGATGCTCGTCGGCAGTACGCAGGCGCCGACGGCTCTCGGTCTGTATGCAAAGGGTTTCTGGGTCAGCCCAACCCTTTTCACCGATGTCGACAACTCGATGACCATCGCGCAGGAGGAGATCTTCGGACCGGTTCTCGTCGTCATCCCGTACGAGGACGAGGATGACGCCGTCCGGATCGCCAACGACAGCCCGTACGGGCTCGCAGGCAACGTCATGTCGGGCTCGCTGGAGCGGTCGCTTGCCGTCGCGCGCCGGCTGCGCGCCGGGTTCATCGGGCTCAACGGCACCGCAGGTTACGGCGCGGACACCCCGTTCGGCGGTTACAAGAACAGCGGAGTCGGACGCCAGAACGGCATCGCCGGATTCGAGCAGTACACCGAGATCAAGTCCGTCGCCTACCCGGCCGGCTAGGAGGAGACAGCTTTGTCGCAGCTATTTGACGACCTGGAGGACTTCGGCTCGTTCGACGACGCCGTCTCGGGAGATGTCCGGGATCCATTCCCGGAGCTCGCCAGGCTTCGCCGCGAGGAACCGATCCAGCGGATCGACATGTCCGCGATGCCGGGAGAAGCGGGTAAGCCCGTGTTCATCGTGTATCGCTACGACGACGCCCAGCAGATGCTGCGCGACAACCTGACGTTCTCGTCGTCGGGTGTCATCGCAGCGTTCGGTCCGGTGCTCGGCGAGCGCGTGATGCTGGGCATGGATGAACCGGTGCACGGCCGGCTGCGTTCGCTGGTATCGAAGGCGTTCTCGCAGAAGGCGTTGACGCGTTGGGAAGACGAGTTGGTCGGCCGGGTCGGCAACGAACTCATCGACAAGTTCGCGGACAAGGGCAGGGCCGACCTGGTCAAGGAATTCACCTTCGACTATCCGAGCCGGATCATCGCGGGATTGTTGGGATTGCCGGAAGCGGACTATCCCCAGTTCCAGCGTTGGTCCATCTCGCTGCTGAGTTGGATCCTGAATCCCGAGCGCGGTCTGGCGGCTTCAGCCGCGCTGTGCGAGTACTTTGCTCCGATCCTGCAAGCCCGTCGGGCCGAGCCGAAGGACGACATGATCAGCCTTCTCGCCGAGGCCGAGATCGACGGCGAGAAGCTCACCGATGAAGAGATCTTCTCCTTTCTGCGGTTGCTGTTGCCGGCCGGAGTGGAGACGACGTACCGGTCGCTGGGCAATCTGCTGTTCGGGTTGCTCTCGGACTCGACGCAGCTGGACGCGATCCGGGCCGACAGATCACTGCTGCCACAGGCCATCGAGGAGGCGGTGCGCTGGAATCCTCCGCTGTTGACCATCACCCGGACCACCACCTGCGACACCGAGCTCGGCGGGGTGCACATCCCCGAAGGTTGTTCGGTGATGCCGATGCTCGGCTCGGCGAATCGGCAGGACGATCGGTGGGAGAATCCCGACGAGTTCGACATCTTCCGCACCGCCAAAGGAAACCTCGGCTGGGGTCACGGTGTCCACGTGTGTCTGGGCATGCACCTGGCACGGCTGGAAATGCGCACCGGCATCAACCTTCTGCTGGATCGACTGCCCAATCTGCGGCTGGACCCGGACGGGGACGATCCGCACATCCGCGGTCAGGTCTTCCGGTCGCCGACGGCGCTACCGGTGCTGTTCGATGCGGCCGCCCGATGACCACCCCGGCGAGCAGACACATATGTACCCGACACACCGCGATTCGGGGTACGTATGCGTCTGCTCGCGCTAGGAAAAGTGACCCGAGGAGAGGCTGAGATGACCGACTTCGAGACGGTGGACTTCTTCACCGACGAGTCACTGGTGCCCGACCCGTACCCCTACTTCGACCACCTGCGGTCGAAGTGCCCTGTCGCCCAGGCGACCCCGTTCAACGTCCTGGCAGTGACAGGCTACGACGAGGCGTTGGCCGTCTACAGGGACCCGGCGTTCTCATCCTGTGTGTCGGTCGCGGGCCCGTTCTCGGGGATGCCGTTCGGGCCGGGGGACAGTGACGATGTCACCGACCTGATCGAGCAGCACCGTGCCGCGGTTCCGATGGCCGAGCACATCACCTCACAGGATCCGCCGGTACACACCCGCACCCGCGGGCTGATGAACAAGCTGATCACGCCGAAACGCCTCAAGGAGAACGAGGAGTTCATGTGGCGACTGGCCGATGAGCAGCTCGACACCTTCATCGACAAGGGCGGCTGCGAATTCCTGGCCGACTACGCAAAACCGTTCTCGCTGCTGGTGATCGCCGATCTGCTGGGTGTCCCGGCCGACGATCACGAGGAATTCAAGGCCGCGTTCGCGCTGGAGACGGTCGGTGAACTCGGCAAGGAGGCACCGACGACGCACAACCCCCTGCAGTGGCTCAACGAGAAGTTCTACGCCTACATAGAGGATCGCAGGCGCACGCCACGCGACGACGTTCTGACCGGGCTGGCGCAGGCCAAATATGAGGACGGTTCGACGCCCGAGATCGAGGACGTGATGAACCTGTCGACGTTCCTGTTCGCCGCGGGAACGGAGACGACCACCAAGCTGGTGAGCTCGGCGGTGCGGTTCATCGGTGACAACCCAGGATTCGAGAGGTTGCTGCGCGGGGACCGCAGCAAGATCCCGGCCTTCCTCGAGGAGACACTGCGCTTGGAAAGTCCGGTCAAATCGCACTTCCGGATGGCCGGCAAGACCACCAGCATCGGTGATGTCGAGGTTCCCGCTGGGACCACCGTCATGGTGCTTCCCGGAGCGTGCAACCGCGACGAACGGAAGTTCCCCGAACCCAACATCTTCCGAACCGACCGTGCCAACGTACGCGAACAGATCGCATTCATCCGCGGTGTCCACTCCTGCCCGGGTGCCCCGTTGGCCCGCGCGGAGGGCCGGATCTCGCTCAACCGGATCCTCGACCGGATGGGTGACATCACGATCTCCACCGAGCACCACGGCACGGCGGACAACCGCAACTACACCTACGAACCGACCTTCATCATGCGTGGGCTCAGCACGCTGCACATCACCTTCACACCGCTGCACTGACACCTCAAGCAGACGCAAACTCGCCAGAGAAAAGGAGCACCACATGACCGGAAAGCTCGACGGCAAGGTCGCTTTCATCACCGGTGCCGCCCGCGGGCAGGGCCGGGCCCATGCAATCGCGATGGCCAGGGAGGGCGCTGACATCGTCGCCGTCGACATCTGCCGCGACATCCCGTCCAATCCCTATCCACTGGCCACACCCGAGGATCTCGCCGAGACCGAACGGTCGATCAAGGAACTCGGCCGACGTGTCGTCGCGCGGGTCGCCGATGTCCGCGAGCGCCACGAGCTGCGCGACGCGGTCGAGGCGGGTATCGCCGATCTCGGCAAGATCGACATCGTGGTCGCCAATGCGGGCATCCTGCCGATGGCGATGGGCAATCCCGATCCGATGGGTTTCGTCGATGCCTCCGACGTCGATCTGCTGGGCGTGATGAACACCGTCGCGGTGGCGATACCGCATCTGCCCGACGGTGCGTCGATCATCGTCACCGGTTCCACCGCAGGCATGATCCGCGGCACCACCACCAGTCCCGACATGGGCCCGGGTGGCGCTGGTTACGGTTGGAGCAAGCGGATCGTGATCGAGTACGTCAATGAGATGTGTCTTCACCTGGCGTCGAGGATGATTCGGGTCAACGCGATCCATCCGACCAACTGCAACACCCACTTGCTGCAGAACGAGGGCATGTACGGGGTGTTCCGTCCGGATCTCAAAGCCGCAGGCAAGACAGCCACCCGCGAAGATGCCGAGCCGTTGTTCAACCTGTTCCAGGCCATGCCGATTCCGTACATCGAACCGGAGGACATGGCCAATCTCGGGGTGTTCCTCGCCAGCGACGACAGTCGGTACATCACCGGCCAGCACATCCGCGTCGATGCGGGTTCACTGCTCAAGTGGCCCAACGGACCTCAGTAGGTCTCACCCGGGGCGGTGCAGGAAGCCCTATTAGAAGTCGCAAAACTCGTGTCCCCAGGAGGTGACAGTGGGCGCAATCATCATGTTGGGCACCCTGTTTGGCTTGATAGTCCTGATCGTGGGTCTGGTGCTGTATTTCGATCCGGAGGCGCGTCGCACGCCGCCGGAGCCTCGGCCCACACCGGGCACGGAGGTCGAAGCGTGAACGTGCAGCTCCTGATCAATGCCGGTGTGGCCTTCGCCTACGTCACCGGTCTGGGTTTTCTTGCCGTGGGCATCTACCTGAGCGTGCGCCGCGGCCGACTGCACCCGTTGCTGCTGCTGTGCATCTCGGCACTGTCGTTTTCCTGGATCGAGGCGCCCTACGACTGGGCGATGTACGCCCAGTTCCCGCCGGCGCTCCCGCGGATGCCGTCGTGGTGGCCGCTCGACATGACCTGGGGCGGGCTGCCCTCGGCGGTACCGGTCGGCTACATGGGGTACTTCGTCCTCCCGGCGATCATCGGCGCGGCGCTGGGGCGGTGGGCGATCAGGAAGTGGCACTGGCGACGTCCGCAGACGCTGCTGCTGGTTGGCTTCGCCGTCGGGTTCTGCTGGGCGCTGTTCTTCAACGCGATCATCGGCGCGCGGCTCGGCCTGTTCTACTACGGCTACGTGATCGAAGGCCTCGGCCTGTGGGAGGGGACCAAGCACCAGTACCCGATCTACGACGCCATCGCCATGGGTGTGCAGATGATGGTGTTCACCTACCTGCTGGGCCGAACCGATGGGCAGGGCCGCAACGTCATCGAGATGTGGGCCGACAAGATCTCCAAGACACGGGTGCAGTCAGCAGTGGTTTCGGTGATCGCCGTCATCGTGGTCGGGCACGCGGTTTACGCCTCGGTCTTCGCGCCGCATCTGGTCACCAAACTTGGTGGGTGGGTGACCGTGGGACCGACCGAGCAGTTGTTCCCCGGGGTCCCCAATCAACCGCGGTAGCGGAGCCGAGGGGGCTACCATCGCAACACATGGCGTCGCTACGCCCACATTATGAGACGTTGCAGTCGATCTACGACATCTCAGACGAGTTCTTCGAGCTGTTCCTGGGTCCGACGATGGGCTACACGTGCTCGTACTTCGATCGCGTCGGCATGTCTCTCGACGAGGGGCAGAACGCGAAGTTCGATCTGGCGCTGTCAAAGTTGGACCTTCAGCCCGGTATGACGTTGCTCGACATCGGCTGCGGCTGGGGTGGGGGATTGCAGCGGGCCGTCGAGACGTATGAGATCGACGTCATCGGTCTCACTCTCAGCCGGTCGCAGCGCGACTACGCCGAGGCCAAGCTGGCCAAGGTCCCAAACGGCCACCGCGTCGAGGTGCGACTGCAGGGCTGGGAGGAATTCGACGAGAAGGTCGACCGCATCATGTCGATCGGGGCATTCGAGCACTTCGGTCACGAACGTTATCCGGCGTTCTTCGAGATGGCCTACAACGCGCTCCCGGCCGGTGGATCGATGCTGTTGCACACGATCTGCGGCATCACTCAGGACGATGCGGTCCGGATGGGAATCCCGTTGACGCTGAGTGTCGCCCGGTTCGTCAAATTCATCATGGCCGAGATCTTCCCCGGCGGTCGGTTGCCCACGGGACCGATGGTCGAGGAACATGCCCGAGAAGCCGGGTTCGAGGTGGCCATGGTGCAGCCGATCGGCCAGTACTACCCGAGGACCTTGGAAGAGTGGGCGGCCAACCTGGAAGCACATCGTGACCAGGCCATCGCCCTGCAGTCCCAACAGGTGTACGACCGGTACATGAAGTACCTCACCGGTTGTCCGGACCTCTTCCGCGGCGGATACCTCGACGTCAATCAGTTCACACTGCGGAAGTAGCGAGGGCCTTTACCGCCGAGCCGCGATCTCAGTAGTTGTTGCAGCTGCCCGCGATCGAGTTGATCGGCCCGAAGTACTCCTGAGCGGCCGGGCTGGCCTGCAGCTGGGCCACCGTCTGCTGGCGCTGGGCCGGTCCCGACGCCAGGAAGTTACGCAACGCACCCTGGGCGAACGGGGACGCGTTGAACTGCTGTGCCAGATCAGGACGCTGGGCGTTGAGTGCCGCCATGACCTGCTCGTAGCTGCAGGTCGTGTTGACCACACCGCTGAAATCGGGTTGGGCGGATGCCACTCCCGTCACCAGCGGAACGGACAGGGCCAGACCGCCGAGAGCGGCCGCGATGTACTTGAAAGACTTGCTCACCTGCTGGAAACCCCCATGTTGTTCGCCCAAGAAGGCGACGCCTTGTACGTTTGCCGGACCCGACCTCACTCGAGGCTAACAGGCGGCAGACGTACAAGGCGTCCTAGCGAAACCGCTCCGGGTCCGCATCAGTCGATGACGGCGGCTTCCTTGCGCTCGGTGATCGGCCGGGCCAGCTCCTGCTCATTGCAGATGCGCTGCAACTTCTCCAGGGTCTCGTCCAGGCCGGGGCCCAGCTTCTTGCCCGGGGTGAAGCGCGCCGGCAGATTTCGCATGCCCTGAATGACGCCGATCGTGTCGTAGTGCACGGTGCCCTCGGCGTCGCACACGTAGTCCGGCATCCGGTCCAGGACCGCGGTGAGCATCGACTTGAACACCGTGCGCGCCACGTTCGAACCCACACAGCGGTGCACTCCGATGCCGAAGCTGAAGTGCCGGTTGCCCTTCCGATCCAGGACAATCTCGTTTGGCTGGTCGAACACCGACGGGTCACGGTTGGCCATCGCCCAGGACAGCCACAGTCGCTCGTACTGCTTGAACTGCTGCCCCTCGACCTCGACGTCCTCGGAGAACGTGCGGCCGTCACCGGGCGCCGGCGTGAAGAAACGCAGGAACTCTTCGGTGGCCGGGTCGAGAAGGGTGGCACGCTCGTCGCTCAGCCGGGTGCGTTCGTCAGGGTGCTCGCCCAGCCATTCCAACGCATGCGCGGTGAGTGCGGTGGTGGTGTCGAATCCGCCGCCGATGACCAGCCCGAGATTGCCGAGGATCTCCATGTCCGGTGCCGGTTCACCATCGATGCGTAGCTGCAGCATCGCGTTGACCAGCCCGGGCCGCGGCGTCTCCCGGATCTCCATCATGTTGTTGATGATGTCGATGCCCATCTCGCGGTGCTGCTCGTTGATCTTCTCGCGATCGGGGGAGTGTTCGGGTGTGTACACCGACGCATGGGTGGGCTCGCTGTAGACGTTCCACTTCTTGAGCTCGATGCCCATCATGGCCAGGGTGAATACCGCGGGCACCACGTTGGCCAGATGCTCGACGAAGTCGATCTCGCCGGACTCGATGTGCTCGTCGAGTGCGGCGCGGGTGATCTCGTCGACGAACGGTACCCACCGCTTGATGGCGGCAGGGGACAGGTACGGGTTCAGCGCACCGCGGTAGGCGCTGTGCTCCGGCTCGTCCATCTCCAGGATGCCGCCCCGCACCACGGTGGCCCGGCTGGCCTTCGGGATCGTGATGCCCTGATACGGCGTCTCGCCACTGATGTCGTGGTGATTCGAGACGACAGGGCAGCGGGCGAGCTCGAAGACATGCCTGCTGTCGGCGGCCACCCAGTGCCCGTTGTAGGCGTCCGTCCACGCCATGGGGCAGCGGGACTGCATCTCCTCGGTGATCTTCTCGAACTGCAACCGGTATTCCGGCGTGTGCCGGTCGAAGTGGTAGTTGTTCTTCTTGCGGTCGTCGTCGGTCGTGACATCGTCGATACTCACGGCGTTGTCTCCCTTGGCCTTTCGGTCTGCGTCAATCTTCGATGACGATGGCTTGCTCAGGGCAGGAGTGCGCGGCCTCGCGGACCGCGTCCTCCTGATCCGCGGGTACCAGGTCAGAAACCGGTGACGCGTGACCGTCGACGTCATCGAGGACGAACGAATCCGGCGCGATCATCGAGCACAGGGTGTGCCCCTGGCAGCGACTGGCATCAACCGAAACCTTCACTACGACAACTCCTTTCGAACCGCTGGTTGCGGAATCAGACGTGGTAGTCGTACCACTTGAGGTAACCGCCTGCGTCGACCCGCAGTTGCATGCCGGTGACGTACCGGGCCTCGTCGGAGGCCAGCCACAGCACCGCGTTGCTGATGTCCTCCGGCTCGATGAAGTTGACCTTCATCGCCTGCTGCACACCGAACACCGGCTCGGCATCGGCACGGGTGGGGTTCTCCAGATCCGGCCGGAACGAGCGGTACATCGGCTCGCTCTGCAGCATGTTGGTGTTGCAGTTGGTCGGGTGGATGACGTTGGCGCGGATGCCGCGCACCGCCAGTTCGGTGGCCAGCGCATGCACGTATTCGGAGATCAACCGCTTGGAGATCATGTAGCCCATGCCGCCTGGATCGGCGCCGGGGTTGGGCTTGTTGTGGGCGTCCATCAGCGCGGCGGCAGATGCGGTCGCGATGATCGAAGCACCTTCCTTGAGGTGCGGTAGCGCGACCTGGATGGCGTTGATGGTGCCGACGAAGTTGGTGTTGATGCCGTCGGTCCATGCCTGCATCGCAGGCTGCCCCTTCATCGCGGCGATGCCGGCCTGCGCGACGACGATGTCGACCTTGCCGAACTCTGCGAGCCCGGATTCCAGCGCGCTGCGCAGTTCGGCCTCGTTGCGGACATCGGCCTGTGCGGTGACGATGCGTCGGCCGGTCTTCTCGACGTAGTTCTTGGTCTCTTCGAGGTCTTCGGCCGTGGCCATCGCATAGCCGACGGTGTCGTAGTTCTTACAGATGTCGACCGCGATGATGTCGGCGCCCTCTTCGGCCAGTCGGATCGCGTGACTGCGGCCCTGGCCGCGTGCCGCGCCGGTGATGAACGCGACTTTCCCGGCAACCCTGCCTTCTCCGCTGTTTCCCACAATTGTCCTTTCGCTGATGATGTTTCGGGTGCGCCTGCGCGTCAGGTGTTACGGCCGCCGTTGACGCCGAGGATCTGGCCGGTGATGTAGCCCGCCTCTTCGGAGACGAAGAAGGCGCAGGCGGCGGCGATGTCCTCCGGCTTGCCCATCCGGCGCACCGGCGTCTGCGCGATCTGCTTGTCGGTGTCGCCGAGGAAGCCCTTACCTTCGGCCTTGCGCAGCATCGGGGTGTCGATGAAGCCCGGCGGCACGGCATTCACGGTGATGCCGTTGGGGCCGAGTTCCAGCGCCAGGCTCTTGGTCAGGCCGTTCACTGCGGACTTCGCCGCGACATAGGGCGACATGAAGGGCTGGCCGGAATGCGTACTGGACGACGAGATGTTGACGATGCGGCCCCAGCCGGCCTCGAGCATGTCGGGCAATGCCGCCTGGATGCAGTGGAATACGCCATTGAGATTGACGTCGATGATCTGCTGCCACTTCTCGAACGAGACGTCGCTGAAACGCTTGAAGCAGTCCAGGCCCGCCGCATTGACCAACACCGAGATCGGACCGAGTTGGGCGCGAATGGCATTGAGCGCGGTGTCGACGGCGGCGCGATCGGTCACGTCGGCGACATGAGCGAACTCGTCATCCGAGGGCTGTAGGTCGAGAACCGCGACATTGAGGCCGTCAGCGCGCAACCGGGCGGCGATGGCCGCTCCGATACCGGAACCTCCTCCAGTGACAACGGCATTCTTCATGACAGTTCTCCGGTCGCCGGGCGGGGCCGGACTTTCTCAGGGGTCAAGAATCATCCTTCCGATTATGAGAACCGTACTCTCGGACCGGTGTTCCCCGCAAGATCCGGGCTCAACGTGCGCGCCTCCTGCGGAGATGGTGGATCTGCAGCGAATAGGGCATGACTAGCTGATCTAGCTTTCACTTGAGTTCTCATCGAGCGAATGTATGATTCGCCGGTGATGAGAATGCAGTTTCCATCACAGTAGTGAATCGCCTGAGGAGGATGATGCAGCAGGAAGCGCCGACCATCGCGGCAGAACAGCGGGCTGACCGGAAGTTGTTGATCGGCGGAGAGCTGCGCGAGACGCCGCGGACGTTTCCTTCCGTCAATCCAGCTACCGGTGAGGTGTTCGGATACGCGCCGGACGCAACGGTCGCCGATGCCCAGGCTGCGGTCGCCGCGGCCAGGCAGGCGTTCGACCACACCGACTGGTCCACCAACACCGAGTTCCGGGTCCATTGCCTGGAGCAACTGCACCGGGCGCTGGTCGAGAACCGCGACGAACTCGCCGCACTGACCACCACCGAGGTGGGGGCCACCGCGGCATTGTGCGCCGGTGCCCAGCTGGACGGACCGATCGACATCGTGCGGTACTACGCCGAGCTGCTCAGGACCTACCCGCTGACCGAGGACCTCGGGAACATCGAGAGCCGCGGCATGCAGCATCACCGGTGGGTAGAGAAGGAAGCGGGCGGCGTGGTGGCCGCGATCATCGCCTACAACTATCCGAACCAACTGGCCCTGGCCAAGCTGGCGCCCGCGCTGGCCGCCGGTTGCACCGTGGTGCTCAAGTCCGCACCGGACACCCCGTTGGTCACCCTGGCGCTCGGCGAGCTGATCGCCAACCACACCGACATCCCGGCCGGCGTCGTCAACGTGCTCTCGGGCGCCGACCCGGAGGTGGGTGCGGTGCTCACCACCAGCCCCGACGTCGACATGGTGACCTTCACCGGTTCCACGCCCACCGGCCGGCGCATCATGGCCGCGGCCAGTGAGACGTTGAAGAAGGTGTTCCTGGAGCTCGGCGGCAAGTCGGCCGCGATCGTGCTCGACGACGCCGACTTCAACACCGCCGCACTGTTCTCGGCCTTCAGCATGGTCACCCACGCCGGTCAGGGCTGCGCGCTGACGTCGCGGCTGCTGGTGCCCGCGAAGCACAAGGACGAGATCGTCGAGCTGATCAAGAACAACTTCGGCCTGGTGCGTTACGGCGATCCCACCGATCCCAAGACCTACATGGGGCCGCTGATCAGCGAGAAGCAGCGCGACAAGGTCGACGGCATGGTCAAGCGCGCCGTGGAGGCCGGCGCCACTCTGGTCACCGGTGGCGAGAAGGTCGACCCCGGCTACTTCTACACCCCCACTCTGCTGGCCGATGTGGACCCGGACAGCGAGATCGCCCAGGAAGAGGTCTTCGGGCCGGTGCTGGCCGTCATCGCGTACGACGATGATGACGACGCGGTGCGGATCGCCAACAACTCGATCTACGGGCTGTCCGGCGCGGTGTTCGGCAGCGAGGACCGCGCGCTGGCCGTGGCCCGTCGAATCCGGACCGGCACCTTCTCCATCAATGGCGGCAACTACTTCAGCCCCGACAGTCCGTTCGGCGGATACAAACAGTCGGGCATCGGCCGGGAGATGGGCACCGCGGGACTCGAGGAGTTCATGGAGTCCAAGACGTTCGCCCGGGTGCTGTCATGAGTGGCGGGCCACTCGCAGGCGTCCGCGTTCTCGAGGTCGCGATGTACGGCTTCGTCCCCTCGGCCGGAGCCGTGCTGGGGGAGTGGGGTGCCGACGTCATCAAGGTCGAGCACGCCGTCACCGGCGACCCGCAGCGTGGTCTGCGCCAGACCGGGCCGCTGCGCGTCGAGGGCGATCCCAACCCGAACATCGAGCATGCCAACCGCGGCAAGCGCAGTATCGGCCTGGACATGTCGGTGCCGGAAGGTCGCGAGATCCTGCTGGAACTGGCGAAGAAGGCCGACGTGTTCCTCACCAGCTTCCTGCCCGGGCACCGGCAGAAGTTCGGCATCGACGTCGACGACATCCGCGCGGTGAACCCGAACATCATCTACGCCCGGGGCAGCGCCCTGGGCCCCCGCGGTGAGGAGTCGGTGAAGGGCGGTTACGACATGACCGCCTTCTGGTGCCGCGCCGGCACCGCCGCGACCATCACCCCCGCCGGCATGGCGGGAATGATCGCACCGCCCGGGCCGGCCTATGGGGACACCATCTCGGGCACGAACCTGGCCGGCGGCATCGCGGCGGCGCTGTTCAAGCGGGAGCGCACCGGCGACCCGTCGGTGGTCGACGTGTCCCTGCTGGGCAGTGGCCTCTGGTCGATGGGCCACACCGTGGCGCTGACTCAACACCTGAACCAGTTGATGGTGACACCTCCACCCGGTGTGCACGGGTCGCCGATCAATCCGCTCGTCGGGTTGTACGGCACCGCCGACGACCGCTACATCTCGTTCGTGATGATGCAGCCGACCAAGTTCTGGGCTGACGTGTGCCGCCACATGGATCTGGAGAGCTACATCGACGATCCGAGGTTCGCGACTGCCGAATCGTTCGCAGAGAACACGCCCGACGCGGTCGAGATCCTCACCGAGGCGATGAAGAAGCGAACTTTGCCAGAATGGAGCGAGCGATTCACCACGCTGGCCGGACCGTGGGCTCCGGTGCAGGACACCCTGCAGGCGGGACAGGATGCCCAGATCCGGGCCAACGAGTACCTGGTGCAGGCGGGCGAGCTCGAGTTGGTCGCCAACCCAGTGCAATTCGACGTCACGGCGCCGAGCACGGGGCCGGCCCCCGGCTTCGCCGAACAAACCGACGACATCCTGGTAGAACTCGGTCTGGACTGGGATCGCATCATCGAACTCAAAACCGCCGGCGCGGTCACCTAGGCCACCTCCGTCATGCCCCTCGTCTCGTCCGCCGCGCACTGTGTGTCGTGGGCTGCTCCCACCGCAGCCCACGACACGAGCGGTCCTTCATGCGACCGGGGGTGTCCCAATTGTCAACTACCCGAGCAAGTTCTACGTTATTTGCCTCCGCGACAGATACCGGGTCCGATAGCAT
Source organism: Mycobacterium shunyiense (assembly GCF_058270035.1). Taxonomy (NCBI): domain Bacteria; kingdom Bacillati; phylum Actinomycetota; class Actinomycetes; order Mycobacteriales; family Mycobacteriaceae; genus Mycobacterium; species Mycobacterium shunyiense. Next base: position 71,007 of record NZ_JBZDPT010000021.1, on the reverse strand, counting down.
CAGGCACTCGGGGGGCGGTCACGGGGGCAAGTCTGTCCGGTTTCACCGGTGGGTCCGGTGAAGCGCACGAGGTCCGCAGGAAACAGGAGGTGCGTCAGATGTCCGAACGCGCCCCGTATCTGCTCTTCCTCGTGAAAGGCAATGTGCTCCAGTCGTATTCGTATGTGTCCGAGCGCCCGACCGGCCGGTTGGCATGTGCCGGCTCGGAGGTTGCGGCATGACCCGGCTCGGGCTCCGGGCCGCAGCACACGTAGTAGATCTGTTCGAGCACCCGCGCGGTGAAGCACTTAACATCGGCGCACCGACCGCGGCGTCGGCAGCCACTTGCCGGAACAGGAGTTCTGATGGCAGATAAATGGTCGACCGGAGTATCGCTACGCAACCTGTCGGGCCCGATGCAGGCCGTCGGGGCGCTGTTCGCGATGTCGCTGGACGCCATCCGGTTCATCTTCAAGCGTCCGTTCCAGGGCCGGGAGTTCCTCGAGCAGTGCTGGTTTGTCGCCCGGGTGTCGATGGCACCGACGCTTCTGGTGGCGATCCCGTTCACCGTGCTGGTGAGCTTCACCCTCAACATCCTGCTGCGCGAACTCGGTGCGGCCGACCTGTCGGGCGCGGGTGCTGCCTTCGGTGCGGTGACCCAGTTGGGCCCGATGGTGACGGTGCTGATCGTCGCCGGCGCCGGGGCGACGGCGATGTGTGCGGATCTGGGTTCGCGGACCATCCGCGAGGAGATCGACGCCATGGAGGTGCTCGGCATCAATCCGATCCAGCGTCTGGTGACGCCGCGGATGCTGGCCTCGGGGCTGGTGGCGCTGCTGCTCAACAGCCTCGTGGTGATCATCGGCATCCTGGGTGGCTACGTGTTCTCCGTGTTCATCCAGGACGTGAACCCGGGTGCTTTCGCGGCCGGGATCACCCTGCTGACCGGTGTGCCGGAAGTGATCATCTCGTGTGTCAAGGCCGCGCTGTTCGGCCTGATCGCCGGACTGGTGGCCTGCTATCGCGGATTGACGATCTCGGGCGGCGGTGCCAAGGCAGTGGGCAATGCCGTCAACGAAACCGTGGTGTACGCCTTCATGGCCCTGTTCGTCATCAACGTGGTCGTCACGGCCATCGGTATCCGCATGACGGCGCACTGAGGCAGGGGACGCAATGGGAACCATGACGATCCTGCGGTCGACCTACCCGCGGGTCAGCAGACAGTTCAACAAGCCGGTGTCGACCTTGAGTCGGATCGGCGATCACACGCTGTTCTATCTCAAAGCACTGGCGGGCACTCCGCACGCGGCGTTGCACTACCGCAAGGAACTGATCCGGCTGATTGCCGAGATCTCGATGGGTGCAGGCACATTGGCCATGATCGGCGGAACCGTCGTCATCGTCGGGTTCCTCACCCTGGCCACCGGCGGTGTGCTGGCCATCCAGGGCTACTCGTCGCTGGGCAACATCGGCATCGAGGCACTGACCGGCTTCCTGGCGGCCTTCATCAACGTCCGGATCGCCGCACCGGTGGTGGCCGGCATCGGCCTGGCCGCCACCTTCGGCGCAGGCGTCACCGCCCAGCTCGGTGCGATGCGGATCAACGAGGAAATCGACGCACTGGAGGCCATGGCGATCCGGCCCGTCGAGTACCTGGTGTCCACCCGCATCGTGGCCGGGATGATCGCGATCACCCCGCTGTACGCCATCGCGGTGATCCTGTCCTTCCTGGCCTCCCAGTTCACCACCGTGGTGCTGCTCGGGCAGTCGGGCGGCCTCTACGACCACTACTTCACGACGTTCCTCAATCCGATCGACCTGTTGTGGTCGTTCCTGCAGGCCGTCCTGATGGCCATCACCATTCTGCTGATCCACACCTACTTCGGTTACTTCGCCTCCGGCGGGCCATCCGGGGTCGGGGTCGCGGTCGGCAACGCCGTACGAACCTCACTGATCGTCGTGGTCTCGGTGACCCTGCTGGTGTCACTGTCCGTCTACGGCTCCAACGGAAACTTCAACCTGTCGGGTTAGGGAGAAGAGTTGACACGAAACGTGGGACCGGGCCCAGCCCACCGGTCCGAAACCACAAGTAGCGCTGTGCCGGTGGCAGCACGCCCCGGACGCAGCTTCGGGGCGCGGAGCTCCGCGCGGCCGTTGGCAGGCCTGGCGACCGTGGTCGCGATAGGTCTGATCTTCGGCCTGGCCGTCGCGCTGTTCCGCGGCAGCTTCACCAAGACCGAGCCGATCACGCTCATCTCCGACCGGGCCGGCCTGGTGATGAACCCCGATGCCAAGGTGAAGATGCGTGGCGTCCAGGTCGGCACAGTCAGCTCTATCGAGCACCGAGCCGACGGTAAGGCCGTGTTGCACCTGGCGATGAACCCGTCACAGCTTGGCCTGATCCCAGACAACGTTCAGGCCGACATCGCCTCCACGACTGTGTTCGGCGCCAAGTACGTCCAGTTGGTCGCGCCGGACAAGCCGTCATCGGACAAGCTCCGCCCCGGCCAGATCCTGCAGGGCGACCATGTCACCGTCGAGATGAACACGGTCTTCCAGCAACTGACCAATGTCTTGAACAAGATCGACCCGGCGAAGCTCAACGAAACCCTTGGCGCGCTGTCGTCCGCGTTCGGCGGGCGCGGCGAGGCGATGGGGCAGTCCCTGTCCGACTTCGACGCGGTGTTGAAGAAGATCGAGCCCAGCCTCCCCAATCTGACCGGTGACATCGAGAGCATGGCTGCAGTGTCACGGGCCTACGGTGACGCGGCACCCGATCTGCTCAAGACCTTCGAAAACACCAACAAGCTGAGCGACAGCATCGTGGCCGAGCAGCAGAACCTTGACAATTTCCTGGTCAGCTCGATCGGCCTGGCCGACGCCGGCAACGACGTCATCGGCGGCAACCGGCAGGCCCTCAGCACCACGCTGAACCTGTTGGCACCCACCACCGATCTGCTCAACGAGTACGCCCCCGGTATCGAGTGCGGACTGAAGGGCATGAATTACATGGCGCACACGCCGCCCCAGCCAGAACCCGGCGTCGTGGTCAACGTGGCCTTCACGCTCGGCATCGAGCGCTACCGTTACCCGCAGAACCTGCCGAAGGTGGCGGCCAAGGGCGGTCCGCACTGCATGGGCCTGCCGTACATCGGATTCGGCAACAAGGCCAAGTACCTCGTCACCGATACCAACGCCAACCCGTGGAAGTACGGCAACCAGGGCATTCTGTTGAACTCCGACGGCCTGAAGCAGACGTTGTTCGGCCCGCTGGACGGCCCGCCACGTAACACCATGCAGATCGGACAACCGGGATGACGCGCGGCAGAAGCACATTCATCAAGTTCGCGTCGTTCGCGGTGGTGATGGCCGTGCTCACGGCCTTCCTGTTCATGACGTTCTCGGAGTACCGCGGCGGTTCCTACTCGGGTTACTCGGCGGTCTTCGGTGACGCGTCGCGGCTTGAGGCCGGAGACTCCGTACGCGTCGCCGGTGTTCGGGTCGGCACGGTGAAAAGCGTTTCGCTGGAACCGGATAAATCGGTCAAGGTCGACTTCGACACCGACCGCAGCGTCGCGCTGACCACGAGTACCAAGGCCGCGATCCGCTACCTGAACCTCGTCGGGGACCGCTACCTGGAACTGGTCGACAGCCCCGGATCGACCAAGCTTCTGCCTGCGGGATCTCAGATCCCGCAGGAGCGCACCGCAAGTGCGCTGGATCTCGATCTGTTACTGGGCGGCCTGCGCCCGGTGATTCAGGGCCTCAACCCCCAGGATGTCAACGCGTTGACGTCCTCGCTGATCCAGATCTTTCAGGGGCAGGGCGACACCTTAGATTCACTGCTGAGTAAGACTTCGTCGTTCTCGAATACGTTGGCCAACAACGACCAGGTGATCCAGCAGTTGATCGACAACCTGAACTCGGTGGTCGGAACCCTGGCCAAGGACGGCAAGAAGTTCGACGGAACGGTCGACAAGCTCGAACAGTTGATCAGCGGTCTGTCGCAGGACCGCGACCCGCTCGGCACGGCGGTGACGCAGCTCGACAGCGGGACCGCCTCGCTCGCAAGCCTGCTCACCGAGGCGCGGCCGCCACTCAAGGGCACCGTCGATCAGATGAACCGGCTGGCGCCGTTGCTCGATGACCACCAGATCGTCCTCGACCGGGGCCTTCAGAAGGCCCCCGACAACTACCGCAAGCTGGCCCGGCTGGGTTCCTACGGCAGCTGGATCATGTACTACATCTGCGGACTTGCCATCCGTGTCACCGATCTGCAGGGGCGCACTGCGCACTTCCCGATGATCAAACAAGAAAGCGGGAGGTGCTCTGAGCCCTGATGCTTAAATACCGCGAATCAAATCTGATCAAGGCAGGTTTCATCGGCGTCGTGCTGATGATGCTCATCATCGCCGTCGGGCTACAACCTGAGCGGCTGCAGCAATGGGCCTCTTCCGTACGCCATCAGGCATTGTTCACCGAGGCCGGCGGTATCGCCGCCGGCAACGATGTGACCTTGTCCGGCATCAAGATCGGTGCGGTCACCGACGTGTCGTTGGAGAACGGCGACGCGTTGGTCACCTTCACCACCGAAGGCAAGTACCCGCTGGGGTCGCTGACCACCGCGCATATCCGCACCGGTTCACTGCTGGGTGAGCGCGTGCTCACGTTGGAGTCGGACGGCAGCGGAACGCTGCGCACCACCGATGTGATCCCGACGTCGCGCACATCGTCGCCGTACTCACTGACCGAAGCGGTCAGTGACCTGACCACCAATTCGGCGGGCACCGACACGACTTCGCTCAACCAGTCCCTGGACACGCTTTCCGCCACCCTCGACCAGGTCGCACCGAAGCTCGGGCCGACATTCGACGGGCTGAGCCGGCTGTCGAAATCGATCAACGGCCGCAACGAAAGTCTGGCCAGCCTGCTCAAGAGCGCCAGCGACGTGACCGTGGTGCTGTCGCAGCGCAGCGATCAGCTCAACACGTTGATCCTCAACGCCAATGATCTGCTCGGCGTGCTCAACGACCGGCGGCAGGCCATCGTCGATCTGCTGGCCAACACGGCCGCGGTCTCGCAGCAACTCAGCGGTCTCGTCGCCGACAACGAGGCGCAGTTGGCGCCGACGCTCAAGCGACTCAACTCGGTGACTGCGATGCTGGAACGCAACCGCGACAACATCAGCAAGGCGCTGCCGAACTTGAACAAGTTCCAGTTGTCCCAGGCCGAGACCCTGGCGAACGGGGCCTACTACAACGCCTATGTTCCCAACCTGCAGCCTGCTCAGCTGCTGCAGCCGTTCTTCGACTACGCGTTCGGGTTCCGGCGCGGGACGAATGCCGGTCAGCCGCCTGACAATGCCGGCCCGCGGGCCGAATTCCCGCTGCCCTACAACGGAATTCCCGGAGGTTCACGCTGATGAACCGCAATCGTCTCGGTAAGTGGCTTGCGGTGGCGTTGGTGGCGCTGCTGGTTGTCGGCGCGGCAGTGCTGCTGCGTCAGACCTTCTTCGGACAGAAGACCATCTCTGCTCTGTTCACCTCGGCCACCGGCGTCTACCCGGGTGACGATGTCCGGGTCTCCGGCGTCAAGGTCGGCACGATCGAGGCGATCAAACCCGAGGGCACCCAGACTCGGGTGACCCTCAAGGTCGATCACGGCGTGCAGATCCCGGCGGATGCCAAAGCGGTGATCGTGGCCCAGAACCTGGTGGCCGCCCGCTATGTGCAGCTCGCGCCCGCGTACCGGTCCAGCGGCCCGACATTGCCGGACGATGCGGAGATCGGGTTGGACCGCACTGCCGTTCCGGTCGAGTGGGACGAGGTCAAGGAACAGCTGATGCGGCTGTCCACCGACCTCGGGCCGCAGAGCGGTGTCGACGGGACGTCGGTGTCCCGGTTCATCAACAGCACAGCCGACGCGATGGCCGGCAACGGTGACAAACTGCGCCAGACGATATCGCAGTTGTCGGGCGTGGCCCGAGTGCTGGCCGAGGGCAGCGGCAACATCGTCGACATCATCAAGAACCTGCAGACGTTCGTCACCGCGCTGCGGGACAGTAACCAGCAGGTCGTGCAGTTCCAGAACCGGTTGGCGACCCTGACCAGCGTGGTCGACGGCGGCCGGTCAGACCTCGATGCGGCGTTGACGAACCTGTCGGTCGCTGTTGTCGACGTGCAACGGTTCGTCGCGGGAAGTCGTGATCAGACCTCCGAGCAGGTGCAGCGGCTGGCGAATGTCACCCAGAACCTGGTCGACAACCAGGAGCACATCAAGCAGTTGCTTCACGTCGCACCCAACGCATTCATGAACGGCTACAACATCTACAACCCGGACTCGGGCAGCCCGGTTGGTCAGTTCGTGATGAACAACTTCTCCAACCCGGTCGAGTTCATCTGCGGCGCAATCGGTGCCGTTGAGAACACCACCGCACCGGAGACCGCGAAACTGTGCTCGCAGTATCTCGGCCCGGCATTGCGGCTCGTCAACTTCAACTATCTGCCGTTCCCAATCTCCCCCTACCTGATGCCGTCCGCCAGTCCCGAGATGATCGAGTACTCCGAACCGCGGTTGGCACCCGGTGGTGACGGTGGGGCGCCCACCCCGCCCGAAATCCCGCCGACGATCTCGGCGTACAACCCGGGCCCCGAGCCGCCTCCGCCGTTCACCGGACGGGATCCCGGGGTGCCGCCACCAGGGGCTCAGCAGCTCCTGCCAGGAGGCGAGTACTACCCGCCCAACATGCCGAACACGGTGTCGGACATGCTCAATCCCACTGGCGGTCAACCGGGTCCACCGCCGGGGCCTGCGCCAGGTCCACTGGCGGCCGAAGCCCCCGCGCCTGCGGCACCGTCACCAGCAGAAGGGACGCCACCAGCATGAGCAGGGGAAACCCGGTACGAGTGGCGATCGCCGTCGGATCCTGCGTTGCGCTGACCACCAGCGGGTGCGCCTTCCAGGGCGTGAACTCGCTGCCCCTGCCCGGGGCGGTGGGGCGCGGTGCGGACTCCAGCGTCTACCACGTCGAGATCGCGAATGTGGCAACGCTGGAGCCGAACTCACCGGTGATGATGAACGACGTCGTCGTCGGTAGTGTCCGTAGCCTCTCGGTGAAGGATTGGCACGCCGACGTCGAGTTCTCGGTGAAACCTGGTGTTGTGGTGCCGGCCAATGTGGTGGCCAGCATCGGGCAGACCAGCCTGTTGGGTTCGATGCATCTGGCGATCAACCCGCCCGCCGGTCAGGCTCCCGACGGAAAACTCCAGCCGGGAGCGACGATCCAGCTGAACAACTCGTCGACGTATCCGACGACGGAGCAGACGCTGTCCTCGCTGGCGACCGTGGTCAACGGCGGCGGTCTCGGCCAGATGGGCGACATCATCCACAACTTCAGTGCCGCGATCAATGGTCGGGAAACCGATTTCCGTGACCTGCTCACCCGCCTGGATACGTTCGTCGGTGCTCTGGATGCCCAGCGCGACAACATCGTTGCCTCCATCGAGGGTCTGAATCGCTTGGCCTCGACCTTCGCCGGGCAGCGCGATGTCATCACCCGTGCGCTGGAGAAGATTCCGCCGGCACTCGACGTGTTGATCAAAGAACGGCCGAGATTCACTACGGCGCTGCAGAAGCTGGGGACTTTCAGCAGTACCGCCAACCAGTTCGTCAACGAGTCGCAGGCTGATCTGGTCAGGAACCTGAAGAACCTGGAGCCCGCGTTGAAGGCATTGGCCAACGTCGGGCCGGACCTGGATTCGGTGCTCGAATATGCGCCACATTTCCCGTTCACCCAGAGCTTCATGGATCGGGTGATCCGTGGCGATTACTACAACCTCTATGCGTACTTCGACATGACCATCCCACATCTCAAGCGCAGCCTGATGATGGGAACCCGGTGGGAGCAGGGAGACGCACAGAACGTTCCGGTGCCGGGGGATCCGAGCTATCTGAACTACACCTACGACCCGCTCAAGACCGGGGTCGCTCCGCCACCGCCGGAAGGGTTGCCGCCGGCTCCGGACGGGCCGCCACCACCGGATCTCCCGGCGCCGACCTATTCCGGCCCGGTGCTCCCGGTGGTGCCTCCGGCGCCGATGACCATGCCCGGTGGCATGGCGCAGCCGGCTGCACCGTCGAGTCCGTCGACATCCGTGTTCGCCGGACCCTATGCGCAGCAAGGCGGTCCGGCTCCAGCTGAACAGCCGGCGCCACCTACTGCACCTACTCCACCGACAGGGGGTGGCGGATAAATGCTCACCCGCTTCATCCGGACTCAGCTGATTCTCTTCACCGTCGCGTCGGTCGTCGGTGTGGCCGTCATGCTGTTCGCCTACATGCAGGTGCCGACGCTGCTCGGCATCGGTCGCATCACCGTGAAGATGGAACTGCCGGCGACCGGCGGTCTCTACCAGTTCAGCAATGTCACCTATCGCGGGTCCCAGATCGGCAAGGTCACCTCCGTCGAGTTGACCGACAAGGGGGCCGAGGCGACGCTGTCCCTGGACCGCTCACCGAAGGTACCCGCGGACCTGGCCGCCGAAGTCCGCAGTATGTCGGCGGTCGGCGAGCAGTACGTTGAGCTGTTGCCGCGCACCAACTCTGGGCCCTACCTCGACAACGGTTCGGTGATAGCCGTGTCGAACACCAAGATTCCGCAGCAGGTCGGCCCGATGCTCGATCAGCTCAGCGCCCTGGTGGACACCATCCCGAAGGACAAGCTGAGCCAGCTCCTGGACGAGTCCTACAACGCGTTCAACGGGACCGGCTACGACTTCGGCTCGTTGTTGGACTCGGCGTCGACGATCACCAGGGACTCCAACGCGGTCTCCGACCAGACGCGGGCGCTGATCGACGACTCCAAGCCCTTCCTCGATGCGCAAGCACAGACCACCGATTCGATCCGGACCTGGGCGGCCAGCTTGGCCGGTATCACCGGGCAGGTAGCCGACAACGATCCCGAGGTGCGATCGCTGCTGCGCAACGGTCCGGGGTTCGCCCAGGAGACCACCAAGCTGCTCGATCAGATCAAGCCGACCTTGCCGGTGTTGTTGGCGAATCTGAGCACGTTCGGCCAGATCGCGGTCACCTACAACCCTTCCATCGAGCAACTGCTGGTGCTGTTGCCGCCGTACGTCGCGCAACTGCAGACCTACGCGCACACCAACAACACGAGCGGTCTTCCGATGGCGGACTTCTCACTGGGTCTGGGCGATCCGCCGACTTGTACGGTCGGATTCCTGCCGCCGTCGGCCTGGCGCTCCCCGGCTGACACCACCGTGATCGACACCCCGGACGACATCTATTGCAAGTTGCCGCAGGATTCGCCGATCGGCGTCCGCGGGGCACGCAACTATCCGTGTATGGAGCATCCGGGCAAGCGGGCTCCGACGGTCAAATTGTGCGATGACCCCAAGGGATTTCAGCCCATTGCCCAGCGCCAGCATGCACTCGGGCCGTACCCGCTCGACCCCAGCCTGATCGCTCAGGGCATACCCCCGGATACGCGGGTGCTGCCGGACGAGAAGATCTTCGGGCCGCTCGGTGGCACCCCTCTGCCTCCGGGGGTGACTGCTCCGCCGCCGGGCGCGGCACCCGAACCGCAGCCGGCGCCGAACTTCGCCGGCACCAATCCCGGGTCGATGTTGCCGGGGCAGCCGATGTACCTGGAGCCGCCGGTGCCCGGCGTGCCACCGCCCCCGGCAGGCGATCCCAACGCGGTTCCGGTGCCTGAGGCGCACACGCCGCAAGCGACCGAGCTTCCAGCCGTCCCGCATGGCCAAGGGGTATTTCCGGATGCTCCGGAGCTGCCCATGCCTGCGGAACCGGGTGTGGCGCCGAGCGCGTTCAAGGGCGGTGCCGGAAACGGGCCGTCGGTGGCGATCGCCAAGTACAACCCGCGCACCGGGGAGTACATGGGCAGCGACGGCAATCTGTACAAGCAGACGGATCTCGTGTCGACGCCGAAGACGTGGCAGGACCTGATGCCGACGTAGCGGACCGTGCAAAAAGAACTGGCCCCGGGCAACAGCCCGGGGCCAGTTCTTTTGTCTTTGTTCGGTTTTGGCGCCGATGCCGGCTCGCCGCTAGGCGGGCCGCATGTAGAACGGCATCCGAACGACGGGCCACTGATTGCGCCCACACGAACCGCTGGGGCCCTTCGTGACGTCCTCGCCGGCGTATTCGGATGAAGCCTGGTCCACATGCCCGTCGAAGCCCACCGGGTAGAACTTGTACACCTGCATGCCTTCGACGGGCGTGCCGTCGGCGCAGAAACGCCAGTTGGGTACGACCCGCTTGACGTACCAGAGGCCGTTCGTCGTGTAGACCGGTGCAGACCACCCTGCGTCGCTGTTCACTGTGCCGCTGCATTCGGTGGGCGAGATGCACTGCGTCGAGATCGTCCAGTTGCTCACCACCCGCGGTTGCTCCTCGTAGCGGTCGTTGATCTTGGCCCACGCGCCATTGGAGGAGGTGGCAAAGGTGCCGTTGATACCCCACTGTTCGCCCGCGCTGGCCGGGGCGGCCCCACTGAGGCCGACAGTTGTCGCGGTGGCGATCGCCACCGCCACAGCACTTACCCGGGAGACTGACATGAACTGCTCCTTCTGGCCGACCTCAGGGGCGGTAGCCGTGTTCTCAGTTTCGGAGAATATCACTATCAAGCGCTGGTCCACGGTGGATTCACCGGGGGCAACCTGTCGGGACCCCGGGCTGGGGACCAGCGGCGAGGCTTTCGTAGTAATATTCTCCAAAACTGAGAGTTTAATTTCCAGCTATGCGAAAGTAGCAACGTGCGTGTGACGGTGATGGCGACCGCTTCAGTGATTGTCGCCGGGATGCTGGCTGCTCCGCAGGCAAACGCGGGACCGCAGACATGTAATGACGCGTTTTGCACGCCGGGGATCAACCCGAACGCGGTACTCGGCGCTCCGTGCGACAACACCTCCTACTTCGTGTTCGGCGTCGATGCACGCAACGGTTGGGGACGCCTGGTGTTCTGCGGCTCCCCGCGGCGCTACGAGCCGCGGTGGTTCCGGTCGCCACCGATGGTGGGCATCCGCGACGAGAACAGCCTGTGCATCAACGAACAGAACTCGGTGGCACAGGCCCCGGACGGCCTGTTCCTGAGCTGTGTGCCGATGAACGGTGAGACACGCTGGCTTCGCGGCGACGCCTGAAGCCCAATGCTTGAGAAATGCCTGGGGGCGACGCAATTCGCGTCGCCCCCAGGCATTTCGACGTTTCTGTCGTGAGTTCGAGGTCTACCAGTTCCGGATCGAACACAGCGCGCCTTTGGGGCCGCTGTTGGTCTTGACCACCACACCGTCGACTGCCAATTTGCAGTTGAATCCGGGCGTCGGAAGATTGGGTGACTCACCGCTCTGCACCAGGACCATGGCCCACAGGTCAGGATCGGCCAACATGGCGTCGAACACCCATGGCTTGTCCGGTGCGATGTCGACATCGGCTCTCGGGCTGAACTCATACGGATTGTGGCTGTAGTCCGAGAACTGCACGGGATCGGTGTCGCGGTAGTAGATGTGGACCCAGTATGGGGCGTCAGAGGTCACCGTGTACTGCACGTGGCGCAGCGGCGGACCGGCCGGCGCCGGATCGTCGGCGAATGCCGGTGCAGCCGTGGTGATCGCGCCGGACGCCAGCGCGGAGGCCATTGCGAAGGTCAGGGCTCGGCTCATCAGATGGCGCATCGATCACATCCTCGTCAGGCTGAACGGGTAGGTGAAGGAGCCGCCGGGCGCGCCGTCGCAGCCGGCATCGAACGTGGAGACCATCTCGCCCGCGAGGGTGTTCGCGTCCCACGTGTACACGTCGTGGGTCGGGATGGTGGGCCCGTAGTAGATGTCCCCGCACCGCAATCCGTAGAACTCGTCGATCGTCAAGGTGTAGCGACCGTCGACCAATCTCGCGTCTCCCGTATTGGGGACCGCCTTGGCGACCGGTTGCGGGATCGTCCGGATGGTGATGCAGTCCTTCAGGAAGGTGTCGGTCCCCGGTTCGTGGCAGGGCGTGATCGCCGACCAGATCCAGGTGTGGAAATCCCTGCGATCCGGGATGTTCACGGCGTAGTTGCCGAAGTACATGGCCTGCGACGGCGGTGCCAATGCGATTGCAGCCCCCAACCCGAGCACGGCACTCATCGCCATGCGGATCAAGCTGGACTTCACAGGCACCTCCACGGATCGGCACTGGTCGGCTGACTATAGAACGAGAGCAGGCCCCACCGTGCCGAAACCGGAATCTCGTCTTCGCCAGCGAGATTGTCATTCTCGCAATCGGAGAATAGCAAATGCGGCGAAGACGAGATACGCGGAATCGTCTGTCGAGCGGCGGTCAGCGCACGGGCTTGAACGTGATGTTCAGGTCGGTCAGTCCGCGCAGGATGAAGGTCGGCTCGTAGGTGTAGTGACGATCGTCGGCGGGGCCGTGGAACTCCTCGTCGATGGCGATATCGGCCATGCGGTCCAGGATCCGTTCCAACGACACCCGGCCCTCGACGCGGGCCAGCGGACCACCCGGGCAGCTGTGGACGCCACGGCCGAACGCGATGTGCTCTCGCACGTTCTTGCGGTCGAGGCTGAAGGTGTGCGGGTCTTCGAAACGGACCGGGTCGCGGTTCACCGCACCCGGGCACACCATCATGGTGGTACCCGCGGGAACGTCGATGTCGCCGAGCTTGGTGTTCTTCTTGGCCAAGCGGAACTGGCTCTTGACCGGAGCGTCCATCCGTAGGGCCTCCTCGACGAAGGTCGGGATACGGCTGCGGTCGTCGCGCAGGGCCTGCTGGATGTCAGGGCGGTCGCCGAGCACGCGCAGCGAGGCCGAGAGCAGCTTGGTGGTGGTCTCCTGGCCGGCGGCGAACAGGAATGTCGCGGACCGAACGACCTCGATGATGGGCGGTACAGAACCGTCCGGGTAGTTCGCCGTGGCCAGTGCCGTCAGCACGTCGTCGCGGGGTTCTGATCGCCGGTCTTCGAGGTAGCCGCTGAACTTCTCGTCGAGCCATTCCAACGGATTGCTGGCAACCAGGTCACCGTCGAGGGAGCCGACCTGAGCGCCGGGCCGGGGGGCGCCCAGCACCGTCCGGAACTCTTCGTGGTCTTCTTCCGGCACGCCGAGCATGTCGGCGATCACCAGGAGCGAGAAGGGCTTCGCGTAGGCGCTGAGGAACTCGCATTTGCCGTCGGCGATGAAATCGTCGAGGCACTGGTCGGCGAGCCGCCACATGAAGTCCTCGTTCTCCTTCAACCGGCGCGGCGTGAGCAGCCGATTGAGCAGGGAACGGGCGTTGGTGTGGTCGGGCGGGTCCATGGTCACCATGTGCTCGAACATCGGCATCTGCGCGCGGTGCGCCGCAATCTGCTCGGTGATGTCGTCGCCTTCGGGCGTGAAGGGCAGCGGCGGGAACGGTCCGGCGACCGCGATGCAGGACGAGAAGGTGTCGGTGTCCTTGAGGACCGTGGTGGCCTCCTCGAACCCGGTGATCGCCATGACGCCGTAGTTCGGTTCCGTCACGACCGGACACTTGCTGCGCAGGTGGTCGAAGTACGGGTGCGGGTCGGGTACCAGCGACTGGTCGGTGAAGTAGTCGATGGTGTCGTAATCGGTCGTTCCGGAATCGGTCATGGTGTGCGCTGCCTCCCGAATTCGATGTGTGCTGCGGTGGTTTCGCGGCGGGCTGCACCGCGCGAAGAATTTTCGAAAATTGCTGAGCACCTGCTTAGCATGTCGTTAGAGTCATGGTCAAGATCACCTGGCTGCGTGAAAGTTACGATCAGCCATACATTGTCGGGAACTTGTCGTGAGGAGGACCGATGGCATCGGCGCGAAGGATCGGGGCGCCGGACGCGAAGAACCGGATCGTGCTGCTCGACGCCGCCGAGGCGCTGATGATCGAGGAAGGGTACGTCGCGGTCACGTCCCGGCGAGTGGCAGAACGGGCCGGGCTCAAGCCCCAGCTGGTGCATTACTACTTCCGCACGATGGACGACCTGTTCCTGGCGGTGTTCGTGCGACGTGCCGACGAGGGGTTGGCTGCGCAGGCCGAAGCCCTGAATTCGCCGCAGCCGCTGTGGGCGCTGTGGCGGTTCGGCACAGACCCGAGCGCTACGCGTTTGACGATGGAGATGACCGGGCTTGCCAACCACCGACCGGTGCTGCGCGCGGAGATCGGCCGCTACGCCGAGATGTTCCGCGAGGCGGAGACCAAGGCGATCGAGGCGGCGCTGCGGCGCTACGGCGTCGATGCGTCCGAGGTGCCGCCGATCGTGTGGACATTCATCGCGGCCAGTGTGTCGCGGGTGATGGTGATGGAGCAGGCGCTCGGCATGACGGCAGGCCACGCCGAGGTGCTTCAGTTCTGCGAGGACTGGTTGCGACGTCTGGAAGGTGAGCCGCAGCCGCTCGAGCTGCCGGCCTGAGGCCCGCGTCCGCCTGAGCGCTCCCCCGCAAGCGGGAGGGGCCCCCAGCGAACGTCCCCCGAAACCATGGTTGCGGGGGACGTTCACGTGGGGGCTCGGGAAACTAGAGCGAGAGGATGGTGGCCGAGGCGGTTCCCGGCGCGCCGTAGACCTGGGCCAGGCCGACGCGCGGGTTGCCCGGTACCTGACGTTCGCCTGCCTCACCGCGTAGCTGACGCACGAGCTCGTGCATCTGGCGTAGGCCCGAGGCGCCGATCGGCTCGCCGTTGGCGATCAGCCCGCCGTCGGTGTTGACCGGCATCGTGCCGTTGATCTCCGTCGCGCCTTCGAGCAGCAGCTTCTCCTGGTCGCCGTCGGCGCACAGGCCGGTTTCGGCCATGTGGATCACCTCGGCGCCGGCGTCGGTGTCCTGGAGTTGGGCGATGTCGACGTCCTCGGGTCCGATGCCCGCGGCCTCATAGGCGGCCTTGGCCGCGTACACCGTCGGCGAGGGGTCCTCATCCAGCGGAGCCGAGGTGCCGTGCACCTCGTAGGCGCCGTAGGTACGCGTACGGATCTCGCTGGCCCGCACATATACCGGCTTGTCGGTGTACTTGTGCGCGATGTCGGCGCGGCACATGATGACCGCGGCTGCACCCTCGTCGGGGGCGCAGAACATGTACTGCCGCAGCGGGTAGTTCAGCACCGGCGAGGCCATGATCTCCTCGACCGAGATCTCCTTGCGCCGGAACGCATTCGGGTTCTTCTCGCCGTTGCGGAAGTTCTTGTTGGCCACCCGCGCCAGCATCTCCTCGGAGATGTTGTGCTTGTGGATGTAGTGGTTGGCCTTGATGCCGAAGAACTTGGTGGTGACGAACTGGCCGTTCTCGGCGTACCACTGCGGCAGAGCGAGTTTCGCCGGATCGTCGGTGAACGCGCCGCGCGGGTGCTTGTCCAGGCCGATCGCGATGCCGATGTCGTACTTGCCCAGCCGGATGGTGTCGGCGGTCTGCTGGATCGCGCTGGCGGCGGTGGCGCACGCGTTGAACACGTTGGTGAACGTGATGCCGGTCAGCCCGACCAGGCGGGTGACCGCATCCGGGTTGGACACCTCATAGCTGCCGCCGAATCCGAACTGGATGTCCTTCCACTCCAGGCCGGCGTCCTCGAGCGCCAATTGGATTGCCTCGGCACCCATCTGCATCGCGGTCTTGTCGAAGCGGCCGAACGGGTGCAGGCCGACTCCGATGATGGCTACATCGTTGGTCATGTTGTTGCCTCTCTACACCGGCTGGAAGGCGAAGGTGACAACTTCGTTGCCATCTTCATCGGTGGTGAACGGGATCATGGTGAGTTCGACGTCCATGCCGAATTGCAGTTTGGCGGGGTCGTTTTCGGTGAGTCGTCCTTCGACGCGGATGACGGGTCCGTTGTCGTCGGTGAGCTCGACGAGGCCGACGCCGAAGGGGACGAAGTTCTTGCCGGTGGGGCCTTTGTAGGGGGCGCCGGGTGGGAAGCCCTGGGTGGTCCAGGCGATGACGGTGCCGCGTCGGGGCAGTAGGGCTTGTTCGGTGTTGCCGCCGGAGCACTTGGGGCAGCGGGCCTGGGCGGGGAAGGTGGTGGCCGCGCAGTCGGTGCAACGGCTGCCGATCAGCTGGGGTTCGGCGTCGGGCCACGTCGAGATCTCGGGCGCCAGAGCAATCTGTGTTGACACGTCGCTGACGATAACTGGAAATGCAATTCTCGTCTAGTGAGAACCGCTTCTCGGTAGGCTCTCGTGGGCAGTTCAGACGGGACGGCGGAGGGAGTCGGCTTGAGCGAGGTTCTACCCGGGGAGGTCCGCCAGATCGGGTACGTGGTCACCGACCTGGACGACGCGATATCGGGCTGGCTGAAGATGGGCGTCGGCCCGTGGTTCGTGATCCGCAACCTGCCGCAGCGAGTGAGCTACCGCGGTGAGCCCTGCGAGGTGAGGCTGTCTCTCGCGTTGTCCAACAGCGGTGACCTGCAGGTCGAGTTGATCCAACAACTCGATGACACGCCCAGCATCTTCACCGAGTTCCTCGCGGGCGCTCCGACCGGTGGCGGCTTTCACCAACTCGCCTATTGGACAGCCGATTTCGATACGGCGATGGCGAAGCTCGCCGAGGCCGGTTGGCCCCTGGTGTGGTCGGGTGGCGACGGCGAGGGCGTGCGCTTCGCTTACTTCGAACCGCCGACCGGGGCGGCGATCGTCGAGAGCCGCTGACCCATGCTTCGGGCGGCATGGGTGCCTATGTGCGGGAACAGGCTGTCGCTTGGGACGGCAGTGATCCGGTCCGGGAATTGGGCGGCTGATCCCGGTGCGGTGACGTATGCCCGCCGGCGATGATTCAAGCCGGCGGTCAGTGGGAACCCAGTCGTTCCGAGCGCAAAAAGTGCCCTGGCTGAACTGGAGTCTCACCATGTCAATAACCCGGCCTACGAGGACGGCCCGTAACGGCGACCCTTGGGTCCGTGTCCGGAAGTGGTCGATGACCGTGGGGATGGGCCTCGCGCTCACCGCGGCGCCACTCGCCGGTTGCGGGTCGAGTGAGGACACTGCCCCGTCGACGACATCTGTCACCACGCCCACCACCACCGTCACCACACCCGCCACTGTGGAGACCACGGCTCCGGCCCCCGGTGGCGAAGGCACCGTTCCGGGTGGTCCCACCGGTGGCGGCGGTCCCGAAGGCGGGGGTGGTTCGATTCCCGGTGGCCCGACCGGTGGCGGTGGCCCCGGCGGTGGCGGCGGTGAGATTCCCGGTGGCCCGACCGGCAGTGGCGGACCGGGCGGTGGCGGCGGCTCGATTCCGGGTGGCCCGACCGGTGGCGGCGGACCGGGTGGCGGTGGCGGCTGCGTTCCCGGCGTGGGCTGCGTGCACGTGCCCTGACGTTGCCCGCAAGGCCTACTTACCCTTGTTCATCACCTTGTCCGCGGCGGCCCAGTGCTCGTCGGCGCACCAGAGTCGGGCGAAGGCCGAAACGGCCTCGGTGGTGGACACACCGTTGATCACTCGTTTGACCTCACCGGCCTGACGCCGCGCCAGCAACTGCGCCGTCGACCGCCAGGTCTCGGCGAACTCGGCGCGGGGTACCACCTGGTCGATCAAGCCGAACTGCTCCGCCTCGCGCGCACCGAAGATCCGGCCGGTTCCGGCAAGCAGCAGGGCCCGGCTGCGACCGACCAGAGTGGCCAGCCGTTCGGCCCCGCCCCAGGCAGGCATGATCGCCAGGGCGACCTGGTTGAAGCCGATCTTGATGTCATCGGCGGCGATTCGGATGTCTGCGGCCACGGCGACCTCGGCCCCGCCGCCCAAGGCATGGCCGTTGAGCGCCGCGATGACCGGTCCGTCGAACCCGGCGATGCGGTCGCAGATCGTGCGCATCCGCCAGGCCATCTCCGACGCCTCGAGTTCCGTGCGCAATGCTGCCAGTTCTTTGAGGTCACCTCCGGAGACAAAGGCGCGGTCGCCGCCCCCGGTGATCACCAGAGCGGAGGCGCCGGCGGCGCCGTCCAACGCTTTGTTCAGCGCATCCATGGTGTCCAGCGAGATGGCATTGCGTGCCTGCGGGCGGTCGATCGTGATGACCGCCAGTTCGCCGTCGATTTCGAGGTCGACCATCAAACGTTCTCCAGTTCCGGGATTGGCATTCTCGTTTGATGAGAATAACATCACCGTTGTGCGCGACATCCCCGTTGAGCTGACCAAACGGTACGTCGAAGAAGGCTGGTGGCGGCCCGAAACCTTGGGCCAGATGCTGGCCGACGGTCTGGCTGCCAGCCCCGATGCCGGCTTCCACGTGCATTCCGCGACACGTCCGTACCGCGGCACCTTCGGCGAGGTCGAGCGCACCGCCCGGCGCCTGGCGGCCGGGCTTCGTGATCGCGGAGTCGGGCCCGGCGACGTCGTGGCCATGCAGCTGCCGAACTGGATGGAGGCTGCGGTCGCGTTCTGGGCCTCGGCGTTCCTCGGAGCTGTGACGGTGCCGATCGTGCACTTCTACGGACGCAAGGAACTCGGCCACATCATGGCCACGGCGAAGCCGAAGGTGTTCATCACCACCGAACAGTTCGGCCGGATGACGTTCCAGCCCGACCTGTGTGCCGAGGTGCCGATCGTCGGGCTGGTCGGACAGGCCAGTTTCGACGACCTACTCGCCGACGAGCCGATGAGCGGCACGCTGACCGCCGATCCGGCGGCGCCGGCCCTGATCGCGTTCACCTCTGGAACCACCCGTGAGCCCAAGGGCGTCATCCACAGTCACCAGACGCTGGGCTTCGAAACCCGCCAGCTGCTGGAGAACTACCCGCCGGACCGGGGCCGTCAGCTCACCGCCACGCCCGTCGGGCACTTCATCGGCATGCTCGGCGCGTTCCTGATCCCGGTGCTCGAGGGTGCGCCGATCGATCTGTGCGACGTGTGGGATCCGGGCAAGGTGCTGGAGCTGATCGAGCAGGACGAATTGTCGATCGGCGGCGGGCCACCGTATTTCGTCACCAGCCTGATGGACCATCCGCAGTTCAACGAACGCCATCTGGCCCGGTTCACCACCGTCGGGCTGGGTGGCTCGACGGTGCCGGCGGCCGTCACCCGGCGACTGGCCGATCTGGGCCTGTTCGTCTTCCGTTCCTATGGGAGCACCGAGCATCCGTCGATCACCGGGTCCGGCGCAGGGGCTCCTGAAGCCAAGCGGTTGTACACCGACGGCAATGTGCGTCCCGGCGTGGAGATCAGGCTCGGGCCCGACGGCGAGATCTTCAGCCGCGGACCGGACTTGTGCCTCGGCTACACCGACGATGCCCTCACCGCAAAGCATTTCGACGCCGACGGGTGGTACCGGACCGGGGACATCGGGGTGCTCGACGACGACGGGTATCTGACGATCACCGACCGCACCACCGATCTGATCATCCGCGGCGGCGAGAACATCAGCGCGCTGGAGGTGGAGGAGGTGCTACTCGGCCTCCCGGATGTGATCGAGGCGATCGTGGTGGCCGCTCCCGATGCCCGGTTGGGGGAGCGGGTGGCCGCCGTGCTGCGGGTGCGCGACGGCGGCACGATGCCCACCCTCGATCAGGTCCGGTCGCATTTCGAATCCAACGGGGTGGCCCGGCAGAAGTGGCCGGAAGAGCTACATCTGGCCGAAGACTTGCCCCGCACGGCCAGCGGCAAGGTGCAGAAGTTCGTCATCCGTCAGCAGATTGCTGCAATCGCCCGTTGAGCAGCCTCTGGGGCCAGCTGGGCATTGCGGCAGCTAGCAAGTGAGAATATGATTCTCGTGAATTGCAAAGGAGTTTTCCATGGGACAACTGTCGCATAGGGTCGACATTCCGTTTCCGCTGTTCGATGCGGACAACCACCTGTACGAGCCGCCGGAGGCGATGACCAAGTACCTCCCCAAGGAGTACAAGGACATCGTCCAGTACGTCGAGGTCAACGGCCGCACCAAGATCGCGATCGACGGCCACATCAGCAACTACATCCCGAACCCCACGTTCTCGCATGTCGCCAAGCCCGGCGCTTGGGAGGAGTACTTCAAGTTCGGCAACCCGGACGGCAAGAGCAAGCGTGAACTGTTCGGTGAGCCGATGCGGTCCATCCCGGCGTTCTTCGAGCCGGCTCCGCGCCTGGAGCTGATGAACGAACTCGGCGTCGACCGCAGCCTCATGTTCCCGACGCTGGCCAGCCTCATCGAGGAGCGGCTGCGCGACAACCCAGTCGCCATCCACGTCATCATCCACTCGCTCAACCAGTGGCTCGACGAGGTCTGGGGCTTCAACTACCAGAACCGCATCTTCGTAACCCCGGTCATCACCCTGCCGATCGTCGAGAAGGCGATCGAGGAACTGGAGTGGGCCGTCAAGCGCGGTGCCCGCGCCATCCTGGTCCGCCCGGCGCCGGTGCCCGGCTTCCGTGGCCCGCGCTCGTTCGCGTTGCCCGAGTTCGACCCCTTCTGGGAGCGCTGCGTCGAGTACGACGTGTTCGTCGGCATGCACTCCTCCGACAGTGGTTACTCGCGCTACACCTCGGAATGGGACGGCACCGTGCAGGAAATGCTGCCGTTCCAGACCAACGCGATGGGCATCCTCAACGAGTGGCGCCCGATCCAGGACGCGGTGGCATCCTGGGTCATCCACGGAGCCCTGTTCCGGCATCCGAAGCTCAAGGTCGGCATCGTCGAGGCCGGCTCCAAGTGGATGTTCCCGCTGCTGGATTCGAT
The DNA here is from genome assembly GCF_058270035.1 of Mycobacterium shunyiense. Classification (NCBI taxonomy): domain Bacteria; kingdom Bacillati; phylum Actinomycetota; class Actinomycetes; order Mycobacteriales; family Mycobacteriaceae; genus Mycobacterium; species Mycobacterium shunyiense. The sequence goes on along the minus strand of NZ_JBZDPT010000021.1, from coordinate 50,362 downwards.
GGCCGAGGTCTGGAAGAAGGCTCCGGAAGCTTTCCTTGGCAACCCGATCGAGGAGATCAAGAACCGCATCTACGTCAGCCCGTTCTACGAGGAAGGCATCGATGACCTGATCAACCTCATCGGTGTCGACCAGGTGCTGTACGGCTCCGACTGGCCGCACCCGGAGGGTCTGGCCGAGCCCACCCACTACGTGACTGCGCTTGAGCACCTCGCTGTCGAGGATCAGGCCAAGATCATGGGTGGCAACCTCGGTCGCCTCGTCACGACGTAACGGGTGTCGAACTGGCAGACCATCCCCGAGATGGTCTTGAGTGCAGCGGACCGGTTCGGCGAGGCCGAAGCTGTCGTCGACGGTCCGCTGCGTCTGTCGTTCACCGAACTCGTCGAGCGCATCCGGAGGGCTTCGGGTGCGTTCGCCGAGTTCGGCGTCGACAAGGGGGACCGGGTCGCGGTCTGGGCGCCCAACTCGGCCGAGTGGATCATCGCCGCGTTCGGGATCATGGCCGCCGGCGGCGTCCTGGTTCCGGTCAACACGAGGTTCAAGGCCGACGAGGCCGCCGATGTGGTCGCGCGGAGCGGCGCCAAGGCGGTGATGATCCAAAAGGGTTTCCTGGGACAGGATTTCGCGTTCACCGGGACCGATCTCGATGTTCCGACGATCGATCTGAAGTCGGACTTCTTGAGCAGTGGAACCCCGTTCACCCGGGACGTGAGCCCCACGGACGTCTCCGACGTCATCTTCACGTCGGGTACCACCGGCAGGCCCAAGGGCGCGATGATGAATCATCGTCAGACGCTGCGGGCCTACGAGGAGTGGGCCACCCTGGCGGATTTGCGCGAGGGTGACCGCTATCTGATGATCAACCCGTACTTCCACACTTTCGGGTTGAAGGCCGGGTTGGTGGCTTCCTTCCTCCGCGGTGCGACCATGCTGCCGGTCGCGGTGTTCGACGTCGACAATGTCGTGGAACTCATTGAGCGCGAGCGCATCACGATGCTGCCCGGGCCGCCCACGCTGTACCACTCGCTGCTGGCCGTCGCCGACCGCGACCGGCTGGCGACGTTGCGCGCTGGGGTGACCGGCGCCGCCGACATTCCGGTGGAACTGGTGCGACGCATCCGTGAGGAGCTGCCGTTCCAGACACTGATGACCGGCTACGGGCTCACCGAGGCGGGCAACGTCACGTTGTCACGACCCGGTGACTCGGCCGAGGACGTGGCCACCACCGCCGGACTTCCGTGCGGGGACGTCGAGGTGCGCATCGCCGATGACGCCGAGGTGCTGGTGCGCGGATACAACGTGATGCAGGGCTACCTGGACGATCCGGCCGCCACCGCCGAGGCGATCGACCCCGACGGCTGGTTGCACACCGGAGATCTCGGCGAGTTCACCGAATCCGGTCGGCTGCGGATCGTCGGACGCAAGAAGGACATGTTCATCGTCGGCGGCTTCAACGCCTACCCCGCCGAGATCGAAGGATTCCTGCTGGAGCATCCGGCGATCGCCCAGGTTGCCGTCATCGGCGTCGCCGACGAGCGGATGGGCCAGGTCGGCAAGGCGTTCGTCGTGCTGCGGGCCGAGCCCGCGGTCTCGCCTGTGGTGGCCGAGGACCTCATCGCGTGGAGCCGCGAGCGCATGGCTGGCTACAAAGTGCCTCGGTATGTCGAGTTCCTCGACGAACTGCCGCTCAATGCCACCGGCAAGGTGATGAAGAACCAGCTCGAGTCCCGGATAACCGCCAGCCCGGGTTAAGTGAACGCACAGCACGTAAACATCATTTCCGCAGGTAAATGGCCATTTAAGTGCCTGCTGTCGATGATGTACTCTCGGGTCACTACCGCAAACTGATAACGTTATTCTCGTTAAGCAGGCTGCTGAACGGACAGGAGGTCGGCATGCCGTCCCGCAAGCCTTCGTCGCCGGTACTCGATACTAGCGAAGATGACGCGTCGCCAGGCGACGCACTCGAACAGGCCGAGTTGGCCGAGGCCGAGGCCGCAGAGGCCGAGGCCGTAGCGGCTGCCGCACGCGCCAGGGCCCGCGCCATTCGGCTGCGCAACCAGGCTGCCGCGGACGCGGTGGTCACGACGGTGACCGAAGATGCCGACGATCCGGCGGACACCGAAAGCTCCGATACCCCTGAGATCACCGAAACCACCGGCGTAGATGCAGAGGCAGGAGCCGTCGAGGCCGAATCGATCGACGATGCCGAACCGGAGACAGCAGTAGCGGTCGCCGACGGCACGTCGTCGCGTCGCCTGCCGCGGCTACAGGTCTCGCGCCTGTTCTGGAAGGTGCTGGCGAGTTGCCTGACGATCATCGTCATCGTGGGCCTGCTCGTCGCCAGCGGCTGGATGATCTGGCACCACCGCCAAGCTGAGCATCGCCAGCAACTCGCGGCCGAGTACACCGCCGCAGCCCGCCAGACCGTCGTGACGCTCATGTCGCTGGATTTCAACCACGCTCAGGACGCCGTCAAGAACATTCTCGACAACTCGACGGGCGAGTTCCGGGGCGATTTCGAGTCGCAGTCGAAAGACTTCGTCAAGCTGGCACAGGACGCCAAGGTGGTGACCGAGGCGAAAGTGACCGCCGCCGCTGTGGACACCATGAGCGATGACAAAGCAGTGGTCCTGGTCGCGGTCAACACCCAGGTCACCAACACCACAGGTGCCAACAAGCAACCGCGGCCGTGGCGGGTGGCCGTTGACATGGTCCGCGAGGGCGACCAGATCAAGCTGTCGAAAGTCGAGTTCGTGCCGTGACCGTGGACATCAAGAAGACCGAGAAGGACACCGAGACGGCAGTCGAGATCGACGGCACCGAGACGGCAGTCGAGATCGACGGCACCGAGGCGGCAGTCGAGATCCAGAGCCCCGACGAGGCCGAGAACGTCACCGACACCGCAGCCGACGAGCCCGCGTCAGGGTGGTCGCAGAAGCTGGCGAAGCTGTGGGTCCCGCTGGCCCTGGTGGTGGCGCTGATCGCGTCAGCAGCTCTCGCCGGGTGGCTGTACTTCGCGCAGTTCCGCAACGACCAGCAGACCGGTGAGGCAGCGTCGGCGACGGTGCTCAAGGCGGCGAGCGACGGCACCGTGGCCCTGCTGAGCTACGCGCCGGACAGTCTCGACCGGGACTTCACAGCGGCCAAGACTCATCTGACCGGCGATTTCCTGTCCTACTACACCCAGTTCACCCAGGAGATCGTCGCTCCGGCGGCAAAACAGAAATCGGTCAAGACCACCGCTGCGGTGGTGCGCTCGGCCGTCTCGGAGATCCATCCGGATTCAGCCGTGGCGCTGGTGTTCGTCAACCAGGCCACCACGAGCGCCGAGAACCCCAACGGGAGCTTCACGGCCAGCGCGGTCAAAGTGGGACTGAGCAAGATCGACGGCAACTGGTTGATCTCGTCGTTCGATCCGGTGTAGCGGGACCTTCCACCGACCGGCGTCAATCCTGAGCGTGACGCTCGTACTCCCAGCGCTCCAGCCACGTCTGCAGCTCGTGTACCGCCAACGCGGTCGCGAATGCGCTGACCACGACGAGGCCGAGCAGCAACGCACTCATGGTCGGCACCATGCGTTGTCGTTGTGGCGGAGGCCCCCGCGGGCGGCGGGACGGTGCGCAGAGCCTCCGACCGCGTAGTGCGTTACCTGCCTCGGCACGGCGCTGTCGGGGGTGTCCCGAACGGACTGCTGGATGGCTCGGTAGCGGTCACGCTCGGTCTTGCACCAGGAATCCGTCCAGCCTTCGAGCAGGTCGCCGCTGCGCACCAGCCGGTGCAGGGTCGGATGAGCGCCCGCGGGCACCGGTCGTCCTTCGATCATGGTCAGCGCCTCGTGCAAGGCGACCGCTTCGTGCCAGTCGACCGCCACCTCGGGCGCCAGGCTGACGTACTGGTGTCGCACGACGAGCAATGCGTCGGCTCCCAGCGGCCGTAACCGCCACAGCGCAGAACGCAGCGAGGACACCGCCTTGTGCGGAGGGCTGCCCGGCCACAGCAAGTCACAGACCCAGCTGCGGTGCAGCTCACGGCGCTTCACCGCAGCCAGGGCCACCAACCGGCGACACGACGGCGGCAATACCAGCGGTTCCGTGTCTCGATACACGGCGAACTCGCCGAGGAGGTTCAGCCTGAATTGCTTGGACATATACACATCCTCGAGTGAGGCCGGCGCCCTGGCATCAGTAGTCGACTACTTGTATTTCGGTGAGTTTCTGCCCACCACGCCGTCGGCAATCCACTGTCCTGCGCCCGGATGCGATGGAATTGCGGGAAATCGTGGTGAGAAAGGGACACATCAGGTTGAACGAAGAAACATCGAACCCGGTTCAATCCCACCGCCTGAGCAGGATGTCCGGACGCGACCCGCACGAGCAGCACCGGGTGGCGAGTCCGTTGGAACTGCTGTTCGACCTGACGTTTGTCATCGCCTTCGGGGTGGCCGCCGCACAGTTCGCGCATCTGATGGCCGAGGGGCATGTGTCGGCTGGTCTGGTGGGCTTTGCCTTCGCTGCATTCGCGATCTGGTGGGCGTGGATGAACTTCACCTGGTTCGCGTCTGCCTATGACACCGACGACTGGGTGTACCGCGTCATGACGATGCTGCAGATGGTCGGCGTCATCATTCTCTCGCTCGGCATACCGGCGATGTTCGCGTCGGTCGAACACGGTGGGCACGTCGACAACTCGGTACTGGTGGCCGGTTATGTGGTGATGCGAATTGCTCTGGTGGGGCAGTGGTTACGGGCTGCTGCGCAGGATCGACAACATCGGTCCGCCTGCCTGACGTACGCCTGTGCGGTCGTCGTCGCCCAGATCGGCTGGATCGTCCAGATCTTCGTGGAGACCTCGGTTCCGGTCTTCTTCGTCACCGCGCTGGGGCTGGTGCTGGTGGAGATCAGCGGTCCGCTGCTGGCCGAGCGGCGCATGGGAGGCACGCCATGGCACGCCCACCACGTCGCGGAACGATACGGACTGCTCGCGATCATCGCGCTGGGCGAAGGTGTGGTCGGCACCGTGGCGTCGTTGACGGCAGCGGTGGGGGAGCACGGCTGGTCCACCGACGCCATCCTGCTGGTGGCCGCAGGCACCGGTCTGACCTTCGGTATGTGGTGGGTGTATTTCCTGATTCCGGCCGGTGAGTTGCTGCACGCCAGGCGCCAACTGTCGTTCTGGTACGGCTATCTGCACGTGGCAGTGTTCGGTGCCATCGTCGCGACTGGCGCCGGGCTCCATGTGGCCGCCTACTACGTCGACGGCCAGTCGAAGCTGGATTCCGTCGGCACCGTGCTGGCGGTGGCCATCCCGGTGGGCATCTACCTGTTGTCGATGTTCGTCATCTACTCATGTCTGGTGGGCGAGACCGATCTGCTCCACGCGCTGTTGCTGGTGCTGGCCGGGGCTGCGCTGGTGGCTGCGGTGGCGCTGGCCGCATCCGGAACGTCGATGGCGGTGTGTCTGTTGATCGTCACCGCGGCTCCCGTGGTTGTCGTCGTCGGGTTCGAGGCCGTCGGGCACCGGCATGCCGCGGCGATCGTCAGTCGGCGTCTGGACATTCATCGACCGGGGTGAGTTTCGAAGCTTTCCAACAGCATTCGTTCCTGCTCGGCAGCCAGTAGGCGGCGCGTCTTGTGGCGGGTGATCAGGATTCCGATGGTGGCGAGGACCCACACCGCGTACTGGACGGACCATGCCACGCGGAACGAGGCGAACGAGTAGCTGTCGGTGCCGGACAGGATCAGTCCCATGGCCTGCATCACCAGCAGTGCCGCCAGGAAACCGCCCATGTTCACCATGCCCTGCGCGGTGCCGAGGTTGTGACTCGGATTGAACGTGCGGGCGAAGTCGAAGCCGACCATCGACCCGGGGCCGCCCACCGAGATGACCACGATGAGCACCACCAACAACCACACCGGCGCCGGGCCGGGCAGGGCCAGCACTACGGTCCACACCAAGGCGTTACTGGCGATGATCCAGAGCACGAGGCGCGACCTGCGGTGTGGATGGCGCCCGGTGAAGATACCGATCATGATCCCGGCGGAGATGGCGGCCACCACCGAGACGGTCAGCAGCGACCCCGCCGCTGTCTCCGAAAGCCCCTGCGCCACGGTGAGATAGGGCACCCCCCACATCAACGCGAAGACCGTCACCGAGAACTGGGTGCCCATGTGGGTGAAGAACCCGAGCCGGGTGCCGGGTCGGAGCCAGACGGTCTTGATGCGAGACAGGGTGGTGTGCATCGAGATCGGCTCGGGCGTCATCGCCGAACCGTGCGGTGTGTTGCGGATCAGCGCCAGTGCCAACACGATCACCACCAGGCCGAATGCGGCGACCGACAGATAGGCGGGCGTCCAACCCCTACCGGTGAGGATCGCCAGGAACGGGACCGCGGAGAGCACCTGGCCTAGCTGGCCGCAGATGCCGGTCAACTGGGCCACCAACGGGACCCGAGCCGGCTCGAACCAGTGGGGCACCAGGCGGAGAACCGAGATGAAGGTCAGTGCGTCGCCGAGGCCGACGATTGCCCGTGCACCGATGGCGGCCGGTAATGACTCGCTGAGCGCGAGCACGAGCTGCCCGGCGGTCATCAGCGCGGCCCCGCAGACGATGAGAACTCGGGAACCGAAGCGGTCCAACAGTAGTCCGGCGGGAACCTGTGCCGCGGCGTAGACGATCACCTGCAACACCACGAATGTGGACAGGACACTCGGACTCGCGGCAAACCTGTCGGCTGCCTGCAGGCCCGAGACGCCGAGCGTGGTGCGGTCGAGAACGGCGATGATGTACGCGAGTAGCCCGGTGGCCCAAACGATCCAGGGACGCACGCGGGCACCTTTCGTCAAATGTGTTTCGCAGGGCAGGGGTACATGGTCTCTCACCGTAGGCGTCGGAGCGACAGGGCCTGTTTGTCGCCGTTGTGAATTTCGCCTCCAACCCGGTTTTCCACCGATTCACCAAGTTGGCTGAAAATGCACTCTCATGTACGACTTGAGGGAGGGTGTAGGGCATATCCGCAGCTGATCGCGCTGACGATCCTGCCATCGGGTGATGGAATGCTGGAGCTGCGAATTCGCTCGCACCAATAACTGGGGAGTAGGGTGTCGGCATGAATCGCTGTTCAAACCGACGCGGAGGACGCCGGCTTGGCTGAGTACCGTCTTGAAGACCTGGCGCGCATTTCCGGCGTCAGCGCTCGCAATATCCGCGCTTATCGTGAACGCGGGTTGCTCGATTCGCCGCGGCGCGTCGGGCGCTCGGCGTATTACGGCGAGCGGCACCTGGATCAGCTGACAGCGATCAGCCAGCTACTGGCCAAGGGTTTCAACTCGGCACACATCGCCGAATTCTTCGTGGCGTTGCGCGGCGGCAAGGATCTGGCCGACGCCTTGGGGATTCGGGCCTCGGACTGGTGCCGGCCGTCGACGCTGGTTTTGAACGTGGACCCGGCGGGAGCTGACGTCCACACGCTTGTGGAGTTCGGGTTGGTACGCATCGTGGACGGTGCTGTCGAGGTGACCGATCCCGCCTTGGCCGCGCTCATCAACGGCACCGAGGACCATCGGCGCCTCGTCCGCAGCATGGCCCACCTCGCCCGGGTGACAGGACCGGCGATCCATCGTCTGGCCGAGTCTGCTGCCGCTGCTGTCGCTGAATGTCAGGAGGGTCCTTCGGATGCGGGCCTGCCCGAACTGGCCCGGGCGGTGGTCTCGGCCGGGGTGGGCCAGGCCCTGCGTGCGGGCGCGGCCACCGCTGAGTGATCGTCCACCCACAGCCAACGGTGATGGCGGGTCGCCCAATGTCCGAGGCGTCGGAGTGGACATCAACCACGTCCTGAAGCCGAGATTCGGTCGGCGGGACTGAGGTCAGCGAGACTGAATAGTTACCGGTGAGTAAGATATTCCAGCAAACTTTCGGCTCGGGTGCGTGTGATTCGCTAGACAGAATCGGTCGGATTGTCTGCTGGTTCGCGGCCGGTTCGCGGGCCTGGATGCGGCGGAAAATTTAGATAACGATTCGATAACAATACTGCCTTGATCTGCGCAGTTATCCCTACTCGACCGTAACCACCTGCCAACAGGACGTTTGTCCCGAATGTCTTTGGGCGCCACTCGACGCGGCGTTACGTTACCGGCGGTTACCCATGCGTAGAACTCGCCAGTAACCAATCTGGGCGGAAAAAGCCCGCCACCTCTTATGACACTCTTAGTACGGCGGGAATGCGCGTGACACCGTCCGGAGGGCTCCGGCGGCACCGCGTTCCTCGCCTGATTCGACGCTGAATCGCCGTGGGCCTGTCGCCGGGCAGCCACACCGCCCCAGACATGCAGACAGATACCCAAGACCGCACGCGACAGCCACACGCGACACCATTCACCGCAGAACCACAGCAGCACCGAGGAGATAGCGCCAGTGACGATCTATGAACACGACCGGGTGTCCGCCGGTCGCAACGACGACTCAGGATCCGACGGTCGGCAGGCTGACTCCACCCACGCTCTCGTGGACCGGCTGAGCGCCGGTGAGCCCTACGCTGTCGCCTTTGGCGGCCAGGGCAGCGCCTGGCTGGAGACTCTTGAGGAGTTGGTGTCCTCGGCCGGTATCGAGGCCGAACTGGCGACCTTGGCCGGCGAGGCCGAGCTGTTGCTCGAGCCCGTGGCCGCCGAGCTCGTCGTGGTCCGGCCCATCGGGTTCGAGCCCCTGCAGTGGGTCCGTGCGCTGGCCGCCGAGGAGCCGGTGCCCTCTGACAAGCAGCTGACGTCTGCCGCGGTGTCGGTGCCCGGCGTCCTACTCACCCAGATCGCCGCCGTGCGGGCACTGGCCCGTCAGGGCATGGACCTGGCCGCCACCCCGCCGGTGGCTGTCGCCGGTCACTCCCAGGGTGTGCTGGCCGTCGAGGCCCTGGCCGCCAAGGGCGCCAAGGACGTGCAGCTGCTGGCGCTGGCGCAGCTGATCGGTGCAGCTGGCACGCTGGTCGCCCGTCGTCGCGGGATCACCGTGCTGGGTGACCGCCCGCCGATGGTGTCGGTGACCAATGCCGAGCCCGAGCGCATCTACGAGCTGCTCGAAGAGTTCAGCCAGGACGTGCGCACCGTGCTGCCCCCGGTACTGTCCATCCGCAACGGCCGGCGTTCCGTTGTGATCACCGGCACACCCGAGCAGCTGTCGCGGTTCGAGCTGTACTGCAACCAGATCGCTGAGAAGGAAGAGGCCGAGCGCAAGAGCAAAGTCCGCGGCGGCGCCGTCTTCGCCCCGGTCTTCGACGCGGTGCAGGTCGAGGTCGGTTTCCACACTCCGCGTCTGGCCGACGGCATCGAGATCGTCGCCCGCTGGGCCGAGGCCGTCGGCATCGACGTCGAACTCGCCCGCGCGATGACCGAGTCCATCCTGGTCAGCCAGGTGGACTGGGTCGACGAGATCACCGAGATCAGCGACGCCGGCGCTCGATGGATTCTCGACCTCGGCCCCGGCGACATCCTGACCCGCCTGACCGCCCCGGTGGTCCGCGGACTCGGCATCGGGATCGTGCCCGCCGCAACCCGCGGTGGCCAGCGCAACCTGTTCACCATCGGCGCGGTGCCCGAGGTGGCCCGCCCGTGGTCCAGCTACGCCCCGACCGTGGTCAGCCTGCCCGACGGTTCGGTCAAGCTCTCGACCAAGTTCACCCGTCTCACCGGACGTTCGCCGATCCTGCTTGCCGGTATGACGCCCACCACAGTGGACGCCAAGATCGTCGCGGCCGCAGCAAACGCCGGCCACTGGGCCGAACTCGCCGGTGGCGGACAGGTCACCGAGCCGATCTTCAACGATCGCATCGCCGAACTGGGTGAGCTGTTGGAGCCCGGCCGGGCCATCCAGTTCAACACCTTGTTCCTTGATCCGTACCTGTGGAAGCTGCAGGTCGGCGGCAAGCGTCTGGTGCAGCGCGCCCGCCAGTCCGGCGCGCCGATCGACGGCGTCATCGTCAGTGCCGGCATCCCGGACCTCGAAGAGGCCGTCGAGCTGATCGGTGAACTCAACGACCTCGGCATCAGCCACGTGGTGTTCAAGCCGGGCACCGTCGAGCAGATCCGCTCGGTCATCCGGATCGCGGCCGAGGTGCCCACCAAGCCGGTGATCGTCCACATCGAGGGCGGCCGCGCGGGTGGCCACCACTCGTGGGAGGACCTCGACGACCTGCTGCTGGCCACCTACTCCGAGCTGCGCAGCCGGTCCAACATCACCATCTGCGTCGGCGGCGGCATCGGCACCCCCGAGCGGTCCGCCGAGTACCTGTCCGGCCGCTGGTCGGCCGCCCACGGCTACCCGCTGATGCCGATCGACGGCATCCTGGTCGGTACCGCCGCCATGGCCACCCTTGAGGCGACCACGAGCCCGCAGGTCAAGCAGCTGCTGGTGGACACCAAGGGCACCGACGCATGGGTTGGGGCCGGCAAGGCCTCGGGCGGCATGGCCTCCGGGCGCAGCCAGCTCGGCGCCGACATCCACGAGATCGACAACACCGCGTCGCGTTGCGGCCGGCTGCTCGACGAGGTGGCCGGTGACGCCGATGCGGTGGCCGCCCGCCGCGACGAGATCATCGCCGCGATGGCCGACACCGCCAAGCCGTACTTCGGTGACGTCGCCGACATGACCTACCTGCAGTGGCTGCGTCGCTACATCGAGCTGGCGATCGGCGAGGGCAACAGCACCGCCGACACCAAGCGCGACCACTCGCCGTGGCTGGACGTGACCTGGCGCGATCGCTTCGAGCAGATGCTCAAGCGCGCCGAAGCGCGTTTGAGTGCGCAGGATTTCGGCCCCATCGAGACGCTGTTCGATGCCGCCGGCGACGGCGAGGCGCTGCTGGAGGACCCGAAGGCCGCTCTGGCCGCGCTGGTTTCGGCCTACCCGGACGCCGCTTCGGTGCAGCTGCACCCGGCCGACGTGCCGTTCTTCGTCGAGCTGTGCAAGACGCTGGGCAAGCCGGTCAACTTCGTCCCGGTGATCGACAAGGACGTGCGCCGCTGGTGGCGCAGTGACTCACTGTGGCAGGCCCACGATGCGCGCTACGCGGCCGATCAGGTCTGCGTCATCCCCGGTACCGAAGCGGTGGCCGGTATCACCCGGGTCGACGAGCCCGTCGGTGAACTGCTGGACCGCTTCGAGCAGACCGCCGTCGACGAGGCGCTGGCCGCCGGTGCGCAGCCGCAGGCCGTGCTGTCGCGCCGTCAGGGCCGCGACGACGTGACCGGCCCCTTGGCCGTGCTGCTCGACGCCCCCGACGTGTTGTGGGCTGGGCGCACCTCGGTCAACCCGGTGCACCGGATCGCGGCGCCGGTCGACTGGCAGGTGCGTGAAGGATCTGAGAACCGTTCGGCCACACACCCTTCCACGGGTGCGCGGCTTGAGGTGGCCGACGATCAGCACGTGGTGCTGTCGGTGCCGCTGTCGGGTACCTGGATCGACATCCGGTTCACCCTGACCGACGCCGTCCGCAGCGGCGGCGCACCCGTCGTCGAGGTCGAGGACGCGGCGACCGCGATGCGCTCGGTGCTCGCCATCGCCGCCGGCGTCGACGGACCGGACGCCCTGCCTCCCGTCGTCGACGGGGCCGCAACGGTCACCGTCGCCTGGAACCCCGAGCAGGTCGCCGACCACACCGGCGTCACCGCCACGTTCGGTGCCCCGTTGGCGCCGACGCTCACCGTCGTCCCCGACGCGCTGGTCGGCCGCTGCTGGCCCGCGGTCTTCGCCGCGATCGGTTCCGCCGCCACCGACTCCGGGTTCCCGGTCGTCGAGGGTCTGCTGAGCCTGGTGCACCTGGACCACGCCGCGCACCTGTTGTCGGCGCTGCCGACCGAACCTGCCGAATTGACCGTCACCGCAACGGCTTCGGCCGCACATGACACCGAAGTCGGCCGCGTTGTGCCGGTTTCGGTGACCGTGACCAGTGCAGATGGCACCGAGCTGGCCAAGCTCGAGGAGCGGTTCGCGATCCGCGGCCGCACCGGCGAGGCCGAGCTGACCGACCCGGTTCGAGCCGGCGGCGCGATCTCGGACAACGCCACCGACACCCCGCGTCGTCGCCGTCGCGACGTCACGGTCGGCGCGCCCGTGGACATGCGGCCGTTCGCCGTGGTCTCCGGTGATCACAACCCGATCCACACCGACCGGGCCGCCGCACTGCTGGCCGGTCTGGAATCGCCCATCGTGCACGGCATGTGGCTGTCGGCTGCTGCACAGCACGTCGTCACCGCCACCGACGGCAAGCCGATTCCGCCGGCGAAGCTGGTCGGCTGGACCGCCCGCTTCCTGGGCATGGTCAAGCCGGGCGACGAGGTCGACTTCCGGGTCGACCGGGTCGGAATCGACGTCGGCGCAGAGGTTGTCGAGGTTCAGGCCCGCATCGGCTCCGAGCTGGTGATGGCTGCGACCGCACGCCTGGCCGCACCCAAGACCGTGTATGCGTTCCCCGGCCAGGGCATCCAGTCCAAGGGCATGGGCATGGAGGTCCGGGCCCGGTCCAAGGCCGCCCGCAAGGTGTGGGACAAGGCCGACAAGTTCACCCGCGAGACGCTCGGCTTCTCGGTGCTGCACGTGGTCCGCGACAACCCGACGTCGCTGATCGCCTCCGGTGTGCATTATGAGCACCCCGAGGGCGTGCTGTACCTGACACAGTTCACCCAGGTCGCCATGGCCACGACGGCCGCGGCCCAGGTTGCCGAGATGCGCGAGCAGGGTGCGTTCGTCGAAGGGGCGATCGCCTGCGGCCACTCCGTCGGTGAATACACCGCGCTGGCATGCGTTTCCGGGGTGATCGAGCTCGAAGGTCTGCTGGAGGCGGTGTTCCACCGCGGCTCCAAGATGCACGACATCGTGCCGCGTGACGAGCGGGGCCGGTCCAACTACCGGCTGGCCGCGATCCGGCCGTCGCAGATCGACCTCGCCGATGATGACGTCGAGACCTTCGTCGCCGAGATCGCCGAGCGCACAGGTGAATTCCTGCAGATCGTGAACTTCAACCTGCGTGGTTCGCAGTACGCGATCGCCGGAACGGTGCGCGGTCTGGAGGCGTTGGAGGAGGAGGTCGAGCGTCGTCGCGAGATCAGCGGCGGCAAGCGGTCGTTCATCCTGGTGCCCGGCATCGATGTGCCGTTCCACTCCAGCGTGCTGCGGGTGGGCGTGGACGATTTCCGGCGCAGCCTGGAACGCGTCCTGCCGCGCGACCGCGACCCGGAGTTGGTCGTCGGCCGCTACATCCCGAACCTGGTGCCCCGGCCGTTCACGCTGGACCGCGACTTCATCCAGGAGATCCGGGATCTGGTGCCGGCCGAGCCGCTCGACGAGATCCTCGCCGACTACGACACCTGGCGTAACGAGCGTCCGATCGAGTTGTGCCGCAAGATTGTCATCGAGCTCCTGGCCTGGCAGTTCGCCAGCCCGGTGCGCTGGATCGAGACGCAGGACCTGCTGTTCATCGAAGAGGCCGCAGGCGGACTCGGGGTGGAGCGGTTCGTCGAGATCGGCGTGAAAAACGCGCCGACCGTCGCCGGTCTGGCCACCAACACGCTCAAGCTGCCCGAATACGCCCACAGCACCGTCGAGGTACTCAACGCCGAGCGCGATGCCGCGGTGCTGTTCGCCAGCGACACCGATCCGGAGCCGGAGCCGGAGGCTGAAGAGGTCTCGGCAAGCCCGTCCGCTGAGGCCGCACCTGCGGCCGAGGCCGCCCCGGCACCGGCAGCCGCCCCGGCGGCTCCGTCCGGTGGCCCACGGCCCGACGACATCACGTTCGACGCGGCCGACGCCACAGTGGGTCTCATCGCACTGAGCGCCAAGATGCGTATCGACCAGATCGAGGCGCTGGACTCCATCGAGTCCATCACCGACGGTGCGTCCTCGCGTCGCAACCAGCTGCTGGTCGATCTGGGTTCCGAGCTGAACCTGGGCGCCATCGACGGTGCGGCCGAAGCGGATCTGGGTGCGCTCAAGGGACAGGTCAGCAAGCTGGCCCGGACCTACAAGCCGTTCGGTCCGGTGCTCTCGGACGCCATCAACGATCAGCTGCGCACGGTCTTCGGCCCGTCGGGCAAGCGCCCGGGCTACATCGCCGAGCGGGTCACCAAGACCTGGGAGCTCGGTCCGGGCTGGGCCAAGCACGTCACGGTCGAGGTGGCGCTGGGCACCCGTGAGGGCAGCAGTGTCCGTGGCGGCGACCTGGGCGGTCTGCACCCGGGTGCGCTGGCCAGTGCCGCCGATGTCGACAAGGTCATCGATGCTGCGGTAGCCGCGGTGGGTGCCCGTCGGGGTGTGCCCGTGAGCCTGCCCTCGGCCGGGGGTGGCGCCGGTGGCGGCGTGGTCGATTCGGCCGCGCTGAACGAGTTCGCCGAGAAGGTCACCGGTGCCGACGGTGTGCTGGCCTCGGCCGCGCGCACGATCCTGGGTCAGCTTGGTCTGGATGCTCCCGTGGGCGCCCCCGAGGCCGCCACCGATGCCGAGCTGATCGACCTGGTCACCACCGAACTCGGTTCGGACTGGCCGCGATTGGTGGCTCCCGCGTTCGATGCCAAGAAGGCTGTCGTGTTCGACGACCGCTGGGCCAGCGCACGTGAGGACCTGGTCAAGCTGTGGCTGGCCGACGAGGGCGAGATCGACGCCGACTGGCCGCACCTGTCGGAGCGGTTCGAGGGTGCCGGGCATGCCGTTGCCACGCAGGCGAATTGGTGGCAGGGCAAGGCGCTCGCCGCCGGTCGCACCATCCACGCGTCGTTGTTCGGTCGCATCGCGGCCGGTGCTGAAAACCCGGGCAAGGGTCGCTACACCAACGAGGTCGCCGTGGTGACCGGTGCGTCGAAGGGCTCCATCGCCTCATCGGTCGTCGGGCAGCTGCTCGACGGCGGTGCCACCGTCATCGCCACCACCTCGCGTCTGGACGACGACCGGCTGGCGTTCTACAAGAAGCTCTACCGCGAGAACGCCCGCTTCGGCGCCACCCTGTGGGTGGTCCCGGCCAACATGGCGTCCTACTCCGACATCGACAAGCTGGTCGAGTGGGTCGGTAGCGAGCAGATCGAAAGCCTTGGGCCGCAGTCGATCCACCTGAAGGATGCGCAAACCCCGACGCTGCTGTTCCCGTTCGCCGCGCCGCGCGTGGCCGGGGACCTCTCCGAAGCGGGTTCACGCGCCGAGATGGAGATGAAGGTCCTGCTGTGGGCCGTGCAGCGGCTCATCGGCGGGCTGTCGACGATCGGCGCCGAGCGTGACATCGCCTCGCGCCTGCATGTGGTGCTGCCGGGCTCGCCCAACCGCGGCATGTTCGGCGGCGACGGCGCGTACGGCGAATCCAAGTCGGCGCTCGACGCGCTGGTGAACCGCTGGAGCGCGGAAAGCTCGTGGGCCGAGCGGGTCAGCCTCGCGCACGCGCTGATCGGCTGGACCAAGGGCACCGGGCTGATGGGTCACAACGACGCCATTGTCAGCGCGGTCGAGGAGGCCGGCGTCACCACCTACAGCACCGCGGAGATGGCGGCCATGCTGCTGAACCTGTGCACGGTGGAGTCCAAGGTGGCCGCGGCCAACGCGCCGATCAAGGCCGACCTGACCGGCGGTCTGGGCGACATCAAGATCGACATGGCTGAGTTGGCTGCCAAGGCTCGCGAGGACATGTCCAGTGCCGCAGGCGAATCCGAGGAGGAGGGTGGTAGCAACACCGTTGCGGCGCTGCCGTCTCCGCCGCGCGGACACAACCCGGCGCCTGCGCCGGAGTGGGCCGACCTGGATGTCGACCCGGCCGACCTGGTGGTCATCGTCGGTGGTGCCGAGCTCGGGCCGTACGGCTCGTCGCGTACCCGCTTCGAGATGGAGGTCTCCGGCGAGTTGTCGGCGGCCGGTGTGCTGGAACTGGCCTGGACGACCGGTCTGGTCAAGTGGGAAGACGATCCCAAGGCCGGCTGGTATGACACCACCACCGGTGACCTGGTGCCCGAATCGGAGATCGTGGAGCGCTACCACGACGCTGTCGTAGAGCGTTGTGGCATCCGCGAATTCGTCGACGACGGTGCGATCGATCCCGATCACGCCTCGCCGCTGCTGGTCAGCGTGTTCCTGGACAAGGACTTCTCGTTCGTCGTCTCCAGTGAGGCCGACGCTCGGGCGTTCGTGTCCTTCGACCCCGAGCACACAGTGGCCCGGCCGGTTCCCGAATCCAGTGACTGGCAGGTGATCCGCAAGGCGGGCACCGAGATTCGAGTTCCGCGCAAGACCAAGCTGTCGCGCACGGTCGGTGCCCAGATCCCGACGGGCTTCGACCCGACGGTGTGGGGCATCACCCCGGACATGGCCAACTCGATCGACCGGGTTGCGCTGTGGAACATCGTCGCCACCGTCGACGCGTTCCTGTCCTCGGGCTTCACCCCGACCGAGCTGATGCGTTGGGTTCACCCGAGCCTGGTGGCCTCCACGCAGGGCACCGGCATGGGCGGCATGACCTCCATGCAGACCATGTACCACGGCAACCTGCTGGGCCGGGCGAAGCCGAACGACATCCTGCAGGAGGTGCTGCCCAACGTCGTTGCGGCACATGTCATGCAGAGCTATGTCGGCGGCTACGGCGCGATGGTCCATCCGGTCGGCGCCTGCGCCACCGCGGCCGTCTCGGTCGAGGAGGGTGTGGACAAGATCCGCCTCGGCAAGGCCGACCTGGTGATCGCCGGCGGCTTCGACGATCTGACCCTGGAAGCCATCATCGGCTTCGGTGACATGGCGGCCACCGCCGACACCGAGATGATGCGGGCCAAGGGCATCAGCGACTCGAAGTTCTCCCGCGCCAACGACCGTCGTCGCCTCGGCTTCCTGGAAGCCCAGGGCGGTGGCACCATCCTGCTGGCTCGCGGTGATCTGGCCGCCAAGATGGGTCTGCCGGTGCTGGCCGTCGTCGGTTACGCGCAGAGCTTCGCCGACGGTGTGCACACCTCGATCCCGGCTCCGGGCCTGGGTGCCCTGGGTGCCGGACGTGGCGGCAAGGACTCGCAGCTGGCCCGCTCGCTGGCCAAGCTGGGTGTCGGCGCCGACGACATCGCGGTGATCTCCAAGCACGACACCTCGACGCTGGCCAACGATCCCAACGAGACCGAGCTGCACGAGCGGCTGGCCGACTCGATGGGTCGCTCGGCGGGCAACCCGCTGTTCATCGTCAGCCAGAAGACGCTGACCGGACACGCCAAGGGCGGCGCGGCGGTGTTCCAGATGATGGGCCTGTGCCAGATCCTGCGCGACGGCGTCATCCCGCCGAACCGCAGCCTGGACTGCGTCGACGACGAGCTGGCCACCTCCGGCCACTTCGTCTGGGTGCGCGAGACCCTCGACCTGCGCGGGAAGTTCCCGCTCAAGGCCGGTCTGATCACCAGCCTCGGGTTCGGTCACGTGTCAGGTCTGGTTGCCCTGGTGCATCCGGAGGCCTTCATCGCGTCGCTGGATCCGGTCGAGCGCGACGAGTACCGCAAGCGGGCCGAGCAGCGCACGCTGGCCGGTCAGCGCCGCCTGGCCGGAGCGATCGCCGGCGGGCGTCCCATGTACGAGAAGCCCGCCGACCGCCGCTTCGACCACGATGTGCCGGAGAAGCGTCAGGAAGCCGCGATGTTGCTGAACGCAGACGCCCGGCTCGGTGAGGACGATCTCTATGTGCGGTGAGTGCGGGCACGGAGAGGTGAGCTAGGTTCGCTTCCATGGCGATTATGGGCATAGGCATCGATGTGGTTTCCATACCTGATTTCGCCGAGCAGGTGGACCGGCCGGGAACCGTATTCGCCGAGACGTTCACGCCGGGTGAGCGCCGGGACGCCGCGGACAAGAGTTCGTCGGCGGCCCGGCACCTGGCGGCCCGGTGGGCGGCCAAGGAAGCTGTGATCAAGGCCTGGTCCAGCTCACGGTTCTCCAAGCGGCCGGCCCTGCCGGAGGGGATCCACCGCGATATCGAGGTGGTCACCGACATGTGGGGTCGGCCCAAGGTGCGGCTGTCCGGCGAGATCGCCAAGCACCTCGAAACCGTGACCATTCACGTCTCGCTCACCCACGAGGCCGACACCGCCGCCGCGGTGGCGATCATCGAGGAGCTCTAGCGTTGCTCCGCGAGCGTGCGTGTCTGCTGCCAGACACGCCGTGATCGAGCGGCACTTCGTGCACGTTCGCAGCATTCGAGAGTGCGGCTAGTGTCGACACCATGACTGATGTCGTGGCGCGGGTTCAGCAGGTGTTGCCGTCGGTGCGGTCGGATCTGGAGGATCTGGTACGTATCCAGTCGGTGTGGGCCGACCCGGCCCGCCGTGATGAGGTGCACCGCAGCGCCGAGGCCGTCGCAAAGCTGTTGGCCGAGACAGGCTTTCCTGAGGTCCGCATCGTCAGCGAAGGCGGTGCGCCCGCCGTCATCGCGCATTACCCGCCACCTGCGGGAGCACCGACGGTGCTGCTGTACGCCCACCATGACGTGCAGCCTGAAGGGGATCCGGCCCAGTGGGATTCCGCACCGTTCGAGCCCACCGAACGTGACGGCCGGCTCTACGGCCGCGGCACCGCCGACGACAAGGCTGGTATCGCAACCCATCTGGCGGCCATCCGGGCGTTCGACGGCAAGCCTCCGGTCGGCGTCACGGTATTCGTCGAAGGCGAGGAGGAATCCGGTTCTCCGTCACTGGGTGCACTCCTGGCTGCCCACAAGGAAGCACTGGCCGCCGACGTCATCGTCATCGCCGACTCCGACAACTGGAGCACCGAGATCCCGGCGCTGACCGTGACCCTGCGTGGCCTGGCCGACTGTGTGGTCGAGGTGGCCACCCTGGACCATGGCCTGCATTCGGGCCTGTGGGGTGGGGTGGTGCCGGATGCGTTGAGCGTGCTGGTGCGGTTGCTGGCCAGCCTGCATGACGACGACGGAAACGTCGCGGTCGCCGGCCTGCACGAGGCCACCGCTGCCGACGTCGACCGTGGCGCCCACTGGGTCCGCGAGGAATCCGGACTGCTGGAGGGGGTGGCCGAAATCGGTTCCGGCTCAGTGGTGCAACGCATGTGGGCCAAACCCGCGATCACCGTCATCGGCATCGACACCACATCCATCGACAAGTCGTCGAACACGCTGATCCCGCGGGCCCGCGCCAAGATCAGCATGCGGGTCGCGCCCGGCGGTGACGCCCACGCGCATCTGGAGGCGTTGACCCGTCACCTCGAGACCCATGTGCCCTGGGGAGCCCAGGTCACCGTGACTCGCGGCGATGTCGGCCAGCCCTACGCGATCGATTCCTCCGGTGCGGTGTACGACGCGGCCCGCACGGCGTTCCGGACCGCTTGGGGCACCGATCCGGTGGACATGGGTATGGGCGGATCGATTCCCTTCATCGCCGAGTTCGCCGAAGCCTTCCCGGCCGCGACGATTCTGGTGACCGGCGTGGAGGACCCGGGAACCCAGGCGCACAGCGTGAACGAAAGCCTGCATCTCGGGGTGCTTGAGAAAGCGGCGACGGCCGAAGCGTTACTGCTCGAGGCACTGGGCAGTTAGCCCGAGATGGCCAGCAGCGTCGGCTGGTTCGTCGTCGGCCTGATCGCCTTGGCGATCGGCGCGGAGGTGATGGTCCGCGGCGGTGCGAAACTTGCTGCGCGCCTGGGAATCAGCCCGATCCTGATCGGTCTGACCGTGGTGTCGATCGGCACCAGTCTTCCCGAGCTGGCTGTCGGCATCACCGCCGCGACCACCGGCAGCGGCGAACTGGCCGTCGGCAACATCGCCGGCACCAACGTCGTCAACATCTTGTTCATCCTCGGGCTCAGTGCGTTGATCCGTCCGCTGGCGATCCAACAGCGCACCTTGCGCTTCGACCTGCCAGTGATGGCGGGAGCCGCGGTCCTGCTCTGGGTGTTGGCCGTCAACGGCGTGCTGTCGCGCGTGGACGGGCTGATTCTGGTGTCTGGAGCCATCGTGTACACCGCTGTGCTGATCCGGATGTCGCGGCGGGAGAGCCGGGCAACTGTGGCCGGGTACGCCGAAGCCTTCCCATCGGGACAGGCAAGCGGTGCCGCGGCGAAACCGCTTGGCGGCGGCGCACTTCAGGATACGGTCATGACGGTAAGCGGTATCGCCGTGGTGATTCTCGGGGCCGAATGGCTGGTAGGCGGGGCGGTGGGGATCGCCCGCGGATTCGGGGTGTCGGACGCGCTCATCGGCCTGACCGTCGTGGCGATCGGAACCTCGGCCCCGGAGTTGGTCACGACGATCGTCTCGACGGTGCGCGGCGAACGCGACATCGCAGTGGGCAACCTACTTGGCAGCAGTGTCTACAACATCCTGCTGATCCTGGGCATCACGTGCCTGGTACCCGCGCACGGGCTGGAGCTGACACACAACCTCGTGTGGATCGACATCCCACTGATGGTCGCGGCGAGCCTGGCCTGCATCCCGATCTTCGTCTCGGGCCGGCGGGTGCACCGAGCGGAGGGGGCCGCGATGATCGCGGCCTACCTCGGCTACCTGATGTTCCTGCTGACGACCCAGTTGTGACCAGTGTCAGACCGACAGGTCGCGGCGCAACTTGGCGACGTGGCCGGTGGCCCGCACGTTGTACTGCGCGACGGCGATCTTGCCCTTCTCGTCGACGAGGAACGTCGACCGGATCACACCCTGAACGGTCTTGCCGTACATGGTCTTTTCGCCGAAAGCGCCCCAGGCCGTCAACACCTCACGGTCCGGATCGGACAGCAACGGGAAGGTGAGTTCCTCCTTGTCGCGGAACTTGGCGAGCTTCTCCGGCTTGTCGGGGGAGATACCGATGACATCGAGGCCGGCGCCGTTGAGCTCGGCGAGGCTGTCCCGGAAATCGCACGCCTGCTTGGTGCAGCCGGGTGTCGATGCCGCGGGGTAGAAGTACACGATGACCTTGCGGCCCTTGTAGTCGGAGAGCTTGACGACGTTGCCGTCGGCATCGGGCAGGCTGAAAGCGGGGGCGGTGTCTCCCACCTCGAGGCGCGGGGTTTGCGGCATTCGTGGGTATCCCTTCTTGTCGACCGGTTCCGTCGTCACGGCGCCGGCTGATCTAGGGTAGTGCGGCAGGGCAGCACGACATGGAGCGGCTTGGAGGAGCAAACAGTGGCGAACCGGGACCCGGAGAGCATCAAGCGGGATATCGATCAGGCTCGCGATCAGCTGGCGGTGACTGTCGACTCCCTGGCAGAGCGGGCCAACCCGCAGCGCCTGGCCGACGATTTCAAGTCGGCGGTGATCGGCTTCATCAAGAAGCCCGCCGTGACGGCGTCATTGGCCGGTGCAGGAGTGCTGGTGGTGTTCGTCGTCGTGCGACGGATTAAGCGGCGCTGAGTGTAGATCCGCAGGGCGCGCGTTGTGCGCCCTGCGGAGATGCCCCGTTCAGCGGCCCGGGCTTAGACGCCGCTCAGCGGCCCCGGCCTATACGCCACTCAGCGGCGGCGGAACAGGAGCCAGTCCGCCAACGAGAAACTCGGCGGATTGGCGATCCGGCCCAGGCGGTTGCACGTATACACCATGACGGGCTGGTTCGCAGCAACAAATGCGGCAGTCGATGCAGCTGTGGGATCGGCGCCACCTACGGCAGGCATCAGCTAACACCCCTCATCTTGGCGCAATCGCCACGCGGTACCGGATCACAATTAATCAGCTAACTTGAGATTAACACGGTTTCTGCCGTCTGACCAGCGGAAGCGCTGGAGTTGGATTCTAAGCAGTAACTTACGACTACGTCAACGGTAGAGTGTTGCCGCGGTTCGCCGGGTTGCGTCACGGTTATCAGCACATTATCGAAGTATGTCGCCGACGGGCCTCTGACTGTTACGGGTCTCGTCCACCGCAAATTCGGCCGGGGCCTCCGGTGGCGGATGGAGACTGGCTGCGTAGCGCGGGATGGAATCGGATCGGTTCACAGAAAAGTTTGCTGGCATGTTGGCGTCGCGTGACGCGTGGTCAGCCGTTCTGTCCTGATCCACGCTGATTTGGTGGGGAAAACGGTTGGCAAACACGTATCGGTCTGATAATCGCCGGGTCTCTGTGCAACTCGGTGTCGAGCGGGCGCGATAGCTGAAATCTGCTGCATAGCAGTGCGGGAACGGCTCTTTCTTGTCGAACCGGTTGCTAGTGCATAGGTGTCCAGCTAAGGTCGACGTCGGGTCAGGATCGGGGAGGCGACCCTGGGTATTGATCCCGACCGCAACACGGGACAATCGTGTGACAAGGGGGTATTGCGTTGCAGCTAACTTATTTTCCGTTTGCCAGGATCGCTGCATGGGCTATCGCCGGTCGAGCCGATCCCGGCGGGCTCATCGTCGGGATTCGCTGACGACACCCAATGGCTCATGTCGAACTTCTGTAAAGCGATGTGGGCCGTGGTCACACCGACGGGAGGTAGCCATATGGCGCATGTGAGCGACGAGACCCTGGGCGATCTGCGCAGGGAGCTCGACCGCTTCAAGAGCGAGCAGTACCGGGATCACGGCTATGCGGCCGCACATCTGGCCGGGGCCGTGGAGATGTTGTTGGAAGAGGCTGAACCCAGCATCGGCGACCGACTGGCCGAGAGGTACCGAGCCTGACAGACGATGAGCAATCCCGGTAACGCCGAAACCCTGAAACGCAAAAACCCTGCCGAGGCAGGGTTTTTGGTTGGTGCGCCGTCAGGGTTTCGAACCCCGGACCCGCTGATTAAGAGTCAGCTGCTCTACCAACTGAGCTAACGGCGCGCGAGAGAGACAATAACAGGAGTTTCTCTCAACAGTGAAATCCGCTGGTGGCGGGCCTGGGACGCGCTTCTGGTCGGCCCGATCCGGCCAGAACCCTTAGACTATTGCCAAGAATTTGCTATCGACCATGCGAGGGGTAGGACGACCATGGGGCAGGCCCAGACGGTGACCCGTCCGTATCGGGGTGTGTTCCGGCGGGCAGTGGTTGCCATGGTGCCGGCAATGATGTTGGGGCTTACCGCGTGCGGGGGTGAAGACTCACAGGGGCCGGCTCCGGTGATCACTGACAAGGGCACTCCCTACGGCGATTTGTTGGTGCCCAGGGTCAACGCGTCGGTGACCGATGGCGCTGTCGGCGTAACCGTCGATGCGCCGGTCACGGTGAGCGCGGAGAACGGTGTGCTCGGCGGCGTCACCATGACCAACGAAGAAGGCGCCAGCGTCGCAGGCAAGTTCAGTGCCGACGGGCTGACATGGTCCACCACCGACCCACTCGACTACAACGAGCAGTACACCCTCAACGCGCGGTCTCTGGGCCTCGGTGGCGTCGCCAACCGCAGACTGCGGTTCGAGACGCACTCCCCGGCCAACTTGACGATGCCGTACGTCCTGCCGAACAACGGGGAAGTGGTTGGGGTGGGGCAACCGGTGGCAATCCGGTTCGACGAGAACATCTCCGATCGACTGGCTGCCCAACGTGCCGTCACCGTCAAGACCGATCCGCCTGTCGAAGGTGCGTTCTACTGGCTCAACAACCGCGAAGTACGTTGGCGCCCCGCGAAATACTGGAAGCCCGGCACCTCGGTGGACGTCACGGTCAACACTTACGGTGTCGAGTTGGGCGATGGATTGTTCGGTCAGGGCAATGTCACGACCCACTTCACGATCGGCGATGAGGTGATCGCGCAGGCCGACGACACCACCAAGACACTGACCGTCCGGCGCAACGGCGAGGTCGTCAAGGCCATGCCGATCTCCATGGGCAAGAACAGTTCTCCGACCAACAACGGCGTCTACATCGTCGGCGACCGTTTCGACCACATGGTGATGGATTCCTCCACCTACGGGGTGCCCGTCAACTCGCCGAACGGCTATCGCACCGAGGTCGACTTCGCGACCCAGATGTCCTACAGCGGCATCTACGTGCACGGCGCCCCGTGGTCGGTCGGCAGCCAGGGTTACAGCAACGTCAGCCATGGCTGTCTCAATGTCAGCACCGCGAACGCCAGGTGGTTCTACGAGAACACCAAACGCGGCGACATCGTCGAGGTCGTCAACACCGTGGGCTCGGTGTTGCCGGGCACCGAGGGCCTGGGGGACTGGAACATCCCTTGGGACCAGTGGCGCACCGGCAACGCCAGTACCTGACCCGATTACCCCTGCGGTAATCGACATCTCGCTTCGAGTCGGTGAATCTGGCTGAGTCCCAGTCGATTACCGTGAAAGAGGCGAAATGGCCGAGCTCAACGACACCGTCACCGCGTACCTCAGTACCTGGAATGCCACTGATGCCGCCGACCGACGGGCCTTGTTGGAACGGCACTGGTCGGCCGGCGCCACCTACACCGATCCGCTGGCTGAGGTGAGCGGACACGCCGGGGTGTCCGCCGCCATCGAAGCGGTCCACTCCCAGTTTCCGGGATTCGTGTTCACCCTCGTCAGCGGGCCCGACACCCACCACCGGCAGGCGCGTTTCCAGTGGGGGCTCGGTCCGCGCGACGCCGACCCGATCGTGGTCGGATTCGACGTACTCGCCACTGACGACGAGGGCCGGATCCAGACCGTGCTCGGGTTCCTGGATCAGGTGCCGGCCTGACTAATTCGATGAACGATCCAGTGCCGCAAGCGATTCGTCGAGGAATTCGGACCCGAACGGTGGCATCCCGCCGATCTGGTCGCGGAAGCTCTGCGGGGTGTCGGTCCAGTCGTAGGTGAGGGTGACGTCGGTCTGGTCCCCGTTAGGGGCCAGGTCGTACCGCCACCACCAGCCACCAGGCGCATGGTGGCCCTGCTCGTCGAGCTGGCCGGGCAACCAGGCGATGGTCCGGTCCTGCTCGAACTCGGTCACCAGGTTGTGCATGACGTAGTGGCCACCGGCCGCCGGCAGGAACATGTTGACCGCGAAGATCTGGCCGGTCCCGGTGATCGGTTCGGGGTCGATCGCGTCGCGCACCCAGTCGCCGGGCTCGGTGTCGCAATGCCGGGCCGGGTTGGCCAGGACGGCGAACACCTGCGCAGGGGAGGCGGAGATGGTGCGGGTGACGACGTAGCGCTGGCTGTCGGTTGCCGTCGTGTCGGTAGATGAAGTCACAGGGAGTCCTTTCCATACAGCTGGGCGATGTCGGGGCTGTCGAGCCAGCCCGAGTAGGTCGCCTGTTTGGGCCAGCCGTCGGGGGAGTCCTGCCATTGTTCCTGCCGGCCCCACGGCAGCAGGTCGATCAGCGCGAACGAGTGACTGAGTTGTTCGGTGCCACGGCCATTGGTGTGCCAGGTGCGGTAGACGGTTTTTTCACCCGATGGCGCGGTCGCACAAAAGAACACGTTGACCGCGAAGCCTTCGCCAGGCGCGGCGTCGACGTCGGACCCGAAGGAGCTCTCCGATGAGGAGAACCAGTCCATGCGGTTGCCGACCTTCTCGCGGTACGCCAGCGCCTCCTCTATGGGCCCGTTGGTGACGATGACGAAGCGGGCGTCGTAGTTGTCCAGAAAGTCGAGACGCGTGAATTGCGACGTGAAGCCGGTGCAGCCGCCGCACTGCCATTCGGCACCGTCGGTCCACATGTGGTGGTAGGTGATCAACTGAGCACGTCCGTCGAATACATCGGCCAGGCGCACCGGGCCGTCGGCACCGATCAGTGTGTACTCGGGCAGCTCCACCATCGGCAGCCGGCGGCGTGCGGCGGCGATCGCGTCCAGTTCCCGGGTGGCGGCCTTCTCCCGGCGCCGCAGGTCGTCGAGCGCGGTGCGCCACGCCTGCTGGTCGACTATCGGCGGTTTTCCTGTCGTCATGAAGGGCTCCTGACTGCTGCTCGGAGAATCTCGTTCTCTTAAGTGGACCCACCGAGCGTCCGGAATTCATCGCACCCGGTAATGTCCGACGAGCGAAGGGTGACCTAACACCTTGAGATGAACCATGGAGGTTGATCCAGAATGAGCGGTCAGCGAGCCGACGCAGCAGGGCTGCGTCTCCTCGTCGTCGGTGCTTCCTCGGGCATCGGCCACGCTGTTGCGGTCAGTGCCACCGAACGCGGCGCCAAGGTCGCCGTCGCCGCGCGACGCGTCGATCTGCTGAATTCCCTGGCAGACGCCATCGGCGGATTTGCCTTCGAGCTCGACGTCGAAGACTCCTCGGCCATCAGTCGCGTGGTCAACGAGGCAGCGGACGCGCTCGGCGGCCTGGACGCCGTGGTGTTCACCAGCACCGTGATCCCCTTCGCCTACATCGAGGACACCGACGTCGCCACCTGGTTGCACGCGTTCAGCGTCAACACGGTGGGTGCCAACAACGTATTGCGGGCGGCGACACCGCGGCTGTCCGAGAACGGTGTGGTGCTGGTCGCGTCGAGCTATGACGTGGGCCGTCCGCGGGCCGGTGTGGCGGCATACAGCGCGAGCAAGGCCGCGCTCGACGAGATCCTGAACTCCTGGCGCATCGAGCATCCCGAGCTGTCGCTGATTCGGGTGGGCGTCGGCCCCACCGACGACACCGAGATCCTGCGCGGTGCGGACCGCGACCTGCTGGACCAATTGGTCAAGACGTGGGTGGCCCAGGGCGCCCTGCCGGCCCGGATGTCGGCCCTGGGCGACGTCGCCAACACCCTGGTGTCGCTGGTGACCACCGCCTACGAGAATCCGACCGTGGTGCCCGAGATCGTGCAACTGGCGCCGCGGATCAGGAAGAAGACGGACGCGGTCGACGCGACGAAGTAGTCCGCGGTAGCCCGCAACGCGATCTCGCGGCCGGTGACTCCGGTCGCTGCGATACCTCGAAGGGTGTGAGGGCCGTTCGGCCACACGGCCTTTGGGGTCCTTTGTGTGCCTGCGCTGTGCACTCCGCGACGCATGATGTCCGCGATGTCACGTAGTGGCCTTCGTCGGCGGGTTCATCGCTGTGCCCGAGCGTCACGCCGGGTAGTAGATCTCGCCGTTCTCGGCACGGTGCCGTGGCGATCCTGCAGACCTTGAAGCTGCTTCCGGACGGCTTTCTATGAGTTTCAAATGGATTGATTGATAACGACAATCGTATTCAATAACTTGGACCCTTCGGGTAGATGGTCTACAGGGAGGGTTTCTCGTGGTCGCGGTATGGATGGCCTCACCGCCAGAGGTGCATTCAGCGTTGCTGACCAGCGGCCCGGGTCCTGGTGCGATGTTGGCCGCGGCCGGCGCATGGTCGTCCTTGAGTGTCGAATATGCCTCGGTGGCAACAGAACTCGCTGCAGTGTTGGGTGCGGTGCAAGCAGGAGCATGGCAGGGTCCGAGTGCCGAACAGTACGTGGCTGCTCACCTTCCGTACCTGGCGTGGTTGCAGCAGGTCAGCGCCGACAGCTCGGCGATCGCTGTCCAGCATGAAACCGCGGCCGCGGCTTACACCAGTGCATTGGCAGCGATGCCCACCCTGGCCGAGCTGGCCGCCAACCATGCTCGGCAGGCGGTCCTGGTGTCCACGAACTTCTTTGGGATCAACACCATCCCGATCGCGGTGAACGAGGCCGACTACGTGCGGATGTGGATTCAGGCTGCGACGACGATGACCGTCTATCAAGGGGTCTCCGAGACGTCTGTGGCATCCGCGCCATCCACCCCGGCGGCGCCGCGGATCCTGCACGACGAACACGACCACGACCACGAACACGACGACGATCATGACCATGACCATGACGGCGACCACGATCACGATCATGACGGCGACCACGATCATGACCACGACGACCATGGCCACGGTGACCTGAGCCCGCTCGACCCGCGGTGGTGGCTGGAAGTCGGCCACGAGCAGATCGAGAACATCGGCTTGCTGATCGACAACCTGCTGAACGACCCTGCTGCGTTGTTGACCAATTTACCGATGGTGTTGGCCGACATGGCTTTCCATGCAGCCCAGCTGCTGCAGGTCGTCGTTCAGTTGTCGCCGGCCCTGATCCAGCCCGCCCTGAGTGTCGTGATTGCCAACCTGGGGTGGGCGATCACCGGCCTGGCGGCAATCCAGCCGCCCGCCTTGGTCGGCGCGGAAATTCCGGCCGGCGCCGATCCTCAATCATGGCCGGCGGCCGGGGGCGCATCGACGGTAACGAGTGGGACGCCGGCTTCGGCTGCGCCGTCGGCTCCCGCGGCCCCCTCGACCGGCGCGTCGGCGTCGGCACCCGTCGCCTCCGCGTCGGCGCCCTCGGCTGCTCCGGGTGGTGGACCGGGATTCTTCCCGCCCTATCTGATCGGCGCGCCGGGCGCCGCCGTCCCGGCTGCGGCGCGGGCCAACGCCGCGGCCGGCGCCAAGAGGAAGGCCTCCGAACCCGATGCCGCTGCGGCCGCTGCCGGCGAAACGGCCCGCGACGCCCGGGCCCGCCGCAGGCGCCGCGCAGCGATGCGCGAGAAGGGCCACGGCTACGAATACATGGACCTGCAAGCTGATCCGGACGGGAACACCGCACCGGAGACGTCACCGACGGCCTCGGGCCGCGGTGCGGGGCCGCTGGGCTTTTCCGGAGTGCTCGACAAGCCGGAAGCGACGACAACCGGCTTGGCGACGCTGGGCGGCGCCGAGTTCGGCGACGGTTCGACGGTGCCACTGTTGCCATCCACCTGGGATCCGGACTCGAAGGAGTGAGGCGGCGGGGCTGTGTCGGCCGAACACCGCTGACGCAGCTGCCAGACTCTGTGCGTGCGTTGGGATTGGTTGCTGCTAGGTGCGTTGGTGTGCACTCTGGCCGGTTGGCTGTTGCGCCGCTACGGCCCTGATGCGCCTGATCTCCAGGTGGCGGCCAGGGTTCTGATGATCGGCGGACTGTCGGTCGTTGCCGCCGTGACGGCACTGTACGTGGGGTTTTTCGCCCTGCTGCTCTACTGGCCGGTGGTGCGGGTCTTCGACGACGGTTGGCCTATGACGTTCGCGGTCTACGCTCAGGCGGCTGTGATGTTCGGCCTCGTCGTCATCGCAGTGCGGCGAAATGTGCTGAGCCGGCTCCCCGTGCTGGTGTTCGCCGCGACGACGCTGGCGTTCAGCGCGTGGCTCTGCCTGCATCCACTGGAATGGCTTCCACAACCGAGTTGAGCTTCATCGAGGCCCGAAACCAGAAACGCCGCCTGCTTGCGCAGACGGCGTCCCCGATATCGGGGTGGCTGACGGGACTCGAACCCGCGACAGCCAGGATCACAACCTGGTGCTCTACCAACTGAACTACAGCCACCATCGCCGCGCTGCCTTTCGGCGTATGCGGCTCGTAGATACTAACTGCTCGGGTGTCCTACCGCCGAATCGGTTTCGGTCGCGTCGTTCTTCGGCGGGCCGAGCTCGGCGGCGATCGCAGCGATATCGCTGGTAGAAGGCCCGGGCTGGGCGACGAACGCGGTTGAGCGGTAGTACTTGAGTTCGCGGATCGACTCGTGGATGTCGGCCAGGGCGCGGTGTGCGAGACCTTTCTCCGGCTGGCCGAAGTAGATCCGGGGGTACCAGCGGCGGCACAGTTCCTTGATCGAGCTGACGTCGATCATCCGGTAGTGCAGGTAATCGTCGAGTTTGGGCATGTCGCGGGCGATGAAGCCACGGTCCGTCGCAATCGAGTTGCCGGCCAGGGGAGCGGCCTTGGCCGTCTTGACGTGCTCGCGGATGTAGTCGAGCACCATCTGCTCGGCGGTGGCCACGTCGACGGTCGACACCCGGACTTCCTCGATCAACCCGGACCGGGTGTGCATCTGTTTGACCACGTCGACCATGGAGGACAGCGCCTCGTCGTCGGTGTGAATGACCACGTCAAGGCCGTCACCGAGGATGTTCAGGTCAGCGTCGGTGACCAGAACCGCGATCTCGATCAGCCGATCGGACTTGAGGTCCAGGCCGGTCATCTCGCAGTCGATCCATACCAGTTCGTCTCGCACGAAGATCCACAGTATTCCTACACGTGACAACGAGCCGTCACACCCACCGCGCGCGCCGCCTGACAAGTAGTGTCAGACCCCGATTGGCTCGTTCGCGAAAACTGGGAGGACCGCGGCATGACCACCGAATCGACAGCCACGCCCGCGCAGCAGATTGCTGCCGGTTACGCAGTCGAAGGCCAGGCGTTGGAGCTGGGAACTGTGTTCGTCCCCGACGACACAGGCGGCACTGTCGACCCGAGCGCGCAGGTCCGCATTCCGCTGGCCACGGTCAACCGGCACGGGTTGATCGCCGGTGCCACCGGTACCGGCAAGACGAAGACGCTGCAGGTGATCGCCGAGCAGTTGTCCGCGGCGGGTGTCCCGGTGGTGATGGCCGACGTGAAGGGCGATCTGTCGGGGCTGTCGAAGGCCGGCGAGGCCAACGACAAGACCGCGCAGCGGGCCAAGGACACCGGCGACAGCTGGACGCCGACCGCCTTCCCGGTGGAATTCCTGTCGCTGGGCACCGAAGGGATCGGGGTCCCGGTGCGGGCCACGATCACCAGCTTCGGGCCGATCCTGCTGTCAAAGGTTCTGGGGCTCAACACAACTCAGGAGTCCACGCTCGGCCTGATCTTCCACTGGGCCGATCAGAAGGGCTTGCCGCTGCTGGACATCAAGGACCTGCGTTCGGTGATCCAGTTCCTCACCAGCGACGAGGGCAAGCCCGAACTCAAGGCCTTGGGCGCGGTGTCGACCACGACGGCGGGTGTCATCCTGCGGGCCCTGGTCAACCTGGAGGCCGAGGGCGCCGATTCGTTCTTCGGCGAACCGGAGCTGGAGCCCAAGGATCTGCTGCGCACCGACGCGCAGGGCCGCGGCATCATCAGCCTGCTGGAGTTGGGTTCGCAGGCCGCGCGCCCGGTGATGTTCTCGACGTTCCTGATGTGGGTGCTGGCGGATCTGTTCACGTCGCTGCCCGAGGTCGGTGACATCGACAAGCCGAAGCTGGTCTTCATCTTCGATGAGGCCCATCTGCTTTTCACCGACGCGTCCAAGGCGTTCCTGGAGCAGGTCGAGCAGACCGTCAAGCTGATCCGCTCCAAGGGGGTCGGCGTGTTCTTCTGCACGCAGCTGCCCACGGACGTCCCCAACAATGTGCTCTCACAGCTGGGTGCCCGGGTGCAGCATGCGTTGCGCGCCTTCACCCCGGACGATCAGAAGGCCCTGTCGAAGACCGTGCGCACCTACCCGAAGACCGATGTCTACGACCTGGAGAAGGCGCTGACGTCGTTGGGTATCGGCGAGGCTGTGGTCACGGTGCTCTCGGAGAAGGGTGCGCCGACACCGGTGGCGTGGACGAGGATGCGGGCGCCGCGGTCGTTGATGGACACGATCGGCACTGACGCGATCACGGCTGCCGCCAAGGCCAGCCCGCTGCAGGCGACGTACGGCCAGACAGTGGACCGGGATTCGGCCTACGAGCAACTGGCCGCCAAGCTGGCCCCACCGCCGTCGCCGGAGGATTCGGGCGGCTTCGGCGGTATCGAGGCGTCAGGTGAGATCGAGGCCATGCCGGCCCCGGCGCAACCGGCCGAGCCGGGGGTGCTCGAGCAGGTGCTCAAGAGCTCGGCGTTCAAGAGCGCCATGCGGTCGGCGGGCACCGTGATCGGTCGCGAGATCACCCGCAGCATCTTCGGGACGGGCCGCCGCCGGTAGTCCCCACGTCCGCCGAAATGGCATTCCGGCAGGGCGTTACTCGATGTTTCGCTGCTGGAATGCCATTTCGGCGAAAAAGCGGGAGAAGCTAGCCGCCGCCGAGCTTCTTGTACACAGCGCCCACGATCGGGGTGACGATGGCCCGCGGTGCGTATCCGCTGGCCATCGACATGGCCTTGGAGGTCACGCCGGGCACCACCCGCATCTTGTTCTTCTCCAGACCGTCCAGCGACAGCTTGGCGGTGTATTCGGTTGAGATCCACAGGAAGTCGGGGATCAGCCGCTCGACCAGAGACTGCTCGGACTCGTCGGGCAGGTCGGTACGCACCGGGCCTGGCGCCAGCACCGTGACGTGCACGCCGGCGCCCTTGAGCTCGCCGCGCAGCGACTCGCTGAAGGTATTGGCGAACGCCTTGGTCGCCGCGTAGGTGGCGTTGTTGGGGATCGGCGAATTACCGGCCGCCGAGCCCGAGGTCAGGATGCCGCCGGAGCCGCGCTTGACCATTCCGGGCAGCACCGCCAACACCAGATCGTGGACACCGAGCACATTCAGCTGCACCTGTGCCTTCTCTCCGGCCGGGTCGAGGTCGTTGACCGGGCCGAAGGTCGCGGTGCCCGCGTTGGCGCACAGGATCGAGATCTCGCGCTGGGCGAGTTCGTCGCACAGGACGCCTCGGGCCGCGGGGTCGGCGAGGTCGACGGCGCGCACCTCGACGGTCACCCCGTAACGCTCGGTGAGGCGCTGCGCGAGTGACGTCAGTACGTCCTCCCGTCGGGCGGTGATGATCAGGTGGTGGCCGCGGGCAGCGAGTTCGGTGGCCAACGCTTCGCCGATGTTCTGCGAGGCGCCGGTGACGACGGCACGGGCATCCGGACTGGGTGCGGGTACTGGCATGCGGCCAATCCTAGAAGGCGTCCGAACCCATAAGGTGTCGGTCATGACTAACCCCCGGCGGGCGAGGGTGCTCGCGTGGGCACTGTGGGACTGCGGCGCGACTGGGCTGAACGCCATCGTCATCACGTTTGTGTTCTCGGTGTATCTGACGAAAGGCGTCGGATCGGACCTGCCCGGCGACACCTCGCCGGCCAGTTGGCTGGGCTGGGCCATGTTCGCCGTCGGTCTCGCGGTGGCGCTGCTGGCGCCCGCCGTCGGGATCTGGGTCGACGCGCCGCAGCGGCGGCGTCGGGTACTGGCGGTGATGACGGGTGCCGCCGTGGCGTTCACCGCGGCGATGAGCCTGATCCGCGACGACCACCGTTACCTGCTGCCGGGGTTGATCCTGTTGGCCTGCACCGCGGCCTGCAACGAGCTGGCCACCGTGCCCTACAACGCCATGCTGCGACAGCTGTCCACCCCGGAGACGTCAGGGCGGATCTCCGGGCTTGGCCTGGCGATGGGCTACGGGGGCAGCGTCGTGCTGTTGCTGCTGGCCTACGTCGGATTCATGGCCGGTGACGGGGGCGCGCTGGGTATCCAGACCGAAGACGGGCAGAACGTGCGAGCGGTGATGCTGCTCACCGCGGTCTGGTTCGCGTTGTTCGCGCTGCCGATGTTCGTGATGGTGCCGCCGGTGACCGATGCGCCCCCTGTTGAGCGGGTCGGCTTCTTCGGCGCCTACCGCAAGTTGTGGTCCGAGATCCGCGGCGAGTGGCAACGCGACCACAACGTGGTCTACTACCTGCTGGCCAGCGCGGTGTTCCGCGATGGGCTGGCCGGGGTGTTCACCTTCGGCGCGGTGCTGGGGGTCAGCGTCTACGGCATCTCCGAGGCAGACGTGTTGTTGTTCGGGATCAGTGCCTGCGTGATCGCCGCGCTCGGGGCCGTCATCGGGGGGCAGCTCGATGACCGGATCGGTTCCAAGTCCGTCATCGTCGGATCGCTGGTCTCCCTGATCGCGGTGGGGCTGGCCTTGCTGGTGCTGTCAGGACCGGTGGCCTTCTGGGTGTGCGGCCTGTTGCTGTGTCTGTTTATCGGGCCGACGCTGGCCTCGGCCCGCACCTTGATGCTGCGGATCACCGCGGACGGAAAGGAGGGCGTCGCGTTCGGGCTCTACACCACCGTCGGACGCGCAGCGTCCCCCCTGGCGCCGTTGCTGTTCTCCATCTTCATCAATGTGTTCGGCGCCGACCGGGCCGGGATGGGCGGACTGGTGCTGGTGCTGGCGCTGGGGCTGGCGGGCATGTTGGCCGTGCGGGTGCCAGCCCGGCAGCCCAGCCCCGCCGTGCCCGCGCACTGAGCCGGGCTCAGGCCGTACCGACGCAGATGGTGATTCCCGAGCCGGTCCGATGTTGGGTCTGCACGCCGTTGACGGTCACGGTGCACGCCACCTCGGGGCCGAAATTCACGACGCTCACGCTGGCTGTTTCGGTCGCCGGCTGAGCCAATTCGACCTGCTTGCTCCAGGGCAGCATGACGTTGAACTCGGTTTGCAACACGTTTCCGGTGTCCAGGTAGGTGATGTTGATGGCCCGGCCCTCACCGGCGACCTCATAGGTGACGGTCTCGGTGGGCCCGGGCGTGGTCTCCGTGGGCGGGGCCGTGGTGGGTGCCGGGACCGGGCGTGGCGCCCGCGAGGTCGTGGTGGGTGTCTTCGGTGGCGTGCTGAAGTTGGGCTGCGGGGTGATCGGTTGCGGTGCGACCACGGTCTCCTGGCTGGAGCCGTTGGCGATCACCAGCGCGACGACCAGGCCGAGCGCGACCAGGACTGCCACGGCGGCAAGGATCCACAACCAGAGCCGGGGCTCGTGGCCGTCGGGTTCGGGCGGGGTACCCGGCGGCGGAGTGGGTGCGCCCGGCGGCTGGCCGGTTGCGCCTGCGTCGTACCCGTAGGGAGAGTATGGCGGTAGCTGTTGGGTGGGATTCGGGCCCGGCTGCGGCGCCGAACCGGGCACAGCCGGGTACGCACCCTGATACGGCGGCTGGTTCGAGTACGCCGGATCTGGATAGTCCACGGGGTAGCCGCTACCGAACGATTGGGTCGGCTCGGACGTGTCGCGGCGTGGTGAATCTGTCATGCCCACCTCATGGCTGCGAGGGTACCTGTGCGGGCGCTCAGTCCGCTGCGGCCGAGGTCCCAGGGATCGAGTGGTGATGAGAGATGCTGGAGTGGACTGCGCAAGTGACGGGAGGACGCGAGGTGGCCGCAGATCGGCATGTGCGGGTGAACTACGGCGCGTCGTTGTCACCGGATGCGACGGCATTTGCCCACTTGGTCGACGATGGCGGCTATCCGCGGGCGGTGCAGCGCTTCCTGCGCGGATGGCGGGCCAGTTCCTCGCGCGACGTCGAACTGCCCGTGGTCGGGCCCGTGACGAAGGTCATCCATTCCGCCGACGGCCACTGGCTGGCGTGCCAGGTGGCCCCCGAAGGTGGGACCCGCAGCCAGATCTGGGTGGTCACGACCGATCCCGACGACCGTGACGCGCGCCGGATCGACTACTGGCCGCCCAACGCCGAGGGCACGGCCGAACTGATCAGTTGGGACGGCAGCCAGGTCGCGGCGATCCTCACCGGAGAGGACGGTGTCGGCAGCTCGTGCCTGATCGACCCGGCGACCGGGGGCACCCTCATTCTCGACCGACGGTCGGGCGGGCGGCTGGTCGATGCGTGGGCGGGCGCCTCGCTGGTGCGGGTCGGACCGCGTGGGTACCAGGAGCTCATCATGCTGTGGGGGTTGACCGAGATCGCGCTGCTGCCATCGGATCCCGGGTCGGTCACCGATTTCGGTGTGATCCTCGACGATCACACCCCGCGACGGCTCCGCAGCGGCGTCGAAGGTGAGACCACCCTGTACTACCCGGCCAGCACCTATGAGCCGGGCAGCACCGAAGGCTTCGTGCGGGCCCTGATCCGCAGTGACAACGGCGCCGCGCACGCCCGTCTGCTGGAGGTGACGGTGACCGCCGAGGGCGTGACGTACCACGTCGTCGCCGAACGGGCCGGCTATGAGCTCGACGAGTTCGTGGTCAGTGACGATATGTCCACCGTCGCGTTGTTGTGGAACATCGACGGCCGCAGCGAGTTGCAGGTCCTGGAATATGCCGACGAATCGCTGTCGGCACCGATTCCCATGCCCGGTCCGGTCGCCGGTGAGCTCAGCATCAGCGCGGGCGGGTCCATGGTGGCGGTGACCGTGCAGGGGCCGTCGTTGCCGCGCACCGTCGAACTCGTCGATCCGCGCTCACTGGAATGGGAGCGGATCGACCGGGAACCCAGCAGCGGGCCCCTGACTGCGGCGCCGACGCTGGAGCGGATCACCGCACGCGACGGGTTGGAGCTCACCGGGTGGTTGTACCGGCCGCAGGGGGAGACGGTGGGTGCGGTGATGTTCCTGCACGGTGGCCCTGAGGGACAGGCGCGGCCCGAATACAACGAGATCTTCCCGGCGCTGCTGGAGGCCGGTTTTGCGGTGCTGGCGCCGAACGTGCGCGGCTCGGGCGGGTTCGGTCGGGCTTTCGTGCACGCCGATGACAAGGAGTTGCGGTTCGCCGCGATCGACGATGTCGCCGATTGTGCGAAGTATCTGGTGGACCAGGGTGTTGCGCCGGCCGATCGGCTGGCCTGTACCGGGTGGTCGTACGGCGGCTATCTGACCCAGGCGGCGCTGGCCTTCCATCCGCAGCTGTTCGTCGCCGGCATCAGCATCTGCGGGATGAGCGATCTGAACAGCTTCTACCACACCACCGAGCAGTGGATCGCCGCCGCCTCCTACCCCGAGTACGGCCACCCGGTCGCGGATCGTGATCTGCTGGAACGGCTTTCGCCGCTGCCGAGGGCGGATGCCGTGATCGCCCCGCTGTTGCTGGTGCACGGCGGCAACGACACGAACGTGCTGCCCGACGAATCCCGTCAGATGTACGAGGCGCTGGTGGCACTCGGGCGCACCGCCGAACTGCTGATCTTCGACGACGACGGCCACGAGATCGTCAAACGGGAGAACCGCGCCGTGCTGGTCGATGCGGCGACCCGCTGGCTGTCCAAGGCGTTCGGTGTCTAGTCGGCGGTGAGCGCGGCCAGCGTCATCCGGCGCAGTACCGCGCGGGAATGTGTCTTGGGGACAGCGGGTCTCACGCTGTAGGGGGTCGAGTTCAGCAGGCCGAACGCGGCGTGAGCCATCACGCGGGCGTCGTCCTCGGCCAGATCCGGGTTCACCTGGGTCAGGACCGCCACCCAGATCTCGACATACTGCCGCTGGGACCGCCGCACCTGACGCTTGGCGGTGTCGGGCAGATGTGCCAGGTCGCGGTCCTGGATACGGATCAGGTCGGGCTCGCCGAAGACGAAGTCGAGATGGAAGTCCACGAGGCCGTTCAGGGTGTCGGCGGGCGGGGCGCTGCGGGCGGTGACCTCCTGCGCTCCGGCGAGCAGGCGGGTACTGATCCCGACCAGCAGTTCGACCAGCAGGGCCTCTTTGTTGGGGAAGTGCCGATAGATGGCCGGCCCGGAGATGCCGACCGCAGAGCAGATGTCCTCCAGGCGTACCGCGAGGTAACCGCGTTCGGCCACAAGCCGTTCGGCGGCAGCGATCAGTTGACTGCGGCGGTCGGACTTCGCCTTGCTGCGACGGGTGACGGCGCTGTCGGACATGGCGCCTCCGGGGGTAGACAACTCAGTTAATGAAAACTAACCTAGCACGAGTTAGTCGTCATTAACCGAAATGGGAGCTGCCTTGTCATCGCACCGCGAGGAGCATCTGGCGCTGGTTGGGCAGTTGCGCGCCAAGCTCGCCACCGCCGCACTCGGCGGCCCCGAGCGGGCCCGTCAACGCCACGTCGACCGGGGCAAGTTGCTGCCCCGCGATCGGGTCGACGGGCTGCTGGACCCGGGCAGCCCGTTCCTGGAGATCGCCGCACTGGCTGCCGACGGGATGTACGACGACGAGTGTCCCGGTGCCGGGATGATCGCGGGCATCGGCCGGGTGTCGGGCCGGGAATGCCTGATCGTCGCGAACGACGCGACCGTCAAAGGCGGCACGTATTACCCGGTCACGGTCAAGAAGCACCTGCGTGCGCAGGAGATCGCGCTGCAGAACAAGCTGCCGTGCATCTATCTCGTCGACTCCGGCGGTGCCTTCCTGCCGCGTCAGGACGAGGTGTTCCCCGACCGCGAGCACTTCGGCCGGATCTTCTACAACCAGGCCACGATGAGCGCGCAGGGCATCGCCCAGATCGCCGCGGTGCTCGGCTCGTGCACTGCGGGTGGCGCCTATGTGCCCGCGATGAGCGATGAGGCCGTCATCGTGCGCAACCAGGGCACGATCTTTCTGGGAGGTCCGCCGCTGGTGAAGGCCGCGACCGGTGAGGTCGTGACCGCCGAGGACCTCGGCGGCGGTGACCTGCATTCCAAGACCTCCGGTGTCACCGACCATCTGGCCCACGACGACCGTGATGCGCTGCGGATCGTGCGCAACATCGTCGCCACCCTCGGGCCGGCCGAGGCCCCGCCCTGGGCCGTGACACCCACCGTGGACGCCGTCGCCGACCAGAGCGAGCTCTACGACGTGGCCCCGGTCGACTCCCGCGTGCCGTATGACGTGCACGAGGTGATCACCCGGATCGTCGACGGCGGCGAGTTCAGCGAGTTCAAGGCCGAGTACGGCACCACCCTGGTCACCGGGTTCGCCCGCATCCACGGCCACCCGGTCGGCATCGTCGCCAACAACGGTGTGCTGTTCGGCGAATCCGCGCTCAAGGGAGCGCATTTCATCGAGCTGTGCGACAAACGCAAGACCCCGTTGTTGTTCCTGCAGAACATCGCCGGGTTCATGGTCGGCCGCGACTACGAGGCCTCGGGTATCGCCAA
Organism: Mycobacterium shunyiense; assembly: GCF_058270035.1. Lineage (NCBI taxonomy): Bacteria > Bacillati > Actinomycetota > Actinomycetes > Mycobacteriales > Mycobacteriaceae > Mycobacterium > Mycobacterium shunyiense. Next base: position 12,041 of record NZ_JBZDPT010000021.1, on the reverse strand, counting down.
GCACGGCGCCAAGATGGTCACCGCGGTGGCCTGCGCCCGGGTGCCCAAGCTGACCGTCGTGATCGGCGGCTCCTACGGGGCCGGCAACTACTCGATGTGCGGGCGTGCCTATTCGCCGCGGTTCCTGTGGATGTGGCCCAATGCCCGCATCTCGGTGATGGGCGGCGAGCAGGCCGCCTCGGTGCTGGCCACGGTGCGCGGCGACATGAGCGCAGAAGAAGAAGAGCAGTTCAAGGCGCCGATCCGGGCCCAGTACGAGCATCAGGGCAACCCGTACTACTCGACGGCCCGGCTCTGGGACGACGGGGTGATCGACCCGGCCGACACCAGAACCGTGCTCGGACTTGCTCTTTCGGTTGTCGGCCAGGCTCCGCTGGAGCCGGTCTCCTACGGCGTATTCCGGATGTGATGATGAGCCTCTCCCTATTCGACACAGTCCTCGTCGCCAACCGTGGCGAGATCGCGGTGCGGGTCATCCGCACGCTGCGAGCCATGGGCATCCGGTCGGTGGCGGTGTTCAGCGACGCCGACGCCGGCGCCCGACATGTCGCAGAGGCAGACGTGGCCGTCCGTATCGGACCGGCCGCGGCCCGGCAGAGCTACCTCGACATCGACGCGGTGGTTTCGGCTGCGCAGCGCACCGGTGCGCAGGCAGTGCACCCCGGCTACGGATTCCTTTCCGAGAACGCCGAGTTCGCCGCCGCACTGCAGGCCGCGGGCATCGTGTTCATCGGCCCGCCCGCTTCGGCGATCGCCACCATGGGCGACAAGATCGCGGCCAAGGCCGCGGTGTCCGCGTTCGGCGTCCCCGTCGTACCCGGCATCTCGCGTCCAGGCCTGACCGATGACGAGCTGATCGCGGGCGCACCCGAGGTCGGGTTCCCCGTTCTGGTGAAGCCGTCGGCAGGTGGTGGTGGCAAGGGCATGCGTGTGGTCGAACAGGCTGCCGATCTGCCTGCCGCGCTGACCAGCGCCCGTCGCGAGGCCGCGGCCGCGTTCGGTGACGACACCCTGTTTCTGGAACGATTCGTGTTGCGGCCCCGCCATATCGAGGTGCAGGTGCTCGCCGACGGCCACGGCAGCGTGATCCACCTGGGGGAGCGCGAATGCAGCCTGCAGCGCCGCCACCAGAAGGTCATCGAGGAAGCGCCGTCACCCCTGTTGGATCCGGCCACCCGGGCTCGCATCGGGGCCGCCGCCTGCGACACCGCGCGTAGCGTCGACTACACGGGCGCCGGCACGGTGGAATTCATCGTGTCCGCGGATGCGCCCGATGAGTTCTTCTTCATGGAGATGAACACCCGGCTTCAGGTGGAACACCCGGTCACCGAAATGGTGACCGGTGTGGACCTGGTGGAGCAGCAGGTGCGCATTGCCGCGGGGGAGAAGCTCGTGCTCGGCCAGGACGACATCGTCATGACCGGACATGCCATCGAGGCCAGGTTGTACGCCGAGGACCCGGCCAACGGCTTCCTTCCCACGGGAGGGCCGGTACTGGGCTTGCGCGAGCCGACCGGGCCCGGCGTGCGGGTGGATTCCGGCCTGGCCGCGGGCACGGTCGTCGGCAGCGATTACGACCCGATGCTCTCGAAGGTCATCGCCTACGGCGCCGACCGGGCCGCGGCGCTGCACAAGCTGGACCGGGCGCTGGCCGATACAGCGGTACTGGGCCTGACCACCAACACCGAGTTCCTGCGCTTCCTGCTGGCCGATCCCGATGTGGCGGCCGGCCGACTGGACACCGGCCTGCTGGACCGTCGGGCGCCGGATTTCGCGCCCAAGGCCCTCGGCGACGCCGAGTTGATCGCCGCGGCGGCCTACCAGTGGATCAGCAACTGGACCGAGGCCGGCGACGATCTGTGGGCACGGCCGACCGGTTGGCGGGTGGGGGAGCGTGCCCCCGCGGCGTTCCGGCTGCGGGCCGGCGAGCGCACCGACCACGTGTACCTCACCGGTACTCCCGATCAGGCCACGGCCACCGTCGAGCACGGTGAAACCCACACCGTCAGCGCGGCATTCGTCGGAGATCGGTTCACCCTCACCCTCGACGGGATGCGGGCCGAGTACCTGGTCGCCACGCAACTGAGCGGGGGTGTCGGTCAGCTGTGGCTCTCCGGCGCCGGACGCAGTTACCTCGTCGAGGAGGTCCGCGAGGCGCCGGTGCGACCCGACGACGAGCACAGCGGCAACGCCGAACTCGTCAGCCCCATGCCGGGATCGGTTGTCGCCGTGGGCGTTGCGAGCGGCACCGAGGTGACCGCCGGAACCATGGTCGTCACCGTGGAGGCGATGAAGATGGAGCATGCCCTGACGGCGCCCACCGATGGTGTGGCCGAGCTACTTGTCGCCGTCGGCGACCAGGTCAAGGTGGGCCAGCCGCTGGCCCGGATTACCGCTGCAACACAGGAGAACGAGCAATGACGGACTTTCTGTCCACCGGCACCTTGCCGGACCATTACGCGGAACTGGCCAAGACCGTCCGCGACTTCGCCCAGAGCGTCGTCGCCCCGGTGGCCGCGAAACACGATGAGGAACATTCGTTCCCGTATGAGGTCGTGGCCGGCATGGCCGACATGGGTCTGTTCGGACTGCCTTTCCCCGAGGAGTACGGCGGCATGGGCGGCGACTACTTCGCGCTCTGCCTGGCCCTGGAGGAACTCGGCAAGGTGGACCAGAGCGTGGCCATCACGCTGGAGGCGGGGGTTTCCCTGGGCGCCATGCCGGTCTACCGCTTCGGTAACGACGCCCAGAAGGAAGAGTGGCTGCCGCTGCTGGCCAGTGGCAAGGCGCTGGGCGCCTTCGGCCTGACCGAGGCCGGCGGCGGCAGCGACGCCGGCGCCACCAAGACGACCGCGAAGATGGACGACGGCCACTGGATTATCAATGGCTCCAAGCAGTTCATCACCAACTCCGGTACCGACATCACCAAGCTGGTCACGGTCACCGCGGTCACCGGCGAACGTGACGGCGGCAAGAAGGAGATCTCGTCGATCCTGGTGCCCGTGCCCATCGAGGGATTCACCGCCGAACCGGCCTACAACAAGGTCGGCTGGAACGCCTCGGACACCCACCCCCTGAGCTTCGACGACGTCCGGGTACCCGCCGAGAACCTGCTGGGTGAGCGCGGCCGCGGTTATGCCAACTTCCTGCGCATCCTCGACGAGGGCCGCATCGCCATCGCGGCGCTGTCCGTCGGTGTGGCGCAGGGTTGCGTGGACGAATGTGTGAAGTACGCCAAGGAACGTCAGGCCTTCGGCGCGGCCATCGGCACGTACCAGGCCATCGCCTTCAAGATCGCCCGGATGGAGGCCCGCGCCCACACTGCCCGCGCCGCGTACTACGACGCCGCGGCGTTGATGCTGTCCGGCAAGCCGTTCAAGAAGGCGGCGTCGGTGGCCAAGCTGGTCTCCAGCGAGGCGGCGATGGACAACGCCCGCGACGCCACCCAGATCTTCGGCGGCTACGGTTTCATGAACGAGTACCCGGTGGCGCGTCACTACCGGGACAGCAAGATCCTCGAAATCGGTGAGGGGACAACCGAAGTGCAGCTGATGCTGATCGCGCGGGAGGCGGGTCTGTGACCGAGGAGCGAGTGATCGAACAGCGTGGGCTCTGGTTCGAGGAGTTCGAGACCGGAGTGTGCTACCTGCACCGTCCCGGGCGCACCATCACCGAGGCCGACAACACACTGTTCACCGCGGTGACCATGAACACCCAGGCGCTACACCTCGATGCGGCCTGGTCCGAGCAGCAGCCGCCGTTCAACCAGCGGCTGGTGAACTCGATGTTCACGCTGGCCACTCTGGTCGGGCTCTCTGTCTCTCAGCTCACCCAGGGCACCACCGTCGGAAACCTGGGGTTCTCCGAAATCGCTTTCCCCAAGCCGATGTTTCATGGCGATACGCTCTACGCCGAGACCGTCGTCACCGAGAAGCGGGCATCCAAGAGCCGTCCCGGCGAGGGCATCGTCACGTTCGTGCACACCGGCCGCAACCAGCACGGTGACATCGTGGCCACGGCTACCCGCAAGGCCCTGATGCGGATGCGCCCGGAGGGGGATTCCTGATGGCACTCCAGGCACCCGGTCCAGGCTGGCTGTTCTGCCCGGCCGACCGTCCGGAGCGATTCGAAAAGGCCGCGGCGGCAGCCGATGTGGTGATCCTCGATCTCGAGGACGGATGCGCGGCCAAGGACCGCTCCGCCGCCCGCCAGGCCTTGATCGACACGCGGCTGGATCCGGCCCGCACCGTGGTGCGGGTCAACCCGACCGACACCGCCGATCACGAACTGGACCTGAAGGCAGTCGCCGCAACCGATTACACCACCGTGATGCTGGCCAAGACCGAGCATGCCGATCAGGTGCGCGCCCTGGCCCCGCTGGATGTCGTGGTGTTGATCGAGACCCCGCTGGCCGCGCTGAACGTCGTCGAGTTGGTGCAGCCCGACAACGCCTTCGCGGTGATGTGGGGAGCCGAGGACCTCTTCGCGGTCACCGGTGGCACCGCCAACCGGTGGCCTGACGGCACCTACCGTGACGTCGCCCAGCACGTGCGGTCGCAGACCCTGCTGGCGGCCAAGGCCTACGGGAAGCTGGCGCTGGATTCGGTGTACCTCGACATCAAGGATCTCGACGGCCTGCGGGCCGAGTCCGACGACGCGGTCGCGGTCGGTTTCGACGCCAAGGTGGCGATTCACCCCACACAGGTCGCCGTCATCCGCTCGGCCTATGCGCCCACCGATGAGCAGATCAGCTGGGCGCGGGCAGTACTCGCCCGGGTGGCTACCGAACGCGGCGTCTTCCAGCACGACGGTCTGATGGTCGACGCCCCGGTGCTGCGCCGGGCCGAGCGGATCGTCGCCCTGGCCCCCTAGTCGCTACCGCGAGCAGACGCGTCGGTACCCGAAACCAGTGTTTCTGGGGTACCGCAGCGTCTGCTCGCCGGCGTCTCCGACACGCACCCAATCGTTACCGGCGATGGACCCGGCCGAACTCGGTTCGGGCGCATAATGGCGATATGCCCCAGTGCTGCGACGGGCCGAGCGGATCGTCTGACTAGCGCCACACCCAGGCATTAGCCGGAGGCCTCTCACCAGGGGTTTTGCACGTACCGCCGCTGCTCTGAGCACCTCACGGACTGGCGGCGCGACATGCCGTCACCTGAGAAGGAGGCGGGATGGCTGGGATGTATGCGGCACCGAGTGTCGAACTGGACCCGGTAGGCCTGGTGGACGCAGACGGGTCACCCACCGCCGAGACCCGCTTCAGCCGCGATCTGCCCCACGAAACCCTGGCCTGGCTCTACGAGTCCATGGTGGTGACCCGCGATCTGGACACGGAATTCATCAACCTGCAACGCCAGGGTGAGCTGGCGCTGTACGCGTCGTGTCGGGGTCAGGAGGCCGCGCAGATCGGGGCCACGGCCTGCCTACGCAAGACCGACTGGTTGTTCCCCCAGTACCGGGAGATCGGCGCGTTCTTGCTGCGCGGCATCACGCCGGGCCAGATGGGTGCGGTGTGGCGAGGCAAGTGGCACGGGGGCACGGAGTTCACCGGGCGCTGCGTCGCCCCGATCGCCATTCCGATCGGCACTCACGGACTTCATGCCGTCGGCGCGGCGATGGCTGCCCAACGTCTCGGCGAGGATTCGGTGACCGTCGCATTTCTCGGCGACGGCGCGACCAGTGAGGGTGACGCGCACGAAGCGCTCAACCTGGCTTCGGTGTTCAAGGCGCCGTGCGTGTTCTTCGTGCAGAACAACCAGTGGGCAATCTCAGTGCCGGTCAGCAGGCAACAGGCCGGGCCGTCGATCGCGCACCGCGCCACCGGCTACGGCATGCCGGGTGTCCGCGTCGACGGCAATGACGTGCTGGCCTGTTATGCGGTGATGGCAGAGGCGGCCGAACGTGCCCGGCAGGGCGGCGGTCCCACGCTCATCGAGGCCGTCACCTACCGGATGGGTCCGCACACCACCTCCGACGATCCCACCCGCTACCGGTCGGCCGGTGAGCTCGATGACTGGCTGGCCCGTGATCCGATTGCGCGCTACCGCACCTACCTCCAGACCACCGGAGTGCTCGACGACCGTCTCGAGCAACGAGTCGCGGCGCGGTCACTGCGGCTGCGCACAGAGTTGCGCGACACGATCGTCGGAGCCGCCGACGCCGATCCGGCCGAGCTGTTCGACAACGTGTATGCCGAGACCACCCCGGATCTGGCACGCCAACGCGATCAGTTGTTGGCCGAACTGGCGAAGGAGGCGTGAGACCCATGACCCAGATCATCGATCGTCCTGCCGCTCAGGGGGATTCGCCGGACCCGTGGGAGCGGGAGCTGACTCCGCTCAGAAGGCCCGCGCCCCCGCGGTCCGAGCCTGCGGTCGCCGAACTGACCATGGTCGCGGCCATCAACCGGGCGCTACGTGACGCCATGGCCGCCGATGAACATGTCCTGGTGTTCGGCGAGGATGTCGCCACCCTGGGCGGCGTCTTCCGGGTCACCGAGGGGCTGGCCGAAACCTTCGGTGCCGACCGGTGCTTCGACACTCCACTGGCCGAGTCGGCGATCATCGGTATCTCCATCGGCTTGGCGATCCGCGGTTTCATCCCGGTCCCGGAGATGCAGTTCGACGGATTCAGCTATCCGGCCTTCGACCAGATCGCCAGCCACCTGGCGAAGTACCATATGCGCACCCACGGTGACGTGAAGATGCCGGTGACGGTGCGGATTCCGTCGTTCGGCGGTATCGGCGCGGTCGAGCATCACTCGGAGTCCACTGAGTCGTACTGGCTGCACACCGCCGGCCTCAAGGTCGTCGTACCGTCGACCCCGTTGGATGCGTACTGGCTGCTGCGGTATGCGATCAGCAGCCCCGATCCGGTGATCTTCCTGGAGCCCAAGCGGCGCTACTGGGCCCGCGAACTCGTCGACACGAGCGCACCTGCGCCGCCGATCGGCCGGGCCGCGGTGCGGCGCAACGGAACCGACGTCACGGTCATCACCTACGGCGGGCTGGTGGGCACCGCGCTCAACGCTGCCGAGCTGGCCGCCGACCGCGGCTGGAGCCTTGAGGTGGTGGACCTGCGATCACTCAACCCGCTCGACTTCGACACAGTCGCGGCCGCGGTGCAGCGCACCGGTCGCGCGGTGGTGATGCACGAAGGCCCTCGGACTCTGGGCTTCGGTGCCGAACTTGCCGCCCGGATCTCCGAGGAATGTTTCTACGACCTTGAGGCACCGGTGTTGCGCGCCACGGGTTTTGACACACCGTATCCCCCTGCCCGGCTGGAGAAGGCGTGGCTGCCCGGCGTCGACCGGTTGCTCGACTGTGTCGAGCGTGCGCTGGAACAGCCGTGAACCGCGAGTTTCTGGTCCCTGATCTCGGCGAGGGCCTGCAGGACGCCACCATCACCAGCTGGAGTGTCGCGGTGGGCGACACGGTCGAACTCAACCAGACACTGTGCACCGTCGAGACGAACAAGGCCGAGGTGGAGATCCCCAGCCCGTTCGCCGGGCAGGTGCTCGAACTCGGCGGCGCGGCAGGGGACACCTTGACCGTCGGGTCGTTGCTGGTCCGGATCGATGCCGGTGAGCCGGCCGCTGCCCCCACCCTTCCTGCGAAAAACGGTGCGACGCCGCGTAAATCGGTGCTGGTCGGATACGGCGCCGACGACAGCATGGATGCCAGTAGGCGAACGCCACCAATGGGTGACCGGGCCCGTGCCAAACCACCGGTGCGGAAACTGGCAGCTGATCTGCAGGTGGACCTCGACGCACTTGCCCCGGGATCCGGGCCCGAGGGGATCGTCACCCGCGACGATGTGCTGGCCGCCGCGGGTAATTCGGAGAATCTCGATGTCACTGGCGTGCAGGCCGCCATGGCGCGAAGGATGTCTCTGTCGCACAAGGAAATTCCTGATGCCCACGCCCGCGTCGAGGTCGATTGCAGTGCGTTGTTGCAGCTGCGCGACCGGATTCGGGCCGCCGATGCGGAGCTGCCCGTCACACCGTTCGTGCTCACGCTGCGGCTGCTGGTGATGGCGCTGGGGCGGCATCAACTGCTGAACTCCACGTGGCTGGAAACCACGGAAGGTGCTCAGATCCACCGGCATCCGGCTGTGCACCTGGGCTTCGGGGTGGCCGCACCGCGTGGCCTGCTGGTTCCCGTGGTCCGTGACGCGCAGACCACGACGACCCGGCAGTTGGCCGCTGCGGTTGCCAGGCTCGTGGAGCGGGCCAGAGCCGGCACACTCAGCCCGGCGGAGCTCAGTGGGTCGACGTTCACGGTGTCGAACTTCGGTGCCCTGGGCCTGGACGACGGCGTACCGGTGATCAACTATCCGGAGGCGGCGATTCTGGGCATGGGTTCGATCAAACCGCGTCCAGTCGTCGTGGACGGTGCGGTGGCGGCCCGCCCGACCATGTCGTTGACGTGTGTATTCGACCACCGCGTCGTCGACGGCGCGCAGGCCGCGGCATTCCTGGTTGACCTGCGCGCCCTGGTCGAGGCGCCCGAGCTCGCCGTGCTGGACCTCTAGGGGAGAGTTGTAGCCCGCTACTTCCGCTTGGCGGCAGCCAAACGCGCTGCGAACTCGGGAGATTCGATCGAGCGTGCCTGCGGACCGAGTTCGATGTCAACGGCTGTCCCGTGCTGGTCGGTGTCGACCGTTCCCGGATTGGCGGTGGCCCGCATCGAGGCCTTCGTGGCGATCACCACGTCACGCGGAGCACTGGCGGGGCCTGCGGCGAGCATGCGCGCGGCGCCCACCGGATCCTCGGCGATCGACAGCGCCAACCCGTGGCGCACCGCGGATTCGGCGTCGAAGCGCATGCCGAACAACAGTGCCGCCCGGGCCACCTGTGGGCCGACGCCTCGCTGCAGCATCCAGGTGGCGCCGCCGCCGGGGTGGATGCCCAGCTTCTGGAACCGTGGATCGAACAGCGCGCCCGGGCCGGCGATGCGGACATCAGCGGCCAGCGCCAGGTTCAGGCCCGCGCCGACTGCGGCGCCGTTGACCGCGGCGATCGTCGGCAGCGTGCAGTTGGCGACCGCCAGGAACCCGTCGTAGATCTTGCGCAGCCCGTCCTCGGTGGCCTCGCCGAGCGCGGTGAGGTCGGCCCCGGCGCAGAACGCCTTGCCCGCACCCGTGACGATCACGGCGTGCACGTCGGGGTTGGCCTCGGCCCCCTCGACCGCGGCGCGCAGGGCTGCCGACATCTCGAAGGTCACCGCATTGCGGCGATCGGGATCGTTGACGGTGATGACTGCGATGTGATCGTCGACGCTGACCAACACTGAATCCGGCACCAAGCCACCCTAGCCTCCGTGGGTATTGCCCGTGAGCGTCACGCCAGAGTGGCGCCCGCGGTCGCGCGCCACTCTGGCGTGACATTCGGCGCGGGGTATTCGGCACGTGATGTTCGGCGCGGGGCGTTCGGCGCGGGTGACCACAAACGTTCATCGGAACGTCGGCCCCATTGCCCAGCGGTCCCGCCGGCATGAGCGGACAATGATTCGGTGACGGCTGACATTGCCGGTATTTCTGGCGCGCAGTCGGCAACGCCGACGCGGCGTCGGCTCCTCTTCATGGCAGCCGGGGCGATCTTCCTGCTCGATCTGGGGACCAAGGCGCTGGCGGTGGGCACGCTCGAACCGGGCCATCCCGTCCCGTTGTTGGGCACCTGGCTGTCCTGCGAGCTCACCCGCAATTCCGGTGCCGCCATGTCGATGGCCGCGGACCGGACCGTGCTGCTGACCATCGTCGTCCTGTCCGTGGCTGCGGCCATCGCCTGGATCGGTGTGAACGTCCGCTCTCGGTGGTGGGCCGTGGGTCTGGGGACCATCCTCGGCGGCGCCGGGGGGAACCTCATCGATCGATTCTTCCGTGCCCCTGGTCCGATGCGGGGGCACGTGGTCGACTTTCTGGCCATCGGCCCGATGCCGGTGTTCAACGTCGCCGATCTCGCCGTGCTGTCAGGTGTGGTCTGGTTGATTGCGTTGTCGCTGTCGGGTTTTCCGTTCAACGGCGCCGCCCGGAGCCCGGAGCCGCATGCTGGAAACTAATCCCGACCACCGGGTCGGTTCAGGGACGACCGACCGAGCGCCGCATGGCACGAGACCCGCACTGCGATGGTCTTTGCCGGAATCGGGGCCGTGGTGGCCATCGGTGCGCTGGTGTTCGCGATTCTGATGACGTCACACCAGTCGGTGCTGCCTCCTCAACCTGATCGGCTGACGCCGGTGACGCCGGTGAAGCCGTCGTCGCGCGCGGTGACAACCAGCACGAGCACGACGCCGCAGACGCCGGTGAGCACCAGCGAGGACATCGGACCTTCGAATGCGCCACCGCCACCCCCGGAAGCCCCGTCCGACACAACCGCGCCGCCGACCACGACGATGTCGAATCCCTATGCCACGACTTCGGTGCCCAACGGGGCCGCGTTCTGATGCGTACTGACCGACACGCGCGTGGACCGGGTCAGCCGAACCCGATTCCGATGCCACCCCAGATGTCGTCGTCGGGCTCGTTGGGGCACGAAACGTCTACGTAGACAGTCGTGTTCGACGGGTCGACGCCGGGTGACCGATCGGGATTGTGAACCGCCGTTGCCCGGCAGCGTGTGAGTGGCTCGCTGCTGACTCCGCTGACCCAGTTGATTTGGACGTTGTAGCCCTTCGCGGTGAGATCGTTGATCGTGTCGGCGGCCGATCGGGTGCCTGCCGTCGGGTCCGCTACGGCAGATGGAGCCAGGACCATGCCGACACACAGCGCTGCGAAGGGTGTGAACACCTTCGCGCAACGCACTACTCGTCGCATGATGACCCTTCCGGCGGTCGGATCGGCTTGTGCCAGTCTATTCCGCCGGCAAAGGTATGACGTGGTTCAGGAATTCGAGCCCTCGTCGGGGCATTGCACATCGACGTAGACCGTTACGTCTGACTTGGGTAGGGGTGGCGACCCGCGGTTGGGATTGTGGATCGAATTGACGCGGCACAGCGACAGCGACAATGTGCTCTTGCCGCCGACCCAGTTGATCGCCACGTTGTAGCCCTCGGCGCTGAGGGCCGAGATCGTTTCGTCGGCCCGTTGGCCGCTGCCCGCAGTCGGCTCCGCCGTGGCAACCGGGGTGGCCCCGATTGCGATGGCCGGTATGAGCACAACCAGTCCGACGATCTTGGTATATCGAGCATGGAACAGCATCCCGACCCTCCTGACGGTCGGATCTCATGCTGTCGCTCTCACCGGTAGCCCCGGCCGTCATCAGTCAGTGTATTCCTGGTGTACGGAAAGTTAACAGAAAGTGACGGAATATTTGCGCGGCCGACAGCTCCGGGCCGGTCTGGCTCGGCTCGGCTCACGCAGCGGTAGGGGCCAAGAAAATCGGGCAGCATCCGGGATTACCGGACGCTGCCCGAATGTGTCAGGGAGCAGGTGGCGCGGGAGGTGCTCCCGGCGCCGGCGGACCTCCTGGTGCCGGAGGCGGTGCAGCCGGATCCGGCAGGTACTCACCGAGACCCGAAGGCACGTTCGTCCCGGGTGGCGGTGCGGTGCCCGGAAGCGGTTCACCGAGTTGCTCTTTGGGCAGCTGGCCGAGCATCGCGCCACGCAGGTTCCCGTTGCGGTACATGTCGCGCATGTTCCGCATCCAGTCGAGCCCGGAGATGTCCGCGTTCTCCTGACCCGGCGGGACTCCGACCACGGTGCCCTGACCGGGCGCCGACGGTTTCTCGTTCTGCGGGAAGAAGTTTCCGTTGTTGAACGCCCTGAGGTTGGGTGCCTCGGTCGGGGGCGGTCCACCCGGTGCCGACGGCACCGTGTATTGCCCGAGCAGCGCACCGGGACTCATGTCGACCCCATTGGGGACGCCCAGGCGCCCAGGTGCCGTCTCGGTCCCGGTCTGTCCGAGTACCGACAACCCACTCGGGCCGAGGGGTGCGCCCATCAGGGGCACGTCGGGTCCAGGTGGGGGAGCCGGAGCAGGAGCCGGGGCGGCGACCGCGGGAGCACCAGGAACCTCTGGTGGCGCCGGGTCGGCTGCGGCG
>NZ_JBZDPT010000020.1:0-66461 GCF_058270035.1 Mycobacterium shunyiense | reverse complement strand
CACAGAGGTGGCAGTGCGTGTCTGAGCCAAACACCAGGTGAAAAGAACCCAACCACCGCAACAGCGGCATCACCACATTCACACTGAGTGCGTGTCTGCTGCCCAACGCGCCGGATAACACCAGCAATCTGTGCACGCTCGTGCGCGATGAGTTTCGACGCCGGCGCCGGTCTCACTCCTATAGGACCGATACGAGGAGTGATTCGATGCCGCTGACACTGAATGCCTATCCAGATGTCGTCACTCGCGACGAGTGGCTCGAGGCGCGGAAGAAACTGCTGGCCCGCGAACGCGAGTCGACCCACCTGCGCGACGCCGTCAACGCCGAACGGCGCCGGCTGCCGATGGTCAAGGTGGAGAAGGACTACACGTTCGAGGGGCCCGACGGTGAAGTGACGCTCCTCGACATGTTCGAGGGGCGCAGCCAGCTCTACATCCACCACTTCATGTGGATCGACGCGATCGACGCCGGTTGCCCCAGTTGCACGGCCGCAGCCGATCTGACCTTCACCGAAGAAGATCGAGAGCTGTTGCACGGCAAGGACGTCACCTTCGCCTGTGTGTCCCGCGCGCCGTACGCCAGCATCGCGGCCTACCGCGACAGCCACGGCTGGACGTTCCCGTGGTACTCGTCGCGGGACGGCGACTTCACCTACGACTACCACGTGACGCTCGACCCGGCCCGTGCTCCAATCGAATACAACTACAAGTCCGCCGACGAGTTGCACGCCGACGGTTTCAGTGACGACGACCTGCGCGGTGACTGGCCGGGGGCCAGCGTCTTCCTACGCCGCGGCGACGAGATGTTCCACACCTACTCGGCCTTCGCCCGAGGCCTCGACCACAGCGCGGTCGGATACCCGTTCCTCGACCTCACCCCGTACGGACGACAGGAAGCGTGGGAGGACTCGCCGGCCGGGTGGCCGCAAGGCGGACCAGCGGTCGGCAGGCCGGTGGGGGACTCCGGCTAGTTAGTGATCATTGCGATTGATGTGTGACTGAGTGGCTGAAGCGTGTCCCACAGATGTGTTGAGTTGGGACACCGCCCTTCTCGGGCGTCGTCGGTGCTCGCCGCGGGTTGCGGTTCATACGCCGGTTCCCGCCGCATCCGGGTTGGTTCCACCAGGACACGAGGGGTTCTGGTCAGCGCCATCCCGTTGGCGGGCATTGTTGGCCCGGCCTCCTGCTTGGGGGTCCGGGGGTCGGTGAAGGCCGTAATGGGTCAAACCCCAGCGGGCCAGGTTTGTAGCCGCATTGGTGTCGCGGTCGACGGCATGTCCACAACCACATGTGAACATCCGATCGGCCAGCGTCAGCGTGTGGTGGACCTCCCCGCATTGCGAACATTGCCGCGTCGACGGGTACCAACGGCTGGCTTCGACGACGTGGCCGCCTCGCCAGCCTGTTTGTACTTGAGGAGGCGGGCGAACTCGGCCCATCCAGCGTCGGATATGGCTCGGGCCAGCCGACGATTGCGCAACATCCCTGCCACGTTCAGGTCCTCGATGACGAGCTGGTCGTGGGTCTTGACCATCTCATTGGCAACTTGATGCAGAAAATGGCGCCTGGTGTTAGCCACATGTCGATGATGCTGTGCCAATCGGGCTGCAGCATCCTTCCGGTTGCGTGATCCTTTCTTCTTGCGTGACAACGATTTCGCGAGCCGTCGTTGCCGTTTCATTTCCGCAGCTAGGACTTTGGGTGCAACGATGCGCGCCACCTCAGTCCCGTCACCGGTGGCTGCGACTAGAAACGTCGACAACCCGCGATCTACGCCGACCCAGCCAGCTGCGTCAGAATCGTTGCGTGTGGAATGTTGGCGTTCGGGATGCAGTTCTGCGGCCTGTACATTCAGTGCTATCCACCAACGTCCACCGTGGTGGCTGACTGTAGCGAAGCAGACCTTGGCTCGGCCGTTGGCTAACATGCGCCGAAGCCGCCGGGTGTCATCGTGCACACGGACTTGCCCGAGACCGGGCAGCGTGACCGAACGAGGACGGCCGTTGTCGCCCACCCGGATTCCTGGCGGATGACCTTTGCCGTGTTTGTTGCGCAATCGAAACGACGGGCTGTTGGCGGTTTTCTTCTTGAACTGGGGAAACCCGACCCGCTTGCCCCTACGCTTACCTGACCGCGAATCCGACCAGGCCGCCAGACCCCCGGCCAGATCGACCGCGGCCTCCTCGAATACTTGCTGATACACACGGTCCCGCCACGCCAACCCCGTAACCGCGATCTTTGTGACGCCCTCGGCATCGACGGTGAACACCCGGCCGGCATCCTCGGATTTCTTCCACGCATTGAACCGGTTGATCAGGTCAAACCCACTCCATGGCACTTTGACAGCGGGATCGGTTTTGCGTTGCCTGAGGTTGGTTTTCACCATCCGCAAGCACTGGTTGAACGCGAACCGGGAGGCTCCGCAATGTCGGGCCATGGCCTCCTGCTGCTCGGTAGTGGGATCCAAGCAGTATCGGAACGTAGTGTGCCGAGACATTGGAGGAGAGTTTTCCACGGAGCACCGACAACCTGGACTGCAAAGAGGTGCCAGACCCGTGAGGCAGTGACATGTCGCGTGAAATCGCGGTGAGGGCACGGGATGTAATCACCTGGATCCAAACACTGGGTCCGCACTGACAGCAGTGGCACTGTATGTCCTGACGCGGGTGTGGCTGAGTGGTCAGGCACCGGCCTGCAAAGCCGTTTACACGGGTTCGAATCCCGTCACTCGCTCGATGGAAGGCGCAGTTCAACTGACGCATGCAGGGTTGCTGGGGCAGGTGCTGGGAGCGGTTGCTCCCGCACTGCTCCCGCGATTCGGGGCGGCAGCATGACCGGGGCACTGACGCCGGTGCTGGATCACGTTGCCCACGAAGTGCTGACACAGGAGAGACGCGAGAGCTGGGCGCGCAGAGCGGGTCAGGGCATGACGTCTGATCGTTGAGCCCGTGTGAGAGGCAGCGGTCCCGAGTTCGGTACGCGCATTTGCGTTCTCGACGTAGCGACTCAGGAGCGACAGAAGGGCGTAGGGGATCGCATCCGGTCAGTACGGGGCGGTCGGCGGGTACTGCGCCGGGTAGGCGGTGGGCATCAGCTTTTTGTTGTGCTGGTCTGCGGCCATGTAGGCCCACACCATCCCCCCGATCCAGGTGAACAGCCAGAGGAACCAGGCGATGCCGAGGGTGAAGAATCCGATGATCAGCAGCAGTGCGTTGATGCCGAACATGATGAAGGCGCCGGGAACGGTTGCGTAGAGCATGCCCAGGCAGCCGAACAGCCCGGCCAGCACGGCGGCCAGCCCGGGGCTCTTCGTCGGAAGGGCCGGCGCGTACAGGTTGACCTGGACCGGAGGCTGGGCCGGGTACGGGTAAAGGCTTGGGCCGGTGGCGCCGATGTAACTGGGCGGCGGGCTCAGCTGGGGCTGCAGCATCGGTGGTGGCTGCAGCGGCGCGGGCGCTGGCACAGCGGGCGGATAGTTGTCGTCAGCCTGACTCATGGTTGCCCCCGTGGTTCGTGCGGTGAGGCGAGGCTACTCCTGGCGATCCGGTTGGGTGTTGCTGGGCTGTTCCGCGTCGAGCAGGTCCTAAGCCATGCGGCGCACCTTGTCCGTGGCCGTCAACAGGCATCCCGTAGGGGATTTTCGGTGAAGGTGTCGAATACCAGGGGACAGGACCCCGTCGCAAACGGCGGCGCACCGCATCGAATAATGCTGCCGTGCCCATGTTGCCTCTCGCCGACATCCTGTCCACCCTCGAGCTGGTCGAGTCAGAGGACGGCACGTTCGTCGCCGAACAGCGGGACAACCCCACCCATCACATCGTGGGCGGTCACCTCACTGCCCAGGCGCTGATCGCGGCCGGTCGCACCGTGCCTGGCCGACTGCCGCACAGCCTGCACGTGTACCTGCTGCGGGCCGGTGACGCCCGGTACCCGGTGTACATGGAGGTGAGCAACCTGCGCGACGGAGGCTCGCTGTCCACGCGTCAGGTCACCGCCCGCCAGGGTGGAGAGATATTGCTGGAGGCGATGATCTCGTTCAGCGTCCCGATGGACGCGGCGGACTACCATCGTCGCGCGCCCGAGGTGCCCGGTCCCGAGACTCTTCCCCGGGTCGAGGAGCAGTTGCAGGCGTTCGCCGATGAGGCCGACGGGTTCTGGGTGCGCCCGCAGTGGATCGAGCGACGCTACATCGACCCGCCGCCACGGCTGGCGATCGAGATGGCGGAGCCGCCGGAGCGCACCCGGATGTGGTGGCGTCCCGCCGAACCCGTGACCGGCGATCCGATCATCAACAGTGCGCTGCTGACCTACTTCGCGGGTACCGCACTGCTCGACACCACGGTGACCATGCGGCGTGCCACCCATGTGACCACGTTCTCGGCGTTGATCGACATGGCGATCTGGTTTCACCGTCCTGCTGATCTGACGGATTGGGTGTTGTCCGACCAGCTTTCACCGAGCGGCATCAACGGGCGGGGTCTGGCCAGCGCGACCCTGTACAACCACGCGGGGCAACTCGTGTGCACGACGACGCAGGAGATGTACTTCGGCCGCCGTCGCGACTGACTCAGCGGGTGGACTTGACCACTTGGGCGAAGTTGAACTGCCAGCGTTCGACGATGTGGAAACCCATGCTTTCCGGCACTTGATAGGCCGGGGCACGGTCGAGTCGGGGTCCGGGCTTGAGCCCTGTTCCACTCTGTCGGCTCGGTACCGACGGGTCGCGTTCGGACACCGTCCACAAGACGGTGCAGTTGCGCACCTCGTCAGCCACCCCCCAGATCCCGAGATGCGCATCCCACAGCCGATTTCGTTTCCAGGCCGGGGTACCGCGACCGGGATCGACAAGGTCGGCGTACGCGGCCGGCCGGGCGGCGGTGAGCGGGCGGATCGGGCCCGGCTTCCATGAGGTGGTGTTGTCGAAGATGATGCAGTCGCCGGGGGAGGAGTGCGCCGAGATGACGTCGGCGACCTGGCTGAAGTCCATGCCCTCCTTGGCGTACGGGCCGCGCTGCACCATCAGGTAGTTGGGTGTTGCCGCGACGGCGAACACCGCCAGTACGGCAGTGATCCACTCCCTGCTGCGAGCCACCGCCACCACGCACACGGCGAGCAGCAGTGCCATCGCCGGCGTGGTGAAACTGAGATAGCGAGGGTAGTAAAGCGGTTGGGCAACAGCCGAATACACCAGCAAAACCACGGTCGGGGCGACAACCCATACCGCGGCCACGAGCACCAGCCGCCGGGTGCCGTCATCGGTGGGCCGCAGCCTTCTGACCACCAGCGGTGCGCCCAACACAGCGGCTGCAAGTACCGCGAAGGCCACACTGTGATCGAAATATTGTCTGACCAGGACTTCGGTAACTGAATGCAGACCCAAATGTGAGATCCACCCGACCTGGAAGCTCTGCGAGCGACACCACAGGACGAAGGGGACCAGGACGAGAATCGCACCCGCTGTCACCGAGGCCCACCTGATGCGGGTACCGCGACGGCTACAGAGGACTGCGATGGCCGCCGCGTGCGGGATCACCATCAGCACCACGAAGATGTTCAGTACGGCCGAAACCGCCAGCAGTGCACCGTATGACAGCCACAGTGCACTGCGGTCGCGCCGGATGGCGCAGACGAGTAGAACGGTCAGCCACACCGCGGCCAGCGTCGACCACGAGTAGGAGCGGGCTTCGATACCTGCCCACGTGATCCTGGGCAGCATCGCGAAAAGAATTCCCGCACAGACCGATAGCGTGCGAGTGCCGAACTGCCGCCCGAGAACCACGACCCCGCCCGCGGCGCCGCCGATGGCCAGGCAGCTGGAGAACCTGGACCAGAACTCCGTCGCGGGGAAGATGCTGAACCAGCCGTGCATGCCGAGGTAATACAGCCCGTGCACCGCGTCGATATGGCCGAGCAGATCCCACAGCTGCGGCACCGATCGGGTAGCAGCCGAGATGGTGGCCGCCTCGTCGAACCACAGCGACGGACGTGCGGCTCCCGCCGCGCACAGCACGATGGCAAATGCCGCCACCGCCAGGGCGTCGAATCGGGCTTCTCGGCCGATGCGGCGGTCCGCGCCGTCGGCGCGCTCGTTCAGCGATAGATCCACGTCAGCGACGGTGTCACCCCCTCAAGTGATGGCAAACAATAACCTGAGGGGAGCCGACTCGCTTTATCCGACAGGGCTATTGCCGGGCGGTCCCGACAGATGAGCTGGATCACTCCCGCGGTGAATCGTCCTGGCGACAACCCGGATTCGGCCGACGTCGACTACGTCACGGTCGGCACCGAATTTGCGCCTCTGCGAGTTAATATCAGGGCCGGTTCGCCGGACCGGGATGCCAATAGTGGGTCCAGTTGTCGGCTGTCCGTGCGGGTGTCGTGATTTGCGCCCCTGGTCAGCGGTGACGGGTTACTGTCTCGGGTGGCGTTGCAACTGACAGTGGGAGGGTATTGATGAGCGCGTATCGAACCGTGGTGGTCGGCACGGACGGATCTGATTCGTCGTTGCGTGCAGTCGACCGCGCCGGTCAGATTGCCGCAGGCTCGAATGCCAAACTGATCGTGGCAACCGCGTACTTCCCCCAGAGCGAAGACCAGCGTGCCGCCGATGTGCTCAAGGAAGAGGGCTACAAGATGGCCGGCAACGCGCCCATCTACGCCATCCTCCGCGAGGCGACGGACCGCGCGAAGGCTGCCGGCGCCACCGAAATCGAGGAGCGGCCGGTTGTCGGCGCTCCGGTCGATGCGCTCGTCGAGCTGGCCGAGGACGTTCAGGCGGATCTGCTGGTGGTCGGCAACGTCGGCCTGAGCACGATTGCCGGCCGTCTGCTGGGCTCGGTGCCCGCGAACGTGGCACGCCGGTCCAAGACCGACGTGCTCATCGTCCACACCAGCTGAGCCGCTGCCCGACTCACCAACCGCGCTCGCGCCACTCCCCGAGATGGGGACGTTCGGCGCCGAGCGTGGTGTCGTCTCCGTGCCCGGGGTACACCACTGTGCGGTCGTCGTAGACGTCGAACACCTTGGTGCTCACATCGCCCAGTAACCGCTCGAAGTCACCGGGCTGCCAGGTCTTGCCGACTCCGCCGGGGAACAGGCAGTCGCCGGTGAACAGGTGGGTCACGCCGTCCGGTGACTTCAATGCCAGGGCAACCGACCCCTCGGTGTGGCCCTGGAGATGGATCACGTCGAACGTCAGGTCGCCGATCGTGATCGTGTCGCCGTCGGCCAGGATCCGGTCGGGCGTCACCGGCAGTGGTTCGGCGTCCAGGGAGTGTGCGGCCGTCGGCGCCCCGGTGACCTCTGCCACAGCCTCCAGCGCCTGCCAGTGGTCGAAGTGCTGGTGGCTGGTGACGATCAGCGACAGCTTCGGCGTCTGCTGCTTGATCACGTCCAGCAGCACCTCGGCGTCGTTGGCGGCGTCGATGAGCAGCGTTTCTCCGGTGGAATTGCAGGTCACCAGGTAGGCGTTGTTATCCATTGGGCCCACCGACACCTTGATGATCGAGGCGTTCGGCAGGGTGCGCCTGGCCGCGGTCTGCGGCTCCTGGTGGCCGGTATAGGTGTCATCAACCGCGATGTGGGGGCAGGTCATAGCGCCACCGTATCCGGCTTGTCGGTGGGCGCACATAGCATGGGCGTGAAGTCTGTCGTGGGAAAGGAAACGCGTGGCTGACCGCCTGATCGTGAAGGGTGCGCGCGAGCACAATCTGCGAGGTGTCGACCTCGATCTACCCCGTGATGCGCTGATCGTGTTCACCGGCCTGTCCGGGTCGGGCAAGTCCTCGCTGGCCTTCGACACCATCTTCGCCGAGGGGCAGCGGCGCTATGTCGAGTCGCTGTCGGCCTACGCCCGGCAGTTCCTCGGTCAGATGGACAAGCCCGATGTCGATTTCATCGAGGGCCTCTCGCCTGCGGTGTCCATCGATCAGAAATCGACCAACCGCAACCCCCGGTCGACGGTGGGCACCATCACCGAGGTCTACGACTACCTGCGTCTGTTGTACGCCCGCGCGGGCACCCCGCACTGCCCGGTGTGTGGTGAGCGCATCGCCCGGCAGACCCCGCAGCAGATCGTGGACCAGGTCCTGGCCATGGATGAAGGCCTGCGTTTCCAGGTGCTGGCCCCGGTGGTCCGCACCCGTAAGGGCGAGTTCGTCGACCTGTTCGAGAAGCTCAACACCCAGGGCCACAGCCGCGTGCGGGTGGACGGCGTGGTGCATCCGCTGACCGATCCGCCCAAGCTGAAGAAGCAGGAAAAGCACGACATCGAGGTGGTCGTCGACCGGCTCACGGTGAAGGCCAGCTCCAAGCAGCGCCTCACCGATTCGGTGGAGACGGCGCTGAATCTGGCCGACGGCATCGTGGTGCTGGAGTTCGTGGACCGCGAGGACGACCATCCGCACCGGGAGCAGCGTTTCTCCGAGAAGTTGGCCTGCCCCAACGGCCACCCGCTGGCCGTCGATGATCTCGAACCCCGGTCGTTCTCGTTCAACTCGCCGTACGGCGCCTGCCCGGAGTGCACAGGCCTGGGTATCCGCAAGGAGGTCGACCCCGAGCTGGTCGTGCCCGACCCGGAGCTGACCCTGGCCGGCGGTGCGATCGCGCCGTGGGCAGTGGGGCAGAGCGCCGAGTACTTCACCCGCATGTTGTCCGGTCTGGGGGATCAGCTCGGGTTCGACATCGACACCCCGTGGAAGAAGCTTCCGGCCAAGGCGCGCAAGGCGATTCTGGAGGGGTCGGATCACCAGGTCCACGTTCGGTACAAGAACCGCTATGGCCGCACCCGGTCGTACTACGCCGATTTCGAAGGCGTGATGGCGTTCCTGCAACGCCGCATGGAGCAGACCGACTCGGAGCAGATGAAGGAACGCTACGAGGGCTTCATGCGCGACATCCCGTGCCCGGAGTGCAACGGCACGCGGCTCAAGCCCGAGATCCTCGCGGTGACCATGACCGCCGGGGACCATGGCGCGAAATCCATCGCCGAAGTGGCCGAGCTGTCCATCGCAGACTGTGCTGATTTCCTGAACGATCTGACGCTGGGCACCCGCGAGCAGGCCATCGCCGGGCAGGTGCTCAAGGAGATCCAGTCGCGGCTCGGGTTCCTGCTCGACGTCGGGCTGGACTACTTGTCGCTGTCGCGGGCCGCCGCGACGCTGTCCGGCGGTGAGGCACAACGTATCCGGTTGGCCACCCAGATCGGCTCCGGTCTGGTCGGCGTGCTGTACGTCCTCGACGAGCCCTCCATCGGCCTGCACCAGCGCGACAACCGCAGGCTGATCGACACCCTGGTCCGATTGCGGGACCTGGGTAACACGCTGATCGTCGTCGAACACGACCTGGACACCATCGCGCATGCCGACTGGGTGGTCGACATCGGCCCGGCAGCCGGCGAGCACGGTGGCCGGATCGTGCACAGCGGCACCTACCAGGATCTGCTGACCAATCCCGAATCCATCACGGGCGCTTACCTTTCCGGTAAGGAGAGCATCGAGCTTCCGGCCATCCGGCGGCCCACCGACAAGCGTCGTCAGGTCACGGTCGTCGGGGCGCGGGAGAACAACCTCAAAGAGATCGACGTCGCGTTCCCGCTCGGCGTGCTCACCTCGGTCACCGGGGTGTCGGGTTCTGGCAAGTCGACGCTGGTCAACGACATCCTGGCCTCGGTGATGGCCAACAAGCTCAACGGTGCGCGGCAGGTGCCCGGCCGGCATACCCGCGTCAACGGACTCGACCAGCTCGACAAGCTGGTGCGCGTCGACCAGTCGCCGATCGGCCGCACGCCGCGGTCCAACCCGGCCACCTACACCGGGGTGTTCGACAAGATCCGGTCCCTGTTCGCCGCCACCACCGAGGCCAAGGTCCGCGGCTATCAGCCGGGCCGGTTCTCGTTCAACGTCAAGGGCGGCCGGTGTGAGGCCTGCTCGGGTGACGGCACCATCAAGATCGAGATGAACTTCCTGCCCGACGTCTATGTGCCGTGCGAGGTGTGCCAGGGCGCCCGCTACAACCGGGAAACCCTTGAGGTGCACTACAAGGGCAAGACCATCGCCGAGGTGCTGGACATGTCGATCGAGGAGGCGGCCGAGTTCTTCGAGCCGATCAGCTCGATCCACCGTTACCTCAAGACGCTCGTCGACGTGGGTCTGGGTTACGTGCGGTTGGGGCAGCCCGCGCCGACGTTGTCCGGCGGCGAGGCGCAACGCGTCAAGCTCGCGGCCGAATTGCAGAAGCGGTCCACCGGGCGCACCGTCTACATCCTCGACGAGCCCACCACCGGCCTGCACTTCGAGGACATTCGCAAGCTGCTCAAGGTGATCAACGGCCTTGTCGACAAAGGCAACACGGTGATCGTCATCGAGCACAACCTCGACGTGATCAAGACTTCGGACTGGATCGTCGACATGGGGCCCGAGGGCGGGGCCGGGGGCGGCACCGTCGTCGCGCAGGGCACGCCCGAGGACGTGGCGGCCAACCCCGACAGCTACACCGGTCAGTTCCTCGCCGAGCTGGTCGACGCGCCCGCACCGAAACCCAAGCGCCGCAAGGTCAGCGCCTGACCGACCTGGGTGCGGCCGATAATTCGGTTGCCCCGGGGCTCTGCGGTTTTGGAGACTGGCACTCATGGGCCACGTCGAGGTCGCACACATCAGCCATACGCTGCCGGATGGACGGCAGCTGCTCGATGATGTCTCGTTCCGGATCGCCGACGGCACGGCGGCGGCACTTGTCGGTCCCAACGGCGCAGGCAAAACCACACTGCTGCGGCTGATCTCCAACGATCTGGTACCCCAGCAGGGCACGGTCGCCCACAGCGGTGGCCTGGGGGTGATGCGCCAATTCATCGGGGGTATCCGGGACTCCACGTCGGTCCACGAACTGCTGTTGTCGGTGGCGCCGCCTCGCCTGCGTGCCGCCGCGGTCGACGTGGATGCGGCCGAGCTCGTCCTGATGGAGCGTGACGACGAATCCAGCCAGATGCGCTACGCCAACGCGCTCGCCGGCTGGGGCGACGCCGGCGGATACGACGCCGAAATCCTTTGGGACGCCTGCTGCATCGCCGCGTTGGGAATGCCCTACGACTCCTGTCGCTGGCGTCTGGTGAACACGCTGTCGGGTGGCGAACAGAAACGACTGGTGCTCGAGGCGCTGCTCCGTGGACCCGACGAGGTATTACTGCTGGACGAGCCGGACAACTATCTCGACGTGCCGGGCAAGCAGTGGCTGGAGCAGCGACTGGGGGAGACCACCAAGACGATCCTCATGGTCACCCACGACCGGGAGCTGCTCAGCCGCACCGCGGAACGGATCGTCACGGTCGAATCGCGGCATGTCTGGATCCACGGCGGCGGGTTCGCCAGTTATGCGCAGGCCCGCCGGGACCGTAACGAACGTCTCGAAGAACTCCGACGACGATGGGATGAGGAGCACGCCAAGCTGAAGACGCTCGTCGTCGAGCTGCGTCAGAAGGCCGCGTACAACGACGGTATGGCGTCGCGGTATCAGGCCGCGTTGACCAGGCTGCACAAGTTCGAAGAGGCCGGTCCTCCCGAGGTGCCGCCGCGTGACCAGGACATCAAGATGCGATTGCGAGGCGGCCGCACCGGCAGACGCACGGTGATCTGCAATGACCTCGAACTCGCTGGTCTGATGCAGCCGTTTGACCTGGAGATTTTCTACGGTGAGCGCGTTGCGGTGCTGGGTTCCAACGGTTCTGGCAAGTCGCACTTCCTGCGACTGTTGACCGCGGTGGCCGACGAGTTGCCTTGTGGGGCAGTCGCCGCCGAGCCTGTGGCACACAGTGGTCTTGCGCGACTTGGTGCCAGGGTATCGCCGGGACTGTTCGCTCAAACCCATGCACGCCCGGATCTCGCCGGCCGAACACCATGCGAGATCGTGATGGTCGAGCACGCCAGGCTGCGCACCGAAGCGATGAGCGCGTTGGCTCGCTATGAGCTGCAAGTCTGCGCGGAACAGCCTTTCGAAACACTTTCAGGAGGCCAGCAGGCCCGGTTGCAGATTCTGCTACTCGAACTGGGCGGCGCGACACTACTGCTGCTCGACGAACCCACAGACAACCTCGATCTTGCCAGCGCTGAAGCGCTACAGGACGGACTTGCCGCCTATGCGGGTACGGTGGTCGCGGTCACCCATGACCGTTGGTTCGCGCGGTCGTTCGACCGCTTCCTGGTGTTCGGGTCCGATGGCTCCGTCTATGAATCGACCGACCCGGTGTGGGACGAGTCGCGGGTCGTGCGAACGCGGCGTTAGCTTTTCGTGAGCGGCGACTGAATCGGTCAGTGCATCGTGTGATAGCTCTGGAACGCGAACCAGTGCGGGCCGAGCCGTTTCGCCCACCCGATGACGTAGTCGCCCGATGACTTGTGTTCGGTCTGAGGCGGGTTGCCGTCGGCGCTGTAGGCGAAGCCATTCCACCCGTTCTGGTCGTCACGGTAGGTGAAGTCGACGAAGTTGTCGGCCCGGCCCGAGATGTACTCGATGGGGTAGCCGGCGATATGTCCGGGGTGTTCACCGAAGGTGGCATTTTCGTTGAACGCCTGCAGCGCCCGCTCGAACGCCGGTTGTGCTGTATACCAACGAATCTGAATCGGCACGCCGGCGTGGATCAGTAGAAAGGCCACCAGAGTCAGGATGGGCGGCGCCACCACGGCAATCCACTGCCGCGGTCGTCTGCCGGAGCCGCTCAGTAGACGGACCACGGCCACCAGCCAGGCGAACGCCAGCGCGAAAAGCAGCAGTGCCGAGATGTAGAAGAGAATGCCCGGGTCTCCCGGGGCGGAGGCCCCGACCATCACGCCGATCAACACGAAGCCGACGACGATCGGCAGCACCCAACCGGCGAACCGCGTCATGAGCGCTTGGACAACGGGGAGGGGAACCGGGGATTGGCACGTGCCCCGGCCAGCCAGTCCGTGAGCGCATCGGCGCGTTGTTGCAGCGCGCGGGTGCCGTCGCGGCCGATCGTCTCCAGCAGGTGCAGTTGGACGCGGCCGTCGGAGTCCTGGCCCCAGCCGCCCACGATCCGGCCGTTCCACCAGGCCGTGGGCCCGCCGTTGCCGTTGGTGTCGAACACCTCTGGACGATGATCGCCGAGGTACCAGTCGCGGTCGAACCACCCCATCGTGGTGACGTCCAGGCCCGGGAGCAGAGCGGCCCAGGGCTCAGCCTCGGGTTCGACATCGAGGTCGTCGGGCAGCACGTAGCCCGCGGTGCCCTCCAGATCGACCTCGACCGCGCCGATATCGCGCAGGGCGTGGCGGGCCCAGGTCAGGGTGTTGCCGAACCACCACTTGATGTCGGTGACCGTGGCGGGGCCGAACGTGCGCAACCAGGTGCGCACCAGCTCGGCGCGGGCATGGTCGGGGTCGGCTGTCGGCACCGTTGTCCCGAGCCAGTCGGAGGTGACCGCCCACCGCGGCCGCGAGTTGGTCCAGCCGCTGTCGTTGGGGCCGCGGACGATCTCGCCGCGCACCCCGAGCACCGTCAGAACCCTTGGGGACAGCGGAGTCTCACCGCCCCAGCGCTTGCCCGGTGCCGGGTCGAAACTGCCGGCGAGTTCGGGTAGTGCGATGCGAAGTTGGGATGCGGGGGTCGGCCCGTGCTCACCCAGATGGGCCAGGACTGCCTGGCACGCGGTGTGCAGCCACCGGGTGCCGTCGGCGGCCACCCCGGCTTTCTCCACGTCGCCGACGAGCTTGCGCTGTTCATTGCCCGCGACTCGGTCACTGGCTCCGGCCTGCACCAGCGGCAGGTCCTCGGTGCGCACGATCCACAGCGTGCGGCGCATCGCGAGGTGTTTGAGCAGCGTGCGCTGCCGGTACAGCTCGCTGTCGAGGTCGTCGACGGTGAAGCCGGGCAGCCGTGCAAACAGGGACAGGTAAGGGGTCGAGGGATCAGTCGCGTGGAGGCCGACGAAAGCGCGTGCGGCGTCGTCGACGGAGGACGCCGGTTGGCTCAGGAAATGGCGCCGGGCCAGCCGCGCCCGCCGCTCGGCAATAGTGAACGTGCGCACGGATCAGGTGTCGTCCTTGTGCATGGACTCACGGATCTGCTGCAAGCGCTCGGCCGCCGCCTGCTGGCGCTTCTCGTACTGCTCCTCGATGGAGCGGCCCTCCGGAGTCTCGGCCGCCAGCTCCGCCGACCCGATCGCGGTGCCGTACCGGGTCTCGATCTTCTCCCGGACCGCGTCGAACGTCGGCACCCCGGCGGCGGTGTAGCCGGTGTCGGGCACCTCGACGGGTGCAGCCGGACCCGTGGCCGTAGCAGCAGGAACGATCTCACCCTCCACCGCAGCGGCCTCCTCGGTTTCTTCGGGCTGATCCCGGTGCTCTGGGTCCTTCGTCACGAAATCCACGTTACCTGCGGCAACCGACATTTCTTGGGATCGGTAGCACTTGGGCCCGCCTTCACTTGAGCGCAGGACGGAGCCATCGGGGCAACGTGAGACGAAGGGGAAGACGGAATGAGCATGAATCGAGTTATCGCAGGCGCCATGGGACTGCTCGCGACCGGTGCGGTGCTGGTGGGCTGCTCGGACGACAAGCCCGCCGACAAGCCCGCCGCATCGGCGGATCAGCCGGCCGGTGAGGCCAAGGTCAGCACCGGGGGCAACACCCAGGTCAAGGTCGACGGGTCGGACCTGGCGGGCCTCGACCTGAACTCTGTCAGCTGTGTGAAGCAGGGCGGCAAGATCAACGTGGCCAGCGCCGCGATCGGCGGCCAGCAGGGCCTGGGTGTGGTGATGACCGACGAGGCCACCCCGAAGGTCGAGTCGCTCGGCCTGGTCTTCGACGGAAGCGCACTGGCGGTCAGTGAGGCGATGGGCGTGAAGGTGGGGTCGGCGGATGTGAAGGTCGACGGGGACACCTACACCATCACCGGTGAGGCGTCGGGCGCCGACATGAAGAACCCGATGGCCGGGATGATCAGCAAGCCGTTCACCATCACGGTGTCCTGCAGCTGATCTCCCGACATGGCGGGCGTGCCCGGCGGACCACCTGCCGGGCACGCCCGCACCTTTTATATGGTGCAGAGGTGACCATCGTCGGCGATCTAGACCGCGCACGTCACCTGGCGCTGGCCGCCGACGAGGGTGCTGCCCACGACCTCCTGCTGTCGTTGCTACCTCGGATCGAGCAGGCCGACCGCGACGACTATGCCTTCGAGGTGTTCGCCCAGCTCGGCGAGATCTTCCTGGTACGAACCGCGTATGACGGTGTGGTGGAGAGCATTTCCCGGATCCGCGACACCCTGGCGATCTACGCCTCGGTCCGCTCGGGGCAGCGGCCCGATCTTGCCGCACAGACCACCATGTCCGATGCCGAGATCGATCACATGACCTGCCGCTACGCCCGCCGGCTGGAGTTCCTCGAGGCCGGGCTGGCTGCGGCCCGCGGCGATCATGACGGTGCCGCCGCGCATCTGGAGACCCTGATCGAAACCGCCGGAGACTTCGAGGATTTACGGCGCGAACATCGTAACCTGATCTGCCACACCAGAATTCTGATCGCGAGCAGCCTGTGCGACGACGATCTGTATGCCGCATCGGTCCCGGTGTGGGCCGAGGTGCTCGAGGTCCTGGAGGACGGCGAAGCGCCTCGAGGTGAGGATGCCGAGGCTGATCATCTGTTCGTCACCGGAGCGCTCGGCTACGGTCGGTTCTGCATCGAGTCCGGTCGTCTGGACGAGGCCGAGCCATGGTTGCGCCGGGCCGGAGCCCGTGCGCAGGCCCGGGGCTGGAGACTCGCCACCGCCCGCGCCCAGCTCGAGCGGGGGGCTGCCGCCTGGACAGCCGGTCGGTACGCCGAGACCCAAGACCTGGTGACTGAGGCCTACCCGGTGATCGCCGAGCATGCCCGCGCCCATGATGTGTCCCGGAGCTGGTTGTACTTCGGTCTGATCCGGGTGGGCCTGGGCAGGTTGCGGGAGGCCGACGAATGTTGGGACCATGCCGAGCGGCATTGGCGCGAGATCGAGCGGCCCTTACATATTCACCGAATTCTGCTGCAGCGCAGTTGGATCGCCTTGTTCCGCGGCGCCTTCGACGAGGCGATCGCGATGGTGGAGGAGGCCAGGGCGCTGCTCGACGCATCGCCGCGGCGCAGCTGGTTGCAGTACGCGCGGCTGGATGCGCACCTGGGCAACATCTGGCGGGCCGACGCGCTGGCGGAGATGGGCTTCGACGGTTTGGGTAAACCGGGGCAGAGCTGGGAACAGGTGGAGACTCGGCACGCCGCGGGGACCGGCACGTTCAACTGCCGCCCGGGCAGCCGCAAGTACCGCCGGGGGATGGTCAAGCTGGGCCGGGCCGCCGACCTGAAGGTGCCTGCCGCCCTCGCGGTTGATTCGGTGCGTTACACGATCACCGACGCCGGGGCCAGGGCCCGGTGGGCCGGCAGTGTCTCGGCGCCCTTGCTGGCGGGGGCATTCGCGGTGGCCTGGGAATCGGACAATACCGAGCTCACTTGTGAGCTGATCGAATACCACAGTGCACGAGGAACTTTCACCGCCGACAAAGCGGTCGATGCAGAGCAGTCCGCCGAATGGGCGGAGACGGCCACGGCCGTCGTTCCGGTCGAGGCCGAACTCGCCCCGCAACTCGCCGTCGCGGCCGCGGCTGCACCGGTCGACGCCGAAGGCTCGTTGACGCGGCTCGGACCGTTGCCGCCATTGCGGATCGACCCGAGTTCTGGCCCGATCCTGAGCCACTACCGGGAGCTGGCGCTGCAGCGGTATGGGCGGGACGTCACCGCACCTGGCGCGGATTGGACGACCTGGCCATGACCGACACACTGGTGATGCGTTTCGCCGACGTCGGCATCGCGACCTATGTCAGCCTGCGCGTGGTGGGAGAGCCGCAACGTTCGGTGACCTGGGTGATCGAGGAACCGCACATGGAGGCGGTGGAGGCGTTGTTCAACCCGGCGCTGCCGGATCCGATCGGTACCGAAACGCCCACCGAGGCAGTGGAACGGGCCGTGGTCACCGGCGCGTTCGCGACCCCGGAGTCCGAATTCGAACTGGCTCGCGTGCTCGGCTCGAATCTGATCGGCATCGACGCCTGGCAGCTGCTGGCCGACCGCGTCGCCGACGTCCGTCCGGTGCTGTTCGTGACGCCGAGTCCGCGGTTGGGTCGGGTGCCCTGGGGCCAGCTGGCGATGCCGGGCCCCCACGGCTTCCGGCTGATGGAGTTGGTGGACGTGCTGATGGCGGTACCGCCCAACATCGTTCATGCGCCGCGTAGCCCCGCCGGCTGGCCCGAACGCCAGGACCACCCGCCGGTGCTGGTACTGGATCCCCGGATTCCCGGGCAGCGACCGGATTCGGCGCTGGGCTCGGTGCTGGGCCGTCCATCGCCGCAGACGCCACTGTCGCAGCATTTCGATGAACTGGTGCGCGACACGGTCCTGCCGAAGGTCGACGCGGCCGTCGAGCTGTTCCGGCGCACGGACACCGACCGGGGCTGGTTGGCCGACGCCTGTGCGCAGGACCCGAGCCGGCTGCTCTACGTCGGGCATGCCAGTGCTGCAGACGGTGCCGCCGGGCACGCCGATCGTGCAGCCCTGCACCTGGCCGAGGCCCGGCCGCTGACCGCGGGGGAGATGATTGCGACACAACTGCCGATTCCACCCCGAGTGGCGTTGCTGGCGTGCGCATCCGGCGGTGACTACCGGTTCGACGAGGCCGCCGGATTGGTGGCCGCGATGATCCTGGGTGGTGCGCAACTGGTGACGGCGACCTTGTGGTCGCTGCCGACCACGGCCGGGTTCCGTCAGTTCGGTTCGGCCGGCGCCGAGGCCGATCCGATGACCGACACCATCGTCGGCGTGGATCTGGCTCATCGCGAGAACGACGCGGGTCTGGCGGTGAACCGCTGGCAGCGGGCGATGATGCGCCGGTGGCGTGACGGTGACCGGACCGCCAGCCCCTTGCACTGGGCCGCACTGGCCACCTTCACCGTCGACGGCGCCCGCTGAGTCAGGACGGGGTGACGCAGACGGCCACCGTGTTCTCATCGCCCGGCCGGTAGTACGCATCGATCACGTTGCCCGGTGACACCTTCGCCAGCGCCGACGCGGGGATCAGCGCGCGTTGATGCACCGGGAACTGGCCGCCGTCGCGCCGGCTGACCATCAGGTCGAGTTCGACCTCGCGGTAGTCCTCGCGGATGGTCCCGGTGGCCCGCATTCCGGTGATGATCCCGCGTGACCGGGTGCCGGTACGGATCAACTCGAGCTGCACCCGGGTGATGAGTCCCTTGCGGATCAGCATGTGGTCGAACTCGGCCACCAGCTCGCCGAGGGTGACCAGACGCTCGTCGGCCTCGTCGTTGCGGCGGACACCCCGCACCCGGCGGGTGGCGCTCAGCGCGGCGCCGGCGCAGAACAGGCACAGGACGGCGAGCAGCACGGTGTCGGTCATGTCCCCAAGGGTCCGGCCGAGCGGGCGCTACCGAACCCAACTTCGGCCTCTATCCTGGTGCCGGTGAGCATCGGGTCCGAAACGTCTGGGGCGCAGACCGGCCCCGTTTCGGGTGTGGATGCTGCCCAACCACGCCGTGCGGTGATCGATCGCGCCTGGCGCGCTCTGGGCCCCGGGGTCGAGGTGTTCAGCGGCGACGACGGCGGGCCGCTACGCCGCACGGTCAAACGGATCATCGACCCGCTGGTGCTCAGGCTGCGCAGCAACACCCACTACTCGGCGCCGGTGCTGGCTCCCGAGGTGGCGGCCGAACTGCACGCGCAGATGATCCGCAACGGCCCGCAGCTGCGGGCCGCCGCAGCCTGGTTCACCGAGCTCAAACAGCAGCGCCGACGCCTGCGCATCACCACCGGCAACGCCCAGGAGCTCTATTTCCCGGTGTGTTTCGAACTTGCGGTGACCCGAGGTGTCCCGTCCTCGGATCGCGCGGTCGTGGCCGCAGAGGTGCTGGCCGATCTCCACCAGGGCCGTGACCGCACCGCCACCGAGGCCCTCAATCAGCACGTGGCCGATCCGCACGTCATCGACCGGTTGCGTCGCCAACTCGACCGCAGCTGGCAAGACGTCGTGGCATCCGACGCGATCACCGGTCCGTTCTTCGCCGGTCTGGTGACCGTGCTCGGCCCGGCCGACAGCCACCGTGCCGAGGCGGCCCGCCGGCGGGTGTGGTCGGCGCTGGTGGCCGACGCCACGCCGTACAACCTTGGTGCCGGGACTCGCCACGCGGACGCCGGGCTGCCGTGGTCGATCGTTGATATCGGGCTGAGTTCAACGCTGCCGCAACAGCACCCGACGATCGATGGTCCTGCCGAGGGGGACCGTCCACTGGACCGCACGGTGGTGGACCGGGTGCGCGCGACATTGCGCCGGGCACTCGACCGCGACGAACTACCCGACATCCCGTTGCTGTGCGCCGAGGAGGTGGACCGGGCCTGCGCCCCGTGGGGGCTGCTGGCCGAGGACAAACAGGCCGGGTTGCTCGCGGGCATCGAGGTGGCTACCGACCTACATCCGCTCGACGCGTCGGCCGCGGGCCGCTACCAGCTGTCGGCACGCATCCAGGCCCGGCTGGCCAAGGAGGCCTACGTGCTGCACGCCCGCCGCTATCTGGCGGACGGTGCCGCGGTGCACCCGCGTCAGCGGCAGGTCATCGATGATCTTGCCGCCTTCTGCCGTCCCTATCTGAGCCGGCTGTGGGCGCGGTTGCACGGCCGAGATGTCTGGCAGGAGTCCTGCGCGGATGTCGACGACCTGCGGTCCCTGCTGGAAGGTGTGGCCAGATCGGTCAGCCTCGACCACCGCCAGCGAATCAAGGCGATGCTGGAAGTGCAGGTGGCAGAGTGAGATTGGCTGCTGTCGGCGGGCTGTGGAGTACCGGTCGGCGCACCGGCGCCGTGCCTGTGGTCGCGGTTCTCGAGGTCAGCGGCGCCGTTCTGTCCTGGGTTGTGGATGAGGGTGTCGGCGAACCGCCTTCCATCACCTTCACCGACCCCGAGCGCGCGGACTGGCTGTGGCGGGTGGTCGGGGAGTCAGGCCACGTCGCGCTCCTGGACGCACTGCGCCACCGGGAGACCGGAGAGCCGGTCGACCTGGCCGGGGTCGAGATGCTGCCCGGTACGACGGACCCCTTGCGGCGCTTGGCAATCGGACACTGGTTGCGGCGGTGGTGGCCGGCGAGTGACCGGGACGGCATCGCGGCACTGGAACGACCGGTGCTCGACGCGGAACTGGCACTGCTGACGGTGCGTGCCGAGGATTTCTTCACCGACGACACCCTCGACTCCGACGTTGCCGGCCTGCTGGCGCCACATCTCGGCGTGTTGAGTTCCTTTGCCGGCCAGGGTGATCCGAGGATTGCGGCGCTGGTCGAGGAATGCCGGGAGCTGGCCGGTGAGATCGGGCTCGACTGGCCGGACCCCGTCGGTGCCGCACCCCGGCGCGACGACTACGCCCTGGCGGCGGGCGCCGGCGAGGGTGCGATTGCGGCAGGACTGATCGCCCGCGGCACCGGCACCGTCGCGTGGTCGGCGGTGCCGCCCGGTGTGTTCGACGCCGCCGAGGGCACCGTCGAATGGTCGGTGACGGCGGCCGGCGCGGGCGTTGCCGCAGAGGTGCAGGTGGCTCTTTCGGGGCTGGATTCGCCGCTGGGTATCGAGGTGGAGATACGCGGTAACGGTTGCGCCGCTTCCGGTTTCCTCGATGCCACGGGTCGTGCGGTACTGGAGTTGCACGATCCGGAGGGACAGCCGCTCAGCGAAACCCAGGCCTGGAACCTGGACTGGCCCCACACCTCGGTGCGGGTCGGGGCCGCCGGCGCCGGCGAGTCGGTCTTCGACCGCGACCGGGTGCGGGCAGTCGCGCGGGCCCGGCTGGCCGTTCCCGGTACAGATGCCTTCCTCGCCGAGCTCCGCGCGGCCGAATCCGACTACTGACCGCTATTTGGCGGCCGTCTGGATGAACGCCGCCGAGGGTGACGACTGCGGCAGTCCGACTGCGGGCGCCTGCGGGGTGCCGATCGCGCCGGCCAGCCAGGGGAGGGCAGCGGTGAACGCGTGGCTGGCGAACGGCCAGTCATGGGTGCCTTGATGCGTCACCACCGCGCACTCGATGCCGTGTTTCGACCCGAGCGCACACAGGGCGTTGGCGGCCTTGGCCTGGTCGTTGGCGCGGGCTGCGGGCTTGCCCGGCGTGGACGTGTCGTTGACGTCGAACCAGCCGGCCATCTGGTCGTACGGCCCGTGCCGGTTGATCACGGTGCTCGGGTCGAATGCGTCCCATGCGGCGGTGCTGCCGCCGAACAACCGGTCGATGGTCTGCGCCTTGGTTCCCGAGTTCGGGCCCAGGTCACCGGCGATGTCGACGAACGCGCTGAACAGCTCGGGGTGCATGACCGCCAGGTCCACGGCGCAGGTGCCGCCCATCGACCAACCGACGATGCCCCATCCGGCGGCCGCCGGATTGACGCCGTAATGGCTGTTCATATATGGGACAACGTCTTTGGTGAGATGGTCGGCGGAGTTTCCGCGCTTGCCGTTGACGCATTCGGTGTCGTTGTTGAAGGTGCCGCCCGGGTCGACGAACGCGAGCACGGGCGCGTAACCGTGGTGGGCGGCGGCGAAATCGTCCATCGACTTGATCACATTGCCCGCCCGCATCCAGTCGGCCGGGGTGTTGAACTCACCGCCGATCATCATCACGGTAGGCAACTTCGGCGCGGGATTGGCGGCGAACCACGCCGGCGGCAGGTACACGTACTCGCCGCGATGCCGGAAACCCGAGGCCGTGTTGGGGATTTCGACGGGGACCACGCTGCCCTTGGCGGGGATGGTGCCCTGGCGTTGCATGGCGGTCACCGTGACCTGATCGGTCTGGTCGGGTAGTGGGCCGGCGGTCAGCTGGTTCCACGCGGTCTGCACCCACGGGAAGTAGCCGACCCACAGGTTCAGCGCCAGCGCGGTGCACAGCAGCGTCAGCGGGATTGCCATGACGGCGGAACCGCGCCGCCACCACTGGCTGCCGCGCCAGCCGGCAGCCAGAACCACGACCGCCACGCCGGTCAGCGCGATCCACACCCACAGCGACCGCGGCGCCGGATTCCCCGCCAACCCCTCGGACTCGATGTACCAGTTGGTGCCCGCGACCAGGACGCCGCCGACCGCGGCGGCGAACGGCAGCCAGATGAGTGCCCAGCGACGGGTACGCCAGCCGATTGCGGCGATCAACACCACGGCGGTGATGACTTGGATGCTGGTCGGAACCCAGCCGTGCATCAAGGACAGGTGGTGAGTGAAGGTCACAGCAATATCGTCGCCGCCCAATCTTGGGATCGGCTGTGAGGAGCCTGCTAACGAGGTTTGGCCAGGGGAAACGGCAGCGTTTCGCGGATGCTACGTCCAGTTATCAACATGACCACGCGGTCCACGCCCATACCGAGACCACCGGTCGGCGGCATCGCGTACTCCATGGCCTGCAGGAAGTCCTCGTCGAGCTCCATCGCCTCGGGGTCACCGCCCGCGGCCAGCAACGATTGCTCCTGCAGTCGGCGGCGCTGTTCGACGGGGTCGGTGAGCTCACTGTAGGCGGTACCCAGTTCGACGCCCCAGGCCACCAGATCCCAGCGTTCGGCAACCCCGGGGATGCTGCGGTGCGGCCGGGTCAACGGCGACACCGAGGTGGGGAAGTCCTTGTAGAACGTCGGCTCTTCCGTGCGGTCCTCGACGAGGTGCTCGTACATCTCCAACACCACCGCGCCGGCGTCCCAGTGGGTCAGATAGGGGATGTGCGCCGCATCGCAGAGCCTGCGCAGGGTGGCCAGGTCGGTCTCGACGGTGACGTGCTCGCCGAGGGCTTCCGACACCGCGTCGTGCACGGTCTTTACCGCCCACCGACCCGAGATGTCGACCGGCTCGAGGACTCCGTCGGCGCGCGGCCGCTGGAAGACCTGGGCCCCGTTGGCGGCCTGAGCGGCATTTTGGATCAGCTCACGGCAGCCGTCGATCCACACGTTGTAGTCGGCATGCGCCTGGTAGGCCTCCAGCAGGGTGAACTCCGGGTTGTGGCTGAAATCCACGCCTTCGTTGCGGAATGCGCGGCCCAGTTCGAAGACCCGCTCGACGCCGCCGACGCACAGCCGCTTGAGGTAGAGCTCGGGTGCGATCCGCAGATACAGGTCCAGGTCGTAGGCGTTGATGTGGGTCAGGAACGGCCGGGCGTTCGCTCCGCCGTGGATCTGTTGCAGGATCGGGGTTTCGACTTCGAGGAAACCCTTGGCGTACAACGTTTCCCGGATGGCATGCAGAGCGCCGCTGCGGGCACGGATCAAGTCCCGCGCCTCGGTGTTGACGGCCAGATCCACGTAGCGCGCCCGTACGCGAGCCTCTTGGTCGGTCAGGCCCTTCCACTTGTCCGGCAGCGGGCGGAGACATTTGCCGGTCAAACGCCAGCTATCGACGAGCAGTGAGGGGGTGCCGTTGCGGCTGTGGCCCATCGAACCGCTCACCTCGATCAGATCGCCGAGATCGATGGTTGCGGTGAAGTCTGCGGTCGTGGCCTCGGTCAGGCGGGCGTTGTCGAGCAGCAACTGGACTTCGCCGGACCAGTCGCGCAACTGGGCGAACAGCACACCGCCGTAATCCCGGATCCGCAGGATCCGGCCGGCGACGGTGAGCGTGTTCCCGTCGACCGATTCCAGTGCGGCGGCAATGGTGTGGCTGGGGGCCTGGCCCACCGGATAGGCGTCCACGCCGGCGGCCTGCAACTGCCGCAACTTCGCCATCCTGACCCGCACCTGCTCGGGAAGCCGCTGCTGCTCGTCGCCGTCGGCCGGGTCGATCGGCAGCCCGGACATGTCAGGTGCGCTGCCGTCGTGATGCAACCGGCCCGAACCCACCAGATCCGCCGGGGCCGCGACGTGCTCGCCGGTGTGCTGCTTGTTGCGTCGGGAGAACGGCAACACCAGGAATCCCTCGGCGATCACCGAGGCCACCCCGACCCGGGGGATCAGCCGTGCGTCCTCGTAGCAGGCGTACCGGGGCACCCACTCGGGCTGGTACTTCATGTTGGAGCGGTACAGCGTCTCCAGTTGCCACCACCGGGAGAAGAACACCAGCAGGGCCCGCCACAGCCGGGCCACCGGACCGGCGCCCAGCTGTGCGCCCTGCTGGAACGCCGACCGGAACATTGCGAAGTTCAGTGAGATCCGGCTGACCCCAATGCTTTCGGACTGCATGCACAGTTCGCTGACCATCAGCTCGATGGTGCCGTTGGGGGATTGCGGGGAGCGGCGCATCACGTCGAGCGAGACGCCGTTGGTGCCCCACGGCACCAATGACAGCAGCGCGACCACCTCCGGCTCGGGGTTGCCGTCGCGCTGCTGGACCGCCTCGACGAGCAGGCAGTCACCGTCGGCCGGGTCGCCGAGCCGGCCCAGCGCCATCGAGAAGCCGCGTTCGGTCTCGGTGTCTCGCCACGCGTCGGCGCGGCGGATCACCTCGTCCATCTCGGCCCGGTCCAGCTCACGGTGGCGCCGCATGCGCACCGTGGTGCCGGCGCGCCGGGCCCGGGTGACGGCCTGGCGCACCGCACGCATGTCGGGCCCGGACAGCCGGAAGTTGTCCGGATGCAGAATGGCTTCATCGCCGAGCTGCAGCGCGTTCAGGCCGGCTGCCCGAAACGCCTCGGCCGCCGCCGAACTGGCGCCCATCACGCCCGGGGCCCAGCCGTAGGTCTGGCACAACTGCAGCCAGGCCGCGATCGCCTGTGGCCACGATTTGGGATCACCGACCGGATCGCCGCCGGCCAGGCACACGCCCACCTCGACGCGGTAGGCGATGGCGGCCCGGCCGTTGGGCGCGAACACCACCGACTTGTCGCGGCGAGTGGCGAAGTATCCCAGCGAATCGTTCTTGCCGTAGACCTCCAACAGGCCGCGGATCGCCGATTCGTCCTCACCCGTCAACGCATTGGAGGCGCGTTGTGACTGGAACAGCACGATCGCGGCGGCCATCAACGCCATCGCGCCGAACAACCCGAAGATCGCGTTGAGGAACGTGTGCGAATAGCCCTCGAAAACCTCGGTCGGGACGGTCGCGAAACCGCTCACCCGGTTGACCGCGTACAGCAATCGCCATTCCGGGGGCAGGGTGCCGGGGAACAGCTCCAGTAGTGCCCAGGCGGCCAAGATGCCGATCGCCATGCCCGCGACCAGGACCACGGCGGATTTGAGCAGGGCGCCGCGGCGCACCTTGGCCCAGAACTGATTACGCGCCAACACCAGCGCGACGATGGCCACCACGTGGAACACCACGCCGATGACCTCGCCCACGTCGTCGGCGACGGGGTCGCCGCCGGTGGCGAGATCGCCGAGGTTCCAGCCGATCGCGCCCACCATGTAGAGAACGAGAATCCACCAGGCGATCCGCTTGCGGGCGGCCAGCGCGGCCGCCAGCAGCGCCAGTACGAACGCCCACGCGAAGCTGGTGTCGGGGAAGTTGAAGATGTAGTCGTTGACGAACTCTCGGGGCACCTGGATCAACCAACGCACCGCAGGAGACACACTGGCGATCAGCGAGAGAGTGGCGATCACCCCGACGATCCAGCCGGCTGCTGCGGGAACCCAGGAGAACCTCGACGCGGGCTGGACCCCGGTGCGGCTGCCGCGGCTGATAACGGTCATACGCCCGGAGAATAGGCGGTCAAACCGTCAATTGGGTCCACCACGCGCACAGACACCGCGCAGGTGATTACCAGACTGGGCCGGTGTACTTCTCGCCTGGGCCTTTGCCGGGTTCGTCGGGATGCGCACTGGCTTCGCGGAACGCCAGCTGCAGGCTCTTGAGGCCGTCGCGCACCGGGCCTGCGTGCGGTCCCAGGTATTCGGCCGATGCCGTCACGAGTCCGGCCAGTGCGGTGATGATCCGGCGGGCTTCATCAAGATCACGGTGCGGGCTATCGTCGGGATCCTCGGCAGAGAGTCCGATCTTCTCGGCCGCGGCGCTCATCAACATGAGGGCCGCCCGGGTGATGACTTCCACCGCGGGGATGTCGGCGAGTTCGCGAACGGCTGGGCCGTCCAGATTGCCTGAGTCCTGCGGCGTCGCCTCGTCGGGCATTTCGGTCGGATCCGTCATGCCTGCTAGACTGTCATGCGCGACCGTCCCGGCTCATGTCAGGGACAGCAAGTGGAGTCCCACTCCCACCGTTGGCCACAAGGTACAACGGTCCGGTCGCCGGTGTTCTCGGACACCGGTTCTGTGCTCCGGCTTTGGAGCTGCAGGCGGCGCAAGCCGTGATCGGTCGGCATTGGGCCCTGCTTTGAGCAGGGCTTTTCTGTTCTTCGGGGCAGAGATGCGGATGGGTGGGTCTCCTCAGCAGACCCAACATAGGAGGCCCCATCAGCACTGAGACCCGCATCAACGAGCGCATCCGCGTACCTGAAGTCCGCCTGATCGGACCGAACGGCGAGCAGGTAGGCATTGTCCGCATCGAAGATGCTCTCCGCGTCGCCGCGGATGCCGATCTCGACCTCGTCGAAGTTGCACCAGCCGCAAAACCCCCGGTCTGCAAGATCATGGATTACGGCAAGTTCAAGTACGAGACGGCACTCAAGGAGCGCGAGTCTCGCAAGAACCAGCAGCAGACCGTCGTCAAGGAACAGAAGCTGCGTCCCAAGATCGACGATCACGACTACGAGACGAAGAAGGGCCACGTGGTCCGCTTCCTCGAAGCCGGATCCAAGGTCAAGGTGACCATCATGTTCCGCGGACGCGAGCAGTCCCGGCCCGAACTCGGGTACCGGTTGTTGCAGCGGTTGGGTGCAGACGTGGCCGAGTACGGCTTCGTCGAGACCTCAGCCAAGCAGGACGGCCGCAACATGACGATGGTGCTGGCACCGCACCGCGGCGCGAAGACTCGCGCCAAGGCGGCGGAGCAGGCCGAGCGCCCAGGCGGGCAGCAGGCCGCATCAGAAGAACCAGACGTTACGCAGAACTAGTTTCAACACAGAACTGAGGATTCATGCCCAAGGCGAAGACCCACAGCGGAGCATCGAAGCGCTTCCGCAAGACCGGGACCGGCAAGATCGTGCGCCAGAAGGCCGGCCGCCGCCACCTGCTGGAGCACAAGGCCACCAAGCGCACCCGCCGGCTTGACGGCCGCACCGTGGTTGCAGCCAACGACACCAAGCGTGTCAACAAGTTGCTCAACGGCTAGACCTGCCGCTCCCCGTACCGAACGAGAATAGGAACATCCCATGGCACGCGTGAAGCGCGCACTCAACGCCCAGAAGAAGCGGCGTACCGTACTCAAGGCCTCGAAGGGCTACCGGGGCCAGCGGTCCCGTCTGTACCGCAAGGCCAAGGAACAGCAGCTGCATTCGCTGACCTACGCCTACCGCGACCGTCGCGCCCGCAAGGGTGAGTTCCGCAAGCTGTGGATCTCGCGTATCAACGCTGCGGCCCGCGCCAACGACATCACCTACAACCGCCTGATCCAGGGCCTCAAGGCCGCCGGCGTCGAGGTGGACCGCAAGAACCTGGCCGAGATCGCGGTCAGCGACGCCGCCGCGTTCACCGCGCTGGTCGAGGTCGCCAAGGCCGCTCTTCCCGAAGATGTCAATGCGCCCTCCGGAGAGGCCGCCTGACGCTCACCGAGCGTTCTGCCCGGGTGGCTGCTGCGGTCAAACTGCAGCGCCACGTCGGGCGCCGCCGCGCCGCACGCTTCCTTGCCGAGGGACCCAACCTCGTCGAGGCCGCGTTGCGGCGCGGACTTGTTTCCGAGGTGTTCGCGACCGAGGCCGCCATGGACCGTTTCGGCGATCTGCTGGCCGCCGTGCCGGTGCAGCTGGTCACCGAGCGTGCGGCGAAAGCCTTGTCGGACACCGTGACACCGGTCGGCCTGGTGGCGGTGTGCCGGCTGCCGGAAGTGTCCCTCGATGACGTTCTGGCCGCTGAGCCCCGGCTGATCGCGGTACCGGTGCAGATCTCGGAGCCGGGCAACGCCGGCACGTTGATCCGGGCCGCCGACGCGATGGGTGCCGACGCGGTGGTGCTGGCCGGCAACAGCGTCGACCCCTACAACAGCAAGTGTCTGCGGGCGTCGGCAGGCAGCATCTTCTCTCTGCCGGTGATCGGCGAGCCCGATGAG
This sequence comes from Mycobacterium shunyiense, assembly GCF_058270035.1. NCBI lineage: Bacteria > Bacillati > Actinomycetota > Actinomycetes > Mycobacteriales > Mycobacteriaceae > Mycobacterium > Mycobacterium shunyiense. The sequence goes on along the minus strand of NZ_JBZDPT010000020.1, from coordinate 38,315 downwards.
GCGGCAACCGTTGCGCAGCTGCAGGCCGCCGGAATGCAAGTGCTCGCCACCACGATCGACGGCGAGGTCAGCCTCGATGATGTGCACCTGGCCGGGCCCACAGCCTGGCTGTTCGGGCCCGAAGCCCACGGCCTGCCAACCGAACTGGCGGTGGCGGCCGATCACCGGGTGCACATTCCGATGCCCGGGCACTCCGAAAGTCTCAACATCGCCTCGGCGGCATCGATCTGCCTGTATCAGAGCGCCCGCGCCCACCGCAGATAGTGCGCCGAATGGCCACTTATCGCACGGTTTTTCGCGATTCGAGTATCACAAGTGGCCACTCGGGTGATGTGACACGATGCTGTGGGGAGGTGCGTCGTGTGCCAATACTGCGGATGCCGGGACATGCCACTGCTGCGGGATTACATCGCCGAGCACGAGCGGGCTGTCGACCACGGCCGTGAAGCGGTGCGCGCCCTGGACCGCGGTGAGCTGGACGTGGCCCGCCGGCGGCTGGGGGAGATGTTCGAGGAGTTGCGCTCCCACTGGCAGGGTGAGGAGAACGGGCTGTTCGCGGTGATGCACACTGACGAGCTCTACGCCGAGCACATCGACCCGCTGGTGGCCGAACATCGTGAGCTGGCCGCGTTTCTCGAGGTGGTCGACCTGTCCGACCCTGACGATCAGAAACGGGTCCGCAAGGAGATCGAAGAGCTCTACGTCCACATCGCAAAAGAAGAGGACGGGTTGTTTCCGGCCGCGCTCACCGCGCTCGACGGGCCCGACTGGGACGCCGCGATGGCAGGCTGGCAACAGGCACACCCCGGCCGGCACATGATTTCCTGACCCTCGCGGCGTGGACCAGTGATGGTTGGATCAGGCTCAGCGGGAAATGGCGGCGACGAAACTCTTTGCCCGGTTGGTGATTTCATCCCAGTTCGCGGTCGCGACATGCGCCGGTGAAACGACGCCGGTACCTGCGCACACGGCGAGCGCGCCCGCATCGAGGTAAGCCCGGGCGTTTCCGTCGTTGATTCCGCCGGACGGCAGCAGCTCGACGTCCGGGTATGGCCCGTGCAGATCGGACAGGTATTTCGGACCCATGCTGCCGGCTGGGAAGATCTTCACCGCAGCGGATCCGAGATCGACCGCCTGTGCCACCTCGGTCGGGGTGAGTGCACCCAGGAACACCGGTATCGAGCCGGCCGTCGCGACCTCGGCGACCTCGGGTCGAAGGCCGGGGGTGACCAGGAAGCGCGCACCCGCGTCGATGGCGTCGCGGGCTTGGCCGGCAGTCATCACGGTGCCGACGCCGAGCGTGATCCCAGCCCCGGCCACCGATTCGGCGCACGAGCGCAGGTGCTCGAGAATGCCGGGGGTGGTGAATGTCAGCTCGACCGTGCGGATACCACCCGCCGCGAGCGCGTGGCACAGATCGGCCGCGTCCGGAATCGTCTCGGCCCGGACGACGCTGAGCACACGATCCGCCCGGAGGACGTCGAGTTCTGTCATTGCACACCTCCACTCACGCCGCGTCGCAGCGACCGTCCGGCTGTCGCGCCGTCGACGACAGTGGCTGAGCGGATCAGGGCGGGCATCGCGTATCCGGGTCAGAAGTAGGTGCGGATGAGGTCGATGACGACGGGATCCGTCTCGTCGGGGGCCACGACCGGGATCCATCGCCACTTGTCGAAGGCCGTGCACGGGTGGGAAAGCCCCAGTCGTACAACGTCACCCACGCGAATGTCCGAGCCGGGCTGGATGGTCAGGAACGCGTGCTGGTCGTTGAGGGCCACGATCTCGGCTCCCGTGAGGCGACGGGCGGGTGCGCCGAGTTGCGAAGCGATCAGTTGCGGCGTTGGGAGACCCTCGTCGAACGGGACGTCGCGCTTGCCTGCGTCCAGCAGGGCCAGCCCCGGTTCCGGGCGCGACACCACCCGGGCCCAGGTGTGCATCGCCGAGCGCAGCCGGTACGGCTCGTCACTGCGGCGGAACGGCGTGATCCCGGTGTAGAAACCGTCGTCGTGGATGATGTAGGCCCCCGCGCGGACCACGACATGTGTGTGACCGCCGGCCAGTGGGGCCAGCACATCCGCCACGGCATCGAAATAGGCACTGCCGCCGGCGGTCACGTATCGGTCGGACCCGGCGAGGTAGAGGCCTGCGGCGTCGATGCGCCGGTGCAGCCGGGCCATGTCCTCCAGGTAATGCCGGACCCGCGCCAGTGACGTGACCGACGCGTCGTGCGCCAGCGATCCCTCGTAGCCGGACACCCCGGCGACGCGCAGCACTGCGCTCGCCGCGATGTGCTCGGCCACCGCCGCGGCCTCGTCCACCGAACGCGCGCCGGTGCGACCGCCGGCCGCCCCGAGTTCGACGAGCACCGGGATCGGCCGCGCCACCTCGGTTTCGGCGAGGGCCGCGTTCATCGCATCGACGGTGGCCGGCGAGTCCGCCCAGGTGATCACCTCAAGGTCGGAATGGGCAGACATCTCCCCGGCGAGCCAGCGCAGCGCGGTCGGGTCGACAAGGGCATTGGCGAGCTGGATCCGGCGCACCCCGAAACTCACCGCGACCCGCACCTGGCTGGGCGTGGCAAGGGTGATACCCCATGCGCCGCTGCGTATCTGGCGGTCCCACAACACCGGCGACATGGTGGTCTTGCCATGGGGTGCCAGTTCGACCCCGTGCGCACTGCACCAGGCGGACATGGCGGCCACGTTGTCCTCGATCGCCGAATTGTCCAGTGTCATCACCGGTGTGGTGAATTCCGAGAGGCGGGGGCGAGTGGCGAGGAACTCCTCGGTGGTGAGCCCATCGGCCGCGGCGGGGAGGGCCTTGTCCAATACGGACAGCCGTTCGGAGCGGAGGTCGCCCAATGCTCGACTGTCCAGCAGTGGCTCACCTCGCGTCGTCATGCCGATCCTTGTCCTCCGTGGTGATTTCCTTGGTGGCGATTGCGGTGGCAATCGGCGTGAGCTGCTCTGTTGCATATAGTGCAATCACAGTTGCAATTTCGTATGTGATCTGTCTAACATGAGTGGCGACACCGCGTCAATCGTCTGACCCCAAGGACCGCAGTGCCCGAATTGCCCGCACCTACTGCCGGCGGCGTCGCCTGCCTCGGTGAACCGCTGGTGCTGGCCGGTGCGGAAGCCGAACTGCACCTGGCCGGTACTCAAGCTGAACTGCACCTGGCCGGTACTCAAGCTGAACTGCACCTGGCCGGTGCGGAAGCCAACGTGGCGGCCGGCCTCGTCGCCTGGGGCATCCCCGCGTCGTTCATCGGCCGGCTCGGTGACGACGCCTACGGGGCATTGATCACATCCGAGTTGACCGCGCGCGGCGTCGACATCTCCGCGGTCGAGATCGATCCCGAGCTGCCCACCGGGTACTACTCGAAGGTGGCCGCGCCGGATACCAACGGGGAGCCGCGCAGCGTCAGCCGGTATAGCCGGACGGGGTCGGCGGCGTCGGCGATGTCACCCGAATTCCTCGATGCGCCGGCGGTTGTGACCGCGTTCGCGCATGCATCGGTGGTGCACTGCAGCGGCATCACGCCTGCCCTGTCGCCGACCTGTCGGGCCATGATGCGCCGGTTGCTCACCGACCGACCAGGCATCGACGGGCCGGTGAGTTTTGATGTGAACTGGCGTGAACAGCTGTGGCCGAACGGCGACACCGCCGAGGTGATTGCGCTGGCCAACCTGGCCGACGTGGTGTTGGTGGGCGCCGACGAGGCGCTCCGCGTCATGGGGACCGACGACCCAATTGCATTGCGCCGCATCTTGCCGGATCCCGCGACGCTGGTCATCAAGGACGGAGCGGATCAGGCGCTGGCTGTCGACCGCTCCGGCGAGGAGTTCGTCGTCCCTGCACTACGCGTCGACGTGGTGGAACCGGTGGGTGCAGGGGACGCATTCGCCGCCGGATTCCTCAGCGGCGTCGTCCTCGATGAAGACCCCGAATCATGCTTGCGGCGCGGTCACATCGGAGCTGCCGTCACCCTGACTGTCGCGGCGGACTCCGCGCCACCCCCGCCCGACGAGCTGATCGAGCATCTGCTCATCTGCACCGACGGCGAGTGGGCTGCCACGAGGGTGAGCGAGGTCGGGTTCACAGTGTGCGGGAGCAGGCGGTGAGTCAGAGCGTCGCGCGCGCACTGCAGTTGTTGATTCAGCTCGGCAAAGGTCCGGCCGGCCTGGACGAGCTGGCGGCCGCCACCGATGTGCACAAGACCACCGTGATGAGGCTGCTGCGCACTCTGTCCGAGGAGCGGTTCACCTACCGCGACAACAACAACCGGTATCACCTCGGATCACGGATATTCGATCTGGCTGCCCACGGCACCGACCAGCGGGAGATCCGCCAGATCGCTTCGCGGTACCTCGTCGAGTTCAATCGCGAGTACGGCCGCACCACTCACCTCGCCGCGATGGAAGGCGGCGACATCGTGTATATCGACAAGCTCGAATCGCACGATCAGATCCGCATGTACTCGCGAATCGGCTTGACCGCCAACCTGAATTCCACCGCCGTGGCCAAGGTGATTCTCGCTGACCTGTCCGATGCCGAACTGCGGCCGATCGTCGCCACGATGGACTTCACCCAGCGCGCCGCCAACACCATCACCACCCCGGAGGCATACCTGCGGGAAATCGAGACCGTGCGCGCGCAGGGCTGGGCGCAGGACCGTGAAGAGAACGAGCCGTCGATCAACTGCGTGGGAGCACCGATCCGCGGTGCGAATGGGCGTGTGGTCGCTGCGGTTTCGGTGTCGGTGCCCGATGTGGTGCTGCCCTTTGAGCGCGTCCTTGAACTCCTGCCTCCGCTGCAGGCGGCAACCCGACGCATCTCGGCCGAGTGCGGTTACCGTCCACCCTCCTGATTCAGCGATAGCACCGAAACCAGAGGAGATTCACCGTGTCTGATTCGCGGGTCATCCGTACCGACGACGCCCCGGCCCCCGCTCACACCTTCAGCCAGGGCGTCCGAAAGGGCGGATTCCTGCAGGTGTCGGGGCAGGGTCCGATGGACCCTGCGACCAACACCTACATCGGCGAAGGCGACGTCAAAGCGCAGACCCGCCGGACACTGGAAAACGTGAAGGCGATCCTGGCGGCCGGTGGCGCCGGCGTCGACGACGTCCTGATGTTCCGGGTCTACCTCACCAAGCGCGAGGATTTCACGGCCATGAACGACGTGTACGGCGAGTTCATCGCGGAGAACGTCAAATCCGACCAGCTTCCCTGCCGGACAACGGTATTCGTCGACCTCCCGCACGAGGTCATGCTGGTGGAGATCGACGCGCTCGCCGTCGTCGGATAATCGGGCAGGCTCGCTGAGCGGGCCGCGGGCTACGTGTTGTTTTCGAGCCACGAGTGAATTCGTTCGGCGACCGCAGCCCATCCGGGCTCGAGCATCATGTTGTGTCCCATGCCGGGGAATACTTCTTCTTCGGTCCGATACGCAAGTGCCGTCGCGCGCATCTCGTCTCGGGTGACCGAGCCGTCATGTTCGCCACCCATAACGAGCACTGGCGTCGTGATGTGTTGTGGCTGGGGCAGGTTACGGAGCATGCCCGATATCGCCCGTGCGCTTTCTTCCTGTATCCGGGCGGCGAATCGTGTGACGTCTGGCTCCGGGGTGCCCGGCGAGAACAGCCAGTAGCGGGCCCGTTTGGGGGTCTTGAAGCAATGCGACGACCTGTGAGTGACCAGCGCCCGGGCCTGAAGCCACGGATGCCGCACGGTGAACCGCCGGATCTGCCTGCTTGATCCCGACGGGGGCACGGAACCCATCAACACCGCCGCAGGTGCCTCGTGAGACTCCAGGTACTTCTGAACGATGAAACCGCCCATGGAATGGCCGATTACCACGGGTGGGGCCGGAAGGCGGTCGGCAATTGAGGCGACATCGTCGACGTAGTCGGCGATCGAACAGTCGTTGAGCGGTTTGGTCTCGGAGCTGGCGCCGTGCCCGCGGAGGCTCAGCGCCAGCGCCCGATAACCTTTGTCGGCGAAGAAATCCAGGAAATGCTCGTCCCAGCACCAGGCGCCGTGGAACCCTCCATGCACGAACACAAGCGGTATCGGGTGGGATTCGGTGCAAAACCCCTTGTCGATGACCTCGAGCATGAGCCTCGCTCCTTGCGCTCTGCAGCCGTCGGCATCGGCGTGCGCGGTACTGCGTTGTCGCTGAGAGTAGCTTCTCGTCAGACCCGGCGAAGGTGAAATGATCCAGGGGCAGGTTTAGCTGAGCAGACCCCGTGCCACATGGGTGATCTGCACCTCGTTGCTGCCGGCGTAGATCATCAGCGACTTCGCGTCGCGGGCCAACTGCTCCACCCGGTACTCGGTCATGTAGCCGTTGCCGCCGAACAGTTGCACCGCCTCCATCGCGACATCGGTGGCGGCCTGAGAGCAGTACCACTTGATTGCGGAGGCCTCGGCGAGGGAGATCGAGACGCCCTTCTCAGCGGATTCGATGACGCGGAACAGCATGTTGCGCACGTTCATCCGGGCCACTTCCATATTGGCCAGCTTGAGCTGGATCAGCTGGAACTGGCTGATCTCCTGGCCCCACAGGGTGCGGGTCTTGGCGTAGTCGACGCTCAACCGCAGGCATTCCTCGATCACGCCCAGCGCCATCGCGGCCACCCCGATGCGTTCGGCCGAGAAGTTCGACCGGGCGCTGGCCCTACCCTCGTCGGTGCCTTCGTCGGACCCTTCGGTCTCGCCGAGCAGCCGGTCGCGTCCCAGCCGGACGTTGTTGAAGAACAGCTCGCCGGTACGCGATGAGTGAATACCCATCTTGCGGAACGGCTTCGACTGCACAAAGCCTTCCATGCCACGGTCGAGGACGAAGGTCAGCACCTTGCGGTTGCGCTTGTCCGCACCATCACCCTCGTCGAGCTTGGCGTAGACCACCACCACATCGGCGTCCGGGCCATTGGTGATGAAAGTCTTCTGGCCGTTGAGGATGTAGTCGTCGCCGTCACGGGTGACATAGGACTTCATGCCGCCGAAGGCATCCGAACCCGAATCGGGCTCGGTGATCGCCCATGCGCCGATCTTCTCGTAGGTCACCAGGCCGGGCAGCCAGCGTTCCTGCTGGGCCAGGGTGCCGCGACTCTGGATCGTCGACACCGTCAGGCCCAAGCTGACCCCGAGGCCCGTGACCAGGCCCATCGACACCCGGCACAGTTCGCTGATCAGGACGAACCCCATGCCCGGCGAACCGCTGCCGCCGAACATTCCACCGCGGGCGCCCGACGGCTTGCTGTCACCGCTGCGCAGCTTCTCCAGCCGCTTGTCCAGCGATTCCTTGGAGAGGGCATCAATACCGAACGTGGCGAAAAGCTTTCGCACGATCGGGTACGGCTCCATGTCGCCGCTTTCCAGCTCGTCGAGGTGCGGCCGGATCTCCTTGTCCACGAACTCGCGTACTGCGTCCCGGACAGCAATGTCAACGTCAGACCAATCAAGCATCTCGCCAGCTTAGACAGGTGTCAAAAGTCAGGCTGCACTGCGCCTGACCGGCCGTCGGAGCGCCGGGAGTGAGAAGGTGGTGTGCACCAGCGCGCCGGCCCGGTCCAGCAGGGTCTTGTGACGTGGCAGGTAGTGCATCGGCATCCCGCGGCGGTCGCGGGGCGGGGCCATGAAGCCAGGTGCTTCGACCAGGGGGCCGTCGACCGGTAGTTTCCCGGCGGCACGGCGGTAGGCCGACAGGGCGCGCGGGTGCAGCCTGATCTCGTCGGGTACCGCGACGAATGCCAACTCGACCATCTTGCCGAAGATTCGCAGCAGCACCTCGTCGCCGGGCGTCCAGCGCATGCCGGCCTTCTCCCGCACCGCCGGGTCGAACAGGCCGGCCGCGATCCAGCGCTGTGCGCCGACAAGGGGTTTGAACAGTTGGTCCCACACCGGTGTCGGCATCAACACGAACCACGGTTTGGGGATCCGGATGGTGAAGATGTCGAGGGTGGCCCGGTTGATCTCGAGCTCGTCTCGGCACTTGGCGTCCCAATACTCCTGAAACTCGTCCCAAGTATTCGGAACGGGCCGCATGCTCATGCCGTACATGCGGTACCACTGCACATGCTCGTCGAAGAGTTGACACTTCTCGGCTTCGGTGAGCCCGCCGCAGAAATACTCCGCGGTCTTGATGATGAGCATGAAGAACGTGGCGTGCGCCCAATAGAACGTCTCAGGGTTCAGCGCGTGATAGCGCCGGCCCTGGCCGTCGACGCCCTTGATGGTGTGGTGAAAACCCTTGATCTGCGCGCCGGTGTCGGCCGCCCGGTCGCCGTCATAGACGACGCCCATGATCGGGTAGACCGACCGGGCCACCCGCTGCAGGGGTTCGCGCAGCAGTATCGAATGCTCCTCGACCCCGGCGCCGAGTTCGGGATACATGTTCTGGATCGCTCCGATCCAGACGCCGAGCATCCCCGTGCGCAGGTCGCCGAAGTACTTCCAGGTCAGCGAATCCGGTCCGAGTGGATCGTGCTCGCTGGTGGTGGCTCGTGTGGTCATTGCGTCCTCGTTGACTCGTCATGACGTGAATCACAGCTCAGCTCACGATAGTAGTGACAACGTGTGTTGTCTACGACGCCACGGCGCGTCGCTGTGCACTGTTATTCGTCGGCTACCGTGGCGCCATAGGGCCGTGACCAGGCCGGTTTGGCGCCGCCGGGGGAGGGTGAGCACCGTCGCTCGTGGCGCGATTGCCGCCCGGTCTGCGCGCCACTTACTCTTGCGCTGTGGATGGCGAGCCGTTCGATGACCCGTCCGGCGAGGCCGGGGATATCGGGCAGGCGCCACAGCAGCGCCCTGCGAAGGCACCCGGGTTGCCGGGTCCGTTGGGCTGGCTGCAACGCACCAATCGCAGCCCGGCTGTCGTAGACCTGGTCCGGCGGGCGCGGCGGGCATTGCCGGGCGATCCTGATTTCGGTGACCGGCTCTCGGCAGCCGGAGAGGGCGGACCCCGCGCGGCCGCGCGCGTGGCCGACCGCCTGCTGGACCGTGATGCCGCCTCTCGGGAGGTGAGCCTGGGCGCGCTGCAAGTCTGGCAGGCGCTGACCGAACGTGTCTCGGGAACCCCGGCCAATCCCGAAGTGACGCTGGCGTTCACCGACCTGGTCGGTTTCTCGTCGTGGTCGCTCCGCGCCGGCGATGACGCCACGTTGCGGCTGCTGCGACGGGTGGCTCAGGTCATCGAACCCCCGGTCCTCGAGGCCCGCGGTCACATCGTCAAGCGTATGGGCGACGGCATGATGGCGGTGTTCTCCGATCCGGAAACCGCCCTGCGCGCGATGCTCGTGGCGCGCGAGGGGGTCAAGAACATCGACCTGGACGGCTACGCACCGCGGATGCGCATCGGTATCCACACCGGGCGTCCGCAGCGCATCGGGTCGGACTGGCTCGGCATCGACGTCAACATCACCGCTCGCGTGATGGAGCGGGCCGCCAGGGGCGGCTTGATGATCTCGCACACCACGTTGGAGGGCATCTCGGAAGAGGAGCTCGCCCTTCTGGGTGTGACCGTCAAACGTGAACGGCGGCAGGTCTTTTCGGCGAAGCCGGAGGGCGTGCCCGATGATCTGATCATGTACCGGGTGAAAATTCCCAGGCGGTTACCGGCCGGCGAACATGAGGGTGAAGGGGCGCCGGGCGCATAGGCCGCACTCACCGGGGCGCGCCCGGCACTACCGGAATGGGTCGTAGTCCTGCCCGGGCGGCGCCGGACGTGCGGGTGCCTGTCGGGGAGGTGGCGCGTACGTGGGTGGCGGAGCGACCGGCCTGGTGGTGACGGTGTCGGGTTCTGCAGGCCTCGCGCTGGTCGGCGCAGGCGCGACGGGTGGCAGCCCGAGCATCGACAGCTGGTCTGCGGTTGACGGCGTGACGAAATAGGACTTGGACTTCGGCTGGAGGATCAGCGCCACGATCGCGATCGCGAGGAGAAGTACTGCGGCGCTGAGGATCAGCGTCAGCGTCCTGAACCACGAGACCTGGGCGCCCGGAGCCAGCACGATGATCACGACGGCGACCGCTGCGATGACCGCGATGCCGACGAGTATTGGTGTACGGGCGGTTCGATGTCGGCCGGCGTAGCGAACGGCCAGCCACACCAGTGCCCCGGCGACGCCGACCGAAACTGCCGCCAATGTCACCCCGGGAAATGTGGTGCCGCCGTATACGAATTCGAGTTCCGGTAGGGCCAGCAGCGTGCCGATGGCGCCGACCACGAGCAGTGTGGCGATCCCACCCACCAGGTAACCAGCCAGGAAAACCGTCCACGGCGGGCCGCCTGCCTCCCACGGCGGCACCGTAGACGACCCGGTGTGCGGGAGCGGCGCGGGAGGCCCCGGTGTGGCGGTCTGGAGCACGCCGGTCCAGGCCGGCGCAGTTGGTGCCGCCGCCGGCCGAGGTGGTGGAGCCGGCCGAGGTGGTGGAGTCGGCCGCGGTGGCTGAGCTGGCTGAGGTGACGGAGGTGGCTGAGGTGACGGAGTCGGCCGCGGCGGCACCGTGGACTGCGGTGGGGCCGGGTCGGCGAACGGGTCGTAGTTACCGAAGGGATCCAGTGACACGGTCAGCCTCCGTTTCCGGCTTTGCGGCGGCGCCACCACAGCGCGCCACCGGTTACGAGCCAGGCGGCCACGGGCAGGGTCACCAGCAGGTAGAAGTACGGCTTCGAGGTCGCGGGGTTCGGGATTTCGTATGGCGTCCACGACGTCGGTTGCTGCGGCCAAATCTGGTTCAGCGGAACAGAAGTGTTGATGTCGCCTATCCAGATTTGATCACCGGTCTGCTGCTCGACCGGGCCGACGATCGACGGTCCCGCCGCAGTGGCGATGGACGCGTACTTCGTCTTGAACTCCTGTTCGCCGACGTCCTTCAGTTCGATCTTGCTGAAGTCGACGCCTCCCCACGAGCGGCCCCGAGTCCACGTTCGGTCACCCTCCTGGGTTTTCCAGCTGAAGGTCGGTTTGGCGTGGGTGTACGAGTAGACGTAGCGGTCGAAGACCTCACGCGAATTCCACGGTACGGTCCAGGCGGCGACATTGCCCGAATCGATGACATCCGCATACTGAGTTGGCTTGTCCGCGTTGCGCTTCCGGTACCACTCGGCAGCGATCCGGCTGGCGTACACCCGGCGCAGGTCGGCGAACTCGGGATCATGATTGATCGCCTCGACCACCGCGGGCATGATCATGTCCTGGTACAGCTGACCGTTTTGCGCGGTGATCGCCGGATCCTGGCCGTCGCATGATTGGTTCGGGCTGATATCGCCCTCCTCGAGCCCGACCTTGACAGTCAGTGGTGCGTCGATGATGTACAGCTGGTCGCCGTCCTCCCGAACGGTGGCCGGCGTGGGCTCTATCCATTGTCTGCGGCCCAGGAAGCATTTGTCCGTGCCGCGCAGCGCGTCTTCGAATCGTTTGCCCAGCGGCGTGTCGTCTCGCTGCAGCCGGCCCGACACCTCTTTCATCTCCAAGTCCGCCTCAAGCAGCACCTGACCCGCTTGTGTCTTGCCGAACTCCCGGTCGATGACTCGGTCCGGCTCGGTGGGGTTCAGGTTGACCCAGAACTTGTCGGGGGACAGCGCCATCCAGACGTAGAAGGCGTCCATGGCCATCTGGGCATTGCGCTTCCCGCCGTAGGACGGCACATCGTCGGATGTGGTGCTGGCCCGGAACGCGTACTGCATTGCCGGTTTACCTGCGACTGTGTCGGTGACATAGCGCAATTCGAGGGTCGAGAAATCGATCCCGCCGTAGCCGATCGCGGGCGCGGCGGGCGCCAAAGGTGCCTGCTGGGGTGCTGGTGCTGCCGGGGCGGGGGCTACAGGTGCTGGTGCCACTGGGGCGGGAGCTGCTGGTGCGGGTGCCGCCGGGGCGGGAGCTGCAGGTGCTGGTGCCACAGGCGCCGGTACCGGTACCGGTACGGGAATCGGCGCCGCCGGTATCGGCGCGGGCACGGGGACCGGCACTGGAATGACGATCGGCGGTGGCGGTGCGGCAGGCGCTTGCGGGGCCGGGACAGCTGGAACCGCAGGCGCGGGCGCCGGCCGTTGCTGTGGTGCCGGCTGTTGCCGTGGCATCGGCGGTTGTGCCGGTTGTTGTGGTGCCGGTGCCGGGCCGGCCTGAACCTGGATGGGCGCCGGTTTCGGCTGCTGTGCGGGAGCCGGTGGTGCCGGCTGTAGCGTCGGACTGGCGGGTTGATCGAGTGCGACCTCGATTTCGTCTCTGACCGCCTGATCCTCGGGGTTGTCCGGAGCGTCTCCCAACGGAAGCGGCAACGAAGCTGCACCACCCGGGCCGCCGGGACCGCCCGGTCCTTCGGGTACAGCCTTCGTCGGCCAGTACTTGACGCACACCGCCGTCGGCATGGCTGCGCCGTCATTCCTCAGCTGATCCAGGGTGCGCTTGATCCAGCGCTGCGTGGCGGGGCTGGGTAGCTTGCCGAACATCATCACCAACGAGGACCCGGTTTGGCCGGCCATCTTGACGTGTTCGATGAACTGTTTTCTTGCATGCGAAGCAAGCGAGTCCCCGGACTTGGCTTCGACGATGGTCCACAGCCGTTTCGGAATCTTGTTATCGACGTTGGTGATATCGAAAACCGGTCCGTTCGGGAGGATCCCGGGGTTGATCTTCGAGCCCTTGATCCAGCCCGCCGATCCGCTGTCGGACAGCTTCCACAGTTCGTTCCACAGAAAGTCTTCGAAGGCGGGTCCGACGCGCCGGTTCTTGATGACGGTGATGTAGTTCGACTTCCACCGCCCGAAGGCCATGGGCTTGGCTCCGGCGGCAGCTTTGGCCCGGGTGTAGTTGCGCCAGGTGATGAGCATGTGATTCTCGGTGCCGCCGGACAGGCCTTCGTCGTCGAGGATCCTCAGTTCGTCGCTCGACGGTTCATCGATCGCTTCCAGGCCCGGATCCAGACCCGGATACCGGTACTCGACGGTGCTGTTTTCGGGTGCCACCTCGGTGGCATCGAACCCCGGCAGGGCAAACCCGGTGGTGCACTCGCCGTAGGCCCCGTACTCGGCGTGGGCGGTAGCACCCCCCAGCCACGTCGAGCCGGCGATGACCAAAACGATCACCATGGCGTAAGTGGTGAGCTTGTGCCCGGTCATGATTTGGCTGCCCAGCGGTCGTAGTAGCCGCGGGCTTTGGGTTGGCCTTTGGTGATGCCGAGGCGGAACAGCCGGAACGGGCCCGTGACGTCCCTGTCGTCATTGCTCTGCACTTCGTACGCGACGAGGGCGGGGTCGCCGGGCTCCCTCGTGTAGTCGACGTAGACCCAGCGGGAGGGTCGGCTGCGGCGCAGCATTTCGCCGAGATACCAGCAGGCGCCTGCGAGTAGGTCGGTGTTGGCGGGGTCGTTGATGGCTTCGACGGTGGGGGTGTGGTGGTGGATGAGGTCGGTGAGGCGGTCGATGGATTCGGGGGTGAAGTCCCAGTTTCCGGGGTAGCGGGTGGCCCATTGTGGGAAGTCGCGTTGGCGGGCGGCCAGCCAGTCGTCGAGGACGGGTGAGGGTTCTGGGCTGGGCAGCAGGTCGATGCCGACGACGCCGGGCGGTGGTGGGGTGGTGACCTTTTCGCTCCAGGCGGTGAAGGCCTGGACCAGTGGACCTGCGTCGGTGGGCCGGTCGATGACCGTGGCGAAAAGAACGTGCAGAGGTGAGACGGGGTGGAGTCCGAGTCCGTCACCGGGTACGGCGATGGGGAGACCGGCGGGGGTGCCGGCGGGGTTGTCGTCCCAGCCCCAGTAGGTGGTCGTGATGCGGTCGAGTAATGCGGTGTCGGTGAGGGTGGGTTGTGCCTGTTCGGCGAAGCCGGGTTGGTTGTCCCAGTCCCAGTGTCCGGTGGTGAGGTGGGTCAGGGTCAGGCCGATGTAGGCGATCAGTGCGCGGACGACGGGGCGGTCGTCGTCGGTGAAGAGGTCGTCGGGTTGGTGGAACAGGTTGGTGATGACGTGTTCGAGTGCGCGCAGTGATTGGGCCGAGTAGTCCAGGGCGACTCCGTAAGGTTCGGCCAGCCCGGTAAGTCCCGCCACCGCGGGCGAGATCCCGTCGTCCCACTCATCAGCCAACTTCTGACGATCCACCTGACCACCTTCTATAGCAATTGTCATAGTGGCGGGCACGAGCTTTCCGCCGGTCAAGACTGCGCACCGTAGAGCAGTTGGCCGGGGCACCGGAAAATTCGAAAAGGCTACTTCGGCAAACTGTCCTGAGGTGGCGAGATCGATCCGTTCACAAGCGTAACGGCATTCATCGGGCACCTCGCGCGCTAATTTGATTTGGCTGCCCAACGGTCGTAGCGAGCGTGGGCTTTGGAGATGCCGAGGCGGACGAGGCGGAACGGCTCGACGCAGAGTTGTCGTGGTGGCTCTGCCCTTCGTACGGGCAAACGGATTCGAAGCCTGATCAGGCCATCGCCTATGATCGCCGGGTGGCTGAGCAGCCCAGTGATCTCTCAGAAGAAGCCCTGACCAAAGCCGTCAGCGCGGCCCGTCATGCCTTTGAGCTGGCCGGTGACCTCGACGCGCTCGCGCGCGCCAAGACCGAGCACCTCGGCGATCGTGCCCCGATCGCCCTGGCGCGCCAGGCGCTGGCGACGCTGCCGAAGGCCGACCGCGCCGACGCCGGCAAGCGGGTCAACGTCGCCCGCGGCGAGGCCCAGCGCGCGTACGACGAGCGGCTGGCCGCGCTGCGGGCTGAGCGCGACGCCGCGGTGCTGGTCGCCGAACGCATCGACGTGACGCTGCCCTCGACGCGGCAGCCGGTGGGCGGCCGCCATCCGATCACCATCCTGGCCGAGAACGTCGCGGACACCTTCGTGGCCATGGGCTGGGAACTGGCCGAGGGACCAGAGGTCGAAACCGAGCAGTTCAACTTCGACGCGCTCAACTTTCCTCCGGATCATCCGGCACGCAGCGAGCAGGACACCTTCCAGATCGCCCCGGACGGGTCGCGGCAGGTGCTGCGTACCCACACGTCGCCCGTCCAGATCCGCGCATTGCTGGAACGCGATCTGCCCGTCTATGTCGTCTCGATCGGGCGGACCTTCCGTACCGACGAACTCGACTCCACCCACACGCCTGTCTTCCACCAGGTGGAGGGGCTCGCCGTGGACAAGGGTCTGACCATGGCGAATCTGCGCGGCACCCTGGACGCGTTCGCGCGGTCCCAGTTCGGCCCGGAGGGGCGCACCCGGTTCCGTCCGCACTTCTTCCCGTTCACCGAGCCCTCGGCCGAGGTGGACATCTGGTTCCCCGGCAAGAAGGGCGGCCCCGGCTGGGTCGAGTGGGGCGGCTGCGGCATGGTCAATCCGAATGTGTTGCGCGCCTGCGGTATCGACCCCGACGTCTACTCCGGCTTTGCCTTCGGTATGGGATTGGAGCGAACCCTGCAGTTCCGCAACGGAATTCCTGACATGCGTGACATGGTCGAGGGTGACGTCCGCTTCTCGCTGCCGTTCGGGGTCGGTGCCTGATGCGGATTCCCTTCAGTTGGCTGCGGGAGGCCGTCCGCGCTGGTGCCCCGGATTGGGATGCGTCCGTCGAGGAGCTCGAAGAGACGTTCATCCGGATCGGGCACGAGGTCGAGGAGATCATCCCGATCGGCCCGGTGAGTGGTCCGCTGACCGTAGGCCGAGTCGCCGAGATCGAGGAACTGACCGAGTTCAAGAAGCCCATCCGGGCCTGCAAGGTCGATGTCGGCGTCCAGAATCTCGACGGCGAGTTCCGCGATATCGTTTGTGGTGCAACGAATTTCGCAGTCGGCGATCTGGTTGTGGTGGCACTGCCCGACACCGTGCTGCCCGGTGACTTCAAAATCGCCACGCGCAAGACCTATGGCCGGGTTTCCGACGGAATGATCTGCTCGGCGTCGGAGATGAACCTGGGCGTCGAGGGCGCGGGCATTCTGGTCCTGCCCGAGGGCACGGCTGAACCGGGCACCCCGGCCGCCGACATCCTCGGCCTCGACGACGTGGTGTTCCATCTGGCGATCACGCCGGACCGCGGCTATTGCCTGTCCGTCCGTGGACTGGCCCGCGAGATCGCCTGCGCCAACGACCTCGAGTTCGTCGACCTGGCCGATGTGACACCGTTGCCCGCCGAGGGCGAGGCCTGGCCGCTGACCGTCCAGCCTGGCACCGGGGTAAAGCGTTTCGGACTGCGCCCGGTCACGGGCATCGACCCGGCGGCGGTGTCGCCGTGGTGGATGCAGCGTCGATTGATGCTCAGCGGTATCCGCGCCATCTCCCCGGCGGTCGACGTGACGAACTACGTCATGCTCGAACTCGGTCATCCGATGCACGCGCATGACAGCAGCTTGATCACCGGCGGCTTCGACGTGCGGTTCGCCCGCGACGGCGAGAAGGTTGTCACCCTCGACGATGTCGAGCGCACCTTGAACTCGGCCGACGTGTTGATCGTCGACGATGTCGCGACGGCGGCGATCGGCGGCGTGATGGGCGCGGGCACCACCGAGGTGCGCGATTCCACCACCGATGTGCTGCTGGAAGCCGCGGTGTGGGATCCGGCCGCGGTGTCGCGCACCCAGCGTCGACTGCACCTGGCCAGCGAGGCCGGCCGCCGGTACGAGCGGTCCGTGGACCCGGCCATTTCGGTTGCCGCACTGGACCGTTGCGCGACCCTGCTGGCCGAGATCGCCGGCGGAACGGTCGAACCGAAGCTCACCGACTGGCGGGTGGACGGACGCACCGACTGGTCCCAACCGGCCGTCGAGATCCCCGCCGATCTGCCCGACCGCACCGCCGGCGTCGACTACGCCGCAGGCACCACGGCGCGGCGGCTGATCCAGATCGGTGCTGAAGTCACCGGTTCCGACCTGCTCACCGTCACCCCGCCGAGTTGGCGGCCCGACATGCGTCAGCGTGCCGACCTCGTCGAGGAGGTACTGCGACTGGAGGGCCTGGAGTCCATCCCGTCGGTGCTTCCGACCGCGCCGGCCGGTCGTGGTCTGACCCCGGTCCAGAAGCGTCGCCGTGCCATCGGCAAGTCACTCGCGCTGGCCGGGTTCGTCGAGGTCCTGCCCACGCCGTTCCTTCCGGCCGGAGTGTTCGACGCCTGGGGCCTGGCCGCCGACGACGCCCGCCGCAACACCACCAAGGTGCTGAACCCGCTCGAAGCCGATCGGCCCGCGTTGGCCACCACGTTGCTGCCCGGATTGCTTGAAGCGTTGGGCCGCAACGTGTCCCGTGGCTCCGCCGATTTGGCGCTGTTCGGGATTCAGCAGGTGGTGCACCCGACCGAGCAGACCCGATCCGTCGAGCGCATCCCGAATGACCGTCGGCCGACCGATGACGAGATCGCCGGGCTCGACGCGTCGTTGCCCCATCAGCCGCAGCATGTCGCGGCGGTGCTGACCGGACTGCGGGAGCCTGCGGGGCCCTGGGGTCCGGGACGTCCGGTGGAGGCCGCCGACGCGTTCGAGGCGGTGCGGGTGATCGGCCGGGCCGCCGGAGTGGAGTTCACGTTCCGCGCCGCCCAGGAGTTGCCGTGGCACCCGGGGCGCTGCGCCGAGGTGCTCGTCGGCGATGCCGTCGTCGGCTACGCCGGCCAGCTGCATCCGGCGGTCGTCGAGCGGACGGGGCTGCCGAAGGGCACCTGTGCCGTCGAACTCGATCTCGATGCAGTGCCGATCGTCGAGACGCTGCCCGCACCGAAAGTGTCGCCGTTCCCCGCCGTGTTCCAGGACATCAGCGTGATCGTGGCCGACGATGTGGCCGCGGCTGCCGTCGTCGACGCGGTGCGCGACGGGGCGGGTGAGCTGCTCGAGGACGTCCGACTGTTCGACGTCTACACCGGCCCGCAGATCGGGGAGGGGCGTAAATCGCTGACCCTGGCACTGCGGTTCCGGGCTGCCGACCGCACCCTGACCGAGGACGAGGCCAGCGCCGCGCGCGATGCCGCGGTCGCGGTGGCCACGGAGCGCGTCGGCGCTGTCCTGCGCGGCTGAATCTCAGGCGACAAGTAGCTCGACGCCGTCACCGCGCAGGTGGGGGAGAGCAGCTGCCTGACGTCCCGTCGCCAGCAGGAGCAATGCCGAGACGGGCCCCTCGATGAGGGGTCCGGCCCCGGCTGCCCAGCCGGTGTCGACAGCACATAGCCGGTAGGGGGCCAGCCTCTGGCTGGCCCGGAACGGGAATCGCGGATTCCAAATCCGCTCCAGTGCCAACTGTGCAGCCGCGGTGGGCATTTCGTGCTGGAGTTGCAGCGGCACCGCGATGTCCTGGCCGTGTACGAGCAAGTCCATCAGCCGATCAGCCGGTGTGGTGCCGACCGCGGCGAAGCGCGAGCCGATCGTGCCGCGCAACTCTTCGAGCAACTGATGATCCGCACTCTCCGCTGCGTGGCGGGTCGCGGTATCGCAGACCATTCGGTCGAAGCTGCCGCGCGCTCGCAACAGATTGACCAGTATTCGACCGACATTGGCCTGTGTGGAAAGCGTCAGGTGGGCCACGACGTCTCGAACCTGCCACCTCTCACACAGGCTGGCGTGGCGCCATTGCGACGCGGTGAGTGGTTCGAGTAGGTGCAGGAGCCCGCGGCGTTCGGTGTCGACGGCGCGCCAGATGTCCTCGGTGTTCATGCGGCCTACGCTAGGAACTCCAGTCAGGTGGAGGTTCAAGGCACTGTGACGTACGGCACAAGCATCGGTGAGTTGTCGCGGCTCACTGGCGTATCCGTTCGGACGATCCGGTACTACTGCGATGAGGGCCTTCTCGAAGCTCGCCGGAGTTCGGGTGGGCATCGCGTTTTCGACGACACAGCGGCCGAATCGCTCATCCTGGTTCGGCGCTTGCGCGCTGCCGGTCTCGGCTTGGATGCGATTGGTGCCATCCTGGTAGGTCGGATCTCCATCGGCGATGCTGTGAACGCCGAACAGCGCGCCCTCGATGCGGATTTGGCTGACCTGGCGAGGCGGCGGGCGTCGTTGGAGGCATTGTCGACCGCGCAGGACGGACGTCGCGGACACGACGTACTGATCGACTTCTGGCGGCGATTGTTCGCTGGGGCGGCGCAGGGGGAAATATTCGACGGTCTCGTGGAGATGACCGTGCCGCAATCACCGGACCAGGCACGTCCGGGCAGCGTTGTCGCCTACGCCGAGCTTGTGGCCCTTGCCCGGCAACCGGTATTCGGGAGGGTGATGGCCCGGCAGCTGTGGCGGTTCGAACCCACCCGTATCAGCGATCGTCGGGGTCTGGTCACCGGTGTTGCCGAGGCGTGTGACATGGCGTCGCCGCTCGTGCGTGCCGGTCAATCGCCGTCATCCTGCGCTGCGGTCGACCGATTCGTCGATGCCCACGCCAAGGCTCGCAAGGACACGAACACGCAGAGTTTCCGGCGTGCGCTCGTCGTCAACGCCGGCGCCGACACCGATCCGCATGTCCGCCGGTATTGGGACCTCTTCGGTGAGATAGCAGGTGAGACGACTACGGTAGGTGCCATTCAGCGCTGGCTCTACGAAGGGCTGCGTGGCTGCGCATAGCTGATTAATGAATTTGCATCTGCATGCATAACAATGCAGAATTGCTGCATGACTTCGATAGCGGTGGCCGGCGCCAGCGGCTACGCCGGCGGAGAGATCCTGCGATTGCTGCTCGGGCACCCGGCCTACGCTGACGGCCGGTTGACCATCGGGGCGCTGACCGCCGCCTCCAGCGCCGGCACCACGATGGCCGAGCATCATCCACACCTGCTGCCGCTGGCCTCGCGTGTTCTGGAGCCCACCGACGCAGAGGTGCTGGCCGGCCACGACGTGGTGTTCCTGGGCCTGCCGCACGGACACTCCGCAGCGCTGGCCGAGCAGCTCGGTCCCGACACCCTGATCATCGATTGCGGTGCCGACTTCCGGCTCACCAACGCCGCCGACTGGGAGAAGTTCTACGGTTCGGCACACGCGGGCAGCTGGCCCTACGGTCTGCCGGAACTGCCCGGGGCCCGGGACCGGCTGAAGGGCACCAAACGCATCGCGGTGCCGGGCTGCTATCCGACCGCGGCACTGCTGGCGCTGCTGCCTGCCGTCGCCGGCGACCTCGTCGAACCGGCCGTCACGGTCGTCGCCGTGAGCGGCACCTCGGGCGCGGGCAAGTCTGCCAAGGTCGACCTGCTGGGCGCCGAGGTGATCGGCTCGGCACGTGCCTACAACATCGCCGGTAAGCACCGGCACACCCCGGAGATCGCCCAGGGCCTGCGTTCGGTGACCGACAAAGACGTCACCGTCTCCTTCACTCCGGTGCTGATCCCAACCTCCCGCGGCATCCTGGCCACCTGCACCGCCCACACCGCGGCTTCGGAGGCCGAGATCCGGGCAGCCTACGAAAAGGCTTACGACGCAGAGCCGTTCATCCACCTGCTGCCCGAGGGGCAGCTGCCCAAGACCGGTTCGGTGATCGGTAGCAACGCCGCGCAGATCGCGGTCGCCGTGGATGAAGCGGCTCAGACCCTGGTGGCCATCGCTGCCATCGACAACCTCACCAAGGGCACCGGCGGCGCCGCGGTGCAGTCGATGAACCTGGCGCTGGGCTGGCCCGAAACCGAAGGACTGTCGATCGTGGGAGTAGCACCGTGACACCGGAACCGGAGGCGACAATATCGCCTGAGGGAGTGACAACAGGTACCAAGCTGGTCCGCACCCAGGGCGTCACCGCACCCGCAGGCTTCCGGGCGGCCGGCATCGCCGCCGGTATCAAGGCATCCGGCGCACCGGACCTGGCGCTGGTGTTCAACGAGGGGCCGGATTACGCCGCGGCGGGCGTGTTCACCCGCAACAAGATCAAGGCTGCGCCCGTGCAGTGGTCGCAGCAGGTGCTGACCACCGGCCGGTTGCGTGCCGTGGTTCTGAACTCGGGCGGCGCCAACGCCTGCACCGGGCCGCTGGGATTCCAGGACACCCATGCCACCGCCGAGGCAGTGGCCTCTGCACTGAGCGACTGGGGTACCGAGACCGGTGCCATCGAGGTCGCGGTGTGCTCGACGGGCCTGATCGGTGACCGGTTGCCGATGGACAAGGTACTGGCCGGCGTCACCGAGATCGTGCACGAGATCGCGGGCGGTCTGACCGGGGGTGACGACGCCGCCCGGGCCATCATGACCACCGACACCGTGCCGAAACAGGTTGCGCTGCACCATTCGGTGGAGTCGGGGGACAACTGGACCCTGGGCGGGATGGCCAAGGGCGCCGGGATGCTGGCGCCGTCACTGGCCACCATGCTGGTGGTCCTGACCACCGATGCGGTCGCTGACAGCGCGGCACTCGATGCCGCGCTGAGGCGGGCCACGGCGCTCACCTTCGACCGGCTCGACGTCGACGGCAGCTGCTCGACCAACGACACCGTGCTGTTGCTCGCGTCCGGCGCCAGCGAGATCGCGCCGAGCCAGGACGATCTCAACGAGGCGGTGCTGCGGGTCTGTGACGACCTGTGCGCACAGCTGCAGGCCGACGCCGAAGGCGTCACCAAGCGGGTCGTCATCACCGTGACCGGCGCCGAAACCGAGGACGATGCACTGGTCGCGGCCCGCGTCATCGCTCGAGACAGCCTGGTCAAGACCGCGCTGTTCGGTTCCGACCCGAACTGGGGCCGGGTTCTGGCCGCGGTCGGCATCGCGCCGGTGAAGTTGGACCCGGAACGGATCAGCGTGTCGTTCAACGGTTCTCCGGTGTGCGTCGACGGTGCCGGCGCTCCGGGAGCCCGCGACGTCGACCTGTCCGGCGAAGACATCGCCGTGGTGGTGAACCTGGGTGTGGGAGGCCACAGTGCTTCCATCAGGACCACCGACCTGTCGCATGCCTACGTCGAAGAGAACTCGGCCTACAGCTCATGAACCAGGCCATCGAGCGCGGCGTCAAGGCCCAGGTGCTCGCCTCGGCGCTGCCGTGGCTCAAGCAACTGCACGGCAAGATCGTCGTCGTCAAGTACGGCGGCAACGCCATGACCGACGACACCCTCAAGGCGGCCTTCGCCGCTGACATGGTGTTCCTGCGCAACTGCGGCATCCACCCGGTGGTGGTGCACGGCGGCGGGCCCCAGATCAGCGCGATGCTCAAGAAGCTGGGCATTGCAGGCGATTTCAAGGGCGGTTTCCGGGTGACCACACCCGAGGTGCTCGACGTGGCGCGCATGGTGCTGTTCGGTCAAGTGGGCCGGGAACTGGTCAATCTGATCAATGCCCACGGCCCGTACGCGGTCGGCCTCACCGGTGAGGACGCGCACCTGTTCACCGCCGTGCGTCGCAGCGTCACCGTCGACGGAGTGGCCACCGACATCGGGCTGGTCGGCGACGTCGAATACGTCAACGCCGAATCCATCATGGATCTCATTGCCGCAGGGCGTATTCCAGTGGTGTCGACCATCGGGCCGGACATCGACGGTGTGGTCCACAACATCAACGCCGACACCGCCGCTGCGGCCCTGGCCGAGGCGCTGGGTGCCGAGAAGCTGATCATGCTCACCGACGTGGAGGGGCTCTACACCGACTGGCCCGACCGCTCTTCGCTGGTCAGCGAGATCGACACCGAGGCCCTGACAGGGCTGCTGCCCACGCTCGAATCGGGCATGGTGCCCAAGATCGAGGCCTGCCTGCGGGCGGTGGAGGGCGGTGTGCCGAGCGCCCACGTGATCGACGGCCGCGTCGAACACTGTGTGCTGGTCGAGCTTTTCACCGATGAAGGAACTGGAACCAAGGTGGTAGCCGCATGACCCTCCAGGACCGCTGGGAAGCGGTGATGATGAACAACTACGGCACCCCGCCGTTGGCACTGGCCAGCGGTGACGGCGCCGTGGTGACCGATACCGACGGCAAGTCCTACTTGGACCTGCTCGGCGGAATCGCGGTCAACCTGCTGGGGCACCGCCATCCCGGGGTGATCGAGGCCGTCACCACCCAGCTCAACACGCTGGGCCACACGTCGAACCTGTACGCCACCGAACCGGGCATCGCGCTGGCCGAAGCGTTGGTGGGGCATCTGGGCGCCCCGGCGCGGGCCTTTTTCTGCAACTCGGGCACCGAGGCCAACGAGGTCGCCTTCAAGATCACCCGGCTCACCGGCAAGACGAATATCGTTGCCGCCGAAGGGGCCTTTCACGGCCGCACGATGGGGTCGCTGGCGCTGACCGGCCAGCCCGCCAAGCAGGCACCGTTCGAGCCGCTGCCGGGCAACGTCACCCATGTGCCCTATGGGGATGCCGAAGCCCTTGCCGCTGCTGTCGATTCGGATACCGCCGCGTTGTTCCTCGAACCGATCATGGGGGAGGGTGGCGTCGTCGTCCCGCCGGCCGGATATCTGGCGCAGGCCCGCGACATCACCACCAGGAACGGCGCACTTCTGGTCCTCGACGAGGTGCAGACCGGCGTCGGGCGTACCGGCGCGTTCTATGCGCATCAGCACGACGGCATCACCCCGGACATCGTCACGCTGGCCAAGGGCCTGGGCGGCGGGCTGCCGATCGGCGCCTGCCTGGCCATCGGCGCGGCCGGTGATCTGCTCACCCCGGGTCTGCACGGCAGCACGTTCGGAGGTAACCCGGTGTGCACCGCCGCCGCGCTGGCGGTGCTCAAGGCGCTCGCCGACGGGGATCTGATCGCGCGCGCCGGGGTGCTCGGCAAGACGCTGAGCCACGGCATCGAGGAGTTGGGTCATCCGCTCGTCGACCACGTGCGCGGCAAGGGTCTGCTGCAGGGCGTGGTGTTGACCGCACCGAGCGCCAAGGCCGTCGAGGCCGCCGCGCGCGACGCCGGGTTCCTGGTCAATGCCGCTGCCGCGGACGTCATCCGGTTGGCGCCGCCACTGATCATCACCGAACCGCAGATCGAGACGTTCCTGTCCGCTCTGCCTGCCGTTCTCGACACCGCTGTGGAGGCTGCTTCATGACCATCCGGCATTTCCTGCGCGACGACGATCTGTCACCCGATGAGCAGGCCGAGGTGCTCGCCCTGGCCGCCGAACTCAAGAAGGCACCGTTCTCGCGGCGCCCACTCGAGGGCCCGCGCGGCGTCGCGGTGATCTTCGAGAAGAACTCCACCCGCACCCGGTTCTCGTTCGAGATGGGCATCGCCCAGCTCGGCGGCCATGCCGTGGTGGTCGACGGCCGCAGCACCCAGCTGGGCCGCGAGGAAACCCTCGAGGACACCGGCGCGGTGCTGTCCCGCTACGTCGACGCCATCGTGTGGCGCACGTTCGCCCAGGAGCGGCTGACGGCCATGGCCTCGGGATCGACGGTGCCGATCGTGAACGCACTGTCTGACGAATTCCACCCGTGCCAGGTGCTGGCCGACCTGCAGACCCTGGCCGAGCGCCGGGGCGAGCTCAAGGGTTTGCGGATGACGTATTTGGGTGACGGCGCCAACAACATGGCGCACTCGCTGATGCTGGGTGGTGTCACCGCAGGCATCCACGTCACCATCGCCGCGCCGGCCGGATTCGAACCAGACCCGCACTTCGTCGAGGCCGCCAAGCGCCGCGCCAGTGAAACTGGAGCAACCGTGTCCGTTACCGATGACGCACAGGCCGGGGTCGACGGGGTCGACGTGCTCGTCACCGATACCTGGACGTCGATGGGCCAGGAGAATGACGGGCTCGACCGGGTGCGGCCGTTCCGTCCGTTCCAGGTCAACGCCGATCTGCTCAAGCGTGCCGACCCGGAAGCCATTGTGCTGCACTGCCTTCCGGCGCACCGCGGTCACGAGATCACCGACGAGGTGATCGACGGCCCGCAGAGCGCGGTGTTCGACGAGGCCGAGAACCGGCTGCACGCGCAGAAGGCCATGCTGGTGTGGCTGCTCGAAAAAAAGACAAGCGCCTGAGACTATGAGCGCACCGACCCGCGCCGGCCGACAGGCCCGCATCGTCGCCCTCCTGTCGGCCAGGCAGGTGAGCAGCCAGACCGAACTGGCCGCCCTGCTGGGCCAGGAGGGCATCGAGGTCACCCAGGCCACGCTGTCGCGGGACCTGGAGGAGCTCGGCGCGGTGAAACTGCGCGGTGCCGATGGCGGAGTCGGGGTGTATGTGGTGCCCGAGGACGGCAGCCCGGTGCGGGGTGTGTCGGGTGGCACCGAACGGTTGACCCGCTTGCTGGGGGACTTGCTGGTATCGACCGATGCCAGCGCTAACCTTGCCGTGCTGCGCACCCCGCCCGGGGCGGCGCATTACCTGGCCAGCGCGATCGACCGCGCCGCCCTGCCGTATGTGGTCGGCACCATCGCCGGTGACGACACCATCCTGATGGTGGCGCGCGACCCGATGACCGGGGCCGAACTTGCCAACACCATCGAGAACTTGAAGTAGAGCCCAAAACAAGGAGATTGCTCATGTCCGAACGCGTCATCCTGGCGTACTCCGGAGGTCTGGACACCTCGGTCGCGATCAGCTGGATCGGCAAGGAGACCGGCAAAGAGGTCGTCGCCGTCGCCATCGATCTCGGCCAGGGCGGCGAGGACATGGATGTCGTGCGCCAGCGTGCCCTGGACTGCGGTGCGGTCGAGGCGGTCGTGGTCGACGCCCGTGACGAGTTCGCCGACGAATACTGCCTGCCGACCATCAAGGCCAATGCGCTCTACATGGACCGTTACCCGCTGGTGTCGGCCATCAGCCGCCCGCTGATCGTCAAGCATCTGGTCGACGCCGCGCGTGCCCACGGCGGCACTGTCGTCGCGCACGGCTGCACCGGCAAGGGCAACGACCAGGTGCGCTTCGAGGTCGGCTTCGCTTCCCTCGCACCTGAACTGGACGTCATCGCCCCGGTCCGCGACTACGCCTGGACCCGTGAGAAGGCCATCGCGTTCGCCGAGGAGAACGCGATCCCGATCAACGTCACCAAGCGCTCACCGTTCTCGATCGACCAGAACGTGTGGGGCCGCGCGGTGGAGACCGGGTTCCTCGAGGACCTGTGGAACGCGCCGACCAAGGACGTCTACGACTACACCCAGGACCCGACGGTCAACTTCAACGCCCCAGACGAGCTGATCATCAGCTTCGACAAGGGCCGCCCGATCGCGATCGACGGTCGTCCGCTCAGCGTGCTGGAGATCATCCAGGAGCTCAATACCCGGGCCGGTGCCCAGGGTGTGGGCCGGCTCGATGTGGTCGAGGACCGGCTGGTCGGCATCAAGAGCCGCGAGATCTACGAGGCGCCGGGCGCGATGGTGCTGATCACCGCGCACACCGAGCTCGAGCACGTGACGCTGGAGCGTGAGCTGGGTCGGTACAAGCGCGGCGTGGACCAGAAGTGGGGCGAGCTCACCTACGACGGCCTGTGGTTCAGCCCGCTGAAGCGGTCGCTGGAGGCGTTCGTCGAGCACACGCAGGAGCACGTCTCCGGCGACATCCGGCTGGTTCTGCATGCCGGGAGCGTCATCGTCAACGGCCGCCGTTCCGGTGAGTCGCTGTACGACTTCAACCTGGCCACCTACGACGAGGGCGACAGCTTCGACCAGAGCGCGGCCAAGGGCTTCGTGCAGCTGCACGGTCTGAGCTCCAAGATCTCGGCCAAGCGCGACCTGGGCCTCTGATGCCGAGCAGACGCGTAGGTACCCGAAATCGCCGTGCGCGGGGTACCTACGCGTCTGCTCGCGGAAAGAAGTGAGATGAGCACCAACGACGGAACCACCAACGAAGGCTCGCTGTGGGGCGGCCGGTTCGCCGACGGTCCTTCGGCAGCCCTTGCCGCGCTGAGCAAGTCGACCCATTTCGACTGGGTGCTGGCGCCGTACGACGTCACCGCGTCGAAGGCCCACGCCCGAGTTCTGCACCGGGCCGGCCTGCTCACCGATGAGCAGCGGGACGGGCTGCTCGCGGGCCTGGACAGCCTGGGTTCCGACGTTGCCGACGGCAGTTTCCGGCCGCTGGTCACCGACGAGGATGTGCACGGCGCGCTGGAGCGCGGCCTGATCGACCGGGTCGGGCCGGATCTCGGTGGCCGGCTGCGGGCCGGACGTTCGCGAAACGACCAGGTGGCCACGTTGTTCCGGATGTGGCTGCGCGACGCCGTCCGTCGCGTCGCCGACGGCGTGCTCGAGGTGGTCAACGCCCTGGCGGTGCAGGCTGCCGCGCATCCGACGGCCATCATGCCGGGCAAGACCCACCTGCAGGCCGCTCAGCCGATCCTGCTCGCGCATCATCTACTGGCGCACGCTCATCCACTGCTGCGCAATGTCGACCGGCTCGCCGACTTCGACGACCGCACTGCCGTCTCGCCCTACGGTTCCGGGGCGCTGGCGGGATCGTCGCTGGGCCTGGATCCCGATGCGATCGCCGCGGATCTCGGATTCGCCTCAGCGGCAGACAATTCCGTCGACGCCACCGCGGCCCGCGATTTCGCCGCCGAGGCGGCCTTCATCTTCGCCCAGATCGGGGTGGACCTGTCCCGGCTCGCCGAAGACATCATCCTTTGGAGCACAACCGAATTCGGTTACGTGACCTTGCACGACTCCTGGTCGACGGGCAGTTCGATCATGCCGCAGAAGAAGAATCCGGACATCGCCGAGTTGGCCCGCGGCAAGTCCGGACGCCTGATCGGAAACCTGACGGGCCTGCTGGCCACGCTCAAGGCGCAGCCCCTGGCCTACAACCGGGATCTGCAGGAGGACAAGGAGCCGGTCTTCGACTCGGTGGCCCAGCTGGAGCTGTTGCTGCCGGCGATGGCCGGCCTGGTCGGCACGCTGACGTTCGACGAGGACCGGATGGCCGCGCTGGCACCTGCCGGTTACACGCTGGCCACCGATATCGCCGAATGGCTGGTCCGCGAAGGGGTTCCGTTCCGGGTGGCCCATGAGGCCGCGGGGGAGGCCGTGCGAGTCGCCGAGGGGCGTGGGGTCGGGCTCGACGAACTCACCGACGACGAATTCGCCGCGATCAACCCCGCGCTCACCGCGCAGGTGCGTGAGGTGCTGACCGTGGAGGGCTCGGTCAACGCGCGCAGTGCGCGTGGCGGTACGTCACCGGTCCAGGTCGCCAGGCAGCTCGGCGTGGTTCGCGAGACCGCCGAAGAGTTAGGGATCCGGCTGCGCCGCTAGCCGATCTGCTCGCCGAGTTCGAACCAGCGTTCCTCGACCTCGGTGACTTCGTCCTCCAGCGCGCGGATGGCTGCCACCTTGACCGCGAGTCCCTCGAAATCCGACTGGTCATGGTCCGCCATCGCCGTCCGGGACCGGTTGATCTGTTCCTGCAGTTTCTCCAGCCGGCGTTCCAGGGCGGACACCTCCTTCTGCGCTGCCCGCAGCTCGGCACCGGACAACCCGTCCGGTGCAGTGCCTGCGGCCGGTGCCTGCGCCGCGCCGGTCGCCGACCCATGGGCAGCTCGCAGCCGCAGGTACTCGTCCACCCCGCCCGGTAGATGCCGCAGATGCCCGCCGAGGATCCCGTACTGCTGATCGGTGACCCGCTCCAGAAAATACCGATCGTGGCTCACCACGATCAGCGTGCCGGGCCACGAGTCGAGCAGATCCTCCATGGCGGAGAGCATGTCGGTGTCCAGGTCATTGGTGGGCTCGTCGAGTATCAGCACGTTGGGCTGTGCCAGCAGGATCAACAGCAGTTGCAGGCGACGTTGTTGTCCGCCGGAGAGGTCCTTGACCGGTGTCGACAACTGGGCGTTCGAGAACCCGAGACGCTCCAGCAACTGCCCGGGCGTGAGCTCCTGGGCCTTCGACCCGCTGCCGAACACATACGTCGTGCGCAGGTTGGCCAGTACTGTCCGCACCGGATCGCCGAGGTGTGGCTCAAGCTCGTCGACGGTCTGGGTGAGGGTCGCGACCTGCAGAGTCTTACCGTGTTTGACTCGTCCCGAGGTCGGTTGCACCGAGCCGTCGATCAGGCCCAGCAGGGTCGATTTTCCGGCACCGTTGACGCCGAGGATCCCGGTGCGCTCACCCGGGGCGATCCGCCACTCGACCTGCTGCAGCACTTCACGGTCGCCGTAGCTCACCGACACGTCCAGCAGGTCGACGACCTGCTTCCCGAGCCGGGACACCGCCAGGGACTGCAGTGCGACCTTGTCGCGGATCTCGGGAACGTCGGCGATCAGTGCGTTGGCCGCGTCGATACGGAACTTCGGCTTCGAGGTGCGGGCCGGCGCGCCGCGGCGCAGCCAGGCCAGTTCCTTGCGGGCCAGGTTCTGCCGACGCGCTTCGATCGAGGCGGCCTGGCGATCACGCTCCACCCGCTGCAGGATGTACGCGGCGTAGCCGCCGTCGAACGGTTCGACGATGCGGTCGTGCACTTCCCATGTGGTCGTACAGACCTCGTCGAGAAACCAGCGGTCGTGCGTCACCACCAGCAGCCCGCCGGACGACGCGGACCAGCGCTTCTTGAGGTGCGCGGCGAGCCAGGTGATCGCCTCCACGTCGAGGTGGTTGGTCGGCTCGTCGAGCGCCAGCACGTCGTGATCGCCGGCGAGCAGCCTGGCCAGAGCCACCCGGCGCCGCTGTCCGCCTGACAGCGTGCCGAGTCGTGCGTCCCACGGCAGGTCGGCGAGCAGTCCCGCGATGACATCGCGCCCGCGGGGGTCACCGGCCCACTCGTGTTCGGGCACGTCGCCGACCACGGCGTGGCCGACCGTGTCGGCGTCGTCGAGGGTGTCGGCCTGATCGAGTACGCCGATGCGCACTCCGCCGCGCACGGTGACCCGTCCGGAATGGGGTTCGAGTCGGCCGGCCAGCATGGCCAGCAGGCTGGATTTGCCGTCGCCGTTGCGGCCGACGATGCCGATCCGGTCGCCTTCGCTGACGCCGACGGTGACCGAGTCGAACACCACCCCGGCGGGGTACTCCAGATGCAGGGTTTCGCCCCCGAGCAGGTGTGCCATCGCCGCCGACCCTATCGTCCGGGGCCCGGGAATCCGGCATCGCACGGGGCCACCGTCGGCATAGCGCTGATCACATCGGCGATTGGTTGCTGTTATGCCATGATGACGACGTCAATCGGGGGTCGGGTGAGTTGTCAGGTGTGGGGAGCTAACTGGTGGATTTCTCGGCAGTGACCAAACCGGTCGAGCGGTTGCTGGCAACCGCGCAGAACGGTCTGGAGGTGCTGCGCTACGGAGGCCTGGAGACCGGTGCGGTCCCGTCGCCGTTCCAGATCATCCAGAGTGTGCCGATGTACCGGCTGCGGCGGTACTTCCCGCCCGACGCCCGCCCCGGTGCCCAGGATCTCCGTCCTCCGGTGCTGATGGTGCATCCGATGATGATGTCGGCCGACATGTGGGACGTGACGCGCGACGACGGTGCGGTCGGCATCCTGCACGCCGCGGGCGTCGACCCGTGGGTCATCGACTTCGGTTCGCCCGACAAGGTCGAGGGCGGTATGCAGCGCAACCTCGCAGACCACGTGGTCGCGCTCTCGGAGGCCATCGACATCGTCAAGGAGGTCACCGGCCGCGACGTGCACCTTGCCGGCTACTCGCAGGGCGGGATGTTCGCCTACCAGGCTGCGGCCTACCGGCGGTCCAAGGATCTGGCGAGCATCATCGCGTTCGGTTCGCCGGTCGATACCCTGGCCGCGTTGCCGATGAACCTTCCGGCGGGGGTCGCCGCGGGTGCCGCGGATTTCATGGCCGACCACGTGTTCAGCCGCATCGACATCCCGGGGTGGTTGGCGCGCACCGGCTTTCAGATGCTCGACCCGATCAAGACCGCGCAGTCGCGCCTGGATTTCCTGCGTCAACTGCATGACCGGGAGGCCCTGCTGCCGCGTGAGCAGCAGCGCCGCTTCCTGTCGTCGGAGGGCTGGATCGCCTGGTCCGGACCGGCGATCTCCGAACTGCTCAAGCAGTTCATCGCGCACAACCGGATGATCACCGGCGGCTTCTCCGTCCACGGGGACCTGGTCACGCTTTCTGACATCGACTGCCCGATCCTGGCGGTGATCGGTGAGGTCGACGACATCGGCCAACCGGCCGCGGTACGCGGCATCAAACGGGCCGCACCGGATGCGGACGTCTACGAATACCTGATCAGGGCAGGACATTTCGGCCTGGTCGTGGGGTCCAAGGCCTCGACCCAGACCTGGCCGACAGTGGCGCAGTGGGTGAAATGGCTCGGCGGAGAACAGATGCCCGACGGCGTGGTGCCGATGGGATCGCAGCCGGCTGATCATCCCGAGGGTGGGGTGTCGTTCTCCGCCCGCGTGACCCACGGCGCCACCGCAGCCACCGAGATGGCGTTCGGCGTGGCCCGCTCGGCCGCCGACGCGCTGGTGACGGCGAACAAGAACGCCCGGACCCTGGTCATCGAGACGGCCCGCACGCTGCCCCGGTTGGCCCGGTTGGGTCAGGTCAACGACCACACCCGGATCTCGCTGGGCCGGATCATGAGCGAGCAGGCCCGCAGCGCCCCCAACGGCGAGGCACTGCTGTTCGACGGCCGTGTGCACACTTATGAGGCCGTGGATCGCCGGATCAACAACGTGGTTCGCGGACTGATCGACGTCGGTGTGCGACAGGGCGCCCGGGTCGGCGTCCTGATGGACACCCGGCCCAGTGCCCTGGTGGCCATCGCGGCCCTGTCCCGGCTGGGAGCGGTGGCCGTGCTGCTGCCGGAGGCGGACCTGGCCGAGGCGGCCCGGCTCGGTGGCGTGGCCGAGATCATCGCCGACCCGAGCCATCTCGACGTGGCCTGCAAGCTCGACATGCGCGTGCTGGTTCTCGGCAGCGGCGGGCCGCTCGGTGGACCCGGTGGTGAGAGCCGCGACCTCGATGTCCCCGAGGACGCCGATGTCGTCGATATGGAGAAGATCGACCCCGACGTCGTCGAACTGCCCGGCTGGTACCGGCCCAACCCGGGTCTCGCGCGCGACCTGGCGTTCGTCGCCTTCAGCGAGGTCGGTGGGGAGCTCGTGGCCCGCCAGATCACCAACTTCCGGTGGGCTCTGTCCGCGTTCGGCACCGCGTCGGCGGCGAATCTGGGTCGCGGCGACACGGTCTACTGCCTGACCCCGCTGCATCATCAGTCCGGCCTGCTGGTCAGTCTTGGCGGTGCCGTGGTCGGCGGTTCACGCATCGCGCTGTCGCGCGGATTGCAGCCCGACCGGTTCCTGCAGGAGATCCGGCAGTACGGCGTGACCGTCGTGTCCTATACCTGGGCGATGCTGCGCGAGGTCATCGACGATCCGTCGTTCTCGCTCACGGGAAGTCACCCGGTCCGGCTGTTCATCGGATCCGGGATGCCGGCCGGGCTGTGGAAACGCGTGGTCGACGTGTTCGAGCCGGCCCAAGTCGTGGAGTTCTTCGCCACCACAGACGGACAGGCCGTGCTGGCCAATGTGTCCGGAGCCAAGATCGGCAGCAAGGGACGGCCGTTGCCCGGTGGCGGCACCGTCGAACTCGCCGCCTACGACGCCGACGACGACCTGATCCTGGAAGACGAGCAGGGGTTCGTGCGCAAGGCCGAGGCCAACGAGGTGGGTGTGCTCCTGGCCCACCCGCGTGGCCCGGTCGATCCGACCGCCGTGGTCAAGCGCGGTGTGTTCGCACCGGCCGACACCTGGGTGTCCACCGAGTTCCTGTTCCGTCGCGATGAGGACGGTGACTACTGGCTGGTCGACAACCGAGGTGCGGTGATCCGGACCGAACGGGGCCCGGTGTTCGCGACCAGTGTCAACGACGCGGTCGGGCGGCTCGACGCGGTCGACATGTCGGTGACCTACGGCATCGAGGAGTCGGGCCGACAGTTGGCAGTGACGGCCCTGGCCCTGCGCCCCGGCGGTAGCGTCCCGACGGCCGATCTGTCGCTCGCTCTGGAGGATCTGGCCGCCGGCAACCCGCCGGACGTGGTGCACGTGGTGGCCGACATGGAACTCGGTGCGTCCTACCGCCCGCTCGTCGCGCCGCTGCGGGCCGCGGGCATCCCGAAATCCGGCCGGCGTAACTGCTGGTACCTCGACGCCGATACAGGGACGTACAAGAAGTTGACCGCGGCCAGTCGGGCCGAACTCGTCGCCGGCGGTGCCGACGACGAGGCGGACGCCGAATAGTCGCGTCGCCCGACGGGATGCCGGGGCCAGAACGCGCTGTTACGCTCCGGCGGACGGCAGAACGACTGGAGGATCGATGACATCGGGATCGGGTGCGAACAGCTGGTGTCGGGTCGTGACCGGCGGTGCGCTGGTCCTGGGCCTGCTGGTGGGCGCGGGTGCGCCGACGGCTGCCGCCGACCCCGCTCAGCCCACTCCGGTCGCCGATGCACCCGGATCGGCCGCTCCGGCGGCCCCGCCGATGACCGCCGACGAGGCGTTGTCCATCATCGCCAGGGATTACGACACCGGCGAGGGCGGCGGCCAGATCTCGACGCTGATCCACGACATCCTGAAGCTGCGTCAGCAGGGCTACAAGCCGTCGAATGCCAACCGTGAGGCCATCACCAAGGCCCTCGACAAGCGCCCCAACCAGGTCCCGTTGATCAACGCGCTCAAGAGCACGTTGGCCTACCAGCGCAAGTTGCAGGCCCAGACCAACGCTCAGATTCCGCAGCAGAGTGGGCTCAATCCCGGGGTCGGTCAGTTCCCGGGCGGTATCGCTCCGATTCCGGGCGGGGGCGGGGGACAGCCCGGCCCGAGTGGCGGCATCCAGATCCCGCTGGGCTAACTTCACGTGGTGGTCGACGACAAGCTTCTGAGCATCCTGGTGTGCCCGCAGGACCGCGGGCCGCTGCTGCTGGCCGGAACGGACTGGCTCTACAACCCCCGGTTGCGGCGCGCCTACCGGATCGAGGACGGCATCCCGGTCCTTCTGGTCGACGAGGCCGTGGCCATCGAAGATGACGCCGAGCACCGGCGATTGATGGAGCTGGCCGGGTCAGAGGAGTCCGGGTAGGTCACCGGTCAGGTAGCGCTGCAGGGTGGGTGCGATCGTCTCGGCGATCTGTTCCGCCGGCAGCGTGGCGAAGGGCTCGAGCTCCAGGATGTAACGCGCCATCGCGACCCCGACCAATTGTGAGGCGACGAACTGGATGCGGATCCGGGAACTGCCGGGCGGGTTGTCCACCCGGGGCCCGATCTCGCCGATGATGATGTCCTGGAGAAACGACCGGACCAGCGATACGTCGTTGCCGGCCAGGATCGAGCGCAGCGTCGCGACAAAGCTCTTGCCGATCTCGGAATCCCACAGCGGCAACAGGATTGACGGCAGCGTGTGCCCGATCTGGTCCACCGGCACCTCTTTCAGCCGGCTGATCACCGTCATCGGATCGATGGGAATGTGGATCGCCGCGGCGAACAGTTGGGTCTTGGTGCCGAAGTAGTGGTGCACCAGTGCCGCGTCCACTCCGGCATCGGAGGCGATGGAGCGAATCGATGTCTTGTCGATTCCGTTGCGGGCGAACAATTCCCGCGCACTGGTCAGAATGCGCTCGCGTTTGTCCGATGGTCCGGCCGGGCGGCCGGGCCGTTTGCGTTCTCTGCTGGAGTCGACGTCGGTACTCACGGGTTCCTAGGGGGTTCGACGGCGCAGGGTGGCCGCGGCCAGACACAGTGCCAGCACCGCAAAGCCGAGCACGATCGCGATGTCGCGTGCCGCGACGGCGGTCAGCTCAGCGTGGGCGCCGACCTGCTGCAGGGCTTCGAGTGCGTAGCTGGCCGGTAGCACGTTACTGATCCACTGAAGCCAGTCCGGCAGCGCGGCCCGAGGCACGATGATGCCGCACAACAGCAGTTGGGGCGCGATCACCACCGGCATGAACTGCACGGCCTGAAACTCGGTGCGGGCGAACGCGCTGCACAACAGCCCTAGACCGACGCCGAGTACGGCGTTGATGATCGCGATCAGGAACACCAGAACTGGGCTGCCCTCGGTGTGGAGTCCGAGGAACCAGAACGAGACGACGCAGGCGAGGGTGGCCTGCGCCGCGGCTGCGATCGAGAACGCGGTGCCGTAGGCGGCGAGCAGGTCGAACCGCCGCAGTGGCGTGGTCAGAATGCGTTCGAGAGTTCCCGAGACTCGTTCCCGCTGCATGGTGATCGAGGTGATCAGGAACATCACGATGAGCGGGAAGACGCCGAGCATGATCAGGCAGGCATTGTTGAACGGTGTCGGTTGCCCCGGCGCGTGCGGTGCGTTCTGGAACATGAAATACATCAGGGTGATGATCAGGCTGGGGACCAACAGGATCATCGCCACGCTGCGATGGTCGGCGGCGAGCTGTCGCAGGATCCGTCCGGTGGTGGCCAGGTAGGCCGCCGGGCTCAGTCGGCTCGGTTGTGCCCGGCTGTGGCGCTGCGCCGGATGACGGTGAGAAACGCTTCCTCCAGGGACGTGCATTCCGTGTCCTTCCGTAGCTGGTCAGGGGTGGTGTGGGCGAGTAACCTGCCTTCGCGCATGAGCAGCAGGTCACCGCAGTGGTCGGCCTCGTCCATGACGTGACTGGAGACCAGCAGGGTTGTTCCGCGCCGTGACAGTTCGTTGAACTGTTCCCACAGGTCGACGCGCAGGACCGGGTCGAGGCCGACGGTCGGCTCGTCGAGCACCAGGAGTTCAGGTTCGGCCACCAGGGCGCAGGCGAGCGAGACCCGGGTCCGTTGACCGCCGGAGAGGTTGCCGCAGTAGGCGGTGCGGTGATCGTCGAGTCCGACCGTCCGGATGGCGTCGGCGGCCGAGTCCGCCGACGTGCCGTACAGCGCGGCGAAGTAGCGGACGTTGTCGATGACCCGCAGGTCGTTGTAGATCGTCGGATCCTGCGTGACGTATCCGACGCGGTGGCGTAGCGGTGCCGAACCGGCGGGGTGTCCGAGGACCATGACGGTGCCGGCCTCGACGATCTGGGTCCCGACGATGCTGCGTATCAGGGTGGTCTTGCCGCAGCCTGAGGGGCCGAGCAGGCCGGTGATGGCACCGCGGGAGATCCGCACCGAGAGGTCTCGAATCGCGGGGCGCCCACCACGGTTGACCTGCAGTCCGGTGATGTCGACGGCAGGGGCGTCGGCATTGGACGGGAATCCGGCCGAGAATTCATCGATCGATGAAGTCATCATGTGATGAATACTGCGCTCGCGTATGGCCGGTGTCAACGGTGGATGTTGCGAAGTGCAAAATCGCTCGGGTGGGCTTGCAGATGGGCGCCGAACTGCTGACCGGAGATCCGCTGTTCGCAGCCCGTCGGCTGTTGGGGGCCGAGCTGACTGGACGCGGTGTCCGCGCCGTCATCGTCGAGGTCGAGGCGTACGGGGGTCCGCCCGACGGCCCCTGGCCCGACGCAGCCTCGCATTCGTTTCGCGGTGCAGGCGGACGGAATCTCGTGATGTTCGGCCCGCCCGGACACCTGTACACCTACCGCAGCCACGGCATCCATGTCTGCGCGAATGTGGTCTGCGGTTACGACGGTGTGGCGGGCGCGGTCCTGCTGCGCGCTGCGGCGGTAAGTGCCGGCACCGAGGTGGCCGCGCGGCGCCGGGGGCCTGCGGTGCGCCCCGTTGCGTTGGCGAGAGGGCCGGGAAACCTGTGCTCTGCGTTGGGAATTGCTATGGAGGACAACGGGATTGACCTCTTCGATGCCGGTAGTCCGGTGCGGTTGACGCTGGGCGATGCGGTCCCGGGAGTCGACGGCCCGCGGGTCGGAGTGAGCAAGGCCGCCGACCGGCGATGGCGGTTCTGGATTGCCGGCCGGGGAGAGGTGTCGGCGTATCGGCGCAGCCCGCGTGCACCTGCGCCCGGCACCAGTGATTGACCTGCGCAATGCGGCATGATCGTCGTCATGAGCATGGGAATCCTGGATGAGCTGGACTGGCGTGGGCTGATCGCCCAGTCGACCGACCGCGATGCGTTGGCGAACGACCTGGCCAAAGGCCCCATGACCGTCTATTCGGGCTTCGACCCGACCGCGCCCAGCCTGCACGCAGGCCACCTGGTTCCGTTGCTCACGTTGCGGCGGTTCCAACGTGCCGGACACCGGCCGATCGTGCTGGCCGGCGGGGCGACCGGGATGATCGGTGACCCTCGCGACACGGGGGAGCGCACGCTGAACACCGCCGACACGGTGTCGGACTGGGCCGGCCGCATCCGCGGTCAGTTGGAGCGGTTCGTCGAATTCGACGACAGCCCGACCGGTGCGATCGTCGAGAACAACCTCAATTGGACCGGTCAGCTCTCGGCCATCGAGTTTCTACGCGACCTGGGCAAATACTTCTCGGTGAACGTGATGCTGGACCGGGAGACGGTCCGACGCCGGCTCGAAGGCGACGGCATCTCCTACACCGAGTTCAGCTACATGCTGCTGCAGGCCAACGACTTCGTGGAACTGCACCAGCGGCATGGTTGCGCATTGCAGATCGGTGGCTCCGATCAGTGGGGCAACATCGTCGCCGGCGCCCGATTGGTGCGCCAGAAGCTGGGCGCCACCGTGCATGCGATGACGACTCCGCTGGTCACCGACTCCGAAGGTAAGAAGTTCGGCAAGTCGACCGGCGGCGGCAACGTGTGGCTCGACCCCGAAATGACCAGCCCCTACGCCTGGTACCAGTACTTCGTGAATGCCGCTGATGCCGACGTCATCGGTTACCTGCGGTGGTTCACCTTTCTGACGCCGGAGGAGATCGGCGAGCTCGAGGACGCGACCAAGAACCGTGCGCATGAACGCGCCGCGCAGAAACGGCTCGCGCGTGAACTCACCACGTTGGTGCACGGAGAAGGGGCGACGAAGGCGGTCGAGCTCGCCAGCCAGGCGTTGTTCGGTCGTGGCGAGTTGGCCGACCTCGACGGATCGACGCTCGGCGCCGCGCTGCGCGAGGCCAGTAGTGGGCAGGTTGCCGAGCTGAAGCCGGGCGGCCCGGACTCGATCGTGGACTTGTTGGTGAGCACCGGGTTGGCGGCGAGTAAGGGGGCCGCGCGCCGCAATGTCGCCGAGGGCGGGGTGTACGTGAACAACATTCGTATTGAAAGCGACGAGTGGCTACCACAGCATTCCGATTTTCTGCATGAGCGTTGGCTCGTGTTGCGACGTGGCAAGCGGCACATTGCCGGCGTCGAGCGCACCGGCGGTTAGGGCGTCCGGTAGTCACGCTCTGACCTGGGAAAACGTCGCAGTGACCTGGCGATTTGACTCGCTGTTAGCGCTCACGTAACTTATTCCAGGTCAGAGCGACACGGACAAGCGCCGGAGAGCGAAGACGAAATCCGAGAGAGACACCCATTACGGTGGGTATTCTCACTGCCCGCAGGAGCTCAGCGGCTTTTAGCCGCGGGATTTCTGCGCGACAAACTCGGGCGTGTTGTTTGAGAACTCAATAGTGTGTTTGGTGGTTTTTGTTTGTTGTTTTTGGCCACGCTCTTTTTCCCGTTTAGGGTGTGGCTTTGTTTTTTTGATGCC